>NZ_FOQF01000029.1 GCF_900113655.1 Pseudobutyrivibrio sp. OR37 | reverse complement strand
TGTGATAAGAATGGGTGGATTTTAGGCTTCGATGTTAATCCTGGCAATGAGCATGACAGCAGAACTTTCAAAGGTCTGTATGATAAACTTCAGGACATTGGTATGGAAAAATGTGTTGTTGATGCAGGTTATAAAACTCCTGCCATTGCAAAGCTACTTCTTGATGATGGAGTCAAACCAGTTTTCCCTTATAAGAGGCCTCAGACCAAAGAAGGATTCTTTAAGAAATATGAGTATGTCTATGATGAATACAATGACTGCTATATTTGCCCTAATGACCAGATATTAAAATACAGTACTACAAATAGAGATGGTTATAAGGAATACAAAAGCTGTGGTCACATATGTGAGAAGTGTGAGTTCTTAGGACAATGTACAGCAAGCAAGAATCATGTAAAAATTGTAACTCGCCATGTCTGGGAAGAATACATGGAAGCATGTGAAGATATAAGACAGACCTTAGGTATGAAAGATTTATACTCTCACAGAAAAGAAACCATAGAAAGAATCTTTGGAACAGCTAAAGAGAATCATGGTTTTAGATATACACAAATGTATGGTAAGGCGCGCATGATAATGAAAGTCGCGCTTACCTTTGCGTGTATGAATTTAAAGAAACTGGCAAAGATACAGCAAGAATGGGAATTAGAAATGGCCTAAAGAAAGGCCTTTTTCAACAAAAATCAGAAAAGAAACTTAGAAAAAAGAAAGGATGCTGCAAAACTCGGTTTTGCAGCATCCTCTTTGTCTACAGTCTGAGCACTTACCTAGGTAAGTGCTCATTCTTGCTACATCACGCCTTCAGACTCTTTAATATAAAAATCACCAATTTCTCTGTCAAACTCCAAGACATATTCTGGAGTTCCCTCGATGAATTGCCCATTCTTCATCCATTTTTCAACAATCTTAAGTTTTTCTTGTAATTCCTTTGGTAAAATTGGCATTTTTCAATCCCTCTACTGTTCTATATTCAACATATACCTCATCAAATCTCTTTGCATTATACATATGCCTTGCATATATACTTATCTCACCTACATTATCGGCTGTAATGCCTTTTTTGTCAAGAATTCTCTTACTTTTTTCACACATATAGTCGATAACGTCCTCATCAGAATTAATAATATTTCCGGCATTTATGTACTGCTGTGAATCCTCCCAATGAAAGAGCTCATGCAAATTCATATGTCTTTCAACATTTTTATCTTCAAACACTTTAAAATAGAGTGTGTTTTCTGCCGCCACATATCTACCACCAGATTTTCCCAATTCTGTATCCGCTACAAGAACAATCTTAGGTTCTACCTTTCCCTCCACTCCTATCATCTTTTTAAATTGTGTGACATTATTCTCTATTTCTTGTAACTTTTTGGGCTTTATATTTAGCTTATCAGAGACGTATATGCCGTTTGGACTTCTTGTAATTCCTTTTGCTGTTATTGTGCCTTCTTTTACGTTTGATACAAAAGGATTATCCGTATCGCGTTCATGCCTAAAATCCATCTGTCGCTTCGCGTAAGCAGCTCTATGCTGCTCTCTAATCTTCTCAGCATTAAGCTTGTACTTATCTCTACGCATCTGATTGATGGCATCCTTATCGGACTTTCCGCTCCAGAAGGTTCCTTCCTCAGCTGCTCTATCCTGAGCATCATAATACATGCGCTCATAATACTTCGGATCGTAGCCTTCAATATGAGTCTTTGAATCAAATCTGATGGCATAGGTACAATCACAATTTGAATGAATATGCTCTGCGTGTCCATTCTTAATAGCATTCTTCGAGGCTAACTGCCAACCTCTTGATGCAAGTGCAATACAGAAGGCACATGTATCACCAGCAGGAATCCATGCAAATTCTGCTCCATATCTCAAAGCATTCTGGAGCGTGGTATCAGCTCCAGCTTGCTTGACTTTTCTACCTACGGCATTCGCTATAACATTCTCATTTTGAGTCTGCTTCATAATGCCATTAACCATTTTTGCTACTTCGTTTCTAGAGGCTGTTTGAGCCATTACAGCGGGCTGAATAACAGCCCCTTCCATCTCTGCTATAGTTTCAAACATCTGCGCCGATAAGGCGGCAGAGCCTTCACCGTACTTAGTTACAAGACCGTATGCATAATCAATAATGGCCTCTGTATCTGCAAATCCGTGTTTGGCAATATACTGCTGCATCTTTTCAGCTGCTGTAGCGTTAAGTTTGGATAACTTCGCTATGTAGTTCTTCCAGTCCTTAGTTGATATCTGCATCTATGTCCTCTATCAGAGCCAATCCTCTAGCTCTTTGCTCCTGAGCTTTGATTCTTGCAATATCTGCTGGGCTAAAGCCCACCATTTCCAAAAATACGTCTGTATCTGCGAAATTGCTTCTAGCACTTGCAAGCTTAATAGCCGCATCTGCTGTTGATGCAACATTAGGCATTGCAGGATTTTTGAAATGTGCTATCACATCCGCTGTCTCATCCAATTCATCCAGGCTCTTATTTTCTGCAATAGCTAGAGCCATTCTTGCAATATGCTCTAATGCATCACCATTTCCTGAATTCAGTTCTTCTGCAAGCGATACTAATGTTTTGCTTTGTGCCAAAATTGCATCACTTGATGTAGGATTAGCATCATTAATGACACCTGTATCTGTAACAGACAATCCTGTTTCTGCTGCAAACTGTGTGGCCAACATTCTCATCATATCGATGTGAGGCTGTAGGCTTCCTTGAGTGAGCTGGCCAAATTGTGGCTGCTTATCACTGTCTGGATTCATTGTTGCTGTCAAAAGTGAGCCAACATATGTCTTGAATTTGTTGTCAATCATCGCATCGTACTGTTCATCAGTAATGCCTAGTAAATACTTCTGCGGTGATGTTGCAAACTCTAAGCCAATTGTGGCATTGGCTACAGTTCTAATGTGACCATCTACCAAGCTTCTTACAGTGCTCTTAATACGAGAACGACCAAAAGGCTTTGCTGTTGTCTTATTCCACACAAGAGCTTCCATCAGAGGACATCCCATCTTATGCTTATACTCATGAGCTACCCAAACACCGTCCTCACGGATGATTTCCCATATGGCCTCATCAGTGTAGTAGTTTATATGTGATGGCTTGTATTCTCCCTGCTTTGATTCGTCCGGAACAGTATCGATAATGGCAAAGCCACAATCAATCCTATCCTTTTCGCCGTTCCAGAGAGCCGCCGCAGTCTGTGGGGAATGAAATTTGATTTTGCATTTGATTTTCTTATCTGCTGATAAGGTCACAAATGTACATCCAAACTTAAGCTCATCCTTACAAGCAGCCTTATACATGGTTACCAGCTTATTTTCTTTCGAGATAGCATCAAGTGTCTTGTTTTCTGTTCCCTTTACACTTACAAAGCCATCAAACATAGAACGTGCCGCAAGCACATCTACAGTCTTTGTAGCCCACTCACAGCCGATTCTAAGATTCTTTAAGCCATCTGGTAAGGCAATACCAATATTGACCTGATTAAGGGTAACCTTACCCTCGTAATACTCTTCTTTTGTTTCATTTTGTGCTTTATGGCGATCGTAAACATCAAATAACTGCTGCAATTTTGCAGCTTCGTTAGAAGGAAAGTTTACAATGCTATCTGGATTGATATTGAATTCCATTAACCTATCCTCATTTTTCTTCCTGGTTCTGATTTACTATTCCTACATCCCCAAAGAGCTAATGCACAAGCCTCAATAGGTTCGGGATTTTCACCACCGAATCCAAATCCACCGCCTGAGCCAATAGACCTTTTAACAGATGTCAATGCACTATCATTAAGCAGCTCCTGCTCTCCATACCAGCTAACAGTTTCTTCCGCCAGCTCATTGATCAGAGTAGATACTGCTGCAATCATGTCGTTTGCTCTTGGACGAACAACAGAGCCTTTGCGCTTCCATGTAGGTGCTATCTTGTCGACAAGCACATCTACACCGTTTCGTCCATCTATTACAACGCAAGATGCCGTGTTGTATCTTGCATTAAGCCAATCTGCAAGCCAGTTAGTACCATGGATAGTCTCTTTGTGCTCTATAAGTGATATTCTTGCATATCCCTTAGAATCAATAATCGCTCCACAAAGAGTGACCATGGCTCCATCTGATGAGAACTTGACTCCATAGGCTCTTTTGCCTTCTCCATCCTGTTTCCTAGAAGATTTGCAAGCCTCCCACATTTTATGATTTAGTGCAAAGTCTTGTTTCTTCTCCAGAATGTTCGCAATATATCCTAAATGCTCTCTAGCGAATCCATCATCGGTCATCATTCTCATGTCTTTTTCAAGACCAGAAATCAAAAGGTTGTATCCCAGAGATGGATTGCATCTGTACCATCTTGTTATGTCCTTGACATCTCCAACCTCATCCACTCCCCAAAGATGCAAGCATGAACCTTTAGGCTTGTCGGCTCTTATCTCTTTAATTGTCTTAGCCAGGATAAATCCTTTGTGTATTGCCTCTGGTGTTGGTGGAGTCCCCATCAATATTGTTTGAGGACTACCTGTAGGGGCTGATATATTTAAAGGCGCTAGAGCTTCAGCTTGTGCTTCTGTGTAGCTCTGCGCCTCATCAACTACTACCAAATCGAATGTACCGCCTCGGCCAACATCTGTACCGTTGCCACGAGTTCTGAATTCAATATGTCCGCCATTAGTCAAATCGAGAATCATTTGATTGGCTGATGTAGTATACTTTTTCACCATTGCATTAAGTTCGGGATACTTTGCAAATGGATCATTCCTTTTTTCACCAAATTTAGCTCTCAATCTATCAAATGCCTTTTTAGCTGTTTGATACTCTTGAGCTGTGTGTAATATGCTCTCACCTCGTGCAATTAATCCCCATGTCTCACGAGGATCTGAAACGCCAGTCTTACCATTTTGACGTGGCACCATTAGCACGCAGGTGTGATTAATCAATACTCCGTTTTCATCTACAGCAAGCCAATCATTTAATACCAGGTCTTGCCATTCATGGGGTGTTAAATCATAAGCGGCTGATAACTGACTAGCAAAGCCACCTTCCGTTTTTTCATATGGAGCGGACCATCTGAAGGTGGGCTCCTGGCACCCCAGCTTAATTTCCATTAGCTGCCTTTAGAATCTTAAATACTGGAGCTTCCATTGCTCCACTTTCGCCCTTCGCCGCTTCAAGGGCTTTCTTTCTGTCGATAGCTTCAAGCATTCCAGATGCCAATGGCTTCAAATCTCTGCTCGAATCTGTGATATCTATCATCTTTGCGTATTTAAGAATGATTGCTTCAACTGCTCCAAGTTCGCCCTCAGATTTCCACTTCTTTTCAACAGAATTAACACTTCTTGCTGATGTCCGCGAGCTCGCTGTTTTAGTGCTTTTGCGCTTTGTTGTAGTCTTCTTTGTTGTAGCCATAATGCACCTCCTTTGTTGTTTTTTGTCGTAAAGTGAAACGACATTTGTTCATTATGTTGTTACTTTTGAAACCTGATGCAAAAACTGTGGATTTTTGCATTTAGTGTGTCGACGCTGGTACGGCATGGGGTCGCTTAGGGGTGTGGGGAGGGGTCCCTCCCCACCCTTCAGCGAAAAAGGAGAATCTATATGACATATAAGAGTTTTACCAGTTGCCGTCCTGCACAATTCTTGAATGTGAAACCTTTTTCTTTTGTTCGTTTGGAAGCTTGTTGCTCTTCTGGGCATTGCACCAATAATGAGCCGCTTGTAGGTTATTCCAGTCCTCGGCAGCTTCACGCTTCGAGCTGTAACCGAACTCTAAAGCTCTCGATATCGGTATTATCTCGTCGATAACGAACGATAGCGGGTGGTTATGGTCGCTAGGCTCGTCGTAATGGATGGGGCCGTATTTGCCTTTGCAGATGCCACAGGGTGCATCCATAGCCTTGAATCTTGCTCTATGTTTTCTTCTTAAGCTACCATTTGCATATCTTTCGTTCTTCATAGTTGCCTCGGCCTTAGCCTCGGGGCGCATTTATATGCTGCCCCGACATGATCTATTATAAAAAGCACTCGAACAGGCCAGCTGTTAATGCTTTGTTATACTCAAAAAGGACCTAGCGTCACGCTAAGTCCTTTCGGAGAAGTAATTTGTATTGGGGGGTCTTTAAGTTTTTTTACACTATCATAGTAGCACTATAAAAACTTTTTTTCTTGACTTTTACTATCATCCTTCTAAAAGTTTTATTGCTTCTCTTTTGAGCTTGTATACCGTAGATTCCGAATAGTTTAGCTCTAGTGCTATCTGTGGTGCTCCATAATCCGCCAAATATCTTAGTTTTATTACATCTCTGTGTGCATCATCCAGGGCATTTGCTAGAGTCTCCACTGCTGTATACTGCTGCATGTATGCAAGTTCCAATCTCTTTGCGGTTTGCATTAGCTCGTCCAGCTTCTCGGCGAATATCAACATTGGGTCTTGTGGCGATGATTGCACGCTATCCTTGTCGTATCGTATTGCTCCAGGCAGCATCATAACTCTAAGCTTCTCCATCTGAGCTTTAGTGACCGCTATCTGTCTTTTAGTCCTTCTTGGTGATGTTAATATCTCGTGCACTTCCGCTTTTGTCATGCTTATTTAATCTCCCTTTTTTTCGTGTGGTATATAAAATTTATTATCCTGCTGCAATAGACCAATTACTTTGGTGGCTCTCTTTCCTTCTCCATGTTCCCCTCCTACTAGATTCCTTCTGTTACAGGATTAAGCACTATTACTGCTCTATGGATATCTTTTACTATCTCCTTAGCATATTCTTCTGTCTCATAAGCTCCAAAAAACCAGGCTTTATCCTGATGCAATTCATCAACTCTTACAATCCAAATTTGATAGTCCTTTGCGTATGGTGGTGCTCCTTCAACCCTTAATCCTACAATCTGTTCCATAACTTACCTCCTTTTTGCTATTTGATAATTATCCGCATTCCTTCCTTGCCATCTTTCTCATACAGATAATCTGCCTTGTAGCCCTGCTTTTTTAGACTCTCTAAAACGTGGCGCATATCCTCATGGTTAAAACATTTAACTGTATCACCAGCTTTTAATTCTCCCATTTCAATTCTCCTCTCACGTTCTTCTTGCATTCTTTCCCTTACTGTTTTGCGTTCTACCCCGTCGCATTGAATAACTACAACATCCTTTCTTTGAAGCTCCTCCATGTAATGTCCATAGCTCTTTAGACTCTTTTTCGCAGCTCCTGCTGCAATGTCTGTTTCATCAGGTCCTCTGTATTCTGCTTTCTTGCGTGCCATTTATTTCTTCCTCTTCCAAAAATCTAAATCCTGGCTCTGTATCTTCTGTTTCTTGCGATGTCGCAACCGACTGTTCATCTTGCTTATAGTTGCGTCCAAATACGCTCATCCAGTCTAACTCTGGGTGTACTGCCTCGAATCTCATTTGTGCTTCGTTCTGAAGCATACGAGCTATCTTGTAATTCTTATGTACTGCATATTTGCCTTCCGTGTGATGCTCATGGCAAAGATAAACCTTGAGTCCGTAGTGCTCGGCTTTGGTTCTGTTCTGGACTCCGAACACTACGTGATGCTCTTCTGTAGTCTTGTGCGTATCATAGTCAAGGTTCAATCGCATACACAGGTAGCAGCTGCCATCCTTCTGATGCATGATTGATTTGCTCATCTTAAGCCTCCAATGTACTCTCGTCTGTGACTTTCTTTTTGACGATGATTTTTCCATCCTTGTAGCTCATTGAGGCTGTAACATTACCAACTTTGACTGTAAGGCTGTCTAGATGGAACTTAGCAAGCTCCTCTGCGAATGGCTTTAGAAGTTCAGCAAATGCATACTTGCCTAAAAGCTTGTCTACGTTCTTCTTCGCCAGCTCTACGCCCTCTAGGCGCTTTGTTTCTCCTATCGCTTCCTCACAATCACACATTGATGTGGCCTTTGTGATCTTCTCCTCTTCGGTCATGTCGATTATTCCTTCAAAGGAATGATGCTGGCCACAATATCGGCATGCTCCGTAGTGTACTATTGTTCCTCTGCTTGTTTCTTTGCTTGGGATTTCGTTTGACATTATTTTTCCTCCTCAAAAAATATTGGTATACGTTTATCTACTGCATAGCAGAATTCTTCTCTAGCTCCGCTGGATTCCTTCCAACCGTTAAGCATTACAATTGCATCGCAACAATCTAGCTGAGCCAAGCACACCTTCATGTACTCTTTGTGTGTAGTTGTTCTTGGCATTACGTGAGCATTCTTTGCTGGATTGATTACCTCGTGTCCGCCTCTTTTGACATCATTCTCTGCTGCTGCAAAATGCTTCATGTAATTCTTTTTTCCTGTGATTGGTCCACTTAAATAAACTCTCATTCTCCCTCGTCCTCCTCATCGTCTTCTGCTATCTCTTTATCCCAAAGCGCTGATGCAAGTCTTCCCATTGCTTGGGCGATTAATGGAACCATATTGTCTTTGAGTTCCCTTACGCCTCGACTTGTTAAATTAGGTTTGCACAGCTCTGCTCTGTAGCCATCTAAAAGATTGATGCACTCTGCCAACTCAATCTCAATAGGTGTTGGCTCGTGACTGTCATCAACAAAATCTTCTACTGCTGCAACCTCAACATGTTCTACTTCATCATCAGCTTCAGCTTCGTCTGAATAATCATCCTCTCCAGGATTACCATTATCAGTTTCATCTTCTATCTCCCCGTTATCATCTTCACAAGAATCGTTCTCAAAATCATGTGATTCGTTCTCAAATCCTTGATTTTCGTTCTCAGAATCGTTTGATTTGTTTTCAGCCTCTGTCAGGTGAGTATCTGTTTCTGTTACTTCCTTGGCTTTGACAACTTTTGACTCCTTTTTCTTTGTCTCTTTCTTTTCCTCTTGCACCGGTGCAATTTCTAGTTTTCGGCCATAGTGCTTTTCCCATCTTTCTTCAGGTTTGTTTGGAAATGGCAGCTCTTCAATAGCTCCAATCTCCTCCCACATTTGCTTAACCTCAGCCCAAGTGTAAAGCTGCTTATCAGCTGTTCTAGAATTTACGATTGAGACCTTATCCTCTGAGCATGTCAGCACCATTCTGCCTAAGCCCATAACTCTTACCGAATACACCTTTGTATCACTAGGAACCATTGCAAGTACCACTCGGCTTTCCGTGTTTTCTAAGTCTGCAGACTTGGCAACCTTGATAAATATCTCTGGCTCACTTTCTCCGAGGCTATCAAGTGTCTTGTACAATAATTGCAACCTCATTGGCAACTCAGGAGCTTCTGCTTGAGGCTCTATCATTCGCTCTATATCTGTCACCTTTTTTTCAGCGTCGAACTCGTCTTTAACGGCTGTTATATCTGCCTTAGTCATGTCTGCTGATAGTTCCTCGTTCATCGCATCTGGAAGCTGAAGCATTACTGAGAGCTTTGCGTATCCGAAGCCTTGATATTTGCTCTCAAGCCGATCTGAGTAGCCACCTTCTGAAAATCTGTCGTTGATAGAAATAAATCTGCTCACGTAGGTGGCATTTAATCCGTATTCAGCTTCAGCAAACTCGGCCACCGTATTGTAGGTGCTTTCTTTCAAGATGTCTGTGTCTCTTGCCACCTTCAGCAGATATCCAAGCCTTACAAAGCTTTCTGCGGTCTGCTTGACTACTGTGTCGCACTCCTCTTTGAACTGCGCATAGGTCTTTTGGTAAGTTATTTCGTTTTCCATGTCTCCTCCTTACATTGCTTTCATGAAATCAGCCTCCAGGATGTCTGCCAGAAGTTGTCCGGCATATTTGCCATGCCATACCTCTTTTTTATCCTTCCTCAGCTGGCTGTAGTTCTCTTGTCTTAATTGGTCCGCTATGACTCCAAGCTTTTTCTCCTCTTTTGTCAGCTGTTTTTTGAAGTATTTCTGCCACTTTTTCAAAAAGGCTATTGCTTTCTTGAAATCATCGTTTTGCTTGTCTCCAGTGGTTCTTTTCTGCCTAATATTTCCTGATGGCTCTACCTCTAAGGTGTACCAAGGAAAATCAGGGTTCTCAGCTCTTCGCAAAAAGAAAATATAGCTTTCGTCCCTTTGGATTCTGTCGTAGTAGTATGTTGAGGTATGTACACAATGTCTCAAGCACAAACCTTCTGTTACGATGTCTTCAATTCCGTTAGGAACCACAATTTGATATCCGTCTGCTGCAAACTCGAACTTCTTGAGCTTTGGCATCTTTGAGTCAACCTTTGGCCATTCCTTTTCTAGCTTTTTAACCAGCTTTGCTCTCTCTTCTTTCTTCGAATCAAGAACCATTGCATCATGTGCCAGCTTGAGGTCTTTTGGCTTAAATAGTTGGTCTGCTGCAAGATTCAGCTTTGCCCTTTCTGCCATGCTCAAATAATCTTTCCATGTTGTGATTGTCTGTCCGATACTCTCGCCCATTGCGTCAGCCTGCTTTACTAAATAGTTAAAGGTTTTGGTTATTGATAGACGTTTGAGAGCAAATGCTATGTCTAGATATCCAATGTTCTCTGAGGCCAATGTTTTGATTATGTCGTCTGATATAACCTCGTTATCCTTCTTTTCGCGCTGTAGCCATCTGAGTGCTGTTAAATTGCCATCCATGGCCTTTAATCTTTTAAGCCTGAACTTATCAAG
The DNA here is from genome assembly GCF_900113655.1 of Pseudobutyrivibrio sp. OR37. Lineage (GTDB taxonomy): Bacteria > Bacillota > Clostridia > Lachnospirales > Lachnospiraceae > Pseudobutyrivibrio. The sequence goes on along the minus strand of NZ_FOQF01000029.1, from coordinate 33,280 downwards.
CTCTAATCCATCTGCAAGAGATGTCTGTTCTGAATACTTTTTTAGTTGCTCGCTGTTGCTGGTTCGAATTAATTCTTTTGCCAGGCTAAACAATCCCACTTTGGCCAGTCTCTCGATTACTGGGTATCGCTTTTCGAGTATTACGTATGCCATCAACCTCGTTGGAAGCTTGTTCCATAGCATATATGAGCTATGTTTAAGCAAAGGACTATCCATCTTCTTGAGATTGCCTTTGTATAGAATCGTGTTTTCATACCAGCCATAGTGGAAGCCTTCATGGGCTACACTAATGGTCTCTCCTAGGCACCATCTAACATATTTGTTTTTGTATGACTGCCAGTAGTATGTCTTCACTTCGTCATCCACTAAAAGCTTTCTTGAATACTCGTAGAAGTGTTCTTGCGGATGCCTTGGATCACCTCGATAGCTCTCGCTATACGTAAATGTCCTCTCGACAATTCCTCCATCAATCTTTTGAATGATGTTCGCTGAATATCCTTCAGCGTATAGCGTCTTAATCTTGCCTGTGGACTTGTAGATGATTTTAGCTCTACAGTGAGGGCACCTTGCTGTTTTGTTGTACTTAGGCTCCTGGACTGTTACCTCAGTTCTACAATTCGTGCACCACCCTGTGGTAGTCTTCTTTGGGCTATATTCGTAGAAGATAAAATGGTCTTTAAGCACATTCTTCCTAGCCCATACATTGAAGTTCTTTGGCAGTGCTGGTATCTTTGCCATATCCTCATCCCATGGCTTCTGTTCTGCCTTCTCTCTTCTCTTTGTTTCCTCGTCTTTGACTGCTTGTTGCCACTGCTGCAACCTTTCTATCCCTTTATAGCCTCTTTCATGTTCTACTGGAATTCTTGCTAATGTCTTCATTGCATCTGCATTAGCAAATATCTTTTGTTTGCAATCATATTGCCACCAGTAATGCTTGAGCCCGTTCTTCTCTAACAAGTTGTATATCATGGCTGTTAGCCATTTTACTTCGTTGCCTTCCTGATCGAGCTCTCTTGTGATGTATTCCTGACCTTCGATGTTTAAAAACACTTCGAATTTTGCACCGGTGCAATTTGCCCTCATCCAGCTTGGGTCAAAGATTGCTATTTTGATATAAGCTCCTAGGTTTTGTATTCTGATAAAGGCTTCGTACTCATAAATCTGCGTGTCCTCATCCTCGTATCTGTCATGGACCGTAATTTTATACTTTGCCTTTTGCATCATCTCTTTAGTCGCATCTAGCCTTCGGAGTTTTCTTAATTCTGCTTTTTGCATCTATCCTTCCCCCGCTTAAGAAAACAATGTTTTTTGTTTCCTCTGTAACCTTAATCACATCAATCGATACTATTTCCTTTTCATGAGCTTTACCTTTTTCTTTTACCAGGAATAAGGTTGCTCTCTCGTCTCCTGATGCTTTAGGATTTGTGCCTCTTACGATAAGAATCTCGTTTTTGGATGCATAACCTGAATTTCGTTGAACAAATCCGTCATAATCTCGATTGGGTCTCTGTCTCATCCACTCGCATTCCAGAGCTGCTATCTGCTCCTTTGTTACCTCTTTGAGCAATGTCAGTTCGGTACAAGATATTCTGTCAGCACCATCTTCATGGACATCTCCTTTTGCTTCGCATATGCAATATCTTGCTCCGTTACCGCTATACCATCTAAATACCTGGATTGGTTCTTCAACTGCATGGAATCCAGTCTGAACGCACTGGGCTTTCTCTTCTTTGTAGGTTTGGCCAACCTTGTACTGAAATGCTCCATTTCCTAATGTGCACACCAAGTCTCGATTGAATCCTTTGTAACAAATCATGATGGCCTCCTAACTCAGGTAGTAGTCCTTCATCAATTGCAATCTTGTAGCTTTATCTGGCACACCTATAGAAAACTCGTGGCCATTTAGCAGCTTATTAATTGTTTTTGTCTGCTTCACAATTGCTGGGCTTACTACGCATCTGTTCTCATATCCGTTTTCAGCAAGAGCTGCAATATATCCTGCAAGCTCCTTTGATGATGATCTAACAGCCTGCTGCATCTTTTCATCGTTTATGCATTCATTTCTAAGTTCATCTACCCAGTCTGTTAGGATTCCGCCAAGCTTCAGATACGCTTCCTCTGCTCTAAGTTTTCCAAGAGCTGCTGACAACGGAGTAACAAGCTCATCTAGAACTCCGTCCATATAGTCTTCTGCATCTTCTTGGTCTATTCCGTTCTCTTCGCATAAAGCCTTTAGCTTTTCTTCGTCTCCTGTCGCTTTGATTTCCTCTGCGACCTTGTTGATTGCATCTGCTGTGTCTAGATTTCCGAATCTTTCAAACATAACAACTTTTTCCTTTCCGTGTTTAACTATCCTTTTCTATGCCTTCAAGGATTTTAATGCCTGCATGCCATAGTAGTTCCTCGTCCTCTTCTCGTATAGTTCTAAGAACTGTTTCGCCTCGCTTGATTTGTAGAAAGTTTTCTTTGGGATGAATCAAGTTCAAATAAACATGATGGTTGAGATTTGGCGCACAGCTTTTTTTCAGCTTTATTTCAAGATTGATGAACTCCACTTGCTTATCCATCAGCTGCTCTCCTTTCCATCTCTGACTTCATCCACTTTGAATAACTATGGCTCTCTGTACTTACAGTGATTTCTTTGGTCCTAATATGCTCAAATATCGCTGACCAGTGAGGCGCATATTTGAGTTCCTTCCCATCCGTCTTCTTCCAGTCGTTAGCGTTCCATTCATCCAAGCTGGTAAGTCCTTTTGCAACGTATGTTGATGTTGTGTATATTAAAAGCTCGTCGGCTTCAACGTTTATCAGCCTTAACGCTCCTTTTAAACACATGAGGTTTGCTTTTTGAGTAGTTCCTCGTATCTGAGAGAAGGCTGTTCGGCTTCTTCCGCCCTCGTATTCAACAACTGCTGCACACCAGCCATCTGTTTCCGCTGGGCCCTTGATGGTGCTGTCTGTGTATATTGTTACTTTCATGGTTCCGTGTCTCCTCGGATTTCCGTGTAATAGCAATAGCTGAGTCCTGTGAACGGGTTAACTCCGAATACCACAGAGCTCTTATCCACGTAATAGCCTTTACGTGCTATTGGCTGACCTGTGTCAACAACCTTGCGCATGGTTCTGTGACTATACGCTTTTCGCTTTGGCTTTGGCCTGATCAAGTTGCGGGAGCTGGATACCTTGACAAGTTCCTTTGGATTGATGTCTTGCTCTCTTGCTCGTTTAACCTGGTTCTCAGTCAATGGCTTGGTGATGTAGTCTCCAATCTTCTTGTTTGACTCTTCATCGCCTTTGAACATTTCGAAATTGACTCGTCCCTGCTTCCAGTGTTCCGCTATAAATTGTTCTATGCTTGGCTCTCCTCTTACGTGATTAACAATCATGTGTATGTGGATGCCACCGTTTGCCCCAATTTCGATTCTGCTAATCCATTTGTAATCAGCTCCTCGTTTTCGATACTCCCGCCTGAGCATCTTGTTGAGATTCGAAATATCCTTTTTCACTTCCTCGATGGTTAGTCTAGTTCCTCGTGGGTAAGTGAGAGTCAACCACAGGTCTCCCTTCCTGAAATTGGCCTTTATTAATCTTCGATATCTCTTTTCCTTGTTTCGCTGATTTTGTTTTTCAATAACCTCTGGCGTAGCTTTCTGTCGTGGGCCTCGTCTCTCTCCCCTGGCTCCATACCTACCAGTCCATTTAATCTCTACTTCTATTGAGTCGGGGAATGTGTATTCTTCTCTTATATATGCCATGGTGTGTCCCTAACTTTAATATTCTTATCAAGCTTTCAAGACTGCCCTTGGCAGCCCTTAAAAATTGCATTGGTGGGCACCTTATGGTATACTTTCTTTAGTTGAAAAAAGCCGTAAGGTGCTTGGCCAATCACTTAGTTGATTGGTCTTTTTTTACATTTTTTAATAAAGTGAAATTGTTGCCGACTGGCAATGTGAAACACCCTCTCCCAATTTCATTTTTTATTCTCCCTTGTAAAATATTAGATTTCCGTATTGAAACAGCTCTTGAAGATTTTCTTTGTGCCACTGGCTTTCGTTCCAGTCTGCCTCAAAGTAAAGTGCTCCGCTGGAGCCATCCCAACCGTTTAAAACCATCTCTAGTGATTCGTAGCATTCTGCATCGGGTACCGCCTCATCATATCGACCATCCCAGACGGGACTGAATTGCTTAAAATCGTATATGACATCCTCAATGCTGTTTGGGAATGCTTCTGAATCTACTCTGTTTTTGATTACATTCATTACAAGTGCTTTTCCGATAACGCCCTGGTCTTCCGCTTCAGCCATGGCTATCTTTAAAAGCATTTGTGATTCTTCATCAGCGAATGTTAGTCCTGAAACATCGTCCGCTTGCGACGTCGCAACAGAGTAATTCGGACTTACCATATTAAGGATCAGATATGGTTCTTCTGTTTCTTTTTGTATCTTTGATACTGCTGCAATTGCTCCAGCTCTTGGAGCGCTCGCTTTGGCAACTATCATTTCATCTAGCTTGTTGTCTAGATAATCCATTGTGAGCCTACTTGTTAATCCGCCGACAAGTAGCCCTGCTGCAATCGGTACCGCTGTATACCTTAGCAGCCTTAACTTTTTTCTTTTCATTCTCTCCTTTTTTCCTTTCAACGAGCCGCTTGCTCGGGAATGATTATGTTTATCGCGGCAATCAGGTTGAATGCCGGAATATTTTTGGCCATGTTCTTCTCCTTGAACCATCTACGGTATTTAATGAAGTCTGCGAATGCCGCCACATTCGTTTGGGTATCTAAGATTGCGTATGGTCCATATCGACCTGTTGCAACCACCGCCTCAAAATCCGAGTACCAGTTGCCAATGCATTGGCGAGATAGTCCAAAGGTCTCTGCCAGTTGGCTCTTGTTCTCGTACGCGTGGGGAATTTTAACAGCCATTTTTCTGGAGCTTTCTAATTCAACCGCAAGCTCGTTCATAGCCTCATAGGCTTGTGTTATTGCTTCTTTTAGCTTTTCTTCCGTTCCCACCGTGGTCTCCTTTCTGCTATACTCTCCTTATCAGCTGTTGCAGAGCTGAAATAAGATAAGGAGGTTAATGTTATGTGCGATATCGAACTCGATGAAAAAGGCATTTCAGACATGCTTGCTGAAATATCTGCCAATGTTTCAACAATTGGCATTGATGTGATTTGCCCTCACTGTAATTCAGAAGTACACGTATTTTCGCTTTTAGTGAACTGCCCTAATTGCGAAAAAGATTTCGAAGTTAGCTTTGTTTAGAAGGTAGCTTTACTTTTATTTTTACTTCTGTATTGGCCAGTTCTTTCTGCAAAGAGCTGGCTTCTTTTAGTAAATTCTTTAATTCTTCAGCTTTCTTCCTTACAGCTTTTAGTTCTGAATCGTCAAGCTGGAGCTGTACATATGCTTTCTTCATCTCATCTTCAAGTACAGCATCAAATCTGTATCTTTTCCCTGTCTTAATTACCTGCGTACTCTTAACTACTCCTACATATCCATTAGGTCTTATATAATGAACATTGCGCTTTCTTTTTGGATTAATTCCAGTTACCATTCCATCAAATAAGTAATGTCCATTCCTATCTAATACTTGGATTTCGTCGCCTCTTTGTAATTCCATATCTTCCTCCCTTCCCCAATGTTTTAGACATATGTTGTCAACATATGTCTACTGTGATAGCCGTAGGGTATCACAGTAGTAACCTAAAAGGTTACTCGTGTGCAAAAAAAATATCCATAGGATTCTCGATTTCGAGCTTATCTATCATTATTTGGATTTCATCACTTCCAAATATTCCAGATTTCATCTTGAGGTACAGTGTTTTTGTGCTTATTCCAAGCATATCAGCTATTTCTTTCTGACTGTATCCCTTAGCTGCGAACCTCCCTCTAAGCTCATTGGTCTTTATCATTTAATCGCCTCCGTAACTTTTTAAGTTACTTATATCATATTACATTTTTGTAACTTGTCAAGTTATTTTTTTCTTGTTCGGTAACTTTTTTGATGATATTATGTATACATATTCAAATATTGAAGGAGGAAGTAGCAATGACCGTTGGGGACCGAATTAAAGTACTAAGGGAAAAGATGTGCATGCCGCAAGTAGAGTTTGCCGACAAAATCGGCGTTTCAAAGCAAACACTATACAAATATGAAAATAATATTATAACCAATATTCCATCAGACAAAATCGAACTTGCCGCCAAATTATGTAATGTGCCCCCCGCCTTTTTGATGGGATGGCAACAAACCGGTTCTATTAACATGCCAGTAATGGATGGTGAAAATGTAGTTGAATTAATAAAGATGCCAATTACAGAATCTTTAGATGATAAAGAATTCTTGGCTCGCGCAAACAAACAGTTCGTGACAACAGGTATTACTCCCGAGGAAAAAACTGTAATTGAGAAATATCGCTCAGCAGATAATATAACTAAAGCTATGGTTTGCAGAGCGCTCGGATTAGATGATAGAGAACGTGAAAACAGATTAAAGCAAGAAGTAGCACTAGAACATGAAAGAACTGAAATGGAAGAGCATGAACTAGATAGGTAAAGTCTTATCGTTTTGCCGACGTCGGGAAAATTGCACCGGTGCAATTTAGATAAACAAAAAAGCACCCCGCAGGGTGCTAAATTGTTCGCAGTTGTTCAGGCTGCTGTTTAGAAAGTTCAGTTATGAACCGTCTCATCGTTCTATAGATATATTATCACATCTTTAGTTTTTGTCAAATAATGCAGCTCCACTCACTTCCGTAGTGCCTGGCTCGCCAGTTGCATGAGATTTTAATGTCTCAAGTGAACGGTTTGAGCTTGCGAGCTACACTGCTACTTCTGAGAGCTTCTGCTGCATCATCAGGCTAGATTAACTAGCAGTCACTTTTGTGACGGTCGCGCCAGATTTCATAAAGCAAGCGAATAATATTCACTGCTAACTGAGCCACTTGAACGATGAAACTCATAATCTGTCTCCCTCTAACTCATGCAACCAGGCAACGCCTATTATATAGATTTCAATTTGCATATTCAAGGAGGTATTTATTATGTGGGTTGAACCTTTAGATAATGGAAAATTTAAATTCTGTGAGAGATACAAAGACCCTCTCACGGGTAAAACTAAGAAGGTCTCTGTTACTCTTCTAAAAGATAATAAAATGACTAGGAAGGATGCTGCTGCAATCCTGGCTGAAAAGATAGCCGCTGCATCTACCCCTGCTCTCAAGCATGAGAACATTACTCTTGGAGAGCTTGCGGACCTTTATATCGAATATCAAGCAAAAACTGTTACCAAAGGAACTGTTAAGCGCAACAGGAGCACTCTTAACACCATTTGCAAGATGCTTAATCCTGCTGCAATCGTCTCCAACCTGACTGCTGGGTACGTGGCCAATAATCTATATTCCACAAGAGACAAGGCTAGCACCAAGAACGAGAGGCTCGTTAGGTTCAAATCGTTTATGCACTGGGCTTATGATAATGACTATATTGCAGATATCAGATGGATTGACAAGCTAAAGCCTGTAAATGATAAAGAGGCTAAGGAGAAGCTAGAGCATAAGTTCCTAGAACGTGAGGAGCTGAACCTTCTTGTTAATTCTATGAAGGTGCAACGGTGGAAAGGGCTTACTCAGTTCATGGCTCTTACGGGGATGCGTGTAGGTGAAGTGCTAGCTCTTACAATCGTTGATGTTGATTTCAGAAATAAGAAGATACACATTAACAAAACTTTAGACGCTCAGATAAAATCTGATGTGCACTCTCCCAAGACCAGCTGCTCTAATAGAGATATAGATATGCAACCTGAGCTTGAATCTTTGTGCCAGGAGATTAAAAAGGATCTAAACGCTAGACGGTTTAAAACAGGCTTGAGGCTTCGCTTATTCTTCTGTGATGAAAACGGGGATTATTTGAATTATTATGCTTTTAATAAATACCTTAAGAAGACGTCAGAGGATGTTCTGAAGCGTCCAATAACTACTCATGTGCTAAGACATACTCATGTGTCACTTCTTGCTGAGGCTGGCGTGCCTCTTGATACCATTACAAGAAGAGTTGGCCACGAGGATTCAAGAATCACTAAAAAGATATATCTGCACGTTACTGAGAGAATGAAAGAAAAGGATAAGGAACTTGTCCGCTCTGTTAATCTACTTGCTTAATAAGGGGCAATTAAGGGGCACATTTTTTCAAAAAGGGGCAATTAAGGGGCAAAAATATTGCCACTTATTTACATCAAAAAAGAGCACAAACCTTGAAAAATCAAGGAATGTGCTCTTTTCGTTTACGCCTATTGGCGCTTCTGAGATGCGGGTGACAGGACTTGAACCTGCACGGTCGCCCACTAGAACCTAAATCTAGCGCGTCTGCCAATTCCGCCACACCCGCGTAAGCAATGAAGAATTGCCATTTAAAATTGCTTCGCAATGGGCAATTCTGGGCAAGTAATTTCACTCACTGCATGAGCGAAATTACTTACATTAGTCGGCTCATCGACGTAGAATAATATATCATAATCCCCATTTAAAAGCAACAAAAAACTGCCAAAAACTTGGCAGTTTTTATTTTAATTATTATGGTGGCTTGCGCCTTTAAGTCGGGCCATGGCGCGGGCCATGTTTGCGATTGACATCTGGTGTTCAATATAGCTTTGCTTCTGTTGCAATGCATCCTGAGCACGCTCTAAAGCTTCCTGAGCTCTAAAGGTGTCGATGTCTTCTGGCTTCTCGCAGGAGTAGGCCAGAATCTTGACACCGCCGTCGGGATATACTGAAAGCAAGCCATCTGAAATGATTGCGTGCTGCCAGGTGCCATCTTCAAGCTTGAAGCGGATTTCACCGATATCTACCACACCTGTCATCTTCTCGTGATGATTCATGATGGCGATTTCACCATCGTCAGCTGGGTACACAAGCATCTCGCTTGGTCCATCGTAAAAGACTCCGTTACAAGCCACTATTTTAAGATTAAATACTGATGCCATAAGCTACTCCTTTGAAAGCTCTGCAGCCTTCGCCTTAACATCTTCGATAGTTCCAACGTTGAAGAATGCAGCTTCTGGATATTCATCCATTTCACCATCAAGGATTGCCTTGAAGCCCTTAACTGTTTCTGCAACTGGAACGAACTGTCCCTTTACGCCTGTGAAGTTCTCAGCAACTGAGAATGGCTGTGAAAGGAAACGCTGCACCTTACGTGCACGATATACTGTAAGTTTATCCTCGTCAGAAAGTTCTTCCATACCAAGGATTGCGATGATATCCTGAAGTTCCTTGTACTTCTGTAGGATTTCCTGAACACCACGAGCTACTGCATAATGCTCATCGCCTACAACGTCTGGCTCAAGGATACGTGATGTAGATTCAAGTGGATCAACAGCTGGATAAATACCCTGCTCTACGATCTTTCTTGAAAGAACTGTGGTTGCATCCAAGTGCGAGAAGGTTGTTGCTGGTGCTGGGTCAGTTAAGTCATCAGCAGGTACGTAAACGGCCTGAACTGATGTGATTGAACCGCTCTTTGTAGATGCGATACGCTCCTGCAGCTCACCTAAATCGTTGGCAAGTGTTGGCTGGTAACCAACGGCTGATGGCATACGACCTAAAAGTGCTGAAACCTCTGAACCAGCCTGTACGAAACGGAAGATATTATCAATGAAAAGAAGCACATCCTGATGCTTAACATCACGGAAGTATTCTGCCATTGTAAGTCCTGTTTCAGCTACACGCATACGTGCTCCAGGTGGCTCGTTCATCTGACCAAAGACTAGGGCTGTCTTATCAAGAACTCCTGATTCGCCCATTTCTGTCCAAAGGTCATTACCTTCACGGGAACGCTCTCCTACACCTGTAAATATTGAATAGCCACCGCTTTCTGTTGCGATGTTGTGGATAAGCTCCTGAATAAGTACAGTCTTACCTACACCGGCACCACCGAATAGACCGACCTTACCACCCTTTGCGTAAGGTGCAAGAAGATCAATGACCTTGATACCTGTTTCAAGCATTTCTACTACAGGACTCTGGTCCTCGAAGGTAGGTGGCTCACGGTGAATACACCAGTGCTCACCCTCGTCAAGCTTTTCGCCATTATCAAGAGTGTCACCGAGTACATTGAAGAGTCTGCCTAGAGTCTGCTCGCCAACAGGAACGGAAATACCCTGTCCTGTTGCAACAACCTCCATATCACGGCAAAGGCCTTCAGATGGAGCAAGCATGATACATCTAACAACATTGAAGCCAATGTGCTGACTGACCTCCATAACTCGCTTTTCGTCACCAACCATTACATACAATGCATCTCTGATTGCAGGTAAGTCATTGCTTCTGAATTCCACATCGACTACAGGTCCTGAAACCTGTACGATTTTTCCTTTTAATTGTGACATATAGTTTCACCTCTCATTTCCAAGCAACGGTGCTCGAAAATAATTATTTGTTCTGTAATTTCTTTTTCTCTTTCTTTTTCTTAAGTGCCTTGGCACCACCGATTACCTCGGTAATTTCCTGTGTAATCTGGGCCTGACGCACTCTGTTGTATTCTATAGATAAATCATGAAGAATTGCCTCCGCATTATCAGTTGCAGATTGCATGGCCATCATTCTGGCGTTTTCCTCACTGGCTGAACATTCTACTAAAGCTCCATAGCAGAAGGCTGTAAAATGATTTTGTACAAGCTTCTCTAGGACAACCGAAACAGAAGGATAAAATGGAATGAAATTATCTCCTTGAGATATAGCCTCCATTTCGTAGCTGTTGATGGAGTGAACATGCTTGATGCCTTCCTTCATCTCTCGGGCGGCTTTACTTACGCCCTCGGAATCAGCTGCGATTTCCTCTGCCTGTTCCTTGATAAACTTATGTGTCTTAAGTGGAAGTAGACGTTCTACACATACCTCCTCAGTGATTGAGTTAAGCATCTTTGTGTAGACCACATCTATCCTGTCAAGCTCACCCTTGTTGTACAAATCAATCATGTATGATGCCATTACTCTGGCGCGGTGCATGGAAGGATTGTTTGATGAAAATCTGAAATTCTCGTCAACCTTGTATCCACCGTTCAAGAAGAATGAACGTCCAACCTCACCAACAACAAACAGCGTACAATCATCTCCATCAGCTATACCTTTTACACGATCAACCGCAAGCTTGATGGCGTTGTGGTTGTAAGCACCTGCCATTCCTTTATCGCCTGTGAAGACGATGATTCCATGCTTTTTCATGGATTCATTATCATCTTCTACTCGGTTATCAAAATAGATATGTCTGATATCTGGGAAATGAGCCAGGCATTCTGCCAGTCCGATCTGAGTACCCTTGAAAAATGGCTCAGTCTCTTCCAGCTTCTTTCTTGCCTTTCTCAGCTTCATTGAAGACATCATGTACATGGCTCTAGTAATCTTCATGGTATCCTGAATACTATTTATTCTATTTTGGATTTCCTTTGTACTAGCCATAGATTACTCCTGATTCTTCTTAAATTCAGTAGCGGCATCAATGATTGCAGCCTTTATGCCATCTGATAAATCCTTTGATGATTCCAGCTGGCTGATGATATCTGAGTGCTCTGTCTTGAAGAAATTCAGCATATCTGTTCTGAACTTCTTGATATCTGAAAGCGCTACATCACTGAAGATGTGTGCGTTAGCAGATACCAAAATGATTACCTGCTCTGCCATTGAGAATGGACGTGAAAGTGGCTGCTTCAAAAGCTCCATAAGAGCTCGTCCATGAGCAAGCTGCTTCTTAGTTGCATCATCAAGGTCTGATGAGAACTGAGTGAATACTTCCATTTCACGATACTGAGCAAGGTCGATACGAACAGAACCTGCTGCCTTCTTCATAGCCTTTGTCTGCGCGGCACCACCTACACGGGAAACTGAAAGACCTACGTTTACCGCTGGGCGCTGACCAGCATTGAAAAGCTCTGACTCAAGGAATATCTGACCATCTGTGATGGAAATAACATTTGTAGGAATATAAGCTGATAAGTCACCAGCCTGTGTTTCAATGATTGGAAGGGCTGTGATTGAACCGCCTCCTGCTTCATCTGTGATTCGTGCGCTTCGCTCTAGCAATCTTGAGTGTAAGTAGAATACATCACCAGGGTATGCCTCACGTCCTGGAGAACGCTCAAGAAGAAGTGAAATAGCACGATATGCAACGGCATGCTTTGATAAATCATCATAAACGATAAGTACATCCTTGCCTGAATACATGAAGAATTCTGCAAGCGCTGTACCAGCGTAAGGAGCGATGTACTGCAATGATGCTGAATCAGATGCAGTAGCATTTACGATGATTGTATAATCCATAGCGCCGTGTTCTTTTAATGTGTTTACAAGCTTTGCAACGGTAGAAGCCTTCTGACCGATTGCAACATAAACACAGACAACATCCTTACCCTTCTGATTGATGATTGTATCAGTGGCGATTGATGTCTTACCTGTCTGTCTATCGCCGATGATAAGCTCACGCTGACCACGGCCGATTGGGAACATTGAATCGATTGAAAGAAGTCCTGTTTCCATAGGAACACTAACGGATTTTCTATCAACGATGCTTGGTGCTGGGCACTCGATTGGTCTGTAACCATCTGCATCGATTTCTCCAGCTCCATCAAGAGGAGAACCAAGTGCATCAACGATACGTCCAAGGAAGCCGTTACCTACTGGTATACCAGCCATCTTGCCTGTACGAACAACACGTGTACCCTCTTTAATCTCTGTGTCACGGCCAAATAGGATAACACCGATTTCATCGCGTCGAACATCCTGAACCATGCCCTTGACACCACAATCAAAGATAACGATTTCACCGTAGAAGGCATGGTCGATACCATCGATATTGGCGATACCATCACCAACCCATGTTACAATACCAACTTCGTTATCCTTAATCTCTAATTCAAATTCATCAACGCTAGCCTTCAAAATTGAAAGGATGCTTTCATCAACTGATGAAATACCAACTGCTGCGTCGATTTTTGTGGCCAACTGCTTGATACGGCCCTGCTCACTCCAGTCGTACTCCTTTGTTCCAACTGAAAGAATGAAACCGCTCTTGATAGATGGATCACTTACAAGATTAATTTCGATATCAGCATTGCCTGTTTCCTTAACAAGGAATTTCTTAATTCCAGCAAGCTGTTCGTCTGATGGAGCTGTAACGTATCTAAGCTTTGCCTTTTCTACAACCTCTGATTTAGCCCTCTGGCTATCTTCAAAGGATTCTTTAATTTCATAAAATAAATCAAAATCTCCGTTTGAACATAGAAGCTTCAAGAAGTTTCTAATTTCATGTGGGAAGATGCTATCTACAACGATACACTTTTTTGCAAGCTCCACTGTAGGATTTCGTAGCTCTTCGCCAACTGCAGGCACAGCTTCAAGAATAGAAGCGGCAGACTGCAAAAAAACTTCTGCATTAGCTATACTATGCAAACTGTGTGCATATTCTAATGTTTTCTCTGTCACTTTTACTCACCTGCTTTACCGATAAACTCATCAAACAAACTGCTATCAACTTCAGCGCCTGTCTGACCACCAACGACCTTTGTAGTTGCATCAACAATAATGTCTGCAATTTCTTTCTTAGCACTGGCAATAATCTGCTCTTTCTCGCGATTTGCCTCTGTAGCTGCTGCTGTTTTAATCTCTGACGCATTAGCCTTAGCCTCAGCAACAATCTTCTGATATTGACCATCTGCTGATTTTCTTGCATCAGCTATAATCTGCTTCTTCTCTGTCTCAGCCTCTGCAACCTTCTGTTCATACTGTGCAGCAAGCTCATTAGCTTCAGTTTCCTTTGCTGTAGCTTTTGCATAAACCTCATTTGCTTCTTCCTGGCGCTTTGCAATGATATTGGCAATTGGCTTAAAGAAGAAGATTCTGAAAGCTACAAACAGGATAAGAAGATTGACTACTGTCCAGAGAATACTCCAAAATGAAATATTAATCATATATATTACCTATCCTTATATTTATAAAATATAAAATGCTTTTTACAATACGAACATAATCATAAGAGCGATAACGAAACCATAGATGGCTGTTGCTTCTGCAAGGGCACAACCTAAAATGAGGTTCTTCTGAATCTTACTCTCTGCTTCTGGCTGACGAGCAATACCTTCGCATGCCTTACCTGTTGCGATACCGATACCAATACCAGCACCAAGACCTGTTACTACTGCAATACCTGCTCCAACTGCAATTAAAGTGTTCATAAATTTTTCCTCCTAAGTCTGTTTGTTACGCTGACAAACTCATTAAATTAGTTAATAAATAAAATTTCTTTTAGTACGATTATTCAATAGCTTCCTTGATGTACAAAGAAGTTAAGAATACGAATACGTATGCCTGTAACAGTCCATCGAATAAATCAAAGTAGAGACTGAATACGGCTGGAATAACTGGTGGAACTACAATCTTAAGTAATTCCATGATAACAAATGCACCAAGTACATTACCAAAAAGTCGCATGCACAAAGACAATGGACGGGTAAATACATCAAGGATGTTGAATGGTGTTACGATTGCAACTGGCTCTACGAATTTGTGTAGCCATTTTTTAACACCAAGCTGATAAATACCAGCAGCCTCAACTAAGATAATGCTCATAAGAGCAAGTGCTGCTGTAACATTAACATCTTTGGTTGGTGACTTAAAACCAAATAGACCTATTATGTTGGATAAACCAATGTATAAAAGTACTGTAACCAAATAACCAGTATAAGCTTTTCCTTCTTCACCTAAAGTGGCTCCAACAATAGCATTTAGTTTTTCGTAAATAAGCTCTGCAAAAGCCTGCTTTTTACTGATGTTTTGTGTCTTTAGTCCCGTAGTCAAGAAAATTGCCAAGAGAATAAGCACAGCCATGATAATCCAAGTAACTACAACTGATTCCATGACCGGGATTTCATAGCCACCAATGTGCATTCGAAATACCTCTTCACAATTAAGCTCTTCTACAAGCTTTTCTGCTAAAGTCAAGAAAACACCTCCTATTCTTTCTTTTGATAGCCCTCATTTTAAACTTTTTACACAAAAATATAAGATACAAATT
The DNA here is from genome assembly GCF_900113655.1 of Pseudobutyrivibrio sp. OR37. Lineage (GTDB taxonomy): Bacteria > Bacillota > Clostridia > Lachnospirales > Lachnospiraceae > Pseudobutyrivibrio. Next base: position 18,216 of record NZ_FOQF01000029.1, on the reverse strand, counting down.
GGGCAATCTGTATAGATTTGTAAACTTGACATTAGGTTTGTCTAACCTTCGAAAACAATCCTAACATCACTGTAAAATATTAAAAAAGAGGGCTAACATAACAAGCTAGCCCCCTATTTTAAACTCCTTTATTCAGCCTCTGGGTTAACCTCTTTATCATCCTTGAAGAACAGCATTTCTTCATTTAGTTTTTGAGCAATTTCCTTCAAATCATCTGCAGAATTTGCAAGACTTGAAACTGTTGCTGAAAGCTCCTGAACGGAAGCGCCTGTGGTTTCCGAGCTAGCTGCATTCTCTTCTGAAATAGCTGAAAGAGAAGACATTGCATCAGATACTACATCATTAGATGTAACGCAGGTAGATGCGCCACCAGCAATATCTCTGATACCTACTACAGTACCATTGATATCTTCCAACATTCCGTTTACAGACTCAAGCGTTCCGCCGATAGCTTCCTGCTGCTCCAAATTGCCCTGTTTAACAAGATTTGCAGCTGCAACCGCCGCCTCGGCCTGCCTCAGAAGCTCATCCATCTCAACTCGAATTGCCTGTGCCATGCTATCGGAATCATCTGCCAGTTTTCTGATTTCCTCAGCAACTACAGCAAAGCCCTTACCAGCTTCACCTGCACGGGCTGCCTCGATTGAAGCATTCAGTGAAAGCAAATTAGTCTGGGATGCGATTCCCGAAATGCCTTCTACTCTATCATTAATATTTGCAACCGCATTTTGTGTTGCAGAAATGGTTCTTGCAATCTCTTCAATCTTTTCGGTCATATCGCTACTTGAATCCTTAAGATTGATGAGGGACTTACTAGAAGCCTGAGAAGCTTCTTTCATCTTGCCTGCCAGACTCTCTACATTATCAGTAGAATTCTGAACACCGCCTACGGCATCAGTAATCTTACCAACGTTTTCAGCAGCCTCCTGGATTTCTTCAGCCTGCTGAACAGCGCCAGTAGCAATCTCCTGTACTGCGTTTGCTACTGTGTCTGTTGTGGCAGCAATCTGATTTGCCATATCTGCCAAATCTTCAGAGGACGTTGTGACTGTTGAAGCCGATTGCTTGATAGCATTCACAATGTCTCGCAGCTTATCTATAACTGAATTCGTACTTCGCACAATCTCGCCAAATTCATCCTTGCGCTTTGTATAACCTTCAATTTTCTTAAATCTACCGTCAGCAAGAAGGGTAACTGTATTTGTAACCGCAACAATTGGTTTTGTGAAGCTTGTAGCAACAAGGATGGCAATTACAACGCCTAAAATCAATAAAATCGTTCCGATTGCTACTACTAAAAGTGCGGCTTTTATAGCTGACGCCATGATTTCGCTATTCTTCTGTGATACCGCTACATAATATCCACTAGCTGGTTCTTTTACCCAAGACATATAGGTAAGTTCCCCGTCAAATGAAGATGTAATAAGACCGCTCGAATCTGAGGATGTCATGAATTCATATCCGCTTAAGTCATACTCATCTTCAGGTGTAATTTCAAACTGAGCATGAGCTACCATCATACCCTTTGTATCTGCGATAAAGCCATCGCTAATGTTTGCTGCCAAAAATTCATGTAAAACATTTAAATCGAAGCTTCGCTGAACTGTTCCGATTATCTGTGTATGGGCTTCATTATAAACAGGGACGCAAATAATAGTGATTCGATTTCCAACCGCTTTACTTACAACGACATCAGATACTGCTGGCTTTCCTGTGTTAATCGCCTGCTGGAAATATTCTCTGTCAGCTATATTTGTTAATTCATTTCTATCAGCTCTAACTAATTGATCACCAGTTGTCGTTGAAATAATGATGTTAATATTACCATCATTCATATATTCGTTAAGAGCATCCATCTGCGCAAGCATTGCTGCATCCGGAACTGCTTGACCTTCAGTTCCATAGGTTTCAATGAAGGCAATAGTGCTGGGAGCCGTAGCAATAGTTTCTAGCAATGAAGTATTCTTCTCAACCATCTCTGAAAACATGGACTCCACAAGACGAGCGTTTGAATTCAACAATTGCAAAGCATCTTCTTTTGCCTTACTTGTAGAGCTATTGTAGCTAACAATAATGGCAATCAATAACGGTACTGCCACTAATGCTGCCATCAATAATATCAGCTTAGTCTTAATACTGTCTTTAACAGCTATAGTGCTTTTAGCTGGTTTCGTGGCTTTTTTTGTCTTCTCGCCCATATTTGCCTCCTTTACTTTTCACACCCCTCAGCGTAAATTTTACTATTTTTTTCGGAAATAATTGTGTGACAAATGTTAAATAAATGTGTACAAATCCTCACCCGTATCGAAATTTGCGTACAAAAAAAGAGTAGCCAAAAATGACTACTCTCTAGACTATTTTACATTTGAATATATATTGTTACCGCGTACGTATTTATCGGTAATAATAGCATCAGCATCGTTATAGACCATACGCTCGATTCTTTCTCTAATAGACATATCTCGCATTGAAAACATCTTGCTATCATCTATTACAACGGCGTCGAAATCGTATCCATCCTTGAATGTTCCAACCTTGCCAAAGTAGCTTCCTCCACCCATTGTAGCCAGATAGAACATTTCCTCAAAGGATAATGGCTTTACATTAGTATCTACTAAACGGTAGTACATCTTTGACGCCTGAAGAGAAATAAGCATTGTCTTAATCATGTTCATAGATGAACCTGCCGCCACATCAGTACCAAGACCAATGTTGATTCCGGCATCCATAAACTTACGTATTGGTGCGATACCTGATGTAAGGTTCATATTTGAATCTGCGCAGTGAGCAATATATGCTCCATGCTCCTTGAGGATTCTCATTTCTTCCTCATCAGAATATACACAATGTGCCATTATTGTAGGAAGCTCGGCTGAGCCCATTGTATCGAAAATTTCGTATGCATTTGCATAGCTGGTAGATTCAGGAACAAGCTCCTTTACCCAGGCAACCTCGGACTTATTTTCTGAAAGATGTGACTGAATTCTAAGACCTCTTTCAGCTGACATTTCGCCAAGTCCCTTCATCAAATCATCTGAGCATGATGGAATGAACCTAGGTGTAAGGATTGGCATGGTGTTTTTATATCTGCCCTTAATAGCTTCTAACCATTCTACGGTAGCCTTAAGAGATGCAGCTGCATCTTCCTCTTCAAGTCCGACGCCACCATTTCTATCCATGTTTACCTTACCAACGTAGGTAATCATGCCTGTCTTTTCAAGCTGATCCATAAGCTCTATGGTAGCTTCATTGTGAAGTGTGGCAAATACAACTGCACGTGTGGTAAAGCAACGGCGTAAATCCTCTGAGAAATATTCATAGGCCTTACGGGCGTATGCCAAATCCGCATACTTTGCTTCCTCTGGGAATGTGTATTTGCTAAGCCACTCCAAAAGCTCCTCATCCATACCGATTCCACGGAAGGTATACTGAGGCGCATGAACATGCAAATCAGTCATTCCTGGAATGATTAGCTTATCGCCATAATCATATACTGGTAAATCCTTGTACTGGTCTGGAAGTTTGGAAAAGGCACCCTTACAGATGCCGTCCACACAAACCACATAGCCATTGCTATATGTAACTATACTTTTACTTCCCTCCGAAAAGGCAATGCCTCCGCGAAGGACAAAACTATCTTTATTCATAAAACTCCTAATTGTAAAAAATAACTGCTAGCCCTGAAGACCTCTAGCCTGTCTATCCATATCTTCTACTACGATATCGTAGATTTCGCCAAGTGTACGGCAATACTCAAGTACCTTCCATGGCTCGTTTGTATGATAGTGAATCTTGATAAGCTCCTCATCACCTACTGCAAGAAGGCTATCACCTACAAAGTTCTCTGTGATGTAATCGTTGATTGCATCCTCATCAAGATCCTCTCCTTCAATAAGAAGCTGTGTGTCATATCTAAATTCAATTGACTGCTCTGGTAACATTTTATTTTCCTCCTAATAATTAGTATTTATTCTCTTAAAAGCAAGTAAGATTTTATCATATATTTGCCCAAAAGTAACTATTGAAAAAAAATGTAAAAAAGTTGTTGACATAATGTGTTTTATACTGTAATATTATCTTCGTTGCTGAGGCAAACACAAAAGAAAACAGCGAACATGGTTCCTTGGTCAAGCGGTTAAGACGTCGCCCTCTCACGGCGAAAACAGCGGTTCGATTCCGCTAGGAACTGCTAAAAGCACTCGATGATTCGAGTGCTTTTTTTTATTTTTTATAATCTTGCCTCAACTCCACCTCATTTATCGCAGGCCAACGGTAGCTTGCGGCTTCCCAGACTTCTTGCGATAAAATTCAGCCAATATCTTCCAATTTTTATCACAAGCCAACAGTGACTTGCGGCTTCCCAGACTTCTTGCGATAAAATTCAGCCAATATCTTCCAATTTTTATCGCAAGCCAACGGTAACTTGCGGCTTCCCAGACTTCTTATGATAAAATTCAGCCAATATCTTCCAATTTTTATCGCAGGCCACATAGACGAAAAGCCCTGGATTACTTGTTTTGGTATTGGTTCTTCTAAAAATTATAATATGTAAGTAAAAAAGAGCCTAGTAGCTTTCAAGTACTTGTATTGCTCTGGTGATAAGTTTCTTCACTGAGCAATACTAGAGCTTGATAACATAACTAGGCTCTTATTATATTAATATTATTTATCTTCTTCTGGCATTACGATAGCGATGTGAACATCGTCAAGCTGCTTCTGATCTACAGTAGCAGGTGCATCCATCATAATATCCTGTGCGTTCTTATTCATTGGGAATGGAATAATCTCACGGATTGATTCCTCGCCAGCGATAAGCATAATCATACGGTCTACACCAGGAGCGATACCGCCGTGTGGTGGTGCACCATAAGTGAATGCATTGTACATAGCTGGGAATTTAGCCTTAACATCATCCTCACCAAGACCTACAAGCTTGAATGCTTCGATCATGATTTCAGGATCGTGGTTACGAATAGCACCTGATGAAAGCTCTACACCGTTACATACTAAATCGTACTGGTATGCAAGGATATCAAGTGGCTCTTTAGTCTGAAGTGCTTCCTTACCGCCCTGTGGCATTGAGAATGGGTTGTGGCAGAACTCAAGCTCTCCTGACTCCTCGCCGATTTCGTACATTGGGAAATCAACGATCCAACAGAACTCGTATGTGTCCTTCTTCATGTGACCTTCTGCTGCTGCACCAAGAAGCTTTCTGAATACACCAGCTGTCTTTTGAGCAACAAGAAGTGGACCTGCAGCAAGACCAACGAAATCGCCAGGCTTAAGACCAAGCTTTTCGATAACAGCAGCTTTTCGCTCTTGAAGGAACTTAGCGATACCACCAACAAGCTCTCCGTTTTCGTCAAGCTTGAACCAGTATGTCTTCTGAGCTGTAGCAACTTCTACTTCAGCGATCATAGCATCAATCTGCTTACGTGTAGCTGTAAGATTATCAACAACGATAGCCTTAACTACATTGCCCTCGAATGGACCAAAGCCGCAATCAGCCATAACATCTGTAGCATCCTGAAGTACAAGGTCGATACGAAGATCTGGCTTGTCTGAACCATATTTATCCATAGACTCAAGGTATGGAATGCGTACGAATGGAGCTGTTGAAGCTGTTTTATATACGCCGTACTTAGCAAAGATTGGTGGAAGTACATCTTCTACTACCGCGAAGACATCTTCCTGTGAAGCAAATGCCATCTCCATATCAAGCTGGTAGAACTCTCCTGGAGAACGATCAGCACGTGCATCCTCATCACGGAAGCAAGGTGCAATCTGGAAATATCTATCAAAACCTGATGCCATAAGGATCTGCTTGAACTGCTGTGGTGCCTGTGGAAGTGCATAGAACTTACCAGGATGATTACGAGCTGGTACAAGGTAATCACGTGCACCCTCTGGTGAAGAGCATGTAAGGATTGGTGTTGTGATTTCCATGAAATCATGTGCAATCATAGCTGCTCTTAACTCTGCAACGATTTTGCTTCTAAGAACGATTTTGCTCTTAACCTCTGGATTACGAAGGTCAAGATAACGATATTTTAAACGTGTATTCTCATCTGCTTCTTTTGAACGATTGATTTCAAATGGAAGCTCGTTGTGAGTACACTTTCCAAGTATTTCGATTGATGTAGGAACTACTTCGATTTCACCAGTAGGAAGCTCTGTGTTCTTAGATGAACGCTCGCGAACTGTACCAGTAACTGAAATTGTAGATTCCTTATTTACAGAATCAATGACAGCCATCATTTCTTCTGTCTCTACGACTATCTGTGTAGTGCCATAAAAATCACGAAGGATAACGAATCCAAGATTCTTTGACACTTTTCTGATGTTTTCAAACCATCCAACTAACGTAACTTCCTTACCTGCATCTGCAAGACGGAGCTCGTTACAGTTGTGTGTACGTGACTGAGTCATTTTATATCTCCTCTTCTTAATACAAAACTAGGGCTGCCAGTACCTACTAGCAACCCTTTTATGATACATCAGAACATAAATTTATTCAATATCCTACATAGCCAATCTGGCAATCTTCTTGCCTGATTCTACACGGCCTGTGGCATGTAATCCTGCCTCCAAAAGCTTGGTGAGCTCGTTTCGGCCAATAACAAGCTTTGTGTCGTCATCCAGTGTGACTACCACATTGGTCTCGCAGGCTGCGCAGCTACCACCAGGACAGCTTTCGTCGCAATCTGCATCCTCACAAAGATTTGCACAGTTGGTGCAGTCTACCTGATACATGTTTTTGCGATTGATTACGCCAATTTCTTCTAATGTATTAACCATTCTGTAAACGGTGGCGCTTCCTATATTTTTATCAATCTTTACAGCCTCGCGGTAAATCTCTTTAACACATGATGGATCGCTATTTAAAATGATATCCAAAATGGTAAGACGCTGTTTAGTAATACGACAGCCTGATTCACGAAGCTGCTGAATAATTATATCTCTCTGTTCGGTTTCCATAACATCCATCACTTTTACCTCTCGTTCCATAACATGAAAAACCAGCCCCATACAGGGCTGGAATAGTTTCAACGCTAATTTACTTTGATACTCTTTCAACGTAATCTCTTAAGGCCTTAAAGCTTTCCTTGCTGATTACGTGCTCAATTCTACAAGCATCTTCAGCAGCGATTTCCTCATCAACACCAAGCTTCACAAGAATGTCTGTAAAAAACTCGTGTCTTTCAAGAATCATCTCTGCGATTTCCTTACCCTCTTCTGTAAGATATATGTATCCTGCATCTGTAACTGTGATTTGATTCTTTTCTCTAAGATTCTTCATTGCTATACTAACAGATGACTTTTTAAAATTTAGTTCGTTGGCAACATCAACAGATCTAACAACTGGCAATTTCTTGCTAAGAACTAGAATAGTCTCTAAATAATTTTCTGCTGACTCATTAACAAAAGTTCTCAAAATGTTTTCCTCCTGTATAAATGGATCAATTATTTCAATTGCACACAACCCACTTACAATGTATAGGTTATCACACTTCTTACTCCTGTGCAACTGTATAAACTATAGTTAGTTTACACTAACTATAGACTTTTTTCAAGCATTATAAATCAATTCTTAAACTTTTCTAAAATAACCCTTCAAAGTGTTGACGATGAGCTAATTTCCGTATAAAGTGCAACTAGAGTTTTTACCTAACAGGAGGCCGGTATGAACGATTTCAGATATCGCATGGCAAAATTTTTTAGTGGACGCACAGGTGTGGATGCCTTAGGCAGAGCTGTTACCTGGTTAGCACTTATCCTGATGCTTCTCACTATGATTACACATTCAAATATTTGTTATCTGCTTGCCATGGCTTGTCTCCTATACAGCTTCTGGCGTATGCTTTCTAAGAACTATCAAAAGCGCTACTATGAAAACGCTAAATTCTTAGAAAAGACCGCAGGTATTCGAAGAAAGCTTTCTGTTTTATCTGCAAAGCTTATGGCGTTTTTTAACAAGGCCAAGGCTGATTATAATCAGCGCAAGGTATACGCAATCTTCAAATGCCCTAGCTGCAAACAGAAGCTTCGCGCCCCAAAGGGACGTGGTAAGATTCAGGTAACATGTAGTAAATGTCATACAGTATTTATTAAAAAGGTGTAATCTTGTTTGGATACATTAACGCTGATTTAAAACAGCTATCAGAAGAAGACAAAAATAAATACAGACAATTTTACTGTGGATTATGTCATTCACTTGGAAAGACTGCAGGCTTTAAGGGGCAGATGCTTCTTAATTATGATTTGTGCTTTTTGGCTATTTTACTGCAAAGTCTTTACGAGCCTGATTTGTCACAGGACAATCACTGGTGTGTCATTCATCCTTTCAAGAAAAAGCCATTTTTTGAAAGTGAAGCCATTAAATACGCCGCTGACATGGATATCATCCTGTCATATTACAGTCTGATGGACAATTACATTGATGACAACTCAAGGCTTGCAAAAATTGCCGCAGATAGCCTGAAAAAGGAGTATGTTCTTATAAAAGACAGATACCCTAGACAGGTGGCTGCCATCGAAGAATATATTAAAAATCTTTCCCTGGCAGAGGCTGCAAACGAAAGCAACATCGATATAATTTCCAGCTACACTGGAGAGATGCTTGGCACTCTCATGAACTGGAAGGACGATAATTGGGGAAAGACTCTCCATTGCATGGGCTTTCACATGGGTAAATTCATTTACATTTTGGATGCTTATGAAGATTTAAAGAAGGATGAAAAGCGTGGTAGCTACAATCCTCTTCTATATATGAAAAATGAGTCGCCAAAGGAATATGAGACATTTGTAAGAATTAATCTTACATCTCTCATGGCAGAATGTGCCAAAGGCTTTGAGCGATTGCCTATAGTTGAAAATGTAGATATTTTAAGAAACATCATTTATTCTGGTGTATGGACTAAATATGAATATCTGCAGATTAAAGAGAAGAAAAACACTCCAAAGGAGAAGCCTTAATGATTGATCCTTATAGTGTCTTAGGCGTTAATAGAGGCGCCTCTGACGAGGAAATCAAAAAAGCATATCGTAATCTTAGCCGCAAGTATCATCCTGATGCCAACATTAACAATCCTAATAAGGCACAGGCGGAAGAAAAATTCAAAGAGATACAGGCTGCATATAATCAAATCATGGATGAGCGCCAAAACGGAAGCTATTCTAGTGGATTTGGCTACAACAATTACAATTCCACAGCAGGTAATTCATCTATGGAGATGCAGGCCGCAGCTAATTATATCAACGCAAGACAGTTTGGGCAGGCATTAAATGTGCTTAATTCCATCCCTGATAGCGGACGAAACGGACAGTGGTATTTCTTCGCTGCCGTTGCTTCACAGGGACTTGGTAATCTAAACGATGCAAGAGAATACATTTCTCGTGCCATTGCTTTAGAGCCTAGCAACTTTAGATATAGACAGTTTCAGCAAAGCATAGACTTTGGAAGCAGTTGGTACAACACCACTGGCGCAGGCTACGGTTACTCCAGACCTTATTCAGGGGTTACCAGATGGTGCGTAAGTATGTTATTATTGAATCTGTTGTGCAATATATGTTGTTGCTTTTAAAAGATTATTACTAGGTCATTCGGACCGTTCATATATTTTCTCCCTTCAAAGAACCCGCGGGCTTCAGCCACCCGCGGGTTCTTTACTTTTCTTATTTAGTTTGTACTTCTTTATTTTGCTTTTCCTTTTTGTTCTTTCTCTTTTTATGGATTCTAATTATAATCACCACCACTACTAATATTATAATAATGTATGGCAGTATATATATTAATCCAATCACAAGATTTTGCAGGAACGTAATAAATCCTGCGAAGGAACCCTCAAAGGCTTCTGCGAAACGATTCCATGCACTATCCGCCTTCACCTCGGAATAGGTTGCCACCTCTTCAATATCGATTGAAACTGTACTGTAATCTATCTGGTCGTCATAGGCCTTCTTCTGAGCTGTGTAACTTTCAATCTGATACTGAACATCGTTTATTCTATCTTCTATTTCAAGAAGCTCTGTCACATTTTCTGCGTTAGCCTCAAGCTCCTGAAGGCGGGCAAGCTTTGTATTGAGGCTCTTTAATCTTGCCTGCACATCAACATAGCTTGATGTAATATCATCCACACTTTCGCTCTTAGATGTTACTGAGCCTACATCCCCCACGCTAGACATAAATGCTTGATACTTATCAGCAGGAATGCGGGCTATCATGCTTGCACTACGGCTGCCATATTCTGCATTACCATAGGTGGAATTATTTTCTAAATAACCTCCATTTTCAGTGACAAGTGCTTTTACCCTGGCAAGGTCATCATCAAACTTCTTAGTTTCTAGCCTTATATTAGAATTATATACTAGTTTTCTGCTGGTATCGTATTCGGATAGGTCTACTTCCTCTCCACCTGCATCCGTGGTGGTATTAGTATCCATGTCATAGGATTCTGCTGCGGTTTCTTCAAACCCAACTGCATCCTTTGCCATAAATGAATTAGTAGCGCCTTCAAGTGTTGCTGCACTATCTGCACTACTTGTTCCCCCACAGGCAGTAGTTGCTAGCACCATACAAGAAATAATTACTGCTAATAGTCTTCTTTTCATAATTACCCCTCACCTTCTTTGTTTGAAATCTCTACCTGACAATGCCGTAATTGGATTTACAAATATATTATCTATGAAATAGGCCGTAATTAGTGAGCCTATTAAGGTTATTAATACTATTAAAACAAATCCAAGCCCTTGATAATATAGAGCGCTAAAATATTTGTATATATATAGCTTAACAGCAAAATTAATTACAAGCATGTGAACTAAGATTATTCCATAGCTATACTTACTTATAACTCTGACTAGATAGATGTTTTTTAACTTTTCCTGTAGCTTGAAAAATATAGCCATTATCCCTATAGATGCAGGAATCAAAAATGGATATTCACCGTCTAAATCATCAGGCAAGCCTGTTCGCAATTTAAGATATATTCCAAAGAGAATTGCTGCAAGTAAGCCTACTACTATGGCAATATTATCGTATTTTCTGGTTTCACTCCTACCATACCAATAGCCCATAATAAACATCATAAGCCAAAAACTAAAATGCATTGGCATTGCACTTTCGTTGATAATAAACCTTGTAAGTAAATAATATATAAACAGCACTGCCACAAGGGATGTGAGAACCTTGTATGGCATATCCTTTAGCATATATCGTAAAAACGGTACTATCACATACAAGGAAATAATGATATATATAAGCCAAAAATGGTATACATTTGCCCCTGCATAATCTGCTGTGATAATCTTTTTGATTACCTGCAATACACTGAGTCCGCCCATAGCATCATACTGCCAGAGATAAAATAGATAATATATGATAAGTGGAATCGCAACCTTAGTTAATCTTTTTCTATAAAAGGTTAATACAGGCTCTTCCTTAAAGCCTAATAGCAATGCACCAGAAATCATAATAAAAAGGCAATCACCACTGACACCTGTGAAACAGCGAATGTAGTTTAGCACATGATAGATAATGGTATTTTCCATGCCTTTAGTATTTTCCCAATCAGGTCCAAGTATATGAACGCTTATGATAAAAACTACGGCGATAATTCTAATATAATCATATACCGGCTTACGATTATTCTCAGGGATGGCTAGTGTATTTGGCAGATATCCAGGAGTTTTGTATGATTTAAATATGCTATACATACTAAATCCTACAACGCCAATTGCCACCACCCATAGATTAGCCTTATGGCTTGAAAACATGCAAGCAAGTACTATCGTTATTAAATCTATTATAAACCAACATACTACCTCTAATGAACCTTTTTTCATCATTATCCTCCATTGTAGCTTCTCCCTTAACCCTCTTTTTACTTTACATCATTACATGTTCAAGATAAAGACCTCAAGTATAATAAAGGCTATAACATTTTGGTTGGTATTGATGATATATCAAACAAAAGATGGAAAAGCTCAAGATATAAAAAATTTAGAAGGGCTGCAATTTACAGCCCTTCTTTTGCATATTTTTCCAGCAACTCATCTATCTTACGGTTAGTGTTATCAATTGCTGAGTTTTGGTCCTCTATAATCTTTATCCACAAATCTATGTCTGCATACTTTTTGCCGTATCTGGTAGACTTTGGAGTGTCGGATACTACCATCTTTACCTGAGCTTTCTTTTGCTCAAATAGAGGGATGATTACATAATATAGCCTATCATCCTTAAAACTAAGATAGCCTAATATCTCGCCACCCTTGTTTCGTAAATATAAACGATGTTTTGATATACCGGCAGGATAAAGCGCGGTACCTGGCTTTGGCACAGGTGTATTCATCTCTAGCTCCACCATTGCATCTATCTTATAGGCACTGGTATCCATTACTGCCAATTCATTCAGTGTAAGGCTGCTATCAATAAACTGTCCTGTTAGAAGATATGTAATATCAGCCAGATATTTCTGTTTAATTACCGCTGGCGGTTCAAAAAATAATGAAGGCCTTGCATTGTCCATAAGCTCCTTACTGGTCTCGTACAAGCTCTTCAAAAATAACGAAAACTCCTCATCCTTTGACCACACATACTTACCTCTGGCAATCTCTATAGTTCCGATACTGCTACCATCATAATCTTCTACCTCATGAAATATAGGCCTAACACAATATGCATTTTTATTTTCCTTGGCGTTCCAGTTTTTTATTTTGGTAGATTTTTTAGTTGTAGGCTTCTTTGGGGTACTATGATGCTTACCATCACTCCCATCAAAGTCCTTCATAACCATCTCATAGGCTGTATTTATCTTTGCTGCAAGCTCACTATCCTCGGACTCACTATTATCAGGATGATGTTCATGCATCAGCTTTCTGTATTTCCTTTTTATTGCTCTTTCATCCTCGGTTCCATTTAGCCCTAAGATTTTTCGCGCAGTACTTTTATTCATTTACTTTATAAGCTCCAGTAATAAATCAAGTTATCTTAGTATTTCGTCGATAGTAGATACCGTACTAAAACTTCCTGAATGATTAGAGATGATATCCTTCATAATTGGTAATTCAAAATAGCTGATGTAGCAGATAAGAGTGTTATTCTCTCCTGCAATAGCACCTCTTGAATCCATGATTGTACAGGTCTTGTTTAGCTTTTCCTTGATATCCTTTATGATGTTATCAGGATCCTGGGTGATAATTGTCACCTGCTTGATTGCTTCGAAATGGTCAGTGTAATGATCGATAACAGTGGTAGCCACCACATAAACCAAAAGACTAAGCAATGCCGCTGTCATATCTATCGTGAAAAACACTGTGAAATAAACTAATGCATTGAATGCAAGCAAAACGGGAGTCATGCTGTAATTTCGACCTGTTTTATCAGATAGGCGTTTAACAACTATGTTGGCTAATATCTCAGAACCATCTATGCATCCACCATTTCGAAGGATAAGGGATAGGCCTGCCCCAAGGATTGCCCCGCCAAAAGCAACTGCAAGGAAATGCTCGGTGTTAAGCTCAAAGGGAATCTCCTCGAAAAAATGGATTCCCAAAGTGTAGGTCAAAGAACCTAATGTAGCTTTGATAGTGAAGCTTTTTCCAAGCACTACGTGTCCTGCTATTATAAAAGGTATAAATACTAAAAATACAAGAGGCGCCAGTGAAAGCCCAGTAAGCTTGCTGATAATAATAGCAACCCCTGCTGTACCATAATCAATGGCGTCATTTGGCAATATAATCAGTGCGACTGCAAAACTTGCCATTATGGCTCCAACTACAATAAATATGTACTGTAAAATCCCTTGAGTTTTCTTCATATACACCTTTCTACTGTAAATGTTCTGTAAAATTGATTCTTATAAAAATTATAACTAACAATATTTTCCATATCAACAGATGTGTCCCACACTTATTGAAAAATATTTTAACAAGTGCTATCTTGTTCATAACGCTATCACTTTAAAGCGCTAAACTATTATTTATAAGAAAGGATGGAATTATGTTATGAAACAAATCAGTAGCTTTATCGGAAAGTACATGGCTATCATTGTACTTGTAGTCGCAGCGTTGGCTCTTTTTAAGCCAGGCACATGCCTTTGGATTCAGACTAGTTGGATTAACTATCTCCTTATGATAGTAATGTTTGGAATGGGTCTTACAATTAAGCCTGAAGATTTTGTTTTAGTATTCACTCATCCAAAGGATATTCTTATTGGCTGTATTGCCCAATTCACAATAATGCCTCTGCTTGCATTTATACTGGGAAAGACCTTCGGTCTTGAGGCTGGACTTCTTGCAGGTGTTATTCTAGTTGGAACTTGCCCTGGTGGTACATCCAGCAACGTCATCACATATCTTAGTGAAGGTGATGTAGCTTTATCAGTTGGCATGACTAGCGTAAACACTCTTCTTGCTCCACTGCTTACACCTGTTATCACATATTTATTCCTTCGCACAACAGTATCTGTTGATGTGCTGGCTATGTTCCTATCAATTATCAAGGTAGTAATCGTTCCAATCGCACTGGGCTTCGTCATTAACCACTTCTTTGGAAAATTCACTACTAAGGTAAAGGAAGCACTTCCACTTGTTTCAGTGCTGGCAATCACACTGATTGTTGCAGCCGTTGTATCTCACAACTCACAGCAGATTCTTACAACAGGTGCTGTAATCTTTGTAGTTGTAATCCTTCATAATCTTCTTGGTTATGGCTGCGGATTACTTCTTGGAAAAGCCCTTAGACTTCCACTTGCTAAGAAGAAGGCACTCTCTGTTGAAATTGGAATGCAAAACTCGGGACTTGCAACTTCTCTTGCAGCCACAGCATTTCCTAATCTTGCAATGGCCACAGTACCTGGCGCCATCTTCTCTGTATGGCACAACATCTCAGGCGCTTTGCTTGCAAACATCTACCGCAGAATGACTGAGGAGAAGGCAGTTGCTGTTGGGGTTAACCTTGATGTAAAGGCTACTAATAGTTAATATTATTGGGGAATTGAATTCAGTTGGCTTTTGAAGTAATCGCACCTTTTGACGGGTGGGCGATTACTTCTTTTTTTGTAGTAACTTTTTTAGTAAATGCAAAATTCTTAAACTTAATGCAAATTTTTACAGGTAAAAGCAAAACATATTTCGATGTTGCATTTAGTCAGACAAATTTGAAGTTGTTAATCTTACTGTTTTCAATTATACAGAATCCACATCCAGCAAGGAATACACAATTCAAAAGTGATATTTTTTTCTACTCCCAAGCAGTGCTGGATTCACTTTTTGCTCTAGCACTGCCTACTTCTCTTCTCCAAAGCAGTACTAACCTTATTTTTCTTTCTAACACTGCTCATTTCTCTTCTCTCGAATGGGCTTTGTGGCTTTGAGATTTGTGATGCTACGGTAATATGCTATGAATAGTTACTTCTTACCGTAATATTTCGCTGAGATTGGACTGATTTTCTATTGCTTATTTTAGTTTACTTTTGTTAGCTAAAGTGTATTTCACCATATTTCAAATACGTCGCCAAGTTACGCCACACTGCCTGAAGTCATTACATCACAAATCTTGCTAATGTTTGTCAACGTTTTTTTACAAGAAATATGTGTTTAAGTTTTTGAAAAAAGCATGACTTTAATAAGGCCTGTCTATGCAGGTCTTTATTATGAGTTTATAATTATGATATTGAATTTACTTGTATAGCTCCATTGCACGGGCGTAGTAAATTCTGAGGAACTTATTAACGGCAGCCATTTTAGCTACGTTATAAGGCTTTCCTTCCTGTTCTTTCTTTATCATGAAAAGATAGACAGGATCGTTTTGAGGTTTGGATAGTTTGAGAGCTTGCATAACCTCAAAACAAGCTTTTCGTAGAGCCGGATTGCCACGTTTAGAGATATGACGGTTTCGGCTCTCGAATTGCCCAGATTGATATGGTGGGGCATCATTTCCTGCATAGGCATTTAAAGCTTTTCCGCTATGGAAACGACGTATATCTCCTATTTCTGCAAGAATAATTGGGCCTAGTCTATCGCCAACACCAGGCATGTCATGAAGGATTTTATACTCAGGTATGGTTTCTGCAATAATCCTCATCTGCAGGTTGATTTCATCGGCTGCAGTTTGAGCGGTCGAGACTAAATCAACGCATTGTTCTTGGACAATAGATGATAGTGGATTTTCACCTCTAGTAGTTACGCTATTTATTACTAATTCATAGATTGCAAGACCTTTGGAAAGAGCATATCTGTCAGTAGTTTTTTTGACTAATACTTTATAGCTCTCTAAGAACCTTGTTTTTCCCATCTTTCGGATTACATCAAATGATTTAAAGCGTTTGATAAATCTTAAGAGAACACAGTTTTCTGGATCTCGGCTCTTAAGAGGGAGCATTCCTGTAATTCATAAATAACACCAATTGAATAAAAAAGAACCTCAAGGTAAGATTGAGATGCATCTTGGCGGATGTAACAAATCAATCAAAACACTGGAGGTTCCAAATGAATTATACACAGAATGAAAAAATCGAACAAGTAACAGATGAGACATTAGTTGTTGGTGTGGATATAGGAAGCCAAACTCACTACGCTAGAGCATTTGACAACCGAGGACGTGAGTTAACAAGAAAAGTATTTGTATTTCATAATGACTTAGAAGGGTTCAATTCCTTTAATTTCTGGACAGAGACATTAAAAGCTGATAATAAAAAGACAAAAGTTTTAGTAGGCTGTGAGCCAACAGGTCATTATTGGTTTTCATTAGCAAAGTATTTGAAAGACCATCAAAAGAAGCTTGTAATGGTAAATCCATTCTCTGTTAAAAAGATAAAGGAATTAGATGATAACAGCCCAAAGAAAACAGATGCTAAAGATCCAAAAACAATTGCAAAATTGGTTATAGATGGTAGATATTCAGAGCCATATATACCGGAAGGCATTTATGCCGAAATAAGAGATTTGGTATACAGCCGCGATAGAATTATGAAGCAGCATAACATTTCTGCAAATAGAATTCAGCGCTGGCTTGCAATACATTTCCCAGAGTATCTGGGATTATACAAAAGATATGATGCTGTGTGTGGCTTAATGATTCTTGAAAAGGCGCCTTTGCCACAAGATATCATTACACTTGGAGTAGACGGTGTTAAACAAATCTGGAAAGATGCTAAAAAACGAGGCCGTGGAGTAAGTAAAGATAGGGCAGAGACCCTGGTTGAGGCGGCTCATAATAGTATTGGACTAGAAGGAGGCATCGGTGCAAAAAGTGAGTTCTTTATGCTACTTGAAGAGCATCGCTTATGGGCTTCGCAATTAGAAGCTATAAATAAGGTACTTGAAGAAGCAATTCGAAAAGTATCAAACGTGGAGAAGTTACTCGCCATTAAAGGAGTAGGAGTTGTAACAATAGCAGGATTCATAGCTGAGGTTGGTGATATAAGACGCTTTAAATCACCAAAACAAATCCAAAAGTATGCTGGGCTAGAACTAGTGGAAAGAAGTTCTGGAAAGCATAAAGGAAAAACGAGAATCAGTAAACGAGGAAGACGTAAACTGAGAAGAATTCTTTATCAAGTAATGGTGCCATTGCTAGCAAGGAACCATGAATTTAGAGAAATCTATGATTATTATGTTACTCGTGTTAAGAATCCGCTGAAACGCAGACAAGCCATGATGGCCGTAAGCTGCAAATTGATTCGCGTATTTCACGCGGTATTAACAAAAGGTATGGATTATGACAGATTCAAAATGATGACGGATATCCATAGGAATAGCGAGCTAATCGCTGCCTAGTCAAAAAAGAAACTTGTAAACAGGAAGCGTCCGCCAATAGTTGGTGCTGAATACAGGAATGACAAAATATAGAGAACAAAGTAGAGCTAGTAGCTGCGTTGACATTTATTATAGGGCAACGACCCTGACTGAGGAGCATGAGCAGCACCCAACTACGGATAAGCAGTACGAAGGAATTTAGGACCTGACAGAGGTCAGTGATCCTGGTAGACATGAGAGGTTAGTTACTGTAGGTGATTAGGGAGACAAGAGGGCCTTCATAAAGAAAAAACAAAGACGTTCTTTTTGTTGTACCAAAAATCATCAGAAAAGGGCTCCAAGAAGCCAACTTCATATCTGTAATGCACTATTTTGATCAATATAAGTAACTGTAAACAGTTTAACAAAGCTTGATAAATCAAGGTTCTTTGTTAAACATCAACAAAAAAGAATAGAGAG
>NZ_FOQF01000036.1 GCF_900113655.1 Pseudobutyrivibrio sp. OR37 | reverse complement strand
CGTCATTCCTTTACCGTTAGGTCTTAGCAGGTGGAGGAATGGCGTATTTTAATATATGGAGGTTTTTATATGAAATGGATTTATCTATTGATTGCCGGAGCGTTGGAAATCACCTGGGCTGTGGCAATGAAAATGTCTAACGGATTTACGGTACTGATTCCATCTATTATCACAGGGGTAGGTTATATAGCAAGTGCAGTGTTTTTAGCTATCGCTTTAAGACAGTTGCCTTTGGGAACTGCCTATGCCATGTGGACTGGAATGGGAATCCTTGGAACGACGTTGCTTGGTGTATTTCTTTTTCATGAAAAACTGTCGGTTCCACAGGTGATATGTGTTATTCTGATTGTGATAGGAATTGCAGGACTTAAGATTTTAGCAAAGGATTGAGGTGTCAGGTATGTTTCGAAAAATGCGTAGATTTAAACAGCAGGTATCAGAGGCTGAGTGTATTGATATTTTAAAAAGCACCAAGAGAGGTGTGCTATCAGTAATCGGTGACGATGGCTATCCATATGGTATGCCAATCAATCATTATTACTGCGAGGAGGATGGTAAGCTCTATTTCCATGGAGCAAAGGCAGGTCATAAGATTGATGCTATAAAATCCTGCGATAAAGCCAGCTACTGTGTTTATAACGAGGGCTTCCGCAAAGAGGGAGACTGGGCTTTAAACATCACCAGCGTTATCACTTTTGGCAGAATCCACCTTGTGGAAGATGAAGAAACAGCACTTAAGATATGTTCGGAGCTTACAAAGAAATTCACTGATGACCAAGCATATCTGGAGAAAGAGATTAAGAATTCATTCCGCAATGTTCAGTGCCTGGAACTTGCACCAGAGCATATGACAGGGAAGCTGGTAAATGAATCTTAACGAGTAATTGATAGGTGATGGTCAATGGCATGAACAGTGGTCACGCCAAGATGGCAGACTGGGGCATGTCACATTTGCAGACTATCGCACCTGAAGAGATTCTTGTAGTTGGAATTGCAGGACTTAAGATTCTAGCAAAAGAATGAGGATAAAAGGAAGCAATATGGCAGATATGACACTTCATCAGCCGGTCACATTCAGGCTGGGGATGAGCCATTGGAATCTGCTGTTAGAGAATTATCTGAGGAGCTTGGCATCCAGGCGGATCCAGATGATTTGCATTTTGCAGGAACATTTCCAATTCAGTATGAAAAGGAATTCCATGGCAAGCCATTCAAGGACAATGAAATTGCGTTTGTCTATGTCTATGACGAGGAGGTAGGCATCGATAATCTTACCATCCAAAAGGAAGAACTAGACAGTGTAGAGTGGTTCGATTTGGAAGAAGTGTATCAGGCATGTCAGCCACCAAGGGATGAGAAGTTCTGTGTTCCTATGGGCGGGCTTGAGATAGTTCGTAAATACGTTAAAGCTGATGAGAGAAGAAATACTGAATCTATATGACAGCCAGCATGCTGCAGCCAATGATAGCCTATTGGGTCACGGGAAAAGATAAATGAATACGGAATATTACATAGAGCAGTTATCTCAAAATGGAATAGCTGCTCTATTTGTTTAAGATTGCCATAGTTTAATAGTTTTTATAAGTTTATCTTTTTGCTCATCATCTAGAGTTTGAATCACTGACCATAGTGCGTTATCGGTTGATGATTTTTTGTAGTCTGGCTCGATATTACCAACAAGTTCATCCAGTGTAATCCCCATAAGTTTTGAATAATAAATAAGAAGTCTAAGGGACATGGCAGTACGTCCATTTTCAACATTGCTGATGTATCCTGGAGTTACATCAAGTTCTTTTGCTACCTGGTTTTGTGTCATTCCTAAATTTATGCGATAGGTTTTTATTTGCTCTCCATAATTTTCGTTCATGTTTTTTAACCTCGTTTATTAATAATATAGATAATTATACTATTGGTATTGACTATATTGTAGTATTTGTTTAGTATAGTATGTATTCTAAAGATATATTAACGTGAAAGGGAAAAAGATGGTAATAATTAAAAACTGTATAAAATGTCTTAAATGTGGAGACATTATAGAGTCCGTATCTAGACATGATTTTAAATCTTGCTCTTGTGGAGCAGTATGTGTTGACGGCGGTAAAGACTATCTGCGACGTTGCGGATATCCAGAAGACTACGAAGATTTAAGTGTAGTTGAGAAAGACAATTCGAAGTAGAGTTTCTAGATGTAAAACGATAGAATAAAAGATAGCTAGGACAGCGTGACGAGACTTCTGTCGGTTTTTCCGATAAAAGTCCTGGAGGTAGAATAATGAGTAAAGCTATATTAGAACAAAATAATAATGAAATAGTTCTTTTTGAGACAAAAGACAACGAGGTAACTTTATCGGTTTCTGTTGGAAGTGATACAGTTTGGTTAAGTGCAAATCAAATGGCTATTTTATTTGAGAGAGATGAGAAAACTATTCGTAAACATATTAATAATGTGTTTAATGAAAATGAATTGGATAAAGATAACAACACGCAAAAAATGCGTGTTGATGGAGTTAAGCAAAAAGTACCTTTCTATACATTGGATGTCATTATATCTGTTGGCTATAGAGTGAAATCACAGAGAGGCACTGAATTTAGAAAATGGGCAAATTCAGTATTAAAGCAATATATCATGAAGGGCTATGCAATCAATGAAAAGAGACTGGCAGCCTTAAATAAGACAGTTGAGATTCAATCAAAGATTATTGCAAACACTTTGGAGATTGAAGAAACAGAGGTCCTTCGAGCAGTAAAACTTTATACAGACGCGCTTGTTCTCTTGGATCAGTATGATCATCAGTCACTGAGTAAACCAAAAGGCAAAAAGCCTGTTTATCGAATCACATATGATGATTGTAGAAATATGATTAATCATATGGAAGACAGTTTTAGCTCAGATGTATTTGGTGTCGAAAAAGAAGCTGGAAAAGTAGAAGGAATTCTTGCAGCAGTATATCAAGATGTTTTTGGTGGTGAGGTATATCCATCGCTAGAAGAAAAGGCTGCAAATCTTTTGTACTTTATGATAAAGGATCATCCATTTGCTGATGGTTGTAAAAGAATAGCTGCATCTCTTTTTTTAGAGTTCTTAGATAAAAACGATGCATTGATACGAGATGGTCAAAAGGTTATTAGCGATGGAGCGCTCGTTGCTATTACGCTTATGATCGCAGAATCAAATCCTGAAGAAAAAGATATCATGACAACATTGGTAATGAATCTATTAAAGATGTAGGTAAATCACAATTTGTATGGGAGAACATAGATGGAACTGAAGAGAATAGATTGCAAACTAACAGTCTGTAAGGTAACTGAGGTATCAAGTATCAATTTAGAGTCGGATTTTTATTTTATTGGTAAGACAGATGAAGAGGTATCGTTAGTTTGTAAAACAGAAGATACTCCTATAAATACGGTGGAACGAGATGATGGATGGCGAGGTTTTCGCATTCAAGGAGTTCTTGATTTTTCATTAATAGGAATTTTGTCAAAACTTTCAGGTATTCTTGCAGAGCACAAAATTGGAATCTTTGTAGTATCGACATATAACACAGATTATATTCTTGTAAAAGAAGAAAATTTTGAGCGTGCATTGAACGTATTGGCTGCCGAAGGATATACAGTGGTATAACTTCAAATTTGTCGACCTAATTGAATATTGAAGGTTACATAGCAGTTATCTAAAATCGAGATAGCTGCTTTTTTACGCTCATTTTGCGCAGTAACTATTCAAAGGAGGTAGACAATGGACTACGAGAAATTCAAGCATTTATCATATTTTTGTAGAAGATGTATATTGTTTTTTTGAAGTAATCCGATATATCATATAGATAAGAAAAGGCGTGTGCCTTGGTGGGTTGACACCTAAAATCTGATATGTTTTCCAGACGTAGGTGCTGGAGGTTGGCAGGCAACGAAAAAAACTGATATTTTCCAGACATGGGTGCTGGAGGTTGGCAGACAACGGAAAAATCAATCACTAAATGGGAATGTATATTGCTACGGCATATACATTCCCATTTTAAATGTTAAGGATAATAGGTGTTATGGACAAAAAGAGAGTTATTTAGTAGCGTCTAATCATTATGGTTAGGCGTTTTTTATTTGGAAAGGAGGCACATATGCAGGAAGAGATTTAAGAAAAGGCAGCAAATCTTTTGTACTTTATGATAAAGGATCATCCTTTTGCTAATGTATCCAGGAGTTACGTCTAATTCAGTGGCCACCTGATTCTGTGTCATGCCAAGATTAATTCTGTAATTATTTATTCACCGTAGTTTTCGTTCATGGTAACATCTCCGTCTATTAATAATATGATAATTATACTATTAGTATTGACTTATACATGGTATTTGTATAGTATAGTTTATATTCTGGAAGTATATATGACTTGGAGGAGATTTTGATGAAATACTATATTAGTGATTTACATTTGTTTCATAATGCGGCTATTAGATTCGATAATCGACCATTTGACAATATTTCAACCATGCATGAATACATACATACAAATTGGAATAATAGAATAACAAATGGAGATACCGTCTATATTCTAGGGGATGTGAGTTTACGCGGGCAGAAGGATAATCTGATAGCTTTTGTGTCAACTTTGAAAGGGCAAAAGGTTCTTGTTAAAGGAAATCATGATGATGTATCAGATTACAGATATCAGCAATTGTTTTCGGAAATATGTGATTACAAAGAAGTGCATGATTCATTTGATGGAAAAAATTATGACCTGGTTTTAAGCCATTATCCAATATATAGTTGGAAAAATATGGGACGTGGATGGATACATTTGTATGGCCATACTCATAATAGCATTGAGGATGATATGTATCTGAAGGCGCTTAGTGATATGAAGATTAACTGTGGTCATTTACATGATAACAATCCAGTGGCAGTCAATGTAGGCTGTATGAAGCCTTGGATGGGATATGAACCTAGGACGTTAAAAGAGATACTTGAGGCAAAAAAATTCAAATAATGATTGTATAAAACTCAGATTAGAGTTATGGAGTCTGAGTTTTTTATATTAGAAGTTCAATGACAAAATATTTAAATTGTGGAAAAATAAATCACATACTGAATTATTAGGAGGAAATAGTACTAAAAAAGAACCAGAAATCAAATGAAACATGCAGAATCGAGACTATTGACTGGTAAGACTGTAAAGGAGAGTGACATAATGAGAAAATTAGCAAGTATACAAAGAATATGGAAGATTGAGCCTATAGAAGGTGCTGACAAAATAGAAGTAGCTTTTGTTTTGGGATGGCAATGTGTTGTTAACAAGGGACAGTTTAAGCCAATGGATTTGGCTGTATATTTTGAAATAGATAGTTTTTTACCAATTCGTGATGAGTTTGAATTCCTTAGAATTAGCAGTTATCGTAAAAACGATATCTTAGGCGAAGGGTTTAGACTAAAGACAATGAGGTTTAGGGGGCAGATTTCTCAAGGCCTGCTGTTGCCATTAGGACAATTTAATGAATTAGATGCTTGCGATGAGATAGGAACAGATGTGTCTGAAGCACTAGGCGTAAGAAAGTGGGAAGTGGAGGAAAAGATTACCACAGGTGGAACCATAATAGGAGAGTTGCCAATTGATGTACCACACACAGATGAGACACGTGTTCAAGCAGAGCCTGAGCTTATCAATGATTTTAAAGGACTAGATTATTATATTTCGACCAAGATGGATGGTTCATCACATTCTATTTCTATAGATGATGATGGCTTCCATGTAACAGGACACAATTATGAATACAAGAATGATGGGAAAAGTTCTTTTTATGAATTTGTAAATAGTCTGGGAATTGAAGCAAAACTAATGGACTATTATAAGGCTAATAATCTAAACATAATTACGATTCAGGGAGAGCTATGTGCTCCGGGCATTCAAAAGAACAGATTAAAACTAACTAAACCTGAGTGGTACGTATTTACGATACGGGTAAATGGAAATAGAGTAGGACTTAAGCAAATGCAAGAAATATGTAAAACATTGCATTTATCGACTGTCCCTATTGAAGAAGTGGGTAATGACTTACCTTCAAAGTATCCTACTGTTGAAGCCTTATTGGAAAGAGCTGATGGGGAATATCCTAAAGGTGGAAAGAAGGAAGGCATTGTAATACGTCCGGTGGAGCCTGTTTATTGTGAACGAATAAGCGCTTCACTTTCAATGAAGGTGGTTAGTAATAAATATTTGATTAAGAACGAATAGTGTGGCCTATAAAGAGATACTGATAATGTTTTATACTACAAGTTCAATGACATATCTAACATTCCGTGAGACAATATTATAGGTAAGAAAAATGGTTCTAGGAGATTACTTAGGAGATATGGCTTATTACCTGAAAATAGTGAGAATATGAATTTGTGATGTAATGACTTCAGGCAGTGTGGCGTAACTTGGCAACGTATTTGAAATATGGTGAAATACACTTTAATTAACAAAAGTAAACTAAAATAAGTAATAGAAAATCAGTCCAACCTCAGCGAAATATTACGGTAAGAAGAAAATATTCATAGCGTATTGCCGTAGCATCACAAATCCCAAAGCCACAAAGCCCATTCGAGAGAAGAGAAATGAGCAGTGATAGAAAGAAAAATGAGGTTAGTACTGCTTGGGAGAAGAGAAATAGGCAGTGCTAGAGCGAAAAGTGAATCCAGTACTGCTTGGGAGTAGAAAAAATATCACTTTTGAATTGCGTATTCCTTACTGGATGAGGATTCTGTATAATTGAAGACAGTGAAATTAACAAATCGCAATATATAGGAGGCTTGAAGTGGGTTATACAGATAACAAGGTAAAGGTTACAGTAGTAGAAAGTCATTGTCCAAAGTACAAAGTTGGAGATGTTATTCGTTTTATAGGCAGTGACCTTGATAAAGATAACAGTGATAATGTTTGCATGGTTGCAATGCAGGCAATATATCCTTTCATTTATGCTTTTAGAAGAGGGGGCAATTTAAAAAATGGACCTTATCAGTGTATTGATTGTGGAGAGACTGTAGTATTTAATATTGAAATTGAATCATAAAAATCGACAGTTTATGGGGGAGTATTATGATTTAGCTTGAGTTGTTCAGATGATGAATTATATATGAAGAGAAAAAAATGAAAAAAATACTTAGAATTACTGGGAAGATTTTATTACTACTATTTATAGTGTTGGTTTTTCTTATTGGTGGAATTTTTATCTATAACAAGATTATGCTTGCGTCTGAAGAGGCGCTAATAGAGAAACCTATTGGGCAATATGTCGAGGTGGATGGTCATAAGATGAATATATACACCGAAGGCGAAGGAAAACATACACTTATTTTCCTTTCAGGTTCTGGAACAGCTGCGCCGGTTCTTGATTTTAAAAGTTTGTATTCTCTTTTGAGTAGCGATTATAAAATAGTTGTTATTGAAAAATTTGGATATGGGTTTAGTGATGTGGTCGATAGTGAGAGATCCTTTGAAACTATTCTTAGACAAGATAGGGAAGCACTCACCAAGGCAGGAATAGAAGGCCCGTATATTCTTTGTCCACATTCTATGTCAGGAATTGAAGCAATAATGTGGGCTCAAGATTACCCTGATGAAGTGGAAGCTATTGTTGGTCTTGATATGGCACTTCCGAGAGCCTACGATAATTGGGACTGGGACAGCACAATTAAAAAGGAAAGGCTTGCAGCTTTTGCTCGTGAACTAGGGATAGTTAGGTTATTTTATTCTGATAGTCAGCTTCCAGAAAAACTTACAGACAAAGAAAAGAAGATTTATAGGGCGCTTGCTGCAAGTAAAGCAGTAAATACTTGTATCATAAATGAGGGCTTGGCAATTCCGGATGCAGTAACAGAAATTGATAGAAATCCTAAGCCTGATATACCAATGCTTTTGTTTGTATCAGATGGACATGAAACAGGTGTTGAAAATTGGATAGATATTCAAAGAGATTATATTTCAGATCTTACAAATGCAGAAGTTATAGAACTGGATTGTGGTCATTATGTACATAATTTTAGGCAAGATAAAATAGCTGAGAAACTTGTAGAATTTATTGAAGCGTTGTAAGAATTGGAAAATATTATCAGAGCGGGAAAGCTACGTTGAAAAAGATAACTGTTCTTTTTTCTGCTTTCGAATTGTGTATTCCTTGCTGGCGGAGTACTTGGGATGAAAAAGACACTTAAAGGCATGAAGGATAGCAATGGGCATACGATAGTAATTGCTACTGTGGGACTTGCAGATCCAACAGACAAGACGAATACGGACACTATAAAGAAGGGCATGAAGAATCAACTGCCAACAGAAGTATATGATAAAGCTTCTATTTTCCATTTGAGAGGTGGAATAGATTATTCAAAGTTAGGATTTAAGCACAAAACCATGATGGGAATGCTTTATAAAAAAGCTGTAACACTGCCGGAAGACAAGAAAACTTCTGAAGTAAGGGCAATGATAGAAAACTATAATAAACAGGTGGATTTTGTGGATTTAATCACGATAGAGCCAATTGTCAAAGCATGTTTTGAAATATAATTCCAGTTTGTATGGGAGAACATAGATGGAACAGTACTTGCGAGAAACACAGATGTTAGATTATTCCAATAAAAGTATTCAAGAGTTAATTGAAAAACAGGGTTGGAGAAATCTAGATGAATACCAGCGGTTGAAAGCCATATATAATTATATAAGGGATGAAATTCTCTTTGGTTATAATATAGATGATTGTATTCCTGCTTCTAAAGTATTGGCTGATGGTTATGGTCAGTGCAATACAAAAGGGACTCTATTTATGGCACTGCTCAGGAGTTGTGGAATTCCCTGCCGTGTGCATGGATTTACCATTGACAAAAAATTACAGGAAGGCGCTATGACAGGATTCGTATATAGAAATGCACCTCAGAATGTTTTCCATAGCTGGGTAGAAGTATATTTTGAAGGGATATGGTATGAACTAGAAGCCTTTATTTTAGATAGAGCGTATTTAGAAAAATTACAGGAGATGAATCCTGATTGTAGCGGTGCTTTTTGCGGTTATGGTGTGGCTGTAACAGATTTCAGAAATCCTGTAATTGATTTTGATAGGAATAATACTTACATACAGAGTGAAGGTATAAACCAAGACTTCGGGATATATGATTGCCCAGATGAGTTGTTAAAGGAGCATCATCAGGAAATGACTGCGCTCAAAGCTTTTGCATACAGAAATCTCGGTAGACATTTGATGAATCGAAATGTTAGAAAGATTAGAAATTGATAACTTCCAATTTGTCGACATCTTTCTAATTGAATACTGAACGTTACATAGAGCAGTTATCTTAAATTGAGATAGCTGCTTTTTTTGGTGAAGAGTTTTGTGGGGTCAGGCAGTGCTAGAGAAGAAAATATTTCTAGTACTTCCCTGGAGAAGAGAGATGAGCAGTGCTAGAAGCAAAAATGAATGCAGCACTGCTTGGGAGAAGAAAGATGGGCAGTGCTAGAAGCAAAAATGAATATAGCACTGCTCGGAAGAAGAGAAATGGGCAGTGCTAGAAGCAAAAATGAATGTAGCACTGCTCGGAAGAAAAGAAATGGGCAGTGCTAGAAAGAAAAATGAAGTTAGCACTGCTTGGGAGTAGAAAAAATATCACTTTTGAATTGTGTATTCCTTGCTGGATGTGGATTCTGTATAATTGAAGGCAGTAAGATTAACAACTTCAAATTTGTCGACCTAATTGAATATTGAACATTAAATCCAGGTGTTTAACTGCACCTGGAAATTTTTTTGAAAAATTTTAGATGTAACCATTGACATTACATCAAAGCGATGCTATATTAACACCACCAGATGAAACCACCACGGTTACATCGATGAACTTTTTAACATTCGAGGATAATTACCTCGCAGGGCAGAGCCCAGAAAGG
This sequence comes from Pseudobutyrivibrio sp. OR37, assembly GCF_900113655.1. GTDB lineage: Bacteria > Bacillota > Clostridia > Lachnospirales > Lachnospiraceae > Pseudobutyrivibrio. Next base: position 18,264 of record NZ_FOQF01000036.1, on the reverse strand, counting down.
AAAATAATTATGACAAATAAGGAAAAAGCATTAGCACTCATCGGAACATTCGTATCAGGAGATACAGCAAAGGCAAAGGAACTTCTTGCACCAGGTTATATTCAGCATAACCTTGCATTTGGAACAGGGGCAGATGCATTTGTAGCAGCAGTTGAAGGACTTGCACAGGCACCTGTAAAAACAACAGTTAATAACATTCGTGCATTCGAGGATGGAGATAAGGTTTTCCTTCAGACAGTATATAATTTTGCAGGAGCAGGAGAGCAGGTCGGATTTGATGTATTCCGCTTTGATGAAGACGGTAAGATTGCAGAGCACTGGGATAATCTGGCAGACAAGGCAGCTCCTAATCCTTCAGGACATACTCAGATTGATGGAACTCTTGAGAAGAAAGATGTAGATAAGGAAGAGACACGTAAGGTTGTAGCTGGATTTGTAGGCGATGTACTTCGAGGGGAGAATCCTGACAAGCTCACTTCTTACTACGATGGAGATAAATATATTCAGCATAATACTTCAATTGCAGATGGTCTTTCAGGTCTTGGAGCTACACTTGAAGCTATGGCTAAGCAGGGAATCTCAATGGTTTATAACAAGACTCATATGGTTCTTGCAGATGGAGATTATGCACTTGCCTGCTCAGAAGGAACCTTTGGCGGTGTACCTACAACCTACTATGATCTGTTCCGTGTTGAGAACGGATTTATCGCAGAGCACTGGGATGTAATGGAGACATTAGCTGATAAGTCTACATGGGCTAATGAAAACGGAAAGTTTTAATGTAACCATTGCAACTACATCTGCCACGAAGTAAAATGGTGATAGGAGGGCGTAAATCGTCCAGTGGACGATTGTTCTGCACCGACCGAAATGGAATGGAGAGATTAAAAATGCAGATATCAAGCAGATTTACGGTTGCACTTCATATTTTTACATGTGTGGATACATTTAAAGATGAACACAAGGTAACGAGCGATTTTCTTGCAGCCAGTATAAATACGAATCCTGTCATCATTAGAAAGATACTTACTCAGCTTAAGAACGCAGGACTAATAAATGTTATCAGAGGAACAGGCGGAATAGAGCTTACGAGAGATCTTAAAGACATAACTTTTTATGATGTGTATCAGGCAATTGAGCCTTTGGAGGATGGAAATCTATTCAGATTTCATGAATCACCAAATCCAGAGTGCCCTGTTGGTAGGAATATCCATTCACTTTTGGATGATAAGTTGAAAAGCATCCAGGAAGCGATGGAATCAGAGATGAAAAAATACACTCTTAATGATTTAAGATCCGGGATGCAGGAACTGTTGGCAAAAGAAGCTTAACAACGAGACTCTGAGGTATTTACTTCAGAGTCTTTTTTCAAAGGATGTGTAAATATGGAAACTAAGGCTAAAAAATCAACACAGGAAGAACGTCTTGATTATCTTGTAGAAGAGTTCAAGGCAGATTCAGATGAATATAAGGAATTACAGACTCCAAATAGTACGGAAGATAAAAGACGAATCTTAAGGTCGCTTATGAACATCCGCATGCCAAAAGAATTATCTTCTGAGGTCATGAAAGTACAGGATGAATATTTATTAGAGAGAGCGGCTGAAAAGGGCGTGGTGAATCTATCAGACATCCCCGTTATCAGGGATGGACTTTCCATCTGGCAAGGGGACATCACAAGACTTTCGGTGGATGCTATTGTTAATGCCGCTAATTCGCAGATGCTCGGTTGTTTTGTTCCGATGCATACATGCATAGATAACTGTATCCATACTTTTGCAGGAGTGCAATTAAGAGCTGAGTGCAACAGGCAGATGAATGAACTTCGAATCAGATATGGAAGAGACTATGAGCAGCCTACTGCCGTTCCGATGCTCACTGAAGCTTATAATCTTCCGGCAAAGAAAGTTATTCATATAGTAGGTCCAATTGTCCAGTACAAACTTACTCCTGAATTGGAAAAGGATTTGGAGAACTGCTATATAAACACTTTGGATATGTGTGCTGAAAATGGTCTGAAGAGCGTAGCCTTTTGCTGTATTTCGACAGGAGTATTTCGTTTTCCAAATAAAGAAGCAGCTGAGATTGCCGTTAAGACTGTATCAGAATGGCTTCGTGAAAATCCTGGTAAGGTAGAAAGAGTGATATTCAATGTTTTCAAAGATGAGGATAAGGCCATTTATGAAAAACTTATATGATGAAGAGCAAATAAGCCGACTGAAAAAAGAAATCAAGGAAGCAGACGCAATTGTCATAGGCGCAGGTGCCGGGCTTTCTACATCTGCTGGATTGACGTATAGTGGAGAACGTTTTGAGAAATATTTCTATGATTTTGCCAAAAGATTTGGAATAAGAGATATATATTCAGGAGGATTCTATCCGTTCCCAAGTGAAGAAATACGCTGGGCCTGGTGGGCAAGACATATTTATTTTAACAGATATATTGATGCTCCAAAGTCGGTGTATAGGGATCTTCTAAAGATGGTTTCCGATAAGGATTATTTTGTTATCACAACAAATGTAGATCACCAGTTTCAAAGAGCAGGTTTTGACAAGAAAAGACTGTTCTATACTCAGGGTGATTATGGTTTATTTCAGAGTGTGAATCCTGCTATTCAGAAAACCTTTGATAATGAAGAGTGGGTAATGAAAGCTATGGAAGCACAAGGTTTTGAAAAAGATGAGCAAGGAGTGTTCCAGGTACCGGCTGATGGTAAGCTATTGATGGAAATTCCTTCTGAGCTGATTCCAAAGTGCCATGATGATGGTTCTGAGATGACTATGAATTTGAGAGCGGATGATTCCTTTGTTGAAGATGAAGGATGGCATAGGGCATCTGCAGCATATTCTGATTTTATTCGCAGACATGAGAATCTCCATGTTCTTTATCTTGAATTGGGAGTAGGAGCCAATACGCCCGTAATAATAAAGTATCCGTTCTGGCAGATGACGCTGGCAAATGAAAAAGCGGTATATGCCTGCTTAAATTATGGTGAATCATTCTGCCCAGAGGAAATTGAAGATAGAAGTATATGTATTGATGGTGATATTGCAACCATATTACAAGAGTTTTGACGCTCATTTTGAATTGTACATTCCTTGATGGATATATGAGGGATTAATATGAAGTCAAAAAGGTATAACTAGCGAGAGAATTTATGGTGGGTTATACCTTTTGGTGGGCAATGAGACATTATATTGAAGTCAAAAAAGGTATAACTAGCGAGGAAAATTATGAAAGGTTATACCTTTTAGTGAGCTATGGAACATTATATTGAATATAAAAAGGTATAACTAAGAGCAAAAATTATAGAAGGTTATACCTATTTATTCAGCAAGTAGAGCCTGTGAAATTTTTTATGTAAATATGGAACTACTATGATAATTTAGATTTATGATGGATGTAGTTGGATTGATTGGCTACAATGGAAGAAAACGAGGATGTTGATTAATTAAAGAGACTTTACATAGGACAGTTACTTCGAAAGAGATAGCTGCTTTTTTTGTGAAGAGTTTTGTGGGGGCGGGCAGTGCGAAAGAAGAAAACGCCACCAGCACTGTCCGAAACTAGAAAAAAACACCCAGGGTAGAGAAATAAATAGAAATGTGGTAATATACAAAAGGCTATGACCAAAAGTGTCATAAATAATGAAAACACAGTAAATCATTACTTTTAGAAGGAGATAAATTACCATGAAATTGGGAATCGTCGGGCTTCCAAACGTTGGAAAGTCAACACTTTTTAATTCACTTACAAAGGCAGGAGCACTTGCTGCAAACTATCCATTTGCTACAATCGATCCAAACGTAGGCGTTGTATCAGTACCTGATAAGCGTCTTGATGCACTTACAAAAATGTACAACTCTAAGAAGACAGTACCAGCTACAATCGAATTCGTAGATATCGCAGGTCTTGTAAAGGGTGCTTCAAAGGGTGAAGGTCTTGGAAACCAGTTCCTTGCAAACATCCGTGAGGTAGATGCAATCGTTCACGTTGTACGTTGCTTCGAGGATGCAAATGTAGTTCACGTTGATGGCAGCATTGATTCACTCCGTGATATCGAAACAATCAACCTTGAGCTTCTTTTCTCAGATATGGAAGTTATGGAGCGTCGTTACTCTAAGACAGAGCGTTCAGCAAGAATGGACAAGACACTTCAGAAGGAAGCTGCTATGCAAAAGCGTCTTTTAGATCACATGGAAGCTGGCAACATGGCTAAGACTTTCGAGCTTAACGATGAGGATGAGGAAGCATACTTCAAGGAGTACAATCTTCTTACAGCAAAGCCAGTTATCTACGCTGCAAACGTTGAGGATGAGGACCTTGCAGATGATGGCGCTAACAATAAAAACGTACAGGCAGTTCGCGAGTACGCTGCAAAGGAAGGCTCAGAGGTATTCGTTATCTCAGCTCAGATTGAGCAGGAGATTTCAGAGCTTGAATCAGAAGAGGAAAAGCAGGAGTTCTTAGAGGCTATGGGACTTGAGGAGTCAGGTCTTGATAAGCTTATCACAGCTTCATACAGATTACTTGGTCTTATCTCCTACCTTACATCAGGAGAGGACGAGACACGCGCTTGGACAATCAAGAAGGGCACAAAGGCTCCACAGGCTGCTGGTAAGATTCACACAGATTTCGAGCGTGGATTCATCAAGGCAGAGGTTGTTAGCTACGATGACCTTATGGCAAACGGCTCAATGACAGCTGCAAAGGAAAAGGGCCTTGTTCGTATGGAAGGCAAGGAATACGTTGTTGCTGATGGAGATGTAATCACATTCAGATTCAATGTATAACATACTTTTTTTACAAATTCTTCATTAGACAGGAATCTACTTATGTAATATTATTAAGTTAACGTAGATTGTTTAGTCCGTATAAGGAGGTCTATATGAAAATCACAAATATCAAAGATACAGAAGCTTTTTTCAATGTAATTGATAATTGCCAGGGCAAGGTTGAGCTTGTTACAGGCGAAGGCGACAGATTAAATCTTAAGTCAAAGCTGTCACAGTTCGTATCACTTGCTAACATTTTCCAGGCTGATGATGCAATCCCAGAGCTTGAGATTATTGCATACGAGCCTGATGATGCTAAAAGACTTTTGGAGTTTATGATTTCACAATAATATGCAAATAGGTGGGGCCCACAAAGTGGGAAGAACCTGTTTGCCACAGCAGGCCCATTGCCGAAGGCAATTTGCATGGGCCTTGCTTTCCCGATAATACAATAAATGGGCTCGTTTGGGCCCTATTTTTATGGAGATTAGTTTATGAGAGCTTACGAGAGATTACTAAATTACGTTAAGGTTTACACAACCAGTGATGAAGACAGCACTACAGTACCTTCTACCGCCAGACAGTTTGATTTGGCAAAGCAGCTTGTAGAGGAGCTTCATTCAATCGGTGTTACAAATGCCGAAGTTGATGATAAGTGCTACATTTATGCATCAATCCCAGCTACAGCAGGCTTAGAGGATAAAAAGGCAGTAGGATTTATTGCACACATGGATACAGCACCAGATTTCTGCGGTGAGAATGTTAATCCAGTAGTTGTAGAAAATTATGATGGAGAGGATGTTGTACTTGGTACAAGCGGACGCACTATCAAGGTTTCAGATTTCCCACATCTTAAGACATTAAAGGGACGCACACTTATCCACACAGATGGAACAACACTTCTTGGTGCTGATGATAAATCAGGTATCGCCGAGATTATGACATTTGCAGAGGAGCTTATTAGCTCAGGCGAGCCACACGGAAAGATTTGCATCGGCTTCACACCAGACGAGGAAATCGGCGCAGGCGCTGACCACTTCGATGTTGCACGTTTCGGTGCTGACTTCGCATATACGGTAGACGGTGGCGAGGAAAACGCAGTAGAATATGAAAACTTTAATGCAGCAGGCGCTGATGTTAAGTTCAACGGTGTAAACATTCACCCAGGTGATGCAAAGGATATCATGGTAAACGCAGCACTCGTTGCTATGGAGTTCAACGGAATGCTTCCACCAACACAGACACCTAGCCAGACAGAAGGCTACGAAGGCTTCTTCCATCTTACAGATATGAAGGGTGACGTTGCATCAGCAGAGCTTTCTTACATCATTCGTGATCATGATGCAGATAAGTTTGCAGAAAAGAAGAAGGTTATGGAGCACGCAGCAAATATCATCAACCAGAAGTATGGTGATGGCACATGCGAGCTTACAATAAAAGATCAGTATCAGAACATGCTTGAGATGATCAAGCCACACATGTTCCTTATTGATTACGCATTCGAATCATTAAAGGATGCAGGAGAGAATCCAAAGGCTGTTGCTATCCGAGGCGGTACAGATGGCGCACGTCTTTCATTCATGGGATTGCCTTGTCCAAATCTTGGAACAGGCGGCTACAACTTCCACGGCCCAATGGAACATATCACAGCGGAAGGTATGGACACCGTGGTTAAGGTACTTCACGGCATCGCTAAGAGATTCGCGGAGTAAATTATTTAGGGGGAATATATGTCAGCAGAAAAAAGAAAAGAGCTATTAATTGATGTTTTGATGGATGCTTTGTCAGGCCTGTGCATCGGTATCGCTTTGTATAATTTCGCAGCCGATGCAAAATTCCCATTGACAGGACTGACCGGTATCGCTATGATTTTTTATCAGTGCTGGGGATGGAAAATCGGTCTTTTGACCATTATTATGAACATCCCGCTGATTTTTGCAGCTTATAAGGTACTGGGCAAGAAGTTTTTGCTAAAGTCCTTTAAGACTATGGCAATTGGCACTGTTATGATGGATTTTGTGGCACCACTGTTTCCTAAGATTGAAATAGGAAACATATTGCTGAATGCATTGGTGGTAGGTGTGTTCACAGGTTTAGGCTATGCACTTGTTTACATGCGCAATTCATCTACTGGTGGCGCAGATTTTATCATGATGATTATCAAGGCAAAGCATCCCCACATGTCCCTTGGAAGAATTTTCTTCATCGTGGATGTGGTAATCATTGTTATAGATACAATCGCCTACGCTCATTCATTTGAGGCATTGTGTTATGGATTTGTAATTAGCTATATTGGTTCGATTGTTGTGGATAAGGTAATGATTAACGCTGATTCAGGTATGATGTGTATGATTGTTACCAACAAGGCAGAGGCCATCGCCGATGCTATCGACAAGGCAGTTGAACGAGGTACTACAATCTTTACCGCAAAGGGCGGTTACAAAGGTGACGAGAGACAGGTGCTTATGTGCGCTTGTTCTGATAAGCAGATGTATCAAGTAAATCGTGTTGCTAAAAAGATTGATGTAGATGCATTTATTGTCATAATGGAATCAAAGGCAGTATATGGTGAGGGTTTCAAACGTTTTAAACCATAAGGAGTATTTTATGTCAGAGAAAATTTGTGTGCTTGGTGTAGCAGGCGGTTCTGCTTCAGGCAAGACAACAATCATTAACAAATTGCAGGATTTTTTTGGAGAGGATATCGCTGTTATCAGCCATGATGCTTACTACAAAGCACATCCTGAGATGTCTTTTGAAGAGCGTAGTCAGCTAAACTACGACCATCCAGATTCATTTGAATCAGATAGAATGGCAGAAGATGTTAGAAAGCTTATCAAGGGCTATGCAATCGATATGCCAGTTTATGATTATGTAAATCACAATCGTTCAGACGAAACAGTTAGAGTTGAGCCAAAGACTGTTATCGTTATGGAAGGTATTCTTATTCTTGAGAATAAGGAGCTTCGCGATTTGATGGACATTAAGATTTTCGTTGATACTGATGCAGATGAAAGACTTATGCGTCGTATCAAACGTGATATGATTGAAAGAGGCAGAAGCATAGAATCAATCATCGAACAGTATTCAAAGACAGTAAAGCCTATGCATGAGGAGTTTGTTGAACCATCAAAGAAGCATGCTGACATTATAATTCCACGTGGTGGTGAGAACGCTGCGGGACTTGATATGCTTATCACATATATGACCAAGAAGCTACAGGCAGAGGAATAATACAAATAAATACTATGATGCCTATAAATACTCTATTTCACAGCATTGTAGAGTACTTGCGCAGATTTACAGAGAGCCCTAGAAGATATTTGGATATTACACCAAATTTTCTTCGGGGCTTTTTTTACTCTTTGTTTTTTGCATATATCTATGCTAAAATGGAATGCAGTAATTGATAAAATTTTATCAATTACCAGGAGTAATTAAAGGGAGAAATAATTAGTAATGCAAAACAAACCTATAGTGTTGGCTGTTGCTGGAAAAGGTGGAGTTGGTAAGACTTCGCTTGCTGCGGTAATGGTCAAATTGTTAGTGGAAGCTTATCCAGACAAGAAGATCCTAGCAATTGATGCTGATCCTGCTGTTGGGCTTTCTACAGCTCTTGGAGTGGAGCCTACTCTCACTCTGGATGATATCAGAAAAGAGGCTGTTGAAGCTGCAGAATCAGGCGATACTAAAGCCACAGTAGAAGTACTTGGCGAAGCAAGATATCGCATTTTTGATTGCATGGTTGAGATGGATGGCTTTTCTTTTATTGCAATCGGCCGCCCAGAGGCTGCTGGCTGCTATTGCAAAATCAATACCTATCTCAAAGAAGTAATCGCTTCAATTTCAGACAACTTTGATTATATCGTAATCGATGGAGAAGCCGGAATCGAGCAGATTAACAGACGTGTTATGGAAAAAGTAACTCATCTCATGCTTATCACAGATTCCAGCAAGAAGGGTTGCGGAGTTATCAAGACAATTAAAAATGTTGCAGATGATTTAGTTATGTACGACAAAATCGGTGCCGTAGTAAACCGCGTCCCATCTGAGGAAGTCCTTGAATACATGGACCTTGGAGACATTCCTCTACTTGGCTGGATTCCAGCAGATGCCAACCTCACCGAATGTGACCTTAAGGGCAAATCTGTCCTAGGCATCGCCGACGACACCGCCATCGTAACGGGCCTACGCTCTGCGTTGAATAAGCTAGGAATTCTCTAATTGTAGAGATTTTAAAGAGCTATATCATCGTAGAAATGTTTGTGGATTCGTTTGATATTTTAATGAACTATTAGGAGTAAATCACTCAAATACTAGGCAAGCGCGAGGAGGGGGTTGCTAAAGGTCCAGTGGACCTTTGCTTAGCAACGACCGAAGTGGAACGAAGACCGCCATGCCTGACCATGGGTGGGGGCCCACGCCGGCGGGCTCCCATGGTTAGGTATGGAGGGTGCCCTGCGGGAGCATGAGAACCTACAAGTGATTTACGGTTTACCTATCGGATTATATGTAAAGGGAGAATTAAATAATGAAGGATTTAAAGCATCTTATTTATTTTGAGAATTTGCTTATGGATGCTGATAATGATTTGGTCCGCGAGGCCCAGGCTTCTGGCAGAGTCTGTGTCGGTAGCGTTTGTTATCAGATTCCAGAGGTTCTCATGAACTTAGGTAATGCTTTTACAGTGAGACTTCGCGCGCCAAGAACAGGTTCCATGGAAATGGGAACCTATTACTTGACTAGTTTTTTGTGCGAATATTCACGTGCATTACTTGAAAGAGCAATCGAAGGTGGCTATCAGTTCTTAGACTGCCTTATTGCTCCAGACGGTTGTACAATGATTAACCGCTGCGTTGAAAACATGGAGCTTTTAAAGATAAACGAGAAGGAGCATTTCTTCTATAAGTATCTTGAGGTACCTATGAAGGCTGATGATAACGGATTAAATCTTTACATTGGTCAGTGCAAAGAGAAGATTCTAGAGCCACTTCATGAGAAGTTTGGCATCGATATCAGCGACGAAGCCCTTCGCAAGGCAGTTGAAGACCACAACAAGATTTGCCGAATCATTACTCAGCTTGGTGATTTCAGAAAAGAGGAAAAGCCTCGTATTACAGGCTATGAGTTCCATGTCATCTGCATGTGTACTTATGTGTGCCCTCAGGATTTACTTCTTGAGAAGCTTGAGGAAACTCTTGAAGAGGTTAAAAATCGTGTGCCTGATGAAAAGAATCACTTCCGCGCAAGAGTAGCAGTTGTCGGTTCTGAAATCGATGATATCGATATGATTAAGCTTATCGAGGATTCAGGTGCCTATGTATGCGCCGACAGATTCTGCTTCGGTTCATTACCAGGCCGCGAGGAAATCATCCTTAATGATGATGAGGATGTTCTCACTCAGATTTGCCGTCATTACATGATGACATGCATGTGCCCACGTCATATGGACACACCAAAGATGAATAGAAGACGTGAGTACGTTGATGAGATTGCCAAGGAATACAAGGCAGACGGAATCATCTACGAACAGATGAAGTTCTGCGATCCATGGGCTTATGAGAGAATGGTAGGAAGCCATGTTCTTCGTGAGGAGTATGGTTATCCTGTTCTTACAATCGATAGACCTTATGCTGTGGGCAATTCGGGACAGATTCGTACCCGTGTCCAGGCCTTCGTGGAGAGTATCGAAATCAAGAAAATCCAAGGAGGTAAGCACTAATGGGAAAAGCAGTTGGTAGCTCAAAGTTAGGCGAGCTTTATAGCGGTGATAAAAAAGTATTTAAGCATCGTGAATGGAGAGGTATCAAGGATACTTGGTACGATTACACAAGATGGCTTGGCATCATTGCCATGCTTGGTAAATTCATGCTCCACCCAAAGAACGTAAAGGGATTTTTCAGATATCGTTGGATGCTTAACTATTTAGCAGTTCCAATGATGATTGATAAGCATTCCATGGGACTTCGTGGAACACAGCTTCGCATCTGCCGTGAGGAGTACGATTTAGTTGCATCAGACGTTGCAAAGCTTCTTACAAAGATTTTTGCAATGGATAGAAATCTTGGCGCTAGCCCAGAGGCTTCAAAGCATGTAGTCCTTATGGATGAAAACGAAATGACAAACATCATGTGTGGTTTCCCTAATCTTGAGGGACTTAGCTGGGAAACAGCCAGCTGTTATGTATGCGTTCTTCTTCAGGGAGACGCCATGACACATTATCTTGACGTTGTTCAGGAATGTGGTATGCCAGGTGATGTTTGCCCTATGCCTGCATCAGAGGCAGGTATTTGTATCGATGGAGATATGCCAATCTTTGGTAAGTGTGCTGTTCAGTGTAACACTACATGTGATGGTTCACTTATGGGAAATGGTGTTATTTCAAGAGCTTTGGAGCGTAACGGCATTCCAGTACATCAGCTTGCAACACCACTTCGTCATACAGAGGCAGGCGTTCAGGAGTATGCAGCTCAGGAAGTTAGAAATGCCATCGCTTTTATCGAGGAGCAGACAGGCGAGAAGTTCGATTGGGATTACTATTTCGAATGTGCAAAGCGCATCAACATCGGTGCCCAGGAATGTACAGAATGGTTAGAGCTTACAAAGACAGATTACCCACAGGTAGTTGGTAACAACATTCTTCTTTATCGTGAGACAGAATACATGGCCATTGCCGGTAAGGTTCCTGCATTTGCAGAGCTTGATAAAAAGATTACTAAATGGGCTACAGAGGCCTATAATAAAAAGACAATGCTTGCTAAGGAGTATCGTCATCGTGCTATTATCTGGGGCGTTCAGTCTCAGTTCTATACCGATTTTGTAGCATGGCTTTTGAACTGTTGGGGAATTCTTCCAATGTTCGATATGCTTACAATGGTTTCCCTTGATCCTATTTCAGAGGATGATAAGGAACAGGCCATCTACGACATGGCTCACCAGTACGAGAACATGATTATGCGAAATCGTACACACGGTGGTTACGAAGTACTTCTTAACGACCTTTGGAGATATTGCGAGGAGTTCAATGCAGATATGGTTATCCTTTGGGAGCACATCGCCTGCAAGGCCCTCGATGGTATGCACGGAATGTTTGAGCAGCAGGCTAGAGAGCATGGCATCAAGCTCGTTTGGGTAAACCATGATCTCTACGACCCACGTGTCATCCCACGTAAAAACCTTCGCCAAGACGTAAACCGCTACATGCGAAGCGTCCTTCGCGAAGAACCACTTGACCCATCGTTAGAAGATTATGATGACACAAACCTCTGGTAAAAGCCTTCTCCCTCTGGGAGAAGGTGTCAGCGCAGCTGACGGATGAGGGTAATATATTAAGGAGAATAAAAACATGAAATATTTTGGTGGATGTGATTCAGGCTCTACATATACAAAGTGCGTAATCATTGACGAGAATGGTAAAATGGTAGCAAACGTCACCTTAAAGAGCCGTATAAACGCAGTGTTATCTTGCCAGGACGCCCTTGATCAGGCCGTGGCACAGGTGCCAGATTTAAATAGCGCAAAGGATTTAACATATCTTGTAGGTACAGGCTATGGCCGTAACAAGGTTCCTTTTGCAGATGAGAATATCTCAGAGATTAGCTGCCACGCTATGGGCGTACACGTAGCTGACCCAGAGGTAAAGGCAATCATCGATATCGGTGGACAGGACGTTAAGGGTATCGCCGTTGATGTTGATGGAACAGTATTAAACTTTGCCATGAACGATAAGTGTGCCGCAGGTACAGGTCGTTTCTTCGAGGCAATGGCTAGAGCATTCGAGATGGATTTAGATGAGTTCTCAAGTCTTTCTCTTAAGGCTAAAAACGTTATTCCAATTACTGCTCAGTGTACAGTATTCGCTGAGTCAGAGGTTATCTCACTTGTTGGTGAGGGCAAGCCAATGGATGAAATCGCAGCAGGTATCGAGCTTTCAGTTGCAAAGAGATGCTTTGTAATGTCAAAGAAGGCTGGCGCTACAGATAAGATTACACTTACAGGTGGATGTGCAAAGAACGCAGGCCTCAAGGCTGCCATCGAGCAGGTACTTAAGCTCAAGGTAATCGACCTTCCAATCGACCCACAGCTTATGGGAGCACTCGGCGCCGCAGAATTCGCACGACAGAAAGGTAGTAATTAGCCTTCCCCCTTTGGGGGAAGGTGCCCCGAAGGGGCGGATGAGGGAAAAACTATGTTAAAAATATTATTAATTATCGCAATCGTATTTATATGCTTGTTTGTACTTTCATTAATCGTATATTTCTTCAACCTAGACATGAAGCTCACAAGCGCAATTCAGCCTCTTTTAGAGAAGCACTACGATAAGATTAAGAGAAATAGAAAGATATAATCGATGAAGCTATATGATGAAAGCATTAAGGAGTTGTTAGCTGGTATTGATATGACTTCGGCTAAAAAGCTTGATATCGTAAATGCCACTTGGAAAGATGTGGGCGACCACAATCTTATCCTTAGGGCAGATATGGCCTACGAGCTTGGTGGCGGAACATTTCCTGCAGTAAGCGGTATGGCTGTTACCTGCAATGATGAATTCGTAAATACGGATGAAGTCATGTTGATTGGACCAGACCTTGATGAAATAAAGGCTGACACGCCTTACGCAAGAATTGCTCTTGTAAAGGTTGCCGAGGATAGTCTTGGTGATGGCAACACACTCTACAATGCGATTAGAAAAATCGAATACGTTAGGTATCACATTAATCCAGAGGGCTATATGACACGTATCTCTGCATCTAATAACAGAGAACCGGTTCGTGTTGGCAAAGCTGCTCTTGATAAGGGCCTTAACTTCTCCAAGGTTGGCAAGCTGTTCCTAGATACCTACCATGAAAACAAAAATATTGAAGCTGTAAAGCTCATATTTATAACAGCCCCTGATTTTGATTACAAATCACTATCAGACCAGGCAAAGCTTCTTGAAGATATCACTGGCACGATAGATCATATCTTCAAGAATGTGATGATGGATTGTGGTTCGTGCTCACTCCAAAAAGTCTGCGACGAAGTCGAGGGTCTTCGTGAACTACATTTCCAGGAATTAAAGAAAGAAAGGGAGTATTAATAATGCCAGAAATGAGTAAAGCAATTATCCCACCACACATGGGGGATAAGGAGCCAAGCAAGAAGATTATCGAGCTTGGAAGAAAGATTACAGATGTTATGCCACACAAGATGTTTGGCGTAAAGGTTGAGGATCCAGAGTACTGGGGCCTTGCAGAAATCGTAACAGAGGAGATGGTTGAAGTTGGTCTTACAATGAAGGTTCGTCACCACTATACATTTGAGGATCTCTGCAAAATGAACCCTGAGAAGGCAAAGGATAAAGAGGCTTTCCAGAAGTTACTTGATGATATGAGCTATATCGGACTTTTAGAGTACGACTATGGTAACCACTACAATCACGACGGACGTACAGCTCCACAGTCAGAGAGAAGATACACACTTCCTATCTTCGTTCCAGGTTCTGCAGAGCTTTTCAACATGGAAGAGTCAGTTCCAGGTGAGCGTTCAAACAATAGATTAAAGCAGCATCCAGCTGTTGCATCATTCTTCGAGAGAATGACATATTTACCACTTGATGGTCTTACACATCTTATCCCACCAGGAGGCGCTGGTGTAGGTATGCACGTTATCCCTGTTGAGAAGGCTATCGAGTTCGAAAACGAGAAGCTTGACCTTGAGCAGATTTCATACTGGCTCAAGAAATACGAAGGCCACATCGGTGTAGGCCAGTGTTCATGCCGTGTATCACGTGCCTGCCTTGAAGAAGGTTGCGGTGATGATGAGATGAACTGGTGTATCGGTCTTGGTGATTTCGCTGATTACTGCCGTGAGACTGGTAAGGGTCACGACATCACATACGAAGAGGCTATGCGTATCGTTGAGCGTGCTGAGACACTCGGTTACGTACACCAGATTACAAACATCGACGGCGAGAACAAGATTTTCGGTCTTTGCAACTGTAACGTAAACATTTGTAACGCCCTTCGTACATCACAGCTTTTCAACACACCTAACATGTCACGTTCAGCCTACACAGCACACGTTGAGGCAGAGAAGTGTGTAGCTTGTGGTAAGTGTGTAGAGTACTGCCCAGCTGGTGCAGTTAAGCTTGGTCAGAAGCTTTGCAAGAAGGACGGCTCGCAGGTAGAGTATCCAAAGGTTGTTCTTCCAGACAGAGTTCACTGGGGCAAGGATAAATATGACGAGGATTATCGTGATAACAACCGTAAGAACTGCTACGAAACAGGTACAGCTCCATGTAAGGTAGCTTGTCCTGCACACGTTTCTGTTCAGGGTTATGTAAATATGGCTAAGGAAGGCAGATATGAGGATGCTCTTGCTCTCATCAAGAAGGACAACCCATTCCCAGCTATCTGCGGTCGTGTATGTAACAAGAGATGTGAGGCTGCTTGTACACGTGGAACAATCGATGCACCAGTTGCTATCGACGATATCAAGAAGTTTATTGCTGAGCGTGATCTTCACGCTGAGACAAGATACATTCCACCAATCGACATCCCTTCAAACCGTTTAACACAGTGGGATGACAAGATTGCTATCATTGGTGCAGGTCCTGCAGGTCTTTCTTGCGCTTACTATCTTGCAACAAAGGGCTACAAGCCAACAGTATTCGAAAAGAACAGCCGTCCAGGTGGTATGCTCACATGGGGTATCCCAACATGGAAGCTCGAGAAGGATGTTGTTGAGGCTGAAATCGAAGTTATCCGTCAGCTTGGCGTAGAGATTAAGTGCAACGTTGAAGTTGGTAAGGACATCACTCTTGATGAGCTTCGTGCACAGGGCTACAAGGCATTCTATGTTGCAATCGGATGCCAGGGCGGAAAGATTCCACCAATCCCTGGAACAGATGCAAAGGACGGTATCGACATCGCTGTTACATTCCTTCATAAGGCACTTGAAGACCAGAGCCAGAAGATGGATGGAAACGTAGTAGTTGTCGGTGGTGGTAACGTTGCTATCGACTGCGTACGTACAGCTGCTAGATTTGGCGCAGGCAACCCTCAGATGTTCTGCCTTGAGGCAAGAGATGAGATGCCAGCTAACAATATCGAAATCACAGAGACACTTGAAGAAGATATCGCAATCAACAATGGTTGGGGTCCAAAGGAAATCCTTAAGGATGCTGAGGGCAACGTAGCTGGTATCGTATTCAAGAAGTGTACATCTGTTAAGGATGCTGAAGGCAAGTTCAATCCACAGTATGATGAAAACGAGACAATGACTGTAGAGTGTAAGCACATCATCTTCGCTATCGGTCAGGGTATCGAATGGGGCGGACTCCTTGGCGATGGCAAGGAAAAGGTTGAGTTCTGGCATGGTAACTACCCAGTAGCTGACAAGCTTACATACCAGACAGCACAGCCAGACATCTTCGTTGGTGGTGATGTTTATTCTGGTCCTAAGTTCGCTATTGACGCTATCGAGGCAGGTAAGTGCGCTGCAGATTCTCTTCACAGATTCGTACAGCCAGGCTGCTCTATGACAATCGGTAAGAACCGTCGTGATTTCATCGAACTTGACAAAGACAACATTCTTGTGGAAGAATATGATACAGCAGGACGTAATGAGCCAGCTATTGATACAAGCATTGATATGAAGCATTCATTCCGTGATGCTCACCTTACACTTACAGAGGAACAGGTTAAGGCAGAGGCTAGCCGTTGCCTTAAGTGTGGTGCATCTGTAGTTGATGAGAATAAGTGTATCGGATGTGGTGTCTGCACAACTAAGTGTGCCTTCGACGCTATCCACCTTCACAGAACTCATCCAGAGTGCACACACATGGTACCTTCTGAAGATAAGTTCAAGCATATCGGTGCATACGCTATCAAACGTGCCGCTAAGATCGCTTTCTCAAAGAAGAGCGAAGCAGAAAAGCAGGCCGAGCGTGACCACAAAGCGTATAAAAAGTCTCACAAATAGACTTTAAGCTTTTAATGAGCCCTGTATACAAAACCAGCTCAACCTAGGCAAGCGCGAGCAAGAGGGCCCCATGGAGTTAAGGAGGGACCCTTTAGGGAGGTTTCCTTGGCTCCGATGGGAGATGGCTTGCGGGAGCACGGAAAACTAGGAGGTTTTGTATTTAAGGGCGGGCTTTATTAGAGAGGAAGTATAAATAATGCATGAATTAGGTATTGTGTTTCATGTAGCGAAACAGGTAGAGGAAGTTGCTATTGAGAACAACGCCGAGCACATCAACGAGGTAGTGCTCTCAATCGGTGAGGTATCCACAGTCATTCCAGATTATTTGATTGACTGCTGGGCTTGGAATGCGAAAAAGTACCCAAGACTTGATGGCAGCAAGCTCACTTGCGAAACAATTAAGGCTGTGACCTTCTGCGAGGATTGCAAGCAGGAGTACGAGACAGTTGCTTATGGAAAGACTTGTCCACATTGTGGAAGTGGCAACACATATCTTGTCACAGGAAATGAAGTTATTCTTAAAGAAGTTATAGCAGATTAATAGAAATCCCACGGCTGATGCCGTGGGATTTTTGCTGTCTTTTTCATGCTTCTTCATTATTCTTCATCGTTCTATCTAGTTTTTCATCTTTAGTCAACAAAAAAAGACTTAGGAGATATGGCTTATTACGTGAAAATAGTGAGAATATGAATTCTTAATATATAAGTAGAGACTTTTATAGCCTCTGCTCTTTTTATATGATGAAGGTGATTGGCCTGACGAAAATATGAATTGGGACAACACGCCCGTGCACAAATTTGTCAGCCTGCCTTCATCGTTCTACATTCGATTCAGCAAGTTGGGAAAGTAATCTTCTCCCGTTTAACTAAAGAATATGAGTGAACCCTGAAGAGCTGGATCCAATCAATACAAAAGCAGAAAGGAGACACTTTTATGATTGCTGTTGGTATCGATGTATCAAAATCTAAAAGCACCGTTGCCATTCTAAACGCAGATGGCAGCATTCGTGCTAAACCCTTTGAAATCCATCATAATTTGGATGAATTACATTCATTGGCACTATATATAAAAAGTACTAATGAACAGCCTATTATTTTGATGGAGCCTACTGGTCATTATCATTACCCCATCCTGAAAATCTTTCAAGAAGAACACTTGCCAGTATGCTTAATTAACCCTTACTTAATGAAAAAATATGGTGATAATGAACTCCGAAAAGCCAAGACGGATAAAAAAGATGCCCTTCGCATTGCACAGTATGCACTTGAAAAGGCTTATTCATTAACTCCATATGAATCAACTGAGCAAAAATACGATGATTTACGTTTTCTTTCGCGACAATACAAACAACGAATTTCTACATTAACTGTCGCTAAAGTTCAGCTGCAAAATCTTCTTGATGAAACAATGCCTGGAATTACATCTATTCTCTCTATTCTTTTTTGTTGATGTTTAACAAAGAACCTTGATTTATCAAGCTTTGTTAAACTGTTTACAGTTACTTATATTGATCAAAATAGTGC
>NZ_FOQF01000055.1 GCF_900113655.1 Pseudobutyrivibrio sp. OR37 | reverse complement strand
CACCTGCCGGTGTTGCCTTGAATATAAGTGCTTTGCACAAACTTAATCTTTCATTTGCTTGATTACAGGATATCTGCCCAGAAATGGGAGTCAAGGATGCTTCGCACCGATGGCTGAGTCCTTGACACCCATTTCAAGGCAGATAAAATATCAACAAGCAAACGAAGGATTAGTTGTCATACATAAAAGTATGAGGTATTCAAATAATCAATGGCTTGCGTAAGCAAGGCTTCCTTTTTTAACAGAAAAGAGGTAAACTTTAGCCATCAATTCTAGAACCTATTTTTCAAGAGGGAATCTCTCACTACTTCCAACTGACACTGAATTTACTCTATCAAGCTGATGTAGAGAGCTTGAATTCAGAGATTAATCTAGGTATCATTGATGCAAGCGGTGCTAGAGATGAATTAGAACTATTGAACATTAAACAACAGAGGTTACGTGACCAGCTGGTCTTTTCAAATCATGTAACAAACGATGGACAGCCACGTAATATCAAGCATCACACACCAACCGATGGTGATCCAAAAGATTACTACATCACCATTATGGCTGATGGCAAAAGAATTAAGGCTGTTAGTTATGACAAGCTTATTGATAAGCTTTATAACTACTACGCTGATGGTTTGTTGGATTTTTCTGTTGCATCAGTATTTAATGCCGCTCTAAATGAAAAGGCAGTTACTGAAAATCCAAAACCTAGAACTATCGAAAAGAATAGGGGTGATTTCAAGCGATTCATAAGTGATGATTTTGCAAAAAAAGATATCAGGACTATTTCTGAAGTTGATTTGAAGAAATTCATCCAAGAATGGGTCACTGAGACTACTCCAAAGAAAAAGACTTTTCTTAGTTTCAAAGGAATTCTAAATATGATTTTTGAGTATGCTTACATGCACAAGATTATTGTAGAGAATCCTGTTAGCTATGTTAAAAACAGACCTTATATGAAATCCTGTGATACTTCTAAGGCTAAGTCCGAAGAAAAGATTTTTTCTCCAGAAGAAATCCAGATGTTAAAGGATGAGGTTAGAAGACGTATCAATTCAGGATTAAAACGATTTGGCGATTATTACATCAATGGATATGCAATGCTATTTGCTATCGAAACTGGTGTTAGAGTTGGTGAATTGTGTGCACTAAAGTGGGAGGATATCCACGAAAACTATATCCACATTCATTCTCAGCAATTATTTCAAAACGTAGATGGTAAAAAGGAAGTATATTATGCTCCTTACACCAAAAACGAGAAAGGCATATCTGAGGACGGAAGACAGTTTCCACTGACTAATGCTATTGCATCATTACTTGGTGAAATCAAGGAAAAGCAAAAGAAACTAGGGATTGAATCAGAATTTATCTTCTGCAATGAAGATGGAAGATGGATTATTGAAGAAGCCTACACTTCATTCCTTAGAAGGTTATGTCGTTCAAAAGGACTTACCGTAACTAATAACCACGCTTTTCGCATGTCCCTTAATTCAAATGTGTTAATTCCTATGGGAATATCTGTAGCTGATAGAGCTGCTATGTTAGGACATTCAATTGAGACTAACTTGAAGTACTACAGCTATGCACAGAAGGATTATCTAGAAGATGTGAAAGCAAAGCTGGATGCGATGGGTTCTACCACTCAGGGAACACCTGGGGGTCACCCAAAAATCGTTCCTTTCGCAAAAAAAGAAAGCCTAGAAAACTTGAATTATCAAGCATTCTAGACTCTCTAAACGTCGAGCGCGAGACGGGACTCG
This sequence comes from Pseudobutyrivibrio sp. OR37, assembly GCF_900113655.1. Taxonomy (GTDB): domain Bacteria; phylum Bacillota; class Clostridia; order Lachnospirales; family Lachnospiraceae; genus Pseudobutyrivibrio. The sequence goes on along the minus strand of NZ_FOQF01000055.1, from coordinate 6,107 downwards.
AACCCGCGACCCCCACCTTGGCAAGGTGGTGCTCCACCAACTGAGCCACTCGCGCTTATCTGTTGTTTCGTTTGCCTCAACAACAATAGCTATTCTAAAGGATAGACACGAATAAGTCAAGCATATTTTAAAACTTTTTTCACAGAATTTTTCATGCTACAATTATGAGTATGAAAAGTACAAATTTGAAACGTCCATACATCAATATTATAAATGAAAAAGGCGCTATTATCGGCAATGGTTCTAACCAGGGCTGGTTCTCTTCTGCCCCTTGGTTTAACGTTAGTGGGCAGGGGTGTGGCATCATCTCTTCTGTTGATGCGTGCAACTACATTGAAGGAAAACGAATTGTCTCAAAATCGCAATATGAAATTCAAATAAATGACTTTGCCAGAATTATCGTATTTACGAAGTTATTCATGCATGAATTCTTCTTCAAAAAATATGCCATCGGAATCACTCCAAATCAAATCTGCCGTTTCATGAATAGACGCCTAAAGGGGCAATATAAGGTTTCTTATAATGGTAGATTCGGTCATGCTGATTTACTAGATAAAATAGAATCACAGCTAAACAATGACCTGCCTGTTATTTGGTCGCTCTACCGCCCTCGCAAAAAGATAACCTTATACACTTTTAAATCAGTGACCCGCGAGTACATTCCAGCCATTAGCACCAACAGTCACTACGTAAATGCGATAGCTGTAATACATGATGCAGCCCCTAATCATCCTACTATGATAAAAATCTCATCCTGGGGAAAGATTTATTATATCGACTTTGACGAATATCTAAAATACACAGAAGGCTCTATTATCAGCGCAGTCTGCTCAAACATATTCTTAATAAAAAAGCTTCAGTGAAATCAATCACTGAAGCTCATTTTTTACTTTCTCTTATCTAAATTGCTAGCAACCTTCATTCCAATATTCTGGATAATCTGGAACAGAATAATAAGAAGAATAACTGTAACAATCATTATATCAGTCTGCCATCTATAATATCCGTAGCGCACAGCGATATCACCTAATCCGCCACCGCCAACAGTACCTGACATTGCAGAATATCCAAGGATATTTCCTGTTGTGATTGTAGCGCCGATGATGAGTGATGTGCGTGCCTCAACAAGCATAACCTTTGTTACTATGTCCCAATTGCTGGCGCCCATTGATTTAGCAGCCTCAATAACCCCTGGATCTACCTCGTTAAGGGATGACTCCACCATACGTGCGATGTAAGGTGCAGCGCAGGCCACAAGTGGAACTATAGTTGCTGTGGAACCATAGCTTTTTCCAACTACAAATCTTGTAAATGGAATCAATAAAATCAACAAAATCAAAAATGGTATTGAGCGGACAATGTTGCAAAAAATATCAAGTAAGCCATACACAAATTTGTTAGGCTTCAACCCATCCTTGCTTGTAACCTTAAGGCAAATTCCAAGAGGAAGGCCTAAAATATAGGCAACCAAAGTTGACACAATTGTCATGTAAAGAGTGTCTCTGATTCCCTCTAGTATCATATTAATTACCTGTGAATCAAACATCTCCTGTTACCTCCTCTATCTCTAATCCACGTTCCTTAAGATACACAATAATATCTTCCTGAAGCTCCGAATCCTCTGGTAGTCCAAGAATCATTTCACCTTTGGCAACACCACCTACATTTCTGGTATCTGCCCTAAGAATATTCACTGGCGTCTGGAACTTAAGGACCATGTTTGCAATGACTGGCTCGAATGATGAATTCTCCGTAAATACGATACGAATCTTTCTCTCGCCATTAAGCGTCTCAACTGTACCTCCGGATTTTGTATCATCTCCTCGTAATATCAGCTCTCTGGCAGCGCTAGACTTTGGATGATTAAATACATCCTCTACAAATCCGTTTTCAACCACCTGGCCCTTTTCGATGATAGCAACCTTGTTACAAATTTCTGATACAACAGACATCTGATGTGTGATTACGATAATAGTGATGCCAAGCTTCTTATTAATATCACGAAGCAATTCTAATATAGAAGCTGTTGTCTGTGGATCAAGAGCTGATGTTGCCTCATCACAAAGCAGGATTCTAGGATTATTCGCAAGAGCTCTGGCGATGGCGACACGTTGCTTCTGACCACCTGAAAGCTGAGATGGATATGCCTTTGCTTTATCCGACAGTCCAACCACCTCTAACAGCTCTTTTGCACGTTTTCTGGCATCTGCCTTAGACACCTTCTGTAGGCGAAGTGGAAAACAGATATTATCGATTACATTTTTTTGCATAAGTAGATTGAAGCTTTGGAAAATCATAGCTATCTGGCTACGTTCTGCTCTAAGCTCCTTTTCTGTAAGCTGCCCAAGGTCCTTGTCGCCTATAAGCACCTGGCCTGATGTAGGCTTTTCCAGATAATTAAAACATCTAACAAGAGTACTCTTGCCTGCGCCAGACATACCTATGATACCGTAGATATCACCTGTTTCTACAGTAAGGTTGATATTCTTTAACGCATCAACACTTTGCTCTCCCTGAGCAAATGTCTTTGAAAGATTTTTTACAACAATTTCATTCATAGTATACACTCTCCTCATAATCTATTATCAGACTATGACTTCATATTATTAACAACAAATGAGTGTAGCGATGGTAGTTTCAACTTCCTACCCCACTACACTCTATTTAGATTAACCTTTGTTTATTTTTCGGTCAAGTCCACGGATTATTTGTTGTAGAAAACAACAGCTCCGTCGTATGTATCCTCGATAAACTTCTTAATATCATCTGACCTAAGAACTGAAACAAGCGCTTTTATCTTAGCATCGTTCTCATGTCCTTCAGCAACTGCGATGATGTTAACGTATGTCTCTGCTGCCACTGAATCTGAAGCCTCATAAGCTATTGAATCCTTAGCTACTGAATATCCAGCCTCAAGTGCATAGTTACCATTTAATACAACATAAGCAACTTCTCCTACAACACGTGCAACCTGTGCAGCCTCAAGCTCCTCGAAGTCAAGGTTGTATGGGTTTTCTGTGATGTCATTAACTGTAGCCTCAAGACCAACGCCATCCTTTAATGTAAGAAGTCCGTTGTCCTGAAGAAGTAAAAGTGCTCTTGCCTCGTTTGTAGTATCGTTTGGAATGGCAATTACATCGCCCTCGGCAACATCATCAAGTGATGACTTTGTACCAGGATAAATTCCAAATGGCTCATAATGAATGTCACCTGCATCTACAAGATGTGTTCCGTGCTCCTCGTTGAAGCTGTTAAGATATGGAACATGCTGGAAATAGTTTGCATCAAACTCCCCAGACTCAACAACCTCGTTAGGCTGTACATAATCATCAAAAACTGCTACCTGAAGGTCGTACCCCTGTTCCTTAAGTGCATCCTTTGCTGCCTCAAGGATTTCTGCGTGAGGTGTAGCTGATGCTGCTACTGTAATTGTTTCAAGCTCTTTTGTATTTTCTGTCGCTGTGGATGATTCGCCAGTTGCACCTGTATTTGTCTCTGCTGCGCTACCGCAACCTACTAATGCCCCTGCTGTAATTATTGAAGCTAATGATAAGCTTGCTACCTTTGATAAATTCTTTTTCATATTTTGCCTCTCCTCCTAAAAAGTTATGTTATGCTTGAGACTTTATCACACTAAATCACCTAGTTCAATGGGTCTTATTATACCTAGATTTTATTACTAGCTATCAATTTTATTGATGGCAAAACCAAAATCAACTTCTCCGCTTTGTTTTTTCTATTAAATAGACTATAATTTTTAAAGAAAATTTTATATAGATAGGATAATCAAATGAAACGAAAACTATTATTGATTTTAATCCCAGTAATACTCATTTCGGGAATTGCAATCGCAGGTTTCTCCTTCTATTTTACACAGTCAGATTTAGTCTATTCTGAGGTGTATATTGAAGCAGGCTCAAAGGATTGTAGCGTCCAAGAATTCCTTAAGCATGACGCAAGTGACGTTGATTTTGCAAAAGCTACAAGCTTCGATTTGAACACACCTGGCGACTACCAGGTGACCATCAATTGGAAGATGCCGATTTTTGGGAAGCAGACCTATCACAGCACACTTCACGTACAAGACACCACTGCTCCTGCTGTGACACTTGCAACTGATTCCTTGGAAATGTACACCACTGCCCAGGCTCCTTCTGCTGCTGATTTAGTAGATTCAGTAATCGATGCAACAAACTGTACTATCGATTTTAAGGACACCTACGATTTCTCTAAAGAGGGCAAGTTCGATGTAGTTATTCTTGTGACGGATGCTGGCGGTAACACCACCGAAAGCACCATTCCTTGCACAGTTGTTGATGATGTGACTCCACCAGAAATCTCTGGTGTAGAGCCTCTTACTGTTGCTCAAGGTGATTCTATTTCTTATAAAAAGAATGTAACCGTCACTGATGACAAGGATGATAATCCAACGCTTGAGGTAGACACTTCCCTTGTAAATCCAGATAAGCGAGGGGTCTACAAGGTAACCTATACTGCCACTGATGCAGCTGGCAACACTTCTGAAAAGACTACCACTATCAAGATTGTGTCTGCCAAGATTGCTGAAGCCACTGAAGAAACAGTCAATGCTAAGGCTGATGAAATTCTCTCAGGAATCATCACTGATAACATGACTCAGCTTCAAAAGGCAAAGGCCGTTTTTGACTGGGTTGTGAAGAACATCACCTACTCTGAATCTGCCGGCATTGATGATTTGTTATCTGCTGCCTACAAGGGCATGTTTTACCGCGTTGGTGACTGCACTGTAAAGCAAAAAACTGCAGAGGTTATGCTTAACAGATTGGGCATCAAAAATATGGAAATCGAAAAAATCCGTGACACACGCGGTCACTACTGGTTACTGATTGATGTTGGCGAGGGTTGGTATCACTACGATCCAAATCTCCAGCTTGACGGTACCCTTATATTCTACTGGCATGATGCAGATTTGTGGGAATACTCAAATGCGCACAAGAATACACACAATTACGACCCAAGCAAATATCCACATATACAATAAATACTTAGGAGGACTAAAATGAAAAACAAAATTATTTCCTTAGGACTGATTATGGCAATCTCTCTTTCTATGGTTGCCTGCGGAAGCTCTAGCGATACAAAGGTTATCGAATCAAACACAAATGCTGAGGCTGCTGGCCCTGAGCAGGTTGCAACTGCTGATGCTGGCTACGTATTCAGCTATGATGGCATGGACATTCCTGTAGATGCAGATGTTGCTCCAATTATCGACAAGCTTGGTGAGCCAAACAGCTACTTCGAATCTCCTAGCTGCGCCGCTGATGGTATCGGAAAGCTTTACACTTACAACGATTTTGAAATCCAGACATATCCTGATGGCGATGTAGATAAGGTGCTTTATGTAATGCTTCGCACAGACAATGTTGCTACAGCAGAGGGCATTGACTTATCAAGCTCACGTGAAGATATCGTTGGTGCTTATGGCCAGGCCACTGAAGAAGACTCTAGCTCTATGAAGTATGAAAAAGGCGATATGACTCTCGTATTTATCTTCGATGGTGACAGTCTTATTTCTATCGAATACGATAGTGCAATGAATAAATAAGAAGGCTGAATTTTCTGAAAAACAGAGGGATTTTTTAAAGCTTTGCAACTTTAAAAAATCCCTTGACTTATGGGTGTTTGTACTATAGAATACATATTGTTGTTGAGGCAAACGAAACAACAGATAAGCGCGAGTGGCTCAGTTGGTGGAGCACCACCTTGCCAAGGTGGGGGTCGCGGGTTCGAGTCCCGTCTCGCGCTCTTTTAATATAAAAAATGAGGTCATCCAAATGGGTCAATGTCATTAAGTTAAGAGGGATGTATAAAGATCTCTGCATCAGGAATGATGCAGGGGTCTTTTTTCTATAAAGGGTTGACATTAATGCAGAAAAGTGCGGCCGCTTTCGCTACTGATTATTTTCAGAGGTAGCGAAAGCGGCCCTTGAAATTGTAAGTATATTTACAAATTTCAGGGAGGCGCACATGAAACCACAAATGGTAAAGAAACTTTTGATGTCACAAATTAAAACAATTGCAGATAATGCAAAATCTTTCTGTATTGATTCTGAAAGAAATTTCTCACG
>NZ_FOQF01000035.1 GCF_900113655.1 Pseudobutyrivibrio sp. OR37 | reverse complement strand
CATAGCCTTTGATATACCCATAGCATTAATAGGGTAAGCAGCCTTGTCTGTTGAAAGACAAACAACACGCTGAACGCCTGCCTCAACTGCTGCGTGAAGAACGTTGTCAGTACCTTCTACATTTGTACGAACAGCTTCCATTGGGAAGAATTCGCATGAAGGCACCTGCTTAAGTGCTGCTGCGTGGAAGATGAAATCTACGCCTGGCATAGCATCCTGAACTGAACGCATGTTACGAACATCGCCAATGTAAAATTTAACCTTACCTGCAAGGTCTGGATGCTCAGCCTGAAGCTGATGTCTCATATCATCCTGCTTCTTCTCATCACGTGAGAAAATTCGGATTTCCTTTAAATCTGAATCTAAGAAATGCTTAAGTACAGTGCTTCCGAATGAGCCTGTACCACCTGTAATCATAAGTGTTTTGTCTTTAAATAATTCGCAATTCATTTTATACTCCTTAAAAACTAATATGCTTATCTGGTATATTCTACCACATTTATCCTCTGAATGTTGGTACAGTTTCACGAATCTTCTGTACCACCTCTGGGCCCTCGTTGCTGTAAGCAAGTGCCATGAGAGCACGTAGGTTGTTAATGAACATATCTGAATCAAACTTGATAGGCTCTGCCACGTGAATCAAGTGATTCTCTGTTTCCTTCAATCCCTCCTCGCTCATAAGCTTTTCTTCGTAAAGCTTTTCGCCTGGGCGAAGGCCGATTTCCTTGATTTCAATATCTATATCTGGGCGAAGGCCTGCAAGCTCTATCATGTTGCGGGCAAGGTCAAGAATCTTGACTGGCTCTCCCATATCTAACACGAATATTTCTCCGCCGCTGGCGTTGGCCCCTGCCTTAAGCACAAGGCTGACTGCCTCTGGGATAGTCATAAAGTAGCGGATGATGTCACGGTGTGTAAGAGTAACTGGACCGCCCTCTGCAATCTGCTTTTTGAACAAAGGCACTACCGAACCGTTAGAACCAAGCACGTTACCAAAACGTACCGCAACGTATTCTGTATGTCCACTGCCAGCTGCCACTTTATCAGCATCTTCCATATCAATATCAAGCTGATGTGTGATAAGCACTGGAAGCTTGTCCTCCTGATTGTTGCGCACCATGTTATCGAAGGTCTGGATGATCATCTCACAGATTCGCTTTGTTGCGCCCATTACGTTAGTAGGATTAACAGCCTTGTCAGTACTGATAAGAACGAATCTATCGCAGCCGTATTTCATGGCAGCATAGGCTGTCTTGTATGTTCCTACTGCATTATTCTTGATTGCTTCGCAAGGGCTGTCCTCCATAAGAGGCACATGCTTGTGTGCTGCTGCGTGATAACAAATGTTAGGTCTGTAGGTTTCAAAAACAGAATTGATTCTGCGGGCATCACGCACCGAACCTATCAATGTAACCAAATCAAGCTCTGGATATCTGCGCTTAAGCTCAAGCTGAATATCGTAAGCATTGTTCTCATAAACATCAAAAATAATAAGCTGCTTTGGCTCGTACTTAGCAATCTGTCTGCAAAGCTCTGAACCGATGGAACCACCACCGCCTGTTACCAGCACAACCTTGCCCTTAATCTGCGCTGCCACATCCTCCTGATGAAGGCTGATAGGATCACGACCAAGCACATCCTCGATAGTGATATTCTGAAGATTGCCCGCGCTGATAATGCCGGCCTTTTCAGCATACATATTTGGAAGCTGCTTGATGCGGCAATTTGTTTCCTTACATATATTAATAAGGTTTCGCTTATCACTAGGAGTGATGTTTGCGATAGCGATGTAAATCTCTTTGATTTCGTACTTTTCAACAGCAAAAAGGATTTTGTCCCTGCCGCCGATGACCTCCACGCCATCGATGTATCTGCCCCATTTATTAGGGTTGTCATCGATGATGGCTACAACCTTTGTGTTGCCGTTGGCACCACCGTTGACGAAATTGACATCACGGAGAATCATACGCCCTGCAGAACCTGCACCGATAAGCAGTACGTTATTTTCTGTGCCATGGTTCTCCCTGTTCTCCCTGAGAAGCAAGATGAATCTGTATGAAAATCTAATGGATACAGCAAAGAAAAACTGAAATGCTATTCCAAACACAAAATAAGAAATAGGCATTCTGTAAATGAATGCAATGACAACCACCACATTAGAAATAAATGTAATAGCTGTAGCAATCACTAGCTTCTTAAGCTCATAAAAGCTGGCGAAGCGCCAGATACTTCTGTAAAGCCCTAGGAAGTAATAAACTGCCAATACAAACAATGTGTATGGAATTATGATTTGATAATATTTGTGCAAATATTGTTCATCTATATGCGAGAACTGGCAATCAAAACGTAGCCATAATGCAAGAAAATATGACAGTGCTACTGTAAACACATCATATACCGCAAGTACAGTAGCAACCTTCTGCCAATGCTGAATTTTCATAATTGGTTTATCCATGAAAAATGCTCCTATATAATTAATCGGAGTTATTATATCACATCTGCAGAAAGATTGCTGTATATTTACTTTTTTGCTTTTTCAGGTGAACAGAGGAAGGGCTCCACAGCGGTAGCTATGCCTATTTTAATTGGGATGATGGGATTTTTTGCTTGGGTGATGTGGTTTTACGCTGATGTGAGCGGATATGGTGGAATTATAGCGGGCATGCGGCATATCACTTTGAGGGACTACGTCTCAGTCGCCGATATTGGACTAATTGGACGTAGGAGTAGGAGATGGTTTTGGGTGGTTTGATTGACTCGGTATATAGTGTGTGAAAATTGATGTATATATACCAAAAATGGCATGTTTTTGAAGTGTTAATGATGAACTTGGTATATGTTGTGTGAAGATTGTTGTATATATACTTTTTTGAGCTGATTTTGAGCATTTTAGGCGCTGAAAAAGTATATATATGAACAAGTTCACACTATATATACCTTAATAGCGAAATCTATGCCATTTTCTCCCTAAAAAAGTTTTGATTTGAGATTTATGTTGCTTGTATATACTTTTTTTGATTTTACAGGTGAACAGAGGAAGGGCTACACAGCGGTATCTATGCCTATTCTATAGAAAAAGGCATCTGCAAGAGATGCCTTTGGGTAAAATAAACAATGGCAGGGCGTCATGCCCTGCCATTGTTAATCGCTTATTTATAACATTGTCATGTATTTACTGAATTCACTTTTATCAATTCCTAAAGCTTCCATAGCCTGCTCTGCTGTAAGCTTCATGTTTTTCATGAGGTTCCTGATGTTAGAAACTGCGGCTTCCTGGCGCCCTTCGACAAGTCCTTCCGCGCGCCCTTCTTCTCGGCCCTCATGTCGAATGATTGCTTCCTCTTCCCATCTTTGCATATATTTTACACCCACTTTCTCGTTGGCCTTCACCTGAGAAACTCGATTCATTATCCTATCTAGATTCGGTGAAGATTGATTAATAATCTCTTCACCTTCATTATATTCAATGAATTTCATCAGTGCAACAAATTCTGGTGAAACATCCTCTGTATTATGGCCTCGTGTGTTGATAAAGATGCGCTTGGCGCCATCACCAAGAGTAAGCTCTGGATACTCCCTGCAGACTTCCTCGAATGTGTATATGTATTTGCCCATTCCAAACAGATCGAATGGCATAATCATGATGATTGTAGTGTTTTTAATAGTATTAAAATTGATTTCACCTGGGGCTAAAAGTGATGAATCAATTAGCGCCTGATAATACCTTGTGCGCTTAATTAGGTCGTCGCGCCACTCCTTTTGCATTTCAGTATTGTAGACTGTGGAATCGTCGTCCATGGCGAACACATCCACCCTGATGGAACGCAGCCATGGGGCTGTCCGAAACTCCTTCTCTGTCTCCGCTTCTGTGAGAAGATTGAGTTCCTCTTCTCCTAAAATGATTCTAAGTAGCGCCTCGTAAGTTTCCCGATCCTCCACGACTTCATCGAATAGAAACTTGTCCAGCAATGTTAACTCCTGTAGGGTTTTCACAATATTACCTCCTGTACCCTTTGATGTTAGGATTATAGCAAACGAATTTTCGAGAAGATATGTTCGTTTTTACTGAAATATGAGCTTATTTTTGCGATGTTCGGGTGAGAATAACTAATGGATTTTTAGATGGCTGAAAGCCTTGATTTTACTGGGCTTGCGTGATATTTAAAGTTAAGTTTTTCCCTGCTTTTTTGTCTATCCGCTTAACTGTGTTGGAGTTGATTTGGGATGATGGGCGGACTTGGTATATGATGTGTGAAGATCGATGTATATATACTTTTTTGAACTGATTTTGAGCTTTTTAGGCGCTGAAATAGTATATATTTGAACAAGTTCACACTATATATACTTTAATAGCGGAATCTATGCCATTTTCTCCCTAAAAAGGTTTTGAATTGAGATTTATGTTCCTTATATATACTTTTTTTGATTTTACAGCTGAACAGAGGAATAGCTCCACAGCGGTATCTATGCCTATTCTATAGAAAAAGGCATCTGCGAGAGATGCCTTGGGGTAAAATAAACAATGGCAGGGCGCTTTGCCCTGCCATTGTTTATCGCTTATTTATAACATTGTCATATATTTACTAAATTCGCTTTTATCAATTCCTAACGCTTCCATAGCCTGCTCAGCTGTAAGCTTCATGTTTTTCATGAGGTTTCTGATATTAGAAACTGCGGCTTCCTGGCGTCCTTCTGCTATTCCACTATCATGTGCTCTTATTATATCTAAATCGAGTACTCTGCCTCCCATATAATCACCTACTCTCCGATTAATATTTACATATTTATTAGTAAGTTTCTCGTTCACTTCTTTGATTAATTTAATGATAACACCTCGTGAAAAAGCTGACAAGATATTGTTTTCCACCAATTTATCAAGCCTTGTCAGCATGACTTCATACTCTTGTATTAAAGCATCAGCCTGCGCACTATCTAGCTCAATTTGCGGTAATTCTTTTTCTTTCGTAAAAAGATAAAACGGTAATAAAAAATACAATTCTTTTTCAAATATTTCGTCTAGGCTATAATTATTAACACATACAACCTTTACCGGATATGAACATCTGCCACCTGGTGTTGATATATTGACTGTCATTTCTTCAGGCATCCTACCACGGCTGCGTAAAAAGAGCACTGATGTGTGAGGGAACCTTACATTTAATGTGTAATTTTCAAATGTTCTTTCTTCCAGGGCTATTTGCGCATCGTATTCAAACATGCGAATCAGTATGGTTCCATCATCCGGAGATGATTCACACTCTGTATGATATTTTTTGGTGATTCCATTCATACTCACTTGCACCAATGAATCAGTAATTCGTTTTTCATTTACCTCCATGCCCCGATCTATCAAATGTTCATTACATCCTCTGACAATACAAGCCGTACTGTCATAATGCTCACCAAAGGTGTAATTCAAAAATGGCAGAAGTAGATCATCACACTTCACTGCCATGGTCCTGAATGCATCGTCGTATGCAAATTCAGTGTATAACTCTTCCATAACACTTATTCCTTGCTTGTAATTCTGACATCATTAATGATATGGCAAGTATTATAGCAAACAAATTTTCGAGAGGATATGTTCGTTTTTACTGAAATATGAGCTTATTTTTGCGATGTTCGGGTGAGAATATCCAATGGATTTTTGGATGGCTGGAAGCCTTGATTTTACTGGGTTTGCGCGATGTTTAAAGTTAAGTTTTTTCCTGCTTTTTTGTCTATCCACTTAACTGTGTTGGAGTTGATTTGGGATGATTGGTGGACTTGGTATATGATGTGTGAAGATTTATGTATATATACTTTTTTGCTTTTCCAGGTGAACAGAGGAATTGCTCCACAGCGGTATCTATGCCTATTCTGATTAGGTTGAATGAATTTTTTGTGCTGGGTGATGTGGTTTTACGCTGATGTGAGCGGATATGTTGGAATAAAAGCAGGCATGCGGCATATCACTTTGAGGGACTACGTCTATTCAGCGATTATATATTCACCTAGACGTAAATACCAACGATTCTTTGGTTTGACCTGCTCTTTCTGACTTGTTGATTTTGGAAATAGAATATAATTAATTCTTTTTCCTGCAGATACAAGACACTAATGCATATATGTTACCGAGATAATACACACTGGGTATGTGGGCTACGTCTCAGTCATTGATATTAAGCTATTTGGACGTAGGAGCATGATAACAGAAGAGCTCCACAGCGGTATCTATGCCTATTCTGATTGTCTATCACAACAATAACTTGAAAGGGTTTGACTGTGTTAGGGCTATGACAGGAAAGAGCGTACTACTCCCATCAGTTGAAACTAAGAAAGTTATTCCATCAGACTACAGACTATTCCAAGTTGCTGATTTTATTTGCACAATGAAGCTCACTGAGCTTAAGCTTGAAAAGCATAACATGTCAGTGCAGGAACTTAGATTCTTCAGTGGTCTTTTCAGTCTTGGATTTATAGCCTTTCTTAATGCGGATTGCGTTGTCCTTTTTCATTAACTGAATCATGGATTGCCCAATCTGCACACATACCCTTGGAAACAAAGTTCTCTATCACATATTTTCTCACTACATCCTCGGCAACTTCATAAGTCCATGCGTTAGAAAGTGATGCTTTAAATGTCCTGCAAAGCTGTAAATTAAATCCTCTTTAGGGTCTGGCTTGTATGTGTGCCCATCATACTCGCAGTATAGTTCTTCACGGCTGATATAACCAGCTGCATCAATGCCAGAGGGACAAGAGTTCTTGGCATTACCACCTCTTGTCACTATGCTGTTAAAGTACGAAGAGCCCGGCCGAAGCCGAGCTCTCCTGTAGACTTATGCACATTAAGATGCATATATCGGATGGGGCGAACCATCCTTTTATGATGGGCCGAAGCCCCAATCAAGGCGGGGCGAACCGCCCTGATTGTTGCAATGTTGTGTGAGTAACTGGGTTACTCGATTAAGTAGTAGGTGTCCACTTAGCATAAAGTGTCACATTTCCAGTAGAACCTGCTGGAATTGATGTTACTGGATTGCCAGTGAACTCCGCATTTGTGTACCAACCACCAAAATCATTATTAGCCTTTGTAGGATTCTTTAATATAATAGCTGATGACTCAATGGTATAATTTGCTGGATTACCACTATCATTTGTTCCTTCATTCAAATTATAAGTAATTTTGTAACTAATAGGTGTCCATACAGCCACTAATGTTAAATTACCTCTAACTGTAGCAGTATCTAACTTAAAGTACTTAGTTGCTGTCTCATCCTCTGCACCACTAACTCTCCAACCCTTAAATGAGTAACCTGTTCTAGTTGGATTTGTAAGAGTTCTTACACCATCTGTTACCTTCCAATTAGTTGGGTTAGGATTTGATGTTTCAAATGAAGTACCCTTCCAATTATCAGCTGCTTCAGTTGTTCCAGCTATACCATCATCATATGTAATGTTGTAAGTATTAACTGTATACTTAGCCTTTACTGTGATAGTTGCACCGTTTGTTACATTAGCTGCTGTAACTGCAAATTTGCCTTCTGCTAATGTTGCGCCAGAAACTTCCCATTTTGAGAATGTATATCCAGCTTTTGTTGGCTTAGCTGTTTCTGCAGATGAAACAGTTACCTCAAGTTTATTATCTGTAAGATCTGTTACATAAACAGCACCACTCTTATCTAGAACAGCAGTAGAACCAGCTGTTCCACCATCAAGATCAACTACTACTGTCGCATGCTTTGCCTCTTCCCAAACTGCGTATAATATAGTCTTCTGGTTAGCATACTGAGGAGTAAGATCTACTGCCTGTGTAGGAGCATAAGTTACACCACCGTTTGACTTAAGTGCCCATCCCTTAAATGTATAAACTGCTGCTGCACCAGTTGGCTCTGGTATTGTACGAATTCTAGCACTTTCAGCATCAGTGTATGAGATAGGTGAAATGCTACTTACTGAGCCTACTGTAGACTTAAGTGTAACCTGTCTAGTCCATGGTGTCCACTTAGCATACAGTGTAATTGTTGAATCACTACTTGCTGGTGTTAATGCATCTTCATCATCATATTCCACAGATCCAGTCTTAGTTGTTGCCCAACCATCGAATGAGTAACCTGTTCTTGTGAATGCTACTGGCTTCAATGTTACATTCTGATCACCTGCATAAACAACCTGGTCAGCCATTGAGCCTGTGCCTTCATTTGCATCAAACTTAACAGTAGTCTTTGCTTTATTTGTCCATGTTGCTGTTAATTCTACATTACCAGCGATTGTTGCTGTAAGAGAAACACCCTTCTTTGCTACAGTTGGTTCTGCTGAACCAACCTTAACTGTCCAACCTGCAAATGTCTGTGTAGCTGTATCCTCTAAATCATTAATTGCAACTGTGCCATCTGTGCCATCTGTCTGCTTGTATGATGTAGGAGCTACAAACTCTTTACCATCTGCATTCTTCTTAAACTTAGCGCCATTTGTGTTCTTGTAAGATACTGTGTATGTTACAGGATTCCACTTAGCAACTAAATTAAGTGTAGCAGGTGTATCTGTATCATTAAGCTTTAATCCAGCAAATGTTACATCCTCGCCACCTAATGTCCAGCCTGCAAATGTGTAACCAGCCTTTTCATAATCTGTACCATTTGGAAGTGCTGTAGGATTATTATCTGCTCCAACTGTATATGTATCACTTGTCTTTGGAGTCTTTCCTTCCTTAACAGTTCCACCAGCCCAAGCATAATTGATTGTTCTAGTCTGTCCTGTCCACTGAGCTGTAAGTATCTTAGCCTCAGCCTTATCAAATGTTACTGTTGCTGCACCAACTGATGTTGCTGCAACGTCATCCTTAAACTTGTAACCTGCGAATGTATAACCATTCTTTACAGGTTCTACATTTGGTAAGCCTACTGTCAAATTAGCTACAGTAAATGTATTCTGCTTAGTAGGTGCTGAAGTAAACTTACCTCCTGCAAGGTTATATGTGATTGGATATGATTCTGTAGACCATACACCATAAAGTGTAATATCAGAACCACTTACTGTAATGTTAGCTCCATCACCATATACAACTGTTGTTGCTGCAGAATTTGTATCCCAACCTGAGAATACATAGTTTTCTTTTGTTACTTCAGTTCTATTCAATGGCTTAATACTTACTGTTGAACCATTTGTAATATTAGTCTGGTCTGTCATTGATGTAGAACCATTAGTTACAAATGAAATCTTATGAGTTGTTGTATCAGCAACCCATGTTGCAACCAACTTGTAGTCTCTGTTTTCAAGTGTAGTTACCTTGCTACCAATCTTTGATGAAGTGCCTTCTGCCCAACCATCAAACTTCATTCCTGCACGTACAAAGTCTGTGCTTCCTGCTGCTGCAAGAGCTGGCTTGTTTGTTGCTGTGAATGTAGATGGAAGCTGTGCAGTACCCTTATATGTACCACCATTCATATCATAAGTGATTGTATATGCTTCTGTTGCCCAAATAGCATACAAATCGATAGTATTGCCTGATGGTGTAAAGTTAGATACTACCTGGCCACCCTTATAATCAGGCTTTGCTGCGTACTGATTCTTAGCCCAACCAAGGAATGTTGCATCAGTTGCAGTCATTGCCTTAAGTGTAACCTTCTCTCCTACGCTATATTCTGTAGAATCTGTAGGAACTGTTGCAGATACACCGTTTGCATAATATGTAACCTTAAACTTATTTGGTTTCCAATCCGCATAAAGTGTAAAGTTCTTACCTTCTGTAATCTTGATTTCCTTTAATACAGCACCCTTTGGTGACTCTTTCCAACCATTGAATGTGTAGCCATCTCTGATTGCTGCTGCACCAACTGCATTAATTTGTGCTACTGCACTTGCATAACCTGCTGCATCATTTTCATATGCAATTGCCTTTACAGCAACACCACCCTGCATATTGAATGTTACCTTGTAAGGTGTAGCTACAAACTGTGCTTCATATGTAAGTGACTTTCCTGTTACATCTGGAAGGTTATAAATCTTTGTACCTGCCTTATATGTTATATTGTCACCTGTGTTCTTCCAACCAATGAACTTATAGCCAACCTTCTTTAGCTTAGGAGCATTTGGTAACTGATATACCTTGCCATAGTTTGCTGTAATATCCTTTGGAAGATCACCTGTAATCTTAGCGTCTGTTCCCTTAGAGAACTTAACTGTGTATGTACCTGTACGTGGCTTTTCAAATACAGCTGTAAGTGTTTCAACACGACCTGTGTCATCCTTAACTGTATATAATTCGCCTACGCCATGGAGTGTACCATCCTCAGCACGCCATCCACGTAATACATATTTCTCAGATACTTTCTTGCCATCAGCCTGTCTTGTTACCTTCTTAGCTGTGAAGCCGCTATTTGGTAATGTGAATGTATTGCTCTTAGCATTTGTCATTCTTGCTGTCTGGCCTGTGATTGTAAGTGTTGATCCATCAAATGCCTTTGAGTCTGCCATAAACTGAAGCATATACTTAGCCTGTGGCTTCTCAATCTTGAATGAAACAACCTTTTCTCCACCATAGTTATAAGCTTCGTTACCTCTTAATGTAGCCTTAGCTGTACCTATGATGTTCTTTGGATAAGCATAATCAACGATTGAGTAATTCTTAGGATCTACTACGATACCATCAATAATTACTGTAATATCATTAACATCAAGCTTAGGTAGCTCACCGGTCTTTGAATCATAGAAGTATGAGCCATAAACCTTTACTGTTGCCTTAGAAATATCGTAATTCTTTGCAAGATATCTAAACTGTACATCCTGTGAATCTGTGTAGTTTCCAGTACCTTCGAATCTAGCAAGGATAACTGTGTTTGCAGGGATAACATCACCTGCTACTACCTCAGCGTATGCTGCACGGTTAACCTTTGCCTTCTTATTAGTTACTGTTGTAGCGTTAAGATACATGTACTTAACAGTATAGTCCTTCTTGTTTGTAAGTGTCTTTGTACCCCACTTAACTACTGGTGCAGGATTAGCCCATGTCTTATCTGCGGCCTTATCCTTAATTGTAATTGTTGCTGCTTTCAATGAAGCCTTTTCAACTTCATACTGCATTGTTACTGCAGAACCCTTGATATTCTTCTTTGGTGTAGCTGTAACTGTAACTGTTGCGCCAACCTTGTTTGCATTTGAAGAATACTTGAAGCTGAAGTTCTGTGATACCCATGTAGAGTATGTCATTCCTTCTGGCCAGTTAAGGTCTGTATTTCTAAAGCTAATAACTGGGGCTACGCCCTTACCAGTAAATGGAACCGTTGCAATTGGCTCTGCTGTGCCAGATGTACGTGCATCTGGTAAATACTCAAACTGAATTACATTATTATTCTCAGTACGATCGTGCTTAGCATCATACTTAGCTTGATCTGCATCAAAGTCGAATGGATTTACCTTGTATGTTACGTTGAACGAACCTGTGTAACCATTCTTACCTGTAATCTTAATAGTCTTTGTTCCTGCGTTTACAAGATCTTTTGTAACGTACTTAACTTCATAAGCGCCATTTGGAGCTGCTATAGGATCATATTTAATTAATTGCTGTGGTTCAACATCAGCATCACCAGAGAACTTAACTTTAATATCTGGAGCCTGTGCTGTACCATCATATGTTACATCTGTAATCTCTACATCGTTCTTTGTAAGCTTGCCAGCTGTAAGAACATTGTATGTAAACTGCTTATTTCCTGAGAACTTACCAATACCGTAGATAACAAGCTTGCCGTTGCCAATGCCTGTCTTTGGATCATTAATTCCAAGGAGATAATCTACACCTTCTGTAAGAGTCTTGCCATTGTATGAAAGCTTAATGTTAGAATCGGTTAATGGATTCTTTCTATAGTCAAACTTCTCATTATTTGCGATGCCTTCAATTGTTGCCTTTGTAATAGCAACATCACCCTTATTTGTGATTGAAAGTGTCTTGGTAATTGAACCAGCATACTTACCATTTGTACCTGGAACGATTGTTACAGTGTACTTACCTGCCTGGTATACATGATTCTCTTTATCACTATAATATGCAGTACGTGATGTAGCACCTAATGATGAATATGGATTAAGTGTATGAACAAATACTACATCATAATCAGTTCCTCTTTCGAGAATCTTGTCACCAATCTTAACTGTTGGTACTACGTTTACATCCTGATTTGTTCCATCAAATACAACGTTCTTTGTATCAAATGATACTGTTGCCTTTGAAAGAGCAATACCTGCGTCTACTACGTTAACTGTTGCTGCAATAGAACCTGTATAATTGCCCATACCATTGATAGTAACAGGATATGCGCCAGGCTCCTTGCCCATGTTAGAGTAGTCTACTGTATAGTCTTTGTTTGCTACAAGTGTAACATAAGTTTTAGCATTTGCAGCTGCTGTTAACCATGTATATAGCTTGAAGCTAGGCTTCTGAATGGCATTTGTTTCAGGAATTGTTACTGTTGTACTTGGATCAACATAAAGACCAGTAATTGGTGCATTTGTTGCATCCGCAATTGCTAATGGAGCAATTTCAAACTTATAGGTATATGCGCCAGTATACTCACCCTTACCAGTAACAGTTACTGTAGGCTGCTTAGAAGCTGCATTACCAGCTACCCAAGCGTTTACATTATTTGTGTACTTAAGTGTGAAGTCCTTATCTAATGTAAGTAGCTTGTTACCGTAGAATACACGAATGTCATCAGTATAAGTTGAAGTTGTTAATCCATCGTCAAATACATGTGCTTTACCGTCATATGTAGCACTATTGAACTGAGCCTTTGTTAATTCAGAAATCCAGAATCCTTCTGGAACATCCTTAGCTGTCTTGCCTGCTGGAAGATCATCATTCTCTACATCTCCCTGGTAGTCAGTAGCTGCTGGAATCATAGTGAATGTATACTTTCCATCTGAATCTGCTGCTACTTCGTATGCATAAACAACACTAGTCGCTGCTTTTACTACAGATTTTCCGTCAGTAGCTACTACAAATAATGTAATGCTATTTGCGATATCTGTTGTCATAGTATCAACTAGCTCTATAGGTCCTGTATACTCTACAAGGTCCTTATCGTCTATAGCATTTTCAAGAGTTATAAGGTCTGTAGCTGGAGTACCTGTAACAGCAATTGTCTTTGCTGCTGTTGCGCCCCTTGAGACTGAATAGTAAATCTTTGCATTCTTTGTTGGTGATGCAAGTGTTACTTTTGTTCCATAATGGTAACTACTACTCTCTGCAAGCTTATCAACAGTTGCTATAGGAGCCTGAAGATTTTCTGTAGCCTTTGTAATCTCAAACGCTTTTGTTACTGTAGCGCCCTTAAAGTCTTCAAGAACACCTGTAAATGTAAGAGTTACCTTAGCTGTTTGAGCTACAGCCTTGTTATTTTCATACTTGAATGTGAAAATATCATCTTTGTATTCTGTAGTTGAAACAACAGTTGAATCTGATGTTTTCTTTACAATTACTTTGTTCTTATATACATATACAGTATTTGAGCCATCTACATATGTAACACATGCATTATCTGTTTCTGTGCTAGAATCTGTAACTGCAACGATATCGCTTCCCTTGAAGGTAATAGTTGGTGAAACAGTCTTTACATCAACTGCCGCATCACCTTCTGCACGATTAGTAACTTTCAAAGTTTCAAGTGTAAGTGCAGGGATAGTACATGATGCTGGGACTGTAACATATTTTCCATCAACTTTAATTCTATCGTTAGTACTTGCAACCTTCTTACACTTGTCACAACGATACTCATATGCACCCGCTGTTGTTCCGTCAATGCCAGGAACCTTTGTAATTACCTTGTGCCAGCTGTGCTCTGTGCAATCTGCTACGAATGTATACTTGAAATCGTAAGAGCCTTCGTAGAGATATTTTGTATTCTCAGGTTCTGTTGATTTAAAGGTAACTGTAACGATACCTTCACTACCGTTCGCTACTGCTGATACAACATAATCACTAGCAGCTAAATCAACAAGTTTATTTGTACTTGTATTTAACTTCTGTAACTTCTTACCATTAGCATCAAACAGACCATCAATTGTGGCTGTGCCAACGTTTGACTCTGTAAGATCTACAGTATTTCCAATTGTTGTCTTAGAAGGGTCCATCTTAGGTACTACCTTTGTAGTAACCTTATTTGTAGCAGAATCTTTATATTTGATAGAACCATCTGTCTGAGTTTTATTAGATACTTTAGCCTTAGTAATGTCAACATCAGCAAATGTCTCATCAGCATCTATAATCTCAAATGTTTTTTCAATAGTCTTAGAACCATTTGCAAATGCATAATTCTTAGCTGTTGTAGTATCCTTAAGGGTGATTGTGACTGTAGCTGTACCAACTTTATCGTTGTTTTTGTATGCTACGGTATAATTAGCCTCTGCTAGAGAACCTACATTTTTAAGTGGTTCAACAGCATATGCCACTGTACCTCTTTCATCTATGTTATCATCATTAGGGTCATTAGGATTGTATTTCAGTGTATATGCCTTCTTAGTTGAATCATAACCATAGTTAGCACCTAACAAATCACTAGCTTCAGTCTTTAAAACTACTTCAGCTGCTGTTATCTCTTTAGGTGTAATCTTAAATGCTATTTCTTTTTTGCTGTCTGCCTTATATGCTGTAGCAGTGCTCTTAGGTGTAATAACAATTGTGTAATTTCCAGCATTAGCAGATGCAAATGGGCTAGTTTCATCAGTTAACGCAACTGGAGCATCAGAAGAACCACTAGCCTTATACTTTATGTCAAATAAACTATTAGGATTTTCTACAACAGTGCCATCAGCAAGTTGCGCTTTAGCTATTTGCAAATCTGTGGTTCCATATACAACTGAAGCATCTTTAATACGCTCAGTTGAACCTGGCTTAGAAAATACAAATGTCATTGTAGCGACATCTGTTCTATTGTCAGTCCATAGAGCTGTAACCGTTGTGGCCGCAGTAACATGGATTTCTTCTCCAACGGCTTTAGTAACTGGTGTACTTTCACCAATTTCAACTGACCAACCTGCAAAGGTGAAACCTGCATTAGGGGTAAGCCCTGTTGAATCAGGTAATATATATTTACCAGCGTTAGCAACTGGAGATATTGAGCCGGTTCCACCATTTCCTGCTGCAAATGTAACAGCAAATCCTGTTACTTCAAATGACGCAGTAGCTTCACCTTCAAAGTCAGTTTGCCCTTCTGCTGCTTTAACCTTTACTGTATAAGTACCTACATCTTTTATTTCATCAATTTTTACAGGTGTAGAATCTGTAGTCCAGTATTCAACATCGTATTTGCTACCAGGGACTACATCTGGTGTTTCACCCACTTCAACTTTAGTTACAGTCGGTTTAACATCACTACCAGTATAAGCTGCTGAATTAGCACTTAAAGTAACTGTAGCACCTGAAATAGATGTTGCCCCCAACATAGTAGGTACTGAGTTTCCTAACAAATTAGCTCTTAAAAGGTTATCAAGATTTACAGAATCTTCATCACCTTCTTGGCCCTCGTCGGGTGTCGTTTCTTCTGGCACTATGTCAGTTTCACCCTCGTCGCCATTAAGATCATCATCAAAAGTGAACGTAGTCGTTCCAGCTTCTTCTTGCTTTCCAGCGCCATCGTCGCCTGCGCCAGAATTGTCATCCGCCGTTTCTTCGACTACTTCTGTTGGTTCATCAATTGCGGCAGCATTAACTACTGGCACGTTGAATGACGACGCAACCATTAATGCCGCAAGAGAACCACTTAGTAATCTCTTAATATGCATATATCATACCTCCTTAAAGTATAATGTATGGAAGGGCACAGAAATTGTGCGCTTCCCCCGTGTAATTCGCATTATATTCTGCTTTTTTTTTTTTTTCAATCCGTTTTCTGACTATTTCACAAAGAATACATAATATGGATAAAATTCACAGAATTTTCACAGAGATGTAACAGAATAATCGTTGACTTTTGGGAAAGTAGGTAGGTTTTTTAGGGCGGGGGTTCCCCCCTCATCAGTCAGCGGAGCTGACAGCTTCCCCCCCGGGTGGGGGAAGCCTAGAACGGGAAGCCTAAAAAAAGGCAGGACCGAGGTGGTCCTGCCGGGGGGTATTGTTTATTTTATAGGTGCCAGATGTCCTCGTTGTACTGGGCGATGGTTCTGTCGCTTGAGAAGAAGCCTGCGTTTGCGATGTTTTTGATCATCTTGCGGCCCCACTCGGTGCGGTTTTCGTAAGCCTTGTAAGCCTTTTCCTTTGTTTCGCAGTAATCCTTGAAATCTGGGAAGGTCATGAACCAGTCCTTGTTAAGAAGCTCGTTGTAGAGTCTCTCAAGGTTCTCCTTCTTGCCCACTTCCATCAGTTCGTCTGATACGATGAAATCTACGCACTTCTTGAGGTTTGCATCCTTCTCGTAGTAGTCGCGTGAGCAATAGCTAGCATCAGCGTAGCGCTTGATAACTGTATCTGAATCCTCACCAAAGATGAAGATGTTGTCGTCACCTACGAATTCGTGCATCTCCACATTAGCACCATCCATTGTACCGATGGCAACAGCACCGTTAAGCATGAACTTCATGTTTGAAGTACCAGATGCTTCCTTAGATGCAAGTGAAATCTGCTCGTGGATATCGCATGCTGGGATAAGCTTTTCTGCAAGTGTTACGTTGTAGTTTTCTACCATAACCACCTTGAGATATGGGCTTACCTCTGGATCATTGTCGATAATCTCTGACAGGCAGAGGATAAGGTGAATAATATCCTTTGCGATTACGTAAGCAGGAGCTGCCTTTGCACCAAAGATAACTGTAATTGGACGTGCTGGCTTCTTGCCTTCCTTAATCTCGAAGTACTTGTTGATTACGTAGAGGGCGTTCATCTGCTGACGCTTGTACTCGTGTAATCTCTTAATCTGAATATCGTAAACACTGTTGTCGTCGATGTTGATTCCCTGTGTCTTTGCAATGTAGTTCTTGAGAACTGTCTTTCTTGAGCTCTTAACGTCTAAGAATCTCTGAACAACAGCATCATCGTTCATGTACTGCTCAAGCTTCTTAAGCTCTGTAGCATCCTTCTTGAAGCCTGGTCCGATTAACTCTTCGATAAGCTTTGAAAGCTCAGGGTTAGAGTAAAGTAACCATCTACGGAATGTGATACCGTTTGTCTTGTTGTTGAACTTCTCTGGGTAGAGCTTGTAGAATGCGTTAAGCTCTGTGTCCTTAAGAATCTCTGTATGAAGTGCAGCAACACCGTTTATAGAGATACCGTAGTGGATATCCATGTGTGCCATGTGTACAAGACCATCCTTGATGATATCTACTTCTGGGTTGTTGTACTTGATATGAATTCTGTTATGAAGCTCGCGGATGATAGGCATAAGCTGTGGAACAGCCTTCATCATAAAGTGGATTGGCCACTTCTCAAGAGCCTCTGCAAGGATTGTATGGTTTGTGTATGCGCAGCACTTTGATACTACGTCGATAGCCTCGTCCATTGTAAGTCCTCTAATCTGAAGCAATCTGATAAGCTCAGGGATTACCATAGATGGGTGTGTGTCGTTAATCTGGATTACAGCATAATCTGCAAGGTCGTGAAGGTTTGAACCCTTTTCAACTGCCTCGTCCAAAATAAGCTGTGCAGCGTTACTTACCATGAAGTACTGCTGATATACTCTAAGCAATCTTCCGTTATCATCTGAATCATCTGGATAAAGGAAAAGTGTAAGATTCTTTTTAAATTCACTCTTATCAAAGTTGATTCCCTCTGTGATGATGCTCTCATCTACTGTATCAACATCGAAAAGATGAAGCTTTGTAGTAACTGAATCATAGCCTGTTACATCGATATCGTACATGCGGCTGGTTACATTAAAGCCACCGAAATCAACGTGGTATGTGCGCTCTGTCTTTGTCATCCAGCTATGGTCGTTCATCCATGGGTTTGGCTCTTCTGTCTGAAGATTATCCTTGAACACCTGCTTGAAAAGACCCATGTGATATGCAAGACCTACGCCATCACCGTTAAGACCAAGTGTTGCAATTGAGTCGAGGAAGCATGCTGCAAGACGTCCTAAACCACCGTTACCAAGTGAAGGCTCAACCTCGATTTCCTCAATCTCTGCAAGTGACTTTCCGCAAGCTTCAAGCTCTGACTTTACCTCGTCATAAAGTCCCAGGTTAATAAGGTTATTTGAAAGAAGCTTTCCAATAAGGAACTCTGCACTGATGTAGTAGAGCTTCTTTTTGCCGCCGGCGATTTCCTTGTTCTTTGCCTGATCCTTTACGTACTCTAGAAGACCAATGTAGATTTCCTCGTTTGTGCACTGATCCATGTGGCGGCCGAAGCGCACCTTGATGTATTCGTTTGCTGTCATGTTATCCTCCTTAAATTTGCCCCTCATCAGTCAGCTGCGCTGACAGCTTCCCCCCAGGGGGAAGCCTTTTTGCGGGTATGTATCAATCAACTTTAATTGCATTATAATGCTCATGACGGACATTTTACTTGCCTTATACGACTAAAAAGTGATACTATACTATCATCTTAGAAGGAGACACCCCATGATTAATATTAACGAATACCAGGCAATACATGAGAATAAAAGCCACTTTGACTACAACATTCCATACAACACCTATCCTTGTACTATCCCACTGGATTTTGACAGTGTGCCTTTGCATTGGCATGAGGATGCGGAATTTATTTATATAAAAAAGGGTGCGGGAATCATTGTAATTGATGGCAAGGAGCATCAGGTGAGTGCTGGGGATATTGCGTTTATTTTACCTAGTACAGTACATGGGATTTATCAGTTTGAGAATGAGTCTATGGAGTACGAGAATATCATTTTTGACTCAAAGATGTTTTCTTCTACTCTGGATGATTTTTATGATAGTTTTCTATTGCCATTTTTTGAAAGTGCAGTGGAGATTCCTGTTATATTTAGGCCTGGAGTAACTGGCTACGAAAGTATCAAAAGATATCTGGACAGCAATGACAATATTTCCAGTCACCGCGAGGGCGCTTGGGGGCTGGCTATCAAGGGCAACATGTATCTACTGCTTTTCAATCTGGTTACCATTTACGAGCAGCAGATTGACACATCTACCAAGAAAAAAATAGACAAGCTAAAGCCAGTCATCAAGCACGTGGAGCTACACTATGGTGAGCCTACCACCGTTGAGGAAATGGCAAAGCTTGCCGGATTTTCCGAATCTCATTTTATGCGATTTTTCAAGGAAGCCTTTGGCGTCAGCTTTATCACCTATCTAAACGACTACAGGCTTTCCATGGCTGCGCGCCTGCTACTATCTACCGAGGATTCTGTACTTAATATCTCTCAGCAGGTAGGTTTTGAAAATCTGTCTCATTTCAACAGGCAGTTCAAGAAGAAGTACAGCAAAACCCCGAGGGAGTACAGAGGGTAAATAAAGAGTCGCCTCATTTTCTAATCTTGTGAATTATATTCCATATTATTAGCAGGGCTATGCCAAACAGCATCAGAGTTTTCAAATAATAGTCATCGTGGATGCTGTATAAATAGTGAAATGTAGGGCATATCTTTTGGAATGTCCTGCCGGCCTTTATATCTATAAAAACTGGCGAAAGCAGGGCTGTGGCCATGATTAGTATTGGTGTTATTATGCCCAGTCCCTTTATAGAGCCGACGATTTCGCGAAGTATGCTTGCAAGGCAAATCAGGGTGAAATCATAAATAATGATTGTCAGGATTTCCCTGGATAGGGATGTGTTAACGCCGCCCATTTTTAGCCCCACCAGAACCATGATTGTAGGGATGAGCATTATCACTCCATAGTAAAAAAAGTCTCGCGCCACTGAAATGGGTGCTTTCCACCAGATGAATAGCCCATTTTTGTCATCCTCAATGTAGTACATGGATGCCGCGATGGATAGGGTTAGCAACCACAGGGCTAGTATGCCTCTTAGGGGCATCATTATATAGTTTGTATCATCGTTGTTTTTGTTTTGGTAATCATCCAGATAGCCTAGTTCAAAAAGATTGCCGTTTATTTCATAGCTATCGAAGGTATCTAGGATTTTTTCCCGCTGTTCTTCAGTTGGGTCACCTTTGTACAGCTTGCCTGAGATGTAGATGGATGCCATCTGCCTTGCCAGACTTTCATACACTCTGCTGTTAAGTACCTCCCTGCCTAACAAATGGGATAACCCCTGCTCTCTTATTATGATTTCTATTTTTTCATCTGTTTGTCCTGAAGCTACTATGTTTTCCACGGATTCATCCAAATTATCAGGGCATATCCACCCTTCGGAAAGCTGCTGTGATTTTACATCAGCTATCAGCTTTTCACTGTCATCATAAAATATATATCTAAAACTGCCTGGTGTAGTTTCTATGCTTTCCTTTAGGGCGCTGCTGGCGTAATCATCCCCTGGAATATAAACACCTATTGTCATAAGCCCAGCATCACCGTGGCTCACCCCTTTAAGTGCCAGTACCATCAGTGGCACTATGGCCAGCATCACTATATAGCTTTTCTTTTTAAACAGTCGCTTTAAAAGCAGCAAATATCTTGTAAGAATCATTTTTTTCTTCTCCTAATAGCATCATTTTAATGCAATATCTGGCTACTTAAGTGACCAGAAGGAAATTTGATTTTTCACTTAACAAAAAATCTCATCAAAGTTAAGTGAAAATGAGATTTTTATTTTTTCACTTAAAATTGCAAAACCCTGTTAAGTTTTCTCAGCAGAAAAAATTTTTCACTTAACTTTTTAGTGCTTTTTATAGTCTAATTTGGGAATAGTTAAGTGTGGATAATTAAAATCTATTTCTCACTTAACAGGTTTTTAAGTGTGAAATTGGAATTCTCTAATAAACTTAACTTTACCTAAAAATATTTATGTATAGTTAAGTGAAAAAATTTTTTTCTTTCTCACACTTAACCCCTTTTCCATTTTTTAAGTGGAAATGGAAAAAGCCAGAATAAACTTAACAGTAAGCCCCGTGAATTCATTACTTCTTATGGGTTACTTAAGGGAAAATGCCCACAAGAAGCTATACTACCATGATATACGCCTTTTTCTGATAAATACCGAGATTGCTATGAACGCAACGGTATAAACCGCCATACCAACAGCGGGCCAGCCAAAATCCCTGCCTGCCACCACACCTCCTACGTATGAAAATGCGGCGCCTGTTGGGATAAGCTCTCCTGCCCGTTGCAAAAGCTTTGGCAATATGCTCTTAGGATAGAAATAGCCGGACGCATAGGCGCCTGCCAGATACAAAAGAAATGTCACCAGCACTTTGTTGATAACGCCTACCAGTGTTTCGTATAGAAAATAGCCCATGGCCGAAAACATAATGGTGGCGAGCATGATGCCTGTAACCATTCTGGCTGATATATCTAAGTGGATATTGGCGAAATGTCCTGCTGCAATAGCAAATGACAGCACCACCCCGATGCTAATTGCATTCACTGTCAAAAGTGGAATGAATTCCCCCAGCACCTGCTGCACTGGGCTGATTCCCTTGGCCGCCAAAAATTTGTACTGGCCATTGTTCTTCCCAGTGAAGAATGACACTGCGCACATTGTAAGAAGCAATGCAAAAAATAAAAACATGCTTATAAAATAATACTCTAAAGTAGTCAGTCCATCTGATATGCCCAGCTCCGTAACATTGGAGATTTCCCCGCGAAGCATCATAGTGTCTACATAAGCCATGAAGATTTCGTATGCCGCCATGTAGACCTCGGACTGTTCATAGCCTTCCTCTTCCATGATTTTCCTAAGTGTGCAGATTCCCTTTTCCGAAGGAACCATGATGTTTGCCGCAACCAGCGCTATCTCATCCATCATCACATTAGATATGCCCTTTTGCCCTGATGTGGCATAGTATTTTAGCTTGGTATCATTTGTCATGTCATCTATCGCATCAACAAATTCATCCGTAATTACGATATAGGCTGATATGTCTGCATTGCGAAGGGCAGCCCGCGCCTCGTCCTCATCATCAAACTGAACCAAATCCAACACATACTGCATATCATCTTCTGTCTCTAGCATGTGCACACCCAGGTCTAACAGCTCGTTTTCGGTGTTGCCTACAATCCCCAGCTTATAGCGCATCTGCTCCGACTGATATGCCTCGCTATTGACCACCGAATAGAATGCCGCAGATAGCAAAATAGCCACCAGGGCAATCATCAAAATGATGCCTGGCAGCAATTTAAAAATCCTCTTATATTGAATTAGCAAATATTCTTTGAACCCTATCATAACATTACAATCTTCCAATCAAATGTGGAATATCCCCGTCGTATTTATAGTCTACAAGTACCCCGTCCTTGATGATATAGCACTTATCGCACAGCTCTATCTCCTGCACCTCATGGGTGGCTATAATCATTGAACCGCCTTGGTCTTTATACCTCTCGAAATAATCGTATATCTTTTCCTTACACTCCAAATCCAGGCTGGCTGTTGGCTCGTCTAAAAGCATCAGCTTTGGATTGGTGTTCATGGCGCAGCCCAGGCACAGGCGTTTTTTCATGCCGCCAGACATCTGGTGTACAGGAGTTTTGATGAACTGATCCACCCCCAGTAGCTTCAGCACGCCAGAGCTTAGCTCCTTTTTCAATCTGTCAGAGCTGTACCACATCCTAAGATTATCCCAAGCAGTCAGCTCTGTAATCAAGGGCATTTCCTGTGGCACATAGGCCACCAGCTGATTCTTAAGCTTTGTGTTTTTAAGCATGTCCTTGCCGTCTATATTGAAAAAGCCGGCGTCACATTTTTGAAGACCAGCAAGTATGGTGAGCAAGGTGCTTTTGCCGCTGCCGTTTGCCCCTAGTATTCCTACTATTTGGCCGGGCTCCACCACAAAATCTACACCTCTAAGGACCTGCTGCTTGCCATAAGATTTATGTATATTTTTAATCTCTATCATTGTGACGGACTCCTATTAGTGTTTCGTAGTCGTAATTGTTATAGAACTCCCTTTCAACCTTGATATACTCCTCATAATTATCCACAGTCAGCTCGTCGGTGCCTGCGTAGAGCCATGCGAGGATTTGACTATTAACCCAATCGCCGTGATGGCATTCGTCGCTGTAGTTATCCAGGTCGCAGGTTAGGTCGAATTCGGTGTTGAAGGAATATAGATGGATATTGTCGCACTCTAACATCAGGCTGATGGCATATTCTTCGGCAGATATGAAGCGGTCTAAATTTCCCAATTCCTTCTGGGAGCCCCACCATGCCACGGAATATGGAGTGAGGTAATAGTAAAATTCCACGTCGGGATTTGCCTTTGCAAGAGCCACTACGTTTTGGGTGATGTTGGCCTTTACCATCTGCTGCACTTCATCCACGTATGGTTGAACTACCTCTGGCTCCTTGTATTCTGTCCTGTCGCCTAGCACTATATCTGCGCCAAATTTAGTATCAGGCTCATCCATCCAGTTGGCGTAATCATCAAAGGATGTGATGCCGGCTGGCTGACCTGCTTTGGCATCCTTTAGCATTGGCAGGCAGATGCTGAAAAGAATATCCTTATTGAAGAAGTATTTCACATCATTAAATGGATTATTGTCGTAAAGATAATCTGGGTAAGAGCCCAAATCGTTGCGGATTCTATCCTTATCATCCATAAGATATGCATAGTCCAGCGGGCGCACCACTAGCTTCAAATCAGGATTGTACTTTATCGCCTTTGCGATATTGTCGTTTTGCTCCTTGTAGGTGCCACCTGCAAATGGGACCTTGATAGAATTCACGCCAAAAAGCTCGTCCAGTTCGCTGGTTTTGAAATTTTCCGCCATTGATGTGCCGATAATCATGGCATCGTAATCAAAGTGACGAATGATGCCATCGTTCTGGCTTCGCTCGTTATCTAGCGTATAATATAGCCCCTTCAGAGGCTTATGATAATGGAAATATGGGTCTACCACGCAAATAACAGCGGCCTGTGCTACGAGAAGCGCCAATAAAGCCGCCATCATTCCGATTAACCAATTTTTTGTATTTATATTCTTTGCCTTTTTCATAGACTACAGTATAACATATTTTCCCCTATGAATTGCCAGTATGAATAATTTCTGCAAGTTCATGAATGCTTGCGCTATCCTCGGGGGTGATGGTGCCCACCTTGCCTCCGTATAAAACCTGATAGTACAAATCAAAGCTATGCTGCACCTGCGGGCGAATGCCCTCGGCGGCCAGCTGCAGATAGTCCGATAGCAAGCCTCTGTCCTCCAGTGTGGCATCAGTGTTTTTAACCAACTGCTGCTTTATGTTTTCCACATCTATTATCAATCGCTCTTCGATGGAAGCGTGCTTGTATTTCAGATATCTCACCAAAATAGTGATGGCTATTGCCAGTGCTATCAGCACCACGATGGATAAAACTATTACTGCCACTATCGTAATTACGAAGCGTTTATCCACGTGCTCTTTAGCAGTATCACCACCTGATGGGATGGCAGGAACTGTCTGGGCAAAGGCTTCATTTAACGCAGCATTATCTGCTGATGTTACCCCCTCACCACGATGCCAGGTGAGCTCTTCACTGTTGTAGTAGGCTCTGGTAGGTTCAAAAGGCAGCCAGCCTACCCCTTCAATATATGCCTCGGGCCACAGATGGGCGCAGTTTGCCTGCACCACATATTCCTTTTCGGCTTCAAATGGATACACGTATCTGAAGCCAGACATGGCTCTTGCGGGGATGCCTGCCTCCCTTAAAAGCATCACCATGGATGCTGTATAATGCACGCAGTAGCCTTCCCTGGTATCAAACAAAAATCTGCCCGCGATATCTGCCATGCCATCTACCGTAGCAAGAGTAGAGTCATCGTTATAGCCACCCTCGGCATCTGTTGTGTATGGGTATTGCCTTAGATAGGCTTCAATGAGCTTGCACTTATCGTAATCCGTATTTGCGGATTTTGTTATTTCCGTTGCAAGAGCATGTAGCTTATTATCCTCCTGTGGAAGCTCTTTATATTCCGACAAATCGTAATCTGCCAGCAGCTCTTCATATTCCTGCTTATGAATTATTTCCGATAAATCCAGCCTGTAGGTTTGGTTGGCATATTTACACATTTCCTCGTAAGAAAGAGGTGTATTATCCACATTTTCCTGACGACACAGGTTTACAAATTCAGGGCTGCCGTAATCTATATCTAAATAAAGAGTGTCCTCCTTATAGCCTTTCTTGTGAAGCTCTCCCTCTGCAGCGTCCATGGCTATCACGCCCCACGGAACTATCTCATCACTTGTGGTTAGATAAATATACTCAATAGAAAGCTTTGATATCTGTGAGAAAACACTAGCCTCGCTTCTATTCACCTGATGATTATAAAGAAACTGCAAAAAACCTATCAGCTGTCTGTTATCCACCCCCTGCTGTCCCTGCAGATAAATCACCTTTCGCCCCTTCATCTGCTTGCCAGTGGCTACATCTGTGTAGATGTGATATGGCACCTGTGGCGTGGTGAGCTTTAGCTGTTTTTTGCTGGATTTTTTCACTCTGCCACCTGAAACCGCAAGGCTGCTGTAGCCTGTACTGTAGCTTCCGCCATCGTACAAGCCTGAAAAATAATAGGCGGCATTATCCGAGGCAACTGCGATTTTTCCCGCCAAGGATTCCATCCTGCTCCAATCAAATGGCTCTGGCTTTACAGGGATTACAAAAGTGATCAGGCATAACAATAGAAAGAAGTGGAAGGGAAAAGCTCCTTTGTTTTTCTCCACCAGAATTTGCTGAATTGATGATAAAGATATAGCAATGATAGCTGCAAACAGCAGGCGATTTATCGCATTTACGTTTCCAAAGGAATCATAAAAATACCATAAAAATACTGCTGCACCTGCAAGCAAAAATATGCCGTATTTGATAAGCTGCTGGCTCCATCCCACCAGCCCAAACAAAAGCCTCATAGCCGTGGCAACTATTAAAGCCCACAGCACCACTATATGCTGATTTTTTAAAAGCAGCACTCCAAGTGGCAGAGCCACAATCACTGAAAGCACTACCACCATTTTGCCATCTTCAAAAAGATTGATTATAAATCCTATGCCACAAAACAAAAGATAGAATAAAGTGGTACAGATTATAAAGCTGTTTCTTTCTATAGAAACTGGGCCAAAATCAAAAAGCTGATAAAGCTCCACCCCCATAGCTGCAAGAATAAACACAAATATAGCAGCCCTCAGCTCACTAACATATCCTACAGAATTCTTCATTCTCTTTTGGATTTTCTTTAACAACAATCCAAGTATCTTCCCCATAGACACCCTTCCCCTGATTATTCAAAGCATTCTTCAAATCCTGATAAACACTAGGCGAATTGTAAAAAATGCCATCTGCAACAATGCTATAAAATTCTAAAAAGCTCTTTTTGGAATCCACCCGAAACTGTGAAACCTTTCCTGCTGGGTAGATGAATTTTACCGGCATCTCCTGGCTTGCAAAATACCAGGCAGCCGACACTATAAATTCTAAGAAAAAATCCCTACGCTTCAGGGCTGTCAAAGTGTATTTGTCCTCTTCCTTTTCATCAGCCAACAGAAGCATGGTGACGGTTTGGCGCTCCATATTGTCAGGCAGCCTTACCATAATATCCCCCACCTTGGCGGACACCTTCCAATTGATAGAATGAAGGCTATCCCCCACTGCGTATGGCCTGATATCGCTGCCAGGGATTTCCTGGACAAGCGTATCGCTCCTAAGTCCTCTATTATTAAAGATATTTTCAATCTCTATAGCATGGCTTGCCACATCCGTTATCTGTGGGCTCACCACAGCCCTAAAGTGATATGGCACATCAAGTGTGACCTGATAAATTCCGAAAGGATCCACCAATGATATTTTTTCTATTCCCACAAAATAGGCACCTGCATATTTACAGGTTACTTCCGACTTTAGCTCTAGCTTTTCCTTTGAATTAAGGCTGTACAGCTGATTGCTGGAAAGATTTGCCAAAGTGCATCTATCTTCATATAGATATATTCCCAGCTTGTACACAGGAAGGATTCCAGCATTTTCGATGGTTGCCCTATAGGAATGAAGCTCGTTCCTCACCACCTTTACAGAATCGATTTCCTGATACACCTTAAGATTAACGTAATTAATTATCGTATATGCGATAGACAGTGGCAGCAACAGCACACTTGCGTACAGCAGCACATAAGGCAGCGGTCCCCCGTAAAAGCTTACAAAAACCACACTGCCTACCAAAGCCAGCGCATATATGACTATCCTGTTTTTCCTGAATTCAACTATCATGAGACTTTAACCTGTCCTAAGATTCGCTCCATCAGGGCTTCTCCGGAAATATGGTTCATCTTTGCTTCTGTGCTAAGGATGATTCTGTGAGACAGTGTAAGCTCCCCTGCCTTTGCAATATCCTCTGGCACGCAGTAATCCCTGTCCTCCAAAAATGCCAGTGCCTGAGCGCAGCGAAGCAAAGCCAGCAACGCTCTGGAGGATGCGCCGCATTTTATCTCGGGGTAGATTCTTGTGGCCTCCACCAACTGCACCGCATAAGACGTCAGCTTCTCGTGGATGGTCACCTTTTTCACCTGAGAGCGCATAGCCATAATATCCTCTCCACTAAGCACCGCTACAGTCTTCTCATGGAGATTTCCTTCAATAAAGCGTTTTGCCATATCCTCCGAAGCTGATGTGGTAGGATAGCCCACGGATATTTTCATCATAAATCTATCAAGTTGTGATTCTGGAATTGGATAAGTGCCTGCCATTTCTGCAGGATTTTGAGTGCCGATAACCATAAAAGGCTTAGGCACAAGGATTTGCTTGCCGTCGATAGTCACAGCCTGCTCTTCCATTACCTCTAAAAGAGCGGACTGAGTTTTTGGAGATGTTCTGTTTAATTCGTCCACCAGAACTATATTGTTTACCACTGGGCCAGGAACCGTCTGAAAGTTGCCGGTGCTGGCATTATATATTGATAGGCCTGTTATATCAGATGGTGTGGTATCTGGCGTACATTGTATTCTGGCAAAGGATAGTGACAGGGAATCTGCCAGTGTCTTGGCAAGAGTGGTTTTGCCCACACCTGGCACATCCTCTAAAAGCACATGCCCCTCTGCCAAAAGAGCCGTAATCAGCTTGTCAATTACATCGCCTTTTCCCACAATGCGCTGCTCCATGGCAGCTTTCAGCTTAATGACCTTTTCGTTCATAATATCCCCCCATAGTATAATCTTTATTAGGCGTTTGCAAAACGCCACAAGCCGCGTAAATGCGGCATTTTTTGTTAACTAAAAAAGAATAACTCCCCACTGATATGGTACAATAGAATTGACGAGAAACCACTGTACTAACCAAGAAAGGAGTTATTCTGATATATATGATACCATATAAACAGCTTTCTTTGGCTGATATTTATTCAGACTGCCAAGATAAACTTGAAAATGACAAGCCTGCGTTTCTGGCTCTATTAGAAACCTATATCAATCTTGATGAAATTATCCCGATTTCTTTCAGAAATCATTTCTATGCATCAACGGGCAGAACCCGTAAA
>NZ_FOQF01000033.1 GCF_900113655.1 Pseudobutyrivibrio sp. OR37 | reverse complement strand
AAAACCTCCATATATTAAAATACGCCATTCCTCCACCTGCTAAGACCTAACGGTAAAGGAATGACGTGAATCCCACTACTCGGTAGCAATGGGCGCCTGTTTGTGCTATTTTAGATCAAACTCATTTTTGTTACGATAGAACTTAGGTAGCATACTTCTCCATAAAATATTCCGCTCTTTCTTTTGTTAATCGCCATTCTTCTGGAATTACATCTTTCGTTCCAGCTGCGGCAGAACGAGAAGTCCACTCATGATACTCTCTTAACACTGTTTCGCCTGCGCCAGCCCTTGCTTTATGCAATTCATCTGCTATTTCAGATGGTCTAGCAAGATATATTCGTGGCATCTCATTTTCTTCAGTATTTATAAACTGAACCAAACAAAACACAGTCTTTTTTCCATGAGCAGCTAACCACATATCAATGGCTTTATGATAATCTCCATTCTTAATATATCCTTGCGTTAGGCCCCAGCCACCATCCTGACTCCCTTTAACCGATATCTTAAGCATTTTATCTCCGCTAGTTGCAATCAAATCATATTCTGGCTGATTTGCTCCATATTGAACAGATACATCTATGCCATATCGAGCAAACTGAGCTACGACGAAGGCCTCTGCAGATACTCCTATGTGCCATGAACTTACTTTTTTCTTCATAATCTTCGCCTATTCTATTTAATATAAACGTATAATCACATTTTTACCTATTAATCTGGAAATACCTATTGCTATATCATTCTCCTATACATACTTCTTAAATACCTTAGCAAACAAAGCTGCCTTATCTATCATTTCATTCATAAGACTTTCGTAGTTTGAATGATCTTCAAAATCTAATCCAGGCATTCTATATAAAATTCTAGCCGCCTTCTTTCCATCTAATCTTTGCCAATCTGGATGAAGTCCTAGCTTTTCATCTATCTCTTCTTTTTGCAGATAGAGTTTTTCGAATAATTCCTTATTATCAGGAATATATAATTCGACACCTACAACATGTTCTCTATTGACAATTGTAAGTGAAACATGCGCATCGCTGGTTCCAATTGCTATATCATACCAATGATCAGTTGTTGGTTTTCTAACATTAAATGGCTTTCCACGTTCTATTAGAATCTCGTTAAAACGTGTCCAAAATTCAATTTTCTCGCTTTGTCCTTTGTTATACTCTCCAGAGCCTGACTGACCTTTTGCATTCTTGATGAAACCGTTAGGTTTCTCTACGATTTCAAACTTTGGAGCACATAAAGAATTTCCAATCTGGTATGCATGAATCTCAATCAAAAAGAAATTAAGCTTATCAGAAGTATTATTATTAAGCCATTCGATTGCACTACGATGCTCTTCACGAGCTTCCTTAACAATCCAGACAACAACCTTTGCATCTAGTCCTGATGCATATGTGATGATCTTGCCAAGATGATCATGATTTGATGCCTCAAGCTGGTTCTCAATAATAACCTTGTCGCCGGTAGTCTCATCGACACCTACAAGATCGCATCTATAAGCTCCTACGTATACTTCCTTCTCAACTTCACTTAATGTAAGTCCAATCACTTCATTCAGTTGTTCAAGATTTTCAGACTTTGAAAGCCATTCAGAGAAGTCATATTGCTCGTGGCTCCAAAGCTTTCTAATATCAACTTCATTAAGCTTACCCAACTTCATCGTTGCCACATTAATCCCTCCAATGCAGTTCCTGCTATATTTTCAGCGCTAGATATGAAATAAAATATAAAAAGCAAATCGTACTATCAAAATCACTGAAAAATAGACAAAAATCAAATATCTTTTCTGATGCATTCATTTTTCATAGCCGATTGCAATTGTATAATCAAATCACATGTTTGTTCCCATTTCCTCAAATCCTGATGTGATAAAGCATCTAAAAATCTATATGTATCATTCAACAAAGAAATCTCTCTCAAATGATACTCATAAGATTTAATATACCCACGCACATCTCGTCTCAGTATTTTTACTGACTCCTGAATAAAGGCTCGTAAATCAGGATGGGGGCTCCTTTTATATTTAGCAATCTTGCCCGAAATTACATTTACACTTTTTACTAATTCAAATGTTCTCCTTTGATATTCAATCCTATATTCTACCGAATTACTCACAATCATCTCGATCTCTTTTGTAATATATTTTTCAGCTTCTATAACATCTAGATAATCATTGGAAAACATAAATTGTCCCCTATGCGCATATGTGTGTCTGGATTGAATCAGTTCGTTATAGCTTTTTATTTGATCACGACCCTCAGTAAGCGTAAATCTAAATGATGGCATTAAATCGCTTTTTATTCCCTTTTCGATATTCTCATATTTAACATCTGGGGAGAATTTACCTTGAGGTATTTTTTTCCCTATAAATGTTTCAATATAATAATTTTGCGAACGACCTTTTTCTAATAATTCATAATACATATTCTTAATTAGCTGTTCAGAATATGTATAAGCATCAATTAATAGATTATGTTCGAAACATTTGCAACATGTTTCTAATGCATCAAAATCAATTTCTATATCAGATGCAAAGCTTCTAAAATCGCTTCTTTTATCCGAAAATCCATCATTTATAAGCTCAACATAAGATTTGCTCTTTTCTAATTGCGCCATTCTATCATCTGTATCAAACTCAAATATAAGCATTATTCTATCCTATTATTTCCTCACATATCTGAAATCTTCTTATAATAGCCTCTTTAGTTCCTGTACTAGTACTGAATGGATTTTCCTCAGCATTTTCAATAGCCCTTTTTACTAATTCATCCATCTTCTTTTCGTATCGTCCTCGTAGCATTTCTTTATTCACAGTTTCCTGAGCATCCAGTTTTCTTATATATACACCAACCATAGCTTCTAAAATGCAGACATTAAAATTACCTGTATATAATGCTTTACCAGTAGTATCGATTACCACACGCTTAAACAGGTTTTTTTCAGGAAAAATTTGCTTTAATTCTGTGATTGCCCTATCAACTTTAATTGCAAAATCCGGTGTTATTTCGTCCTTCTTATGTTCTTCACAAAAAGAATTTAAAATATTATTGAGACCGTTCTTATCACACTTTTCCTTGTTATAATAAATATCTGACATAGCATACACTCTTAAAAGGGCCTCAACGTGAGCGTCCTTTTTCTGCATTGCAACAGAATAAAGTTTTCTCAGCTCATCACATTTGTTTGCCTGCTCATACAAAGACTTTATAAAGGGACCATATGCAAGTGATTTTCTGATTTGCATTGAATTAAGTTTTTCTGAACCTGAATTTAATCTTTCAAAAATCATATATTTTGAATCCGAGTTTTCAGGATTTATCTGTCTAAATTCTACAAGTGGAATTGTGCTTCTTTTTATTATTCTTTGCTGATCAGCCGTCAAATCATCAAAAGATTTCCCCTTTAAATCCTCCGAAATATTACCTGATAATTTCGCTTTTGCTTTTCTTATAGTATTTGGATTATCAACCCATGGCTTTCCAGTTACATAATTTGTCACCGTTACTAGTCTCTGATATCCATCAATTACTTCATACTCATTTTTTCCGACTTCCAAGAAGAATAATGGTGGAATAGGCAATCCTATTAG
This sequence comes from Pseudobutyrivibrio sp. OR37, assembly GCF_900113655.1. GTDB lineage: Bacteria > Bacillota > Clostridia > Lachnospirales > Lachnospiraceae > Pseudobutyrivibrio. Next base: position 32,851 of record NZ_FOQF01000033.1, on the reverse strand, counting down.
AATAGACTCAATTAATCTAGAACTCTTTTGCGCATCCCATACAAACTCTCGCTGCATCTCTGGCTTACGTATTTCCCCATTTTCATACATATCTATCAGCTCACCAAAAGAACGGTTACTAACCCAATGCTTAATATTGTATGAAAGTAAAGACTCTGCTCCTGTGTCTTTATTAAAAAATTCATCTATTCTCGCATATAACTCATCAGACATCTCGTATTTATCAAGCTTTGATATTAATTCTTCCGGGTTTAGCGCATCTATTTTTAATGAATAATCATTCATTTCAGCAATATCAATTTCACTAACAATGTTGTCAGTTAATCCAATATAAAATGTCATCTCTAATCTCCTCACTATCAGATATAATCCTTAAATATTTCGCCTAAATTCATAATACCCATCTTCCCAAGTAACATAATTTGAATAGTCTTTTCCACCATAATACTTGATGCCATTTATCCCAACCATCCTGCAGCATTCCGCAACAAACGAAGGAATCAGGTATTCTCTAGGTCGTTTCCCCGAATCGTTTTTCAATGGGAAACGTATATATTTGAAAAATGTATTTAAACCTCTCCGATTTTTTTCGGACAAATCAATTAATCGGACGTTAGTGTTAACACCAACTTCAACTGTTTGTAAAACTTTCTGTTCTTCATCATCTTTGGTCATATGCTTTCGTATCTCATTTTGTGCACCTTCAACTTTATCAGAAAAGTAAAAATATGATTGTCCAGAATGATTGTAACGTCCCGGATAAGTGACACCATATGGGGCTCTTCTCATCTGTTCCCATACATAAGGAGCTTCATCTTTTAATCTTGCTCTACAATGATAATAGCAATCTCTATCAAAATTAATTACATAGGGGAACTCATTGATTAAACTAAAAATTCTTTCACCAATCTCACTCTTCATAGCCATCATTGGATGTTCATCCAAGTAAGACATGAAATTCATTAATTCATTTTCGGTAAATTTTTCTTCATATTCAGTAACATCTAGAAAATCCTCTGCTCTACAAATTACATTCAATTCTGATGATGTCGCATTATCATCTGTATTAGTGACACTAACAAATCGTCTTATATCATTTCTATAAATAATATTATCGTTATATGCTAATCGTTCCGCACTTGACTTATTTAATCCAGCTAACGCGGACGCAAATCCCGTTGGCAAAGATAAATCATGTCCCAAACTCTTTATTAATTCCGATGTTCTAAAAAAAGAGAAATCTGGCATTTCCATTGAAATGCCATTTAACGAATTTTGCAAAGCACCAACACAGGCTGAAATATTAGAATTTGCAAAGCCAATCTGAACTTCTTTTAGCATCGGTGTTGCTGTTGGCAAACTTGCTAAGACTGCTAATTGTGACTGAATGTCTGCCAACTGTAGTGCAAATGAACCATTGCTAAAAACGTTGGCATCAATATATTTCTGACCTATCATTTGAGAAACTACAGGCTGAACACTCATTTGTACCTGGGCAACTCTGAGGGCACTATTCAATTGTCCACTTATATTTTCCAATGGTCTTAATTGTTCTGCAGCAATTTTAAGTGCCGAGGTCATACCATCCGTATTTATTTGAGCAAAAGTTTTTTTTGTTGATTCAGAAAACTGTCCTAATACTTCTGAAACATTCATATATGATTCCGCTGATGTCATTATATATTCCCCCATTTAATTGTTTAGCTATTTTTCAGAAAGAATCTCGTCTATATCTTCACACAGCCATCCAAGCTGCTTCTTTTTTATATTATCGATTCTTTCAGCATTACATAATCCATCTTTGACTAATTTTTTTAATAATTTTAAAGCTGAAATATCAACTTCATCAAAACTACTAATCCAGACATCTCTATATATACATAATAGTGCTCCTCTAAAATTATGTATTTGTTCAGCTGACGAAGATAATAACATTCCCGCTATCTTCTCTATCTTGTAATTACTAATAAATCTATGGTTGGTTACGTATTTGTTTTTGTTTTTATATGCGTCATCATGCATAAAATCAATATCTTCTGGTTTGTATGAAAATGAATCTACCTTTTTTGCACCATAAAAACTTTCTTTTAATCCATCAACTAATGACAAATACTGTTTTAAAACATCTGTATCATGTATCTCATAATGTCGTAAAAAAACATCATCAATATTTTCAATATCCTTTGCAAAAGACTCCATGTTGGCCTTCATAGCCTTTTCAAGGTCAGAAATATCATGCTTAACAATATTTCCTGCTACTATGGCATAATATGCAAGCTTACCATATATTGTAATCGGAAAAACCTCTACATTCTGAAGCTTTTTAGCGATATTATCTAAAGCAGTCCGAACTTCTACATCTTCATGCAAATAGTATTCACAAAGAGTATTATAGTCCTTATCTGATATATTATTATGAGCATTTTCATACAAGCGATAATTCCTATATGTATCCATAGCCTCTTTAACACTTTCAGGTTCAAAGGTTTGATTTAAAATGTAATCATACAAAAACCTTGGAAGCGGATAATCATTACACCCCAATTTAGTGGAAAGAATATTTTCATCAGACCATTTACTATCACTTGTCGTTCTTATTCTTACAGAAAAATAAATAGCGGAAATCCAAATACATTTGTAAAAATCTTTTTGACCTTTATCATATGGTATTCTTTCAAATACATCCACTGCTTTTTGAGTACCAAAAATAAAAATACGTAAGTTACGCTTACAAATTGATTGCACTATACTTTTAATGTAATCTTGTAAACCATCATTAAAAATCTCTGTCAAAATAGAATTATTAAATAGTTCTACAATTGAGCTAATTGCTACCTCTTGCGAAAGTTGAAACTGAACAGTATCTCCTATTGTCTTCTCTTTAGCCTCGATATATTTCACCACAGACTCATCTATCATTTTTTCTGATTGTTGTTCCTTTTTCTCTTTTTGCTCTTGGAACATTGCTTCAACGATAGCGTCTATATCAACAGGAGAAGGTGTCTTAATATTTAATAATTCAGATTCATTGGCAACAAGCAAAACCTTAACTTGGTCTTGTTCTACAAGATTATTAACAAAACCTAAAACTTTTAAAATATCTATATTAGAGCGTTCCAAATCTTCTAAAACAAGAAGTTTACCGCTAAGATTAACTGAACTATATAGCCCTTTTAATGCTTTATCCGAAACATCTATATCGAAATTAAAAACATTTTTAGCAACGTTTTTAGCAACATTACTGGCAACGATTTTTCCTGCATTTACTTTTTCCGCGGAATTTTTAAATAAATGAATTTTACGCTTTTCAAATGTCGCCTTAAGCTTTGAAAAACGAGCTTCCATATATATACTTCTGCTAAGCGCAAATAAATCTTCGATGCCATACAAAGAAACAACTAAAACTTCATGCCCTTGTTCCGTCAAAAATGGCGTGAGAACTTTTTCAATATAATAGCTTTTTCCGCATCCCCATTCACCGGTAATCATTATTGCTGTTTTCGTATAATCTTTTTCTATATAATGTTTTACATATCCATTCAAAGAATTCTCTGAAATCACAATTAATCCCCCTAATAAAAGCTATGCAGCATGTGATATCCAACCATATCCCTGAATCGCCATATCGATAAAGTGATTCAATAGCAATGTTATCTTTGACTGGAAAGATTCCTTGTCATAGCTCTCAGGTAAGTCAGCATCCAAAGATGTTTGGATTGCATTCTTTACTTTTTCTCTTGGCATATCGTCTTTGTACCAATCAACGACAAGTAAGCTATCTCGATTCTCAGATAGCTTCTTAAATAAATTTTTTGCTGCCAATTTAACTTTCTGTTCTTCAGCTTGACTAAGTTTCTTTCCAGCTATAAGAAGATCATACATTTCCAGTTCTTCTTCAGTTAAGCCTTCTACTTCTGCTCTCTTTTCTTCACCTTTAAGCTGCTCAATCAGCTCAAGTAACTGCTCGTAGTAATCTTCATTCTCTGAACCGCCAGCATTATATCTATCAATGATATTTTTGTAGCGCTGAGCAAATGAATCTCTGGTACAATTCTGCTTCATCATTCGCTGCAGTGCTTGGTCAATAAAGTCCTTTAAATCATCAATTTCAATTGCCTTATACTGAGCAGTCTTTAATTCTTTGCGCAATTCATCAACATCAATCTTTGATAAATCAATTACTTTTGTTCCATGTATTGCCCACTGTCCATTAGAATTATCTTCGGCTGGATTAGATGTTACACTAGTATCCAATAATTGTGACATTCTAACTCGGGCTCTATTAACCTTTTCATCATCTATTGTATGATTAAATAATCCATACAAATACGCTAAAGGTGGAAACTTGTCATTACTCCAATGTCTTTCAAAAATCTCTGGCTTAGAGGCATCGTATAAATTCATAAGAACATTTAATTGCACCTTAAACTGTTCCTTATTATCATCCACTGCAATAACAGTGTTATAGGCATTTCTGAATTCATCAAGCTTATCAAAGATATCCGTCATCTCAATAATCTTTGATAAATAGATACCCACTCTTTGCAAAAACTGATCTGACTGATCAATGGTGCTTTCAATGTATTCCACTAACTGGTCAATATCCTTCGCTGGGAAGTCTTCTCCATTATCGCCAGTGGCATACTCTGAAAGCGCTTTCTTCATGTATTTGAATACATTAACGTAATCAACGATAATACCACAGCTCTTACCCGGATATACTCTGTTCGCTCTTGCAATGGCCTGCATAAGAGTATGTCCCTTCATAGGTTTATCAAGGTACAATGTTGACATATTTGGAACATCAAATCCTGTAAGCCACATTGCGCACACGAAAACAAGTTGGAGGTTATCATTAGGGTCTTTGAATCTATCTTCCAAATCTTTGCCTTCAGCAGTTATCTCATTCATTTTTGCTCTGTGCTTAGTAATATCTAATTTATACTTCTTAAACTTTTCAACTTCATCTGCTTCTTCAGATACAACAACTGCCATCTCAACCTTATTCATATAATCAAGAATAGCAGATAATCTTTCTCTTTCTTCTTTGGAAGGAGCCGTGTTTCTTTCCTTCATTATTTCAGTTTTCTCTATGCCCCAATAATGTTGAACTAAGTCGTACATTTTTACGGCTGTATATTTATCAACTGAAACAACCATGCCCTTTCCAAGAAACCCTCGACGAGGAAAATGATGTGCAATATCCTTTGCAATCTTATCTAATCTATCTTCACGTTTAATAACTTCAAGAATTCTAGATGAAGAATTTTCAAGTAAACGCACTTCATCCTCGTTAAGATTCTCATCCTCAATAATATCTACTACATCATCATCAAGGAAATCATTCTGTAATCCCACTTCAGGTACACGTCTAGAATAGAATAATGGTACAGTAGAACCATCTTCTACAGATTGTGCAAAGTTGTACTCAGATACATAATCACCAAACCACTGATTTGTTAATCGCTTTGAACCCAAAAGCGGCGTTCCAGTAAAAGCGACATAATTGGCATTCGGAATTGCTCTACGCATATTCTCCGCTAAATCTTTATACTGAGAACGATGTGCTTCATCTACAAGCACAAAGATATCATCACGTGTCGTTAATACGGGATACTCCTTACCCTTTTCATACTTAAATTTATGTATGAGCGTAAATATAAACGGCTTGTTAGATTTCAGATATTCCCTCAACTGCTTGCTATCCTTAGGTTGACATTCTTCCTTATCGCCAAGAGTTTCTGTTCTAACAAAGTTTTTATGAATCTGCGAGTCAAGATCTGTTCGATCTGTAATAATTAAGAAAGTAAAATTGCCTGGTACCTTTCTTTTTACCTTACGAGCAAACATAACCATAGAATATGATTTTCCAGAGCCTTGTGTATGCCAAAACACACCCAACTTACCTTGCAATTCCTTACGATTGTATACGGCTTCCATAAGATTGTTTACACCATGATACTGATGATTCTTGGCAATAATCTTAATTGACTGATTCTGGAAAAGAATAAAGTTCTCAATGTAATCAATCAACCTATTTTTATCCAGTAAACCATCTACAAAAAGACGTGCTGAACTCTCACTAAATGAGTTAGCATTAGCAAGTTCTTCTCTATGTAATTCATCCTTTTCAGAATTAACCTTTAGCCATTCAAAGAAATGATTATATGTAGCATTAAATGCTCCTAATCTTGTCTCCAATCCGTTAGACAAAACGCATATCTGATTAAATGCAAACAAATTTGGAATATCTCTCAAATAGTCTTTGAGATTCTTTGTATAAGCTTCCTCTACCTTGATAATGCTGTTTTTAAGCTCAATGAATACCAATGGTAAACCATTTACAAATACAATGATATCTGGTCTTCTATAATAAACCTTGCCTTGTATCCACATCTGCGAAACAGCCGTAAATGTATTATTCTCAGGATGATCAAAATCAATTAACTTTACTATTTCAAAATCTGTCTTCCCGTTTTTGACTACATCGATTTTGATTCCATTTCTAATCTGCTGGTACAAACGATAATTAGTTTGCACCATGTCTGTTCCTGTAAAATCTCTAGATAAATCTTTAGCTATTCTTTGGAGATATGATAATTCGACATTTGGGTTAATTCTCTGTAATGATTTCTCAATAACTAAAGGCAATACGCATTGTTTTTTTGACGCACGAAAAGTACCGTCATTCAAATCATCTCGTTTTGATGGATCTGAATCACAGATTACAATATCGTAATGAAAAGGCGCCGCTTTTAACTTTGCCAAAATTGCCTGTTCGATATCATCTTCAGATATGAAATTACGCATAATCATACCTCCAATACTTTTATACTTCCAATTTTCCACTCATAAGACGAGGCAACAATAAGTCTCTTTGTTTTGTGAGATTACTATTTAACAGCGATAATTTATATATTTGTTCAAAGCAGTTATCTACCATCAAAGAAAATTTTTTTTGTATTTCCATAGGTGGAATAAGCAGTTTTATCCGCTTAAGTGAGCTTCCAGATAATTCCAAAAATGTTGCACCCGAACCGTAGCCTTCCAGTAAGGACTTGTTCATTTTAAAAAAATAAAACAGGTACTGATGCATTATCTTAGTTTCATCACAAACCACACTTTTAAACCCCTGGTTTGTACACATCTCATTTCTAGCTAATGCAACATATCCAATAGGTGCTCTCGAAGACAACAACACAGTATTTTTTGGCATTATTTTTGCGCTTGATTTTTCTAATCCTAGTTCTGTTATACTTTTTTCTCCTGAAGAAATATATACCCCGTTAAAGCTTGCTAAATCCGCTGGAGTCAACCAAGGAATATTTCCATTCCAATAATCAGATTCTTTTGTCGAGGGGGTTCCACCTCCAACAACCTCTCCAATTTCAACTATTTTTTTTATTTCCCATCCTTTTGGAATACCATTTTCAAATTCCACATCTTTATAACCCGGGAATCTAAATCGCACAAACCACTCTTTATACAAATTGTCTGACATTTGTTCCAATAATCTAATACGGCTAGCATTGTTATCAATTAAGTCATCTATTGTTTTTAATATATCTGCTATTCTATCTTGAGTATCTCGTTCGGGTAAATAAACTAATACTCTGTTTAATTGACTATATGACACAAATGGTTGTGCACTTCCATCAGCTAGACTTTTTAAATTAGCATTCAATAACGCATAATAACCATAATGCTTATTAACATTATTCTTTATATTACACATAACCCCATTGTACGTCACAAAATGCTTACCATTTGCCCACACAACACTTCCTGCATTCGCACCAATATGTCCTATCACAGGAGCATCTTCATTATTGTACTTATCATATCCCCCTATAATACCATTGCTACCATATACTGGATATATTCCTCCATTGTCTGGATTATTATTACCTTTTCCGTATTGAAAATCATATATTTCAGATAGTCTACTATATTCCATACCTTACTCTCCAAACAATCCTATAATGCAAGCTGAAATCTTATTCTCAAGTTTTGACGCCTCGTTATTAAGATTTGATAATTCTGCATTAAGCCCAAGCATAGTTTCCTTATACTCTTCCTCTGTCATGCCATCATCTTCAATAACTACACCGACATATCTGCCAGCGTTAAGCGAATAATCTTGATCAATAATTCCATCTTCGCCGTCCAGCTTCGCCACCTTGCAAAGGCCTATAACATCTGTATACACACCATCCGGAAATCTTTCAGTTAACCAATTTATCTGTGCTTGCCAATAATCTTTAGTCTTGATTTCCACATCATCTGATGTCTCTGGAGCATTTTCATATTCTGACTTGTATTCATTTACAAGAACAGTATACGCTTCTGCATCGCCATTATATAATTTTGTAATAATTCCGAGATTCTTTATCTGTTCTTCACTAAACTTCCTATGAGCTCTATCTATTTGTGTAAAAACACTTCTTGCATCAATAAATAAAATTTCATCTTTTTTCTTTCTTGACTTATCAAAAAACCACAATGTTGCAGGTAATGTAACTGATGAAAACATATTTGAAGGTAAAGTGACCATTTGACTTATGATTCCATCCGATATCATTTTTTTTCTGATTTCATATTCTGACCCACCTGCATCAGATGCTGAATTTGCCATAACTAAGCCTGCACGCCCATCATCATTAAGCGCAGTTGCAAAATATCCTATCCATAAGTAATTAGCATTAGGCACAGTTTCTTTGTTGTCAGAGTTTTTCTTTGTTGATTTTGTTTTATTTCTTGGTATGCCGTATGTATTAAACCTCTCGTCCCCTAATACCTTTTCTACAACAACTTCGTCAACATTAAACGGAGGATTAGCCATAACATAATCAAATTGCCCTACAGCATTATATGGATCTGAATAGAATGAATTTGCCTCGGTAATTTCGCCTCTAACGTTATTTAAAAGCAAATTCATTTTTGCAAGTTTTACAGTATCTGGCTCTTTTTCAACTCCATAGCATCTGAATCTCATCAAATCATCTGAAGTTGCATTATGGTTATGCATATATCTTGCAGCTTGAACAAACATACCACCAGAACCACATGCTGGATCTAAAAATTTCTTATCTCCTGTCTCTGGATTTATTACTTCTACCATGTACTGAACAACTGATGCTGGAGTATAGAAAGCTCCACCATCTTTACCTTCAGCCAATGCAAAATTGCCTAAGAAGTATTCGTAAATCTGACCAAAAATATCAATTGTAGAATTCTCTGGAATATCCTTGAACACCCTTACTATACGCGATAACAATTCAGGTTCCTCTTTAGGAACAAGCTGTGCGTATACCTCTTTAGGTAGTACACCTTCCATAAATGGATTTTCATCTTCAATCGCCTGCATTGCCTCTTTCACAAGAGTTGCCTTATTTGCATCATCAGGGGCATCATTTATAAAGTCATAATATGCACATTCAGGTAAATAAAAACCACATTTTTCAATTGAAATTTCTTTAATTGTTTTTTCTGCTCTTCCACCTTTATGGTCTTCATATTCTGACATTATTTCTTCTTTATGCTGTTTAAAAAGAATGTCTGCATATCGTAAGAAGATGAGCCCCAAAATTGGTTGTCCATATTTATTTGCAGCTAAATGTGCTCCGGAACGAAGTACATCTGCTGAATGCCACAAGTCATCTTTTAATTTCTTTAATTCCTGATCAGTCATAATCTATCCTCTATTTTTTTATTTATTCTTTAACAACTACCATTTTAATCTTTTAAGTATCCATAAAATGGGACTGTTTAAAAATCAATCTCCGCAATATCACTCAACTGGCATTTGAACTCCCTGCAGATTTTTTCCAGAACCTCCATTTGAACATTGTCGCCTTTCTCTAATTTTGCGATTGTTGCATAACTAATACCAGCTCGTTCAATTAAATCTTTGCGTTTCATTTTCTTATCACGCATTAAATTAAATAGTTTCTGATATGATACTGCCATAGTCATTCCTTCTCACTGTCAAAACAGTGCCAAAATACAATAAATACACTATTTAACAGTATATCATATCCTCTCTCAAAATAGCCAAGAAATTCGTGTGAACAGGCGAATTTTTTGTAGCAGAATCATGCAGATGATGTTGCCACCATCTGCATGAAAAAACACTTTTACTCTTCCTCCTCATACTTTGTTCCAAATTAAATTTCATCTACATCTTCATCAATCTCAGGCGAAGGGATTCCACCGCAAGCCTCACGAGTCTCTTCTATTATTTTGCAAATAGCACCTCCAGGAATCACATAAACAATCTTAGCTTTAGCCTTCTTACCAATCTTGTCATAAAGTCTTCCCGCACTCATCGTGTCACCTTGAACTGTATATGCGCTGTTAGCTACATAGCCGACTTTACCAATTCCCTTCATTTTGACCATGATTGCTTCAGCGTCATACTCATTCTTAGGCTCCTTCTTAAGCTTTACTTTCATTCCCTTCTTCATGAAGTCATTTCCAAAATAATGATTGCATCCAGTTAATGTGAAATACTGCTTTGCCATGATGAATACCTCCTTTACTCTATCTCATCATCTTTTCCAAAATACTTTTCCCGGATTTCTTTAGGAAAGTAATCTGCCGGTTCTACATACGTTAGTTCTTCTCTTAGACGTGTTTCTTTGATTTCCTCTTCACCCTTCATCAAAAATTTAGTAAACTCAAGAAACGACCCATCTTCTTTAGAAACAACTATTGCACAGTGCCCATAGCCCCCTTTGTAGTTTGCATCCTCCTCAGCCGTAAACATGTATGCTGTCTCGTATTCAACGCACGTATCAGCATTAGGCTTCCTACGTTTTCCAATCTCCAAAGCTTCCTCATATGTAATCATTACCATCTCCTCCTTCCACGACGACCACCGCCATTGTTCATTTTCATAAGTTCTGACAACACTGCAAATGGGAAAATCAATATACATAACACAACTAACATGGCTTTTACCTCCTGAATAAGTTGGTTGCTTTCTTTCTATGATTAAATAATAGCAACTTAGTTGTCCCAAAATAGGGACAGCATCACAAACCCTGTGTTTTCAAGGCTTCCGGGGTATTTTGTGCAAAAGTAAACGCTAGTAGCAATAAAAAACAGGGACGGCCCCACCTCAGTGAGACCGGCCCTAACATTACCTGCACGCATCCTTATTTCGATGCTTATACGCTTTGCTATCCCAGATTTCTATTCTGTAATCTGTCTTAGCTACGATCTCAGCTACTCGCTTCAGCACATCGTCATAATCATCGGTGTGTATCTTTTTCATAGTTCATACCTTCATTCGGAAGTAGCTTCTCCCGAATTTTCCTTTCTTGAAAATGAATTGATAGTTACGCTCATGTCCATTCCTTGCGCTAAAATGGGCATAATAATAGACCAGTACTGTCTGGGCGTCACCAGTGAATCTCCAGCAGTATTGGTCTGTTTAAAATGTTATTCCCAAAACGAAACATGTTCGTATCCTTCAGGATAATACTCTACATAATCTTCTATAGGTGGTAATCGATTCACAATAGTATCCGCAAAAGAATATAATTGCTCTATATCATCAAGAAAATCTGCAGGAGTACCAATGTCCGTATCTTTAAATGAATTGATTGCATTTCTTTTTTTTCTAACAGATTCCAACCAGCTTTTATACTTATCAGAACCATAAACCACATCGCAAAAATAGTTTTGTAAATCAACAAATCTCATATCCTTTAATGGAACCTTTTTCCCTTTATTATTAAGATATGGGTTATTATCATAATCTTCAACATAGATTGATAAAAATAATCTAATCCATGACTCGACAATTGAGCCCAGATTCGCTCTAGCCAAAATCAACTCACCATCAGTCATAAACACACCCTTATCCAGCCAAATCTTCAAAGTACATGTCAACTCTTTAATCCATTTTAACTGAGCTTCATCTAACAAATCTGCAGCCTTATCGGGTGCGAATCCACGCGAGCACTTCCAAATCAAGCACGTATTACTCGTGTCTCTTACAAGTTTTTCATAATTATCCACTATTCTATTCCTCTTCTATGACTGATTTTTTAAGTTTTTCAGGTGAGTTTTTTAGTTTCCACAATTCAGGGTTATTCCGAATTTTCTTTCCTACTTTGTTATGTATCATAAAATGCTGAATATCTCCATCGTTATATCCTTGCATTTTTAAATGGTAACGTAATGCATTCACCACAGAATCGCCCTTTTCCCTTAATAATCTCTTTTCGACTTCTGGCGCTGCAATTCCCCAATACTTATTCATTACCCTTATTATTTCTTCATCCTTAACGTTGGCATCATGAAGAGCTGCAATCGTATTTGAAATACCTATCTCTAATGCTTCGTAATATGCCTCATCCTCCCTTTCCATTATTGCGTTAGCCAATCCTTCTCTAGCCATATCGGCACCTTTCCTGAAAATATTCGCTACATCTTCTCTAGTCAAAATGATAACCTCCCTTGTTAAGTAATAAGCACCTCTTCTATTATAATTCATTTATTATAGAAGAGGTGCCTAAATTCATCTAAACCCTCACCACATCAAACATCTCTCCACTTTTCACCTTAATCCCCTGATGCAGAAACCGTTGTATATCCAACTTATTCCTCTCATCATATTTGCCAGTCTCCTTATAAAGTGGATGCTAGGTGACATCATATTTGTCCGACAAAAATGGACGTACACCTCGAAGCTGCAGGATGCACTTGTCGCCATCCATGACTGCGATTTCATCCACGGTCATGAGGTCCTTACCACTCTTCAACTTGCCGCTTCGTGGCAAATTAACCTCTTCATTTTTGTATTCAAAGATTCCCGCGCTTTGTCAGCGTAAAAGCATGAAACCTCAAAAGTATTATTTCCTATCTTTTTAGAAAAGCCAGCACATTTTTCCTGTGCTGGCTTTTCTACATTCTGTATTCTATTGTTGTTTTCCATAAAGTCCTCCTTTTCCGAACACGAAAAAAGCAGCAGACTATTCCTAATCTACTGCTAGAATACACGTCACACTATAAAAATTATTTCTGTAGCCTATTTGATATAATGGTACGCTCATTCCCAGTTATTTCAAGTGTGTTCATGGCATCTTCCAATGAACATTTCATATTCTTCATCATTTTTCGAATATCACTGACAAGCGTATCAATCCTAGTGGCTTCAGAACTCTTTCTAGCTTCTTCTTCTGCATATTTTCTTACTGATTCACACACAATATCACGTCCTTTTCATCGACAATCTTATTGATTTGCTTATTTTCCTGAGTCTTGCCACCAGCCTCCATATTATCCATTGCCTTTTCATTTCTCCTCACATTAATAATAGCATCATACCAGACCCAAAACAATTAGCAAAGAGCCGATTTAATGCAAACTTAATATGTGTAAAATGCACATCTGCACTATAAAAAAGCACAATTACCTGTCAAGATAACTATGCTTTCTTGTCTGCTGTATTTTAAGTTGTCGTTCAAGTGCACTATGTTCATTTGCTCGCTCACGTTCTTAATTGGTTCTTCATCATCGTACCTCCATTCGGAAGTAGCTTCTCTCGAATGGGCTTTGTGGCTTTGGGATTTGTGATGCTACGGCAATATGCTGTGAATAGTTACTTCTTACCGTAATATTTCGCTGAAATTGGACTGATTTTCTATTACTTATTTTAGTTTACTTTTGTTAACTAAAGTGTATTTCACCATATTTCAAATATGTTGCCAAGTTACGCCACACTGTCTGAAGACATTACATCACAAATTCATATTCTCACCATTTTCACGTAATAAGCCATATCACCTAAGTAATCTCCCCAAATTCTCTTCCTTCTCAAAAAACGCCCTCTTCAACTGCAGATATTCCTCCTCAGTGCAGACCTCCCTACACTTAGGCTCAAATGATTTGGTAACCTGAAAGCATTCCTTCATGTTGTCGCATGGATATTCCTGACAGTCGGCACATGTTGTGATGCCTCTGTCCTGGCAACATTTCACCACCTGATATCTGCACCAGTTTTCAGGCTTACAGCCCCTGCAGGATATCTCTTCATTGGTCACAATATGGTCCCGATACCCAATCTTCATCCACAGCTCTGCCGTATGGCGCAACTGTTCATCAGTCTTTTCACATGGGTGCGCCACATACCTTGGGCAAGCCATGCAATCATTTCCACAAGCAGCTATTATCTTCTCCAATTTAACTCCCCTCACAAACTTGAAGTTATAGTATCCTTACTTAGTATACTTCATGTTCTAAAAAATTCACCATTATAATTTCATAATAAAACTGCCTAGTCCCATACCTGTATATTCCTGTCTAATAGACATTCCTAAGTATCCTCTATGAAGCTTTACCTTCGCCTGCAGTCAGCCCCCTGACAAAATATTTTCTAAAAAATGGATAGACCATTATTATTGGAATAATAATAATGCTTGCCAGTGCCATTCTAAGTGATTCCGTAGGTATGGTGCCCATAACAGCACCACTTATGTTCTCGTTGGATGTTAAGTAGGATGCACTCTTTTCCATGTTGTATAAAATATATTGCAGCATATATAATCCGCTGTGGGCTGAATCTGTATAGATAAGATTCTCATACCAGCTGTTCCAGTATGAAAAAGCTTCAAATATACCCACTGTAAGTATGATAGGCTTCGACATTGGAAGCACAAACTGGTAATAAAGTCTGAAGGCAGAAGCACCGTCAAGTCTTGCTGCCTCCAGAATCTCTTCTGGTATATTCCGTTGGAAATAGGTGCGCATGACAATGATATACCAGCTGGAACAGGCTATAGGCAGTATCAGTGCCAGATAAGAATTCTTTAATCCAAATAGCTGGGTATTAACTGCATAAGATGCAGCCAGCCCTCCGCTAAAAAACATTGGAATCATGATACCAACTGTTAAAATTTTTCTGTGCCTGCAGTATTTGTTACTAATAGCATATGCCATAGTGCTTATCAACAACAAAGACAATATTGTACCCACTATGGTAACTGCAAAAGTCACTCCAAAGGCTCTTAAAATATTCCCAGCATTTTTAAAAATATAAATATAAGCATCGGCTGACCACTCTGAAGGCCAAAAGCTATACCCTCTTTTAGCTATGGAGCTTTCCGATGAAACTGATATAACAAGTATTAGTACAACCGGTAAAATCATGCCCCCTGAAAGCAGCAGCATAAAAATACTAAGAACAGCATTGGCTTTTTTGCCAAGTCCCTTAATATATCCTCTAGAAACACTATTGTTCATAGGACACCTCCTTCAGGACTGATAATTTTGACCATCTTGTTGGCGACAATCAGCAAAATGCATCCAATGCCGTTTTGTATCAAACTGGCTGCTGATGAAAATCCATAATTGGACTGTTCCATAAGAGCTTTATAAACAAACACGTCAATCGTTTCTGTTGTGCTCAAAATTGAACCGGCATTTCTTGTAACCTGATAGAAAAGTCCAAAATCTGTAGAAAGAATATGCCCCAGATTCAGGAGCATCAGAACAACAATCATAAATCTAAGCTGTGGTAGGATAACATACCTGATAACCTGCCCTACTGTCGCTCCATCTGTAGCAGCGCAGTCAAACAAATCAGAGTCTATGGCGCAGATAGTTGCATAATAAATGAGCATGGAATAACCTGATGTTTTCCATAGCTGAACCAGAACCAGAATAAATGGCCATATCCCCGGTTTCAGATAAAAGTTTACCGCTTCCATTCCCAGATTTTCAAATACCCCATTAAGCATTCCCCTGTCTGCAGAAAGAAAAGCATAGACAAAATAACTGACAATAACCCATGACATAAAGTGTGGTAGAAGCATACATATCTGAACCAGGTCTCTAATCACCCTTGAATGCAGATATGATAGAATCACCGCTATAGTAACAGGGACCACAATCCCCAAAATCAGAAATGCAAGGTTATATAAAAGGGTATTTCTCACCACTCTCATCATTTGAGGATTCAACATCAGAAATCGGAAATTGGACAATCCTACCCATTCGCTTCCGTAAAAAAGGCTGTAAAAAAAATTTTTTCCCGGAACAAGCTGATATCTCTTAAATGCCAGTACTACTCCAAATATTGGGAGGTAGCAAAAGGCAACGTACCAAATGATTGTGGGAAGACAAAGAAATGTAAGCTCAATATTTATTTTATTATTTTTTATCCTCTTTTTCATACAATTCTCTATACTGAGCACAGCTGTTTATAAGCTCATCATGAGTTCCTTCTGCCAGTATCTGACCATCCTGCAAATACAGAATTCTGTCTGCACCAACGATTGTTGAAAGTCTGTGAGCGATAATTATTACTGTGCATTTACCTTTTATCCTATCCAGAGATTTGCGGATATTATCCTGTGTCACGTTATCAAGAGCACTGGTTGCTTCATCAAGAAGAAGGATTTTACAATCCCTAAGAAGTGCCCTTGCGATAGCAAGTCGCTGACGCTGCCCACCTGACAGACTGATTCCGCCCTCACCCACTATTGTGTCATACTTTTCAGGCTTAGATTCTATTTCTTCATCTATGCATGCAAGGGCTGCAGCTCTTTTCATCTCCTCTTCTGTCAGAGCCTGATTGACTATACGAAGATTATCACGAATACTCATCTGGAAAATATAAGGAGACTGAGTCACAACACTAATGCACCCTCTAAGAGACTCTCTGTCAAAATCCTGTATGTTTATCCCGTCGATGGAAATCATACCTGAAAAAGGATCATAGAGTCTGCTTATGAGATTCATTATTGTAGTTTTACCTGAACCGCTCCTTCCAACCAAAGCAACTGTTTCCCCTGGTTTTATTGTGAAGCTGAGATTCTGAAGCACCCATCTTGTAGAAGTCTTAAGCTTTCCTATGTTGTATGAGAAGCTTACTTTCTTAAATTCTATCTCTCCATTCAGATTTGTATTATGGATGCTTCCAAATTTCTCTTTTGGAAATACATTGTCATCAGTAATGTCACGAAGCCGCTCGCATGAAAGATTAAACTGTGTAACAAAATCAAGTATTGTTCCAAGTAGCACAGTTGCTGGCGTTCCCAGCTTTGAATAATAGTTAAAAAGAACTAATGCAGTGGCAACATTCAGTTTTTCTACCGAAAGAAGACCTGCCAAAATGGCTATAAATGCAAGTGCACCACCCTCACGTATTACGGAAATGACCAGCCTGTAGCTTCTGTTCACCGCATCCCACTTCATTCTTGAATCATTGGCTCCTACAATACGCTCCTTCAGTTCCCTTTCAAACTGACCTTCTGCATTCAGCAGCTTGATATCCTTTACTCCACGGACCATTTCTCCAACTATGCCTGTATATCTTTCTGCATAGTTTCGATATACACGTCCGTTGTCCTTGGATACCTTCTGTCTCCTAAGCTCTAAAGCGATCTGCACAGATAAAAGTAGCACAACAGCAATAAACACTATAGGACTTACTATAATCATTGCTGCCAGGATGCCTACATATTGGCAAATCTGAGAAATGTTATCAGCCAAAGTATTAAATGCAGTAGCCAGATTAGATGTGTCGACTGTAAGTCTTTGGATAAAGAGGCCTGTACCATTATCCTCCATTTCCTTATTCTCAATTTTTAAAACACTTTCTGAAATATCTGCTTCAAGCAATGTCAATGTTTTGTTGTACACAACATTGTATGCCCAGTTACAGCCTGCCATTATTACCGATGAAGCGATATTAACAACAAACAAAGCAAAGGCCGTACAAATCACTTGATAAATTGCCACATCTGTAAGCTCTACAATAATCCTGGCACTTAAAACTGGTCCTATAATCATAAATACAACACTGATTAGCTGAAGTAAAACAGCAAGAAAAAGGTATTTCTTGCTGGCCTGTGTGTACTTCCACGTAAAAATCAGATTTTCTTTAAGTGAGCCACGTACCGCAAACCTAAAAATCAGTATATTTTTCCCTACAGTCCCATCTTCATACTGATAAGTTGGTGCTGACTTCCATCCATGAAGTGTTTTTATAAGCACAAGTGACTCAGACTCTTTTAACGGGTTATACTCCTCCCCCTCTAGAGTCAGCCTAATTTCCAGCTTATCTGCCTTTCTGGCTGTCCTCACCAGAACCTGGCATTTATTCCCAAAAGTGCTTTGATAATCAAGCAGCATTTCCTCCAAAGACAATCGGAAACGCAGTCTATCATCCTTTAAAATCCCTGCCTTTTCAAGCTCGGTCGAAAGGTCTATGATAAGTCTGTCTATCGATTTATTATCCAATAATATCTTTGTGTTCATGGCTTCTCACACTTTAATCAAACTGCTTTAAATATTCATCAAGTTGCCTTTGAGCTTCCTCCCTGACCTTTTCAAGCCCTGCAGCTTCCATAAGCTCACGCATTTCAGCTACCGCCTTGTCTGTATCGGAGGTACCTGTTACCAGCTCTGCACTGTAACTGCTCCATATAGCGTCTAGCGCAGCAATCTCAGCTTCTACATTTGTAGGATCAAATGAAAATCCCTTTGTGTCGCTGACTCTTGCATCTTTATAGCCCTCATAGACCTTTTCCCACTGTTTTGGATCAGCCAGATTCTCTTTGTCTGCAGAAACCACAGAGGCGCTTACTGCAGGTCCGGTAATAAAGGCATCCTGCATATAATGCTCACTTCCCTCCGGCAGTCGAATCACGGTGTCTTTATAATACTCGAAGTGTTTTCCTTCTATTCCATAGGCAAGTGTATCTCTGAATTGTCTGTCAGTGTACATAAGCTCCATATATTTTAGGCAAGCCTCTACATTCTTTTCCGAAGCTGCTGCATTTATTGCAATAAGAGATCCCTGCTGGGTTGAGCGGGACATATTAGGGCCAATGAATCTTACAAGCTTAACATTAAAACCATAGGCCTCTGGATCTGACCACCCCATAAATCCTGTCCATGCCGTTCCAGTACGCACTGGAGTCTGTATGGACTTTGGAACCTCTGTAGTAGTTGCCGCATCAGGATTAATATATGATAATTCATACCATTTATGAAGATTCTTAAGCATTCCCATGTATTCCATATCATCAAATACAGGTATTATTTTTGTTCCTTCTGCCGTACCTGCCTTGCTGTAAGGTATCACAAGATACTTTGAAACAATTCTCTCATGAACCTGAAAGGCACCGCTTAAGCCAGAGTTTGGAATATAAAATGGATAGTCCTCTGGATGATCCTCCTTCCACTGCTTAAGATAAGGCTCCAAATCTGCAAAAGACATTTTCTCTGGAAGAGTCATCCCCTTCTCATCCTCAAAATAGTCGCTGTTCATGCGGAAAAACACCTCTGCCCCAAGGTCTTTAAGCATTGGAACTCCATATATTTTTCCATGCAAAGTTCCAACCTCCCACCATGGGTCAACTGCCTGGTACAGCTGTGGAGCAACCTCCTGTACTTTTTCGGTAATGTCTGCATAGTACCCCTTACCTGCATTGCCATCAAAGTCGTTGCACCAATCGCAGCTAAAAGCCATGTCATAATAGTCCCCAGTCTGCAAATCCAGGTCAAACTGTTCTTCTGTCTTGTAGATTATTTTGGCTGTAACACCAATCTTTTCGGCAGATATTTCATTCGCTTTTTTAAGCACCTCTTCAGCATCATCACAAGCAGTCCCATCAGGTGTATATGTCCACCAGATAATTTCTATCGGCTCATTTTTATTATTTGAAATATCACTCACCTGACTTTCACCACTTTGGGCAGCATTCCCACAGCCGCCAATTATGATGCTCATAAGTAAACAAAGTACAACAACCCTTCTTTTCATATTTTCACTTCTCCTTTATACCCTATTACAGAAACAGCTTGCAGAACAAATCATCTGCAAGCTGTTTTTCATCTAGTCATTATAATGTTATTTAACTCTAATTAATTCGATGATGAAGGATGTGGCATGTAGTCATAAAGCTTCATTGCTGTAGATGAAATAGGCATACTCTGAAGCACTATCTTACCTGGGCCACTAACTACTGTGTTGAATAATCCCTCTCCACCAAAGAGAACGTTCTTTACGCCCTTGATAGTGCGGATTTCCATATTGCAGTTTTCTGACATTGCAGCAAGATTTCCAGAATCAACAATCTTTACTTCACCAGCCGCCAATTCATAATCGTGAGCTGAACCATCCACCTCAAGGAATACGATTCCTGATCCTGTGAATTTTCTCATAAGGAAGCCTTCACCGCCGAAAAGGCCGCTGCCTATTCTCTTCTGAATGAATACTTCAGATTTAACATCACCAACTGTTGCCAGATAAGAGCCCTTCTGAACGACAATGCCATTGCCTGGTGTGATTTCAATAGCTCTGATTGAGCCTGGGAACTTTGATGCAAATACAATTTCACCTGCATGACTTGCAACATAAGTATTTAAAAACATGCTTTCCCCGGTAACCAATCTGCCGAACATCTTGCCTAAGCCGCCGGCTTCTGTCTGCATTTCAATGCCTTCATCCATCCATGCCATAGCACCTGCTTCGCATTGAACTGATTCTCCCTGATTAAGCTTGCACTTAAGTATTGGTAAGCTTTCTCCACAAATCTCGTAATTCATAATCCTCCTCCTTTTTATGTGTAAATAATTAGCATATAAATATCTTACTACTTAGTAGTTTCAATATCTGTAAAAAAAATGTGAAACCTAATTAGACTACAACTAAATTTCTAAAATCTGCCATACCACCAAGCTGTTTTGTAGCATAAGAGAAAATACCGATTCGATATCCTACAAACAAATCCAAGGTGTAGTGCATCTGTAAAGGATCACCCACTTCTACAAAGCTTTCCCCATCTACAGAATAATAAAAATATGCCTTATCCTCATTTTCAAAATCAAACACGATTCGTAAGGTAAGGCTTTCTGCATTAAAGCCTGTTATATCTGAAACTGGGATGCGCTCCTTAATTCCATCCTTGAAGGCAGTAAACAAAATAAGCTGCCCATTTTCCTTTGTAATACCTATCTGGCCGTACTCTCCCATGAAGGCTGCAACACCGGCATAGTCTCCATCAATCATATTTGAGAAATCACCTTCTACCGTATATACGGATTTAGGTGTGATTGTCTTTTCGGTAAGTGTGTTTCTTGCAGTAAGCAATCCATCACACACCTGAGCATTCTTAAGTCGCAGATATCCTGGGCGTTCTGTAAATGACCATGCATCATCTATTGGATTGTGATTCCACTGAAACTGCAATGGCAGTTTATTTTCACTGTGATTAAAGCTATCGCTGATGACAATAGGCGCTGTCTTCACCTCTGTCATATCTATCTCAAACTCTACTGGTGCTTTGCCATCTATTCCGATTACTGGCCAATCCTCCTGCCAGTCCATTGGAAGTAGATATGGAATTCTTCCTACTGCCCCATGATCCTGGAACAGCATGCTATACCATTTATCACCAGTATCAATAAGCACGCCCTGGGCTATACCGCAATTACGATATCCCATATCATCGTCAAAAATCACCTTTCGCTCAAATGGACCATCTAAAGATTTTCCGCGATAGCAAACCTCTCGTCTTCTGCTATTGCCTTCACCTTCCTTTGGCCATTCGATGAAGCAAAAATACATATAGCCATTCTTCACATGAGCGCGACAGCCCTCGCAGCGAAGCATGATGCCATCCTTTGGAGTGGAAAAAAGCAGCTTGTTTAATCCGCCTTCCTTGATACCCTTCAAATCGTCCTGAAGCTCCGTGATATGTATATCTCCATTGCCATACACAAGATAAGATTTTCCCTCCCAAAACAGGAAACTCATATCGTGATAAATTCCCTCAAGCTCCACACGCTGCCAGAAGGATTTTTCAATATCCTCTGTAAAATATATGTATGTCTTTTTCATATCGTTGCAGACAAAAGCTGCATAGAAAAGACCGTTTCTGTATGCTAAAGATGTAGCCCACTGGCAGGCTCCATAAGCATTCTTTCCGTTCTTTAATTGATAGATATCGTTATCCTCTATCTTGTCAAAAATATAGGAAACAATCTCCCAATTCTTCAAATCCTTAGAGCGAAGTATTGGCGCTCCAGGTGTAAAAAACATGGTAGTGCTAACCATATAATAAAAACCATTAGCCCTTATTACATCAATATCTGGCATGTCCATGTTAATTAATGGATTTAAAACCTTCATTACATTACCCTCCTTAATCAACAGATTTATTGTAATGTACCATAACCATTAAATCCACAAAAAGTTGACATTTTCTCCCAGATATTCATAATAGTTATAATGTCTAAACAGAACTAACACACTAGGAAGGATTCTTATAATATGAACTCACAAGACAAGATTAAAGGCATCATTTTTATACTACTTGCAGCCTTAGGATTTTCACTTATGACATTTTTCGTTAGAATTTCTGGAGATTTGCCTACAATGCAAAAAGCATTCTTTAGAAATTTTGTTGCACTTATAGTTGCCAGCTCTGCCATCATCAAAAGTGGCAAAGGCATACACATTGGCAAAGGAAACCGACTTGATGTATTTCTTCGCTGCGCCTTCGGTACCTCTGGCCTTATTGCAAACTTCTATGCTATCGACAGACTGGGCATTGCAGATGCAAACATGCTGAACAAGCTATCACCATTCTTTGCAATCATCCTTTCAATCTTCATACTGAAGGAAGTCCCAAGCAAATTTGATATTCTAACAACCATAATAGCTTTTATCGGCGCCTTATTTATCATCCGCCCTACTGGCGCTTTTACAGCAGTATTTCCTGCACTTATGGGTCTTTTCGGAGGATTTGGAGCCGGCACCGCCTACGTATTTGTAAGAAAGGTAACAAATAAGGGAGTGCAAACAGCCATCGTGGTATTTGCATTCTCCCTGTTTTCATGCTTGGTAACACTACCATTTTTAATTATTAATTACGTTCCTATGACACCACTACAGTGGCTATATTTATTCCTTGCAGGCGTATCTGCATCATTAGGCCAATTTTCAATCACAACTGCCTACAAATATGCCCCAGCCAAAGAAATTTCCGTGTTCGACTACACTCAGGTAATCTTCGCAGCCATGCTTGGAATCATATTCCTGGGCGAAGTACCTGAAGCCCTTAGCATTATCGGATATGCGATAATAATCGGTGTTGCCATCATACGCTGGCACCGTAACCTAAAGGCAGCCTAACCTAGCCGCTATTCAAGGGCTAGAACTTGCAGGTGAAGGTAATGATTCCATCACGCCAGCTTACTTTGATGTCGCCGTGGTAGCGCTCCATAAGGCCCTGGGCGATGGAAAGACCTACGCCGTAGCCTTCTTTGTCTATGTTGTGAGCCTCGTCACCTCGGTAGAAGCGGTCGAAGAAACGATGGTAATCAGTGTCTTCACCGCTTTCATAGCTGTTTGAAACACGAAGGTAAATGTTCTTTTTCTTTTTATCTGTACCAAGTCCAATGGTAACTTTTCCAGCATCATCACAATACTTGATTGCGTTATCAATAAGCAGGGTAGCTATCTGTCTTATATCCCCTTCGTGGGCCAGCATGCTTACCCCATCTGATATGGAAAGCTCTAAGGTCTTGCCATCGGATAATGCCACCGGCTCAAAAGTCTTTGCAGTATCCTTTACAATGGCTGTAAAATCTGTTTCTACGCGGTCTTCCTTACTATCCTTTTCACTGGCACGTGTAACCAGCACCAGATTTTGAATCAGTCCAGTGAGTCTGTCTACCTGACGCATTGTGGACTGGGTCCATTCATTGTCTGTCCCCATCATCTCAAGCATTTCCGTATTTGCCTTAATTACTGCAAGTGGAGTCTTCAGCTCGTGGCTGGCATTTGTAATAAAGGATTTTTGTAATTCCGCATTTTTGATTTCAGGCTGGATGATTCGCTCCGCCCAAACTCTTATGACAGATGCAGATATAATCATTCCTAGTCCAATCAAAATACATGCCAAAAGCACTAATCGGCGGTTGATTGAAACCTGGGTGCTGCAGTCTAGTACAACTACAATTTTGCCCCCATTTTCTCTTTTGGCAACCATGTAATAATAATCGTCGTAGCTGCCAAATTTGAACCAGCGCTTCATTACCGTATTTGCGTAGGTAACAGCCTGTGATGGCTCAACTGCTGCAGTGTGTGATGTGATTACTCGCTCCAAAGCGCCCTCCTTGGTGAAGGTTACTGCGAAATATCTTGTAGAATAATAAAATTCATCCGATATATATCCGCTTTCAACACCAAAAAGCTTCTCCAGCTGGGAGACAAACTCGTTTTTATTTTGAATGGTTTCCCCATCATCCTTCATTTCACCAGATTCGATGTCATCGCTATCATATTGCATGGGAAGGACGCCATCATTTTGCACGATATAAGTAATGCTATCCTTAATCTGGCTTCTAGTCATAAGCGCGTTAAAAACATAAATACATCCAGCAATAAATGTCATTACCACAAAAAAAGAAAGCATTGCCGTCAATATGAACTTATTTTTTAATCTTTGAATCGCTTTTTCACTCATTTATAATCACCTGGAATGGGCCACCCTTTTCGCCCTTTATCTCCACTTTTGAATCAATATAAGAAAGCTTGCCCTGCAGGAAATTTACGTACAGCCAAACTGTTTCCTCCGAAGCCTCTGCTTCATCATTCCATACGTGCTCAAGCAGATAATTGTTATCCACGGAATGCTCCTGATTAAGAAGAAGTGACTGCATCAGTGAAAATTCCTTGATGGATAGACGAACAGTGTTTGAAGAAATCATCTCCAAGCTGTCTGATTTTAGGGTTACATCCCCGTAGGACAGTTCCTTGGCGGCGTACTGGCTGCCTCGTCTAGTGAGGGCCTTCACTCTTGCCATCAGCTCCTTCATGGCAAAAGGCTTAGTCAGATAATCGTCGGCACCTGCGTCTAACCCTTCTACTCTGTCATCCACTTCTGCCTTTGCTGTAAGCATAAGCACTGGTGTAAGGATGTTTCTTCCGCGAATTTCCTTTAATACCTCTAGTCCAGTCATTTTTGGCATCATGATGTCTAAAACGATGCCATCGTACCCATTGCTAAGGGCCATATCAAGGGCCTCCTTGCCATCGTATGTGCTGTCCACATCGAACCCCTGCATTTCTAACATTTGGGTAACGACCTTATTTAAATCTACAGTATCTTCTGCAAGTAAGATTTTCATATATTTTTTATAAATCCTTTCTGATCATGTCTCTGATGGTTTGCATTGACATGTCGGTAGATGCCAGCTCGTCTGCGCATCTTTTAAGCTCTGCAATGATTAGCTTGTCCTGCTCGCTGGCAGTCTTTTTATAATGGATGTGGTGCTCTAAGGCTGCCCAGGTATCCATGGAAATGGTTCTAAGCTGCATCTCCACATAATATTTATTGTCGTATCTCAAAATCACATGGAGACTGCGATAGCCGTTTGGCTTGGCATGCTTGATGTAGTCCTTTTCCTCTACCACCTCAACCTTGTCGATGCTTTTCAGATGGTCACGCACCTTGTACACATCACTTATAAATGCACAAACAACCCTTATGCCGATGGCATCATGAATTACATTTAGAGCCGACTGGGTGTTTTCAGGAAGTGCTTGCCTTCTGCATTTTTCACGCATGCTCTCCTCGGATTTGATGCGGGCCAGGCAATGCTCTATGGGATCACTTCCATTTTCCTCCAGCATATTTGCCCTAAGCTCATCAATGGAACCCATTATTATATTCATAACATCCATCATAGCTTCCCTATGATTTCCATAGATTGATTCTTCCATGTATTCTCCTTATTCCAATACCGAATCTACTAGTACGAAGTAGGTGCCTTCGCCTTTTTTGTAGGTGGCGAATTTGCCTACTACGGTGATTTTTGTGCCATCGTCTGGGTATTCCTGTTCCTCTGGAAGCACATATTCTATACCCTCGGTGCAGCACCCCAGCGCATCATATACAATGCAGGAATGGGTGCCACCGTGAGTAGTATTGCTGTCTCCATCCATTCTCACCATCTGACCTTTATAGTTGTCGGGATGGGAGAGCATATCGTACACATAGGAATATACCATGGTAGATGACATGGTGGTTAAATCCACATCTACATCCTCTACCTTTTTAGTTTTTCCACAGCCAGCAAGTGTAAGGATTATACCAGCTGTTAATAAAATTAAAGTAAACTTTTTCATATCAATAACATATCTTTATTTAAAATCTATAACAGAATCCGCCACCCCCATGGTGGATTTTCTGTGTGATACAAGTACCACTGTTTTGTCCTTGGATTCCTCCTTGAGAGACTTTAATATTATACCCTCATTTAGAGAATCCAGGGAGCTGGTTGGTTCGTCCAGTAGCATCATATTTCCGTCGTGGAGGAAGGCTCTGGCGATTCCAATCCTTTGCTTTTCGCCTCCTGATAAGGTAGATCCAAGCTCACCAACCACCGTATCATATCCATGTGATAATCCCGTGATAAAATCATGAAGGCTGGCAGACTTGGCCGCCTCGATAATCTCATCCCTTGTGGCATCCACCTTGCCAACGGCGATATTTTTTGCAATGGTGTCACGGCTCACCCAGGTCTCCTGAGTAACAAAGGACTGATTAGCGCGTAAGGATTCGGTGTTGATGTAATCAATTTCCACTGGACCATCCACCTTGTCGTAGTAATGAATCTGTCCAGCATCTATCTTCCAAAATCTCATTAAAAGGCGAAGCAGGGTAGATTTTCCGCTGCCACTTGGCCCATGGATTCCAAGAATCTGCCCCTTTTTAATATCAACAGACACGTTCTTAAGAACCTGAGCATTCTCATAGGAAAATGAGATATTGTTGACAGTAGCAAGGTTTCCCCTTTTGCTTTGAACCATATCTATATCTATTCCGTCAAACACTTCCTTCACCTGTGGCTCCTCGTCCAACAAATCCAGCACACGCTTGCCGCAAGCCAGTGTCTGATTCAGACTGTTTGAAAGAGATGCCAGTGCCACCACTGGGCCAAAGGAGCTCATCATTGCCACGGTTGCAATAATCACATGCTCGAAATCAACCCTTCCCTTGTGATAGGCAAAAAGCATCACCCCTAAAACTATCAGTGAAAAGGCTTGAATAGACAGATGGGTAAGGCTCTTTTGATTCTTTTCGAATACTACCAGCTTTTCCTTTTTATCTGCCAGTGCATCTGATTTATCCTCTAATTGCTTAAGAGTTTTCTCTCCTGCCTTAAACTGAAGAGTCTCATCCACCCCGTAAAGGGCACCCAGGATGAAGCTGTTCATTTTACCAAATTCATTTCTAAAATCCATGCCTGCAGCTTCCGATTCCACTTCATTTGCCACAGGAATCATCCCACCCACTGTAACATAGGCTATAGCCGCAATTATGCCGGCGATTGGATATTGCAGGCCTATGAATACAGACATAAAAACTGATACCAAAACTGCAATGGCTATTGGAGAAATGGTGTGTGCAAAAAATACCTCTAAAAGCTCGATATCTGTGGTAATCATGGTAATCAAATTGCCCTTTTCCTTCCCCTCCAGCTTTGCCGGGCAAAGGATTCTTAGCTTTGCAAAAACTTTATGTCGGATTATGGCAAGGATTTTAAAGGCTATGTAGTGATTGCAATATTGCTCACCGTAGTGAAGAAGGCCCCTGAGAATCCCCACCGCTACGAGACCGCCAAAAAACTGTGGTAGGGCATATCGTATTTGCGGATTGTCCAGGTTTTCTGCCACAAGCGCCACCCCTTCTGCACCTATTACGGTGACAAAAATTGCACACAGATGGCCTAGCGTTCCCAGCAATATTCCAAGCAGCATCACCCCTGTAAGAGGCTTAACCAATACAAGCAGGCGAGCCATTATTTTTAAACCAGAAGATGTATCTTTTTTCATTATGATTCACCTCCTGCATAATTCTCAAGCCTGTGTTGAGCTGTAAAAAGCTTGGCGTAGCTGCCTTTATTTACCATCAGCTGGCTGTGGGTTCCCTGCTCCACAATATTTCCTGCTTCAAGCATGAAAATAGAATCGGAGCTAACCACGTTGGCAAGTCTATGAGAAATAAGGATGATGGTCTTTCCCATGTCCTTTGAAAGCTTTCTGATTACCTTCATTATGATTTCTTCTGATTCCACATCAATATTGCTGGTGCTTTCATCAAAAATATAAATCGGGCTGTTTTTAAGCAGGGCTCTGGCAAGGGCAAGCCTCTGTCTCTGTCCGCCAGAAAGATTACTGCCCCCTTCCTTAAGCTGAAGGTCAAGCCCACCCAAAGGCTTTAGCTCCTCCAAAAGATTCATTATCTTTAATGCATTCGTAAGCTTTTTATCGCTGCATTTTCCATTTCCCAATAGCAGATTATCCCTGACAGTGCCAGGGAATATAAAGCTGTTGTAGGACACTGCAGTGATGGCAGACATCAAGGAATCCTCGTTGATATCCTTTAATTCCCTGCCGCCGATAGTGATAGAGCCCTCATAGCCCTTGAACTGTCTTCTAAGAATTCCCGCAATAGTGGATTTGCCCGAGCCGGACACACCCACTATGGAAATCAGCTTGCCTGTAGGTATATTAATATTGATATTATCTAACACTCTCTCCTTATCGTAGGAAAATGCAGTATTTCTTAAGGCGATATCATAGGATTTGCCATCAAGCACTACTTTTCCATGAGCCGGCTCCTTGATATCAAGAAAATCAAATATCTTATCTGCCGCCTTCATTCCGTTCATTCCAATATGAAAATATGAACCAAGCAGTCTCATAGGCAGGAAAAACTCTGCTGATAAAAGCAGGAACATGATTGCCTCTGAAAGCTTCATCCCACCTGCTGCAAATTCATTTAAGGTCACACCAATGCCCACCGCTGCACCAGCATAGGCAATAACATCCATGATTATAGTGCTGTTCAGCTGCATGGATAGCACCTTCATGGTTATCCTTCTAAAGTTTTCCGATTCCTCGTCCATCTCATCTGCAGCCTGTCCATCGGCCCCATAAATTTTCAGGGTGGTCATGCCGTGAAGCTTCTCTAAAAATGTGTCTCCAAGTCCATAATAGATTTTGAAATATTTATCTAAAAGCTTCCTTGCCACCTTCATTACAATCATAATGACCATAGGAATTAAAGGCACTGCCACAAGTAGCACCAAAGAAACCTTAATATTATATTGGAATAAAAATAAGAACAAAGTGAAAGGAGCAAGCAGAGCGTAAACAAACTGGCTGATATATTTTCCGAAATATACCTCCAGCTGTTCAACTCCCTCGCCCATCATTTGAGTAATTTGAGCTGATGATACGTATTTACGATATCCGCTTCCAAGTCGTAGAAGCTTGGAATATATCTTTTCTCGAATCACACTCTTTACATCCACGCTAGCCTCAAAGGAAGCCTCGGTGTAAAGCCTGTCAAAAATGATTCGCGCCACCACAGAAAACAAAACTACCCCTATATAAATGAGTAGCTGTTTCGTGGTGAGCTTGTGATAATATGCTCCAGAAAGTGTTCTGGCGATACATCCTACAATAATAATCTGAGCTATTAGACCAAGCCACTGCCATACCACCTGTAGAACCACGTATCTAGTTCCATTTTTAAGCATTCTAAGTAATCTGGTCTTAATCATATAGTTTTACCTTTTTAAATACGCATAAGCACGTAATACCTCGCCCACGGACCAAGCCTGAGCATAGCAACCGCGTGCATTATGTGGCTCATCTCCATCAAAAATTTCTGAAATAGTTCCGATACAGCCTTCAGCCAAATGCTTTTCGATAGGTGCAAACATAGCCTTTGCTTCCTCGATAGCCTGAGCACTGTGACCACCTGTTTTTACATAGGCCTCTATAAATGCGCCCAGCAAAAATCCCCAGGCTGTACCCTGATGATATGCGTGGTCGCGCTTTTCCAAAGCACCCTGATAAATGCCATGGTATTGCTCGTCATCCTTATCAAGGGAGCGCAATCCCACACCTACATATAATCTTTCCTTTACCACCCTAACCACTGATTTTTCTTTTTCAGGATCAAGCATTGTAAACGGAAGACTCACTGCAAAAATCTGATTTGGACGCAGTGTAGCATCTTTATTTTCTCCATCAATAACATCATATAAATAGCCACCCTCTTCATACCAAAACTGGGAATTGAAGGCTTCCTTCACCCAAATTGCTAGCTGGCTACAGCCACCTGCGTAGGCAAGATAATTTTCTGGCTTGTTGTGGGTACGTCTGGCAATTCCTCGGGAGATTGCCTCCATTGTCATAAGGGCGTTGTACCACAAAGCGTTGATTTCTACTGGCTTGCCGTGTCTAGGGGTGACTACCTCATCACCGATGCGCACATCCATCCAGGTAACCTGATCCAGTCCACCACCGGCGCGCATAAGGGCGTCATCATCCATTCCTATAGAGAAATTTGTACCCTTTCTGTAGGCACCCATTATTTCCTGCAAGCCTGGGTAGATTTCTTCCTCTACAAACTTCCAAGCCTCATCCGTATCTACATATTTAAGATAATTGTAGACAGCATAGAAATACCAAAGTGATGCATCAGCAGTATTGTATAAAGGGTCTTCACCACCATCTGGGAACATGTTTGGAACAAGGCCATTTTTAATATATTTTGCAAAAGAAAGTAGGATTGATTTTGCATCATCAAAACGTCCTGTCTCAAGGCAAAGGCCTGTAAAGGCAATCATTGTATCTCTGCCCCAATCTGTAAACCAAGGATAGCCTGCTATTACAGTCTTTCTTCCAGTGGATTGTCTATCAACAATGAATTGGTCTGCTGCCACTGTAAGAATCTGAGCCAGCTCATCATCCTCATCAAAGCCAGCTTTTTCAATAAGCTCTGCCACTCTCTTTTTATTTTTCTCTATCTGGATAAAGGCTGTATCCTTTTCGATTACTGGAAATGGCTTCCAAGTCGCCTTATTTCTTCCAGTGCTGTCATTAACCTCCACTGTACATACAAAGGATGCTCTTGAAACGCCACCTGCAGCCACCTCCATTACAAAATCGTATGGCTTAAGATGACAATCAAGACCGTCGGCCTCGTTATCTATTTCAAACTGAAGCTCCATGTTTTCATCATAAACATTGTTGCGCTTCACCATCTCGCAGCCAGCTGCAATAAGGCTGATTCGTACTTTTGAATTGCTAACAGGGGAATAGTAAAAGCCCACATTATCTGATTCTGCATTGCGATATTCCTTGAAGACTTCCTCTGGAAGCTCCCAGCGCAAATCATCTACTGTCATGTGCTCGCCATGCTCGCGATAATTCATAAGAGGTGTTATGACAACTCCGGCCTCTGGGCCATTGTTTTCTAACGTATATGCGATAGTACATTGGTTTTTACCCTGTACCAAAGAAATTGTTTTAGTAAGACGCATTCCACCAGCTTCGTAAACGTAGGTAATGTTACCATCGTATTTGAAGCTCTTTAAATGCATGTTGCCTTGATTGAATTCACTAGTATATGGCCCCTTGTGCTGTGCTGTAGTTAAATCGTATATACGGCTTCCGCACACAAGACGCTCATTAGTCTTTGAAAACACCAGATATCGTTCAACTGGTGGATGTAGGCTGGCGATCAGATAACCCTGATGCATTCTGGCGTGTGCACCGATGATACTACTTCCAGCATACCCTCCAATACCATTTGTAAGTAACCATTCTTTGAACAAGCAGTTCTTATAGTTATTTAACTTATCAAATACAATTTCAAAACTCATTATTCTTCTCCATCCCTTCTTCGATAGTTTCTATTATACACAATATGTCTCAAATATAAAA
Organism: Pseudobutyrivibrio sp. OR37; assembly: GCF_900113655.1. Classification (GTDB taxonomy): domain Bacteria; phylum Bacillota; class Clostridia; order Lachnospirales; family Lachnospiraceae; genus Pseudobutyrivibrio. Next base: position 1,074 of record NZ_FOQF01000033.1, on the reverse strand, counting down.
ACTAAATAGACATTTTAACAAAAAAATATGGACCAGTCATAAAACTGGTCCATAGGTTAAAAATAGGAGTAATAATGAATCTATTAGATAAGTGAAGCAACACACTTTTCAACTTCCTTCATGTCTGCTGTAGGCTCAAAACGAGCAACCACATTGCCATCTCTATCAATGATGAACTTTGTGAAGTTCCACTTAATCTCTGAATTGTTCTTGTAGTCCTTGTCAATTGTCTTAAGCATAGCGCTCATAGCAAGTGCCTTTGGACCTTTACCAAATCCTTCGAAGGTCTTCTGTGACTTAAGGTACTTGAAAAGCTCGATAGCTGTCTCACCGTTTACATCAGCCTTCTTCATCTGTGGGAACTGTGTATTGTAATGAAGTGAGCAGAACTCATGGATTTCATCATCAGTACCAGGTGTCTGTCCTGCAAACTGGTTACAAGGAACATCAACAATCTCTAAGCCCTTCTCATGATATGTCTCGTAGATGCTTTCGATATCCTTGTACTGTGGAGTAAAGCCGCAGCCTGTAGCTGTGTTTACTACCATAACAACCTTACCCTTGTAATCTGCCATTGCCTGTGTCTCACCATTTGTCTTTTCAACAGTTAAATCATAGAATCCCATTTCAATTCCTCCTTGATATTTACAAATTCAATTGTGTGCAATCGGTTTTATTGATTAGATTGTACGCAATTAAATTACGTTTGTCAACATCTTTTTTTGAAATATTTATGAAAGATTAATGAATAGCATTTTTCAATCTGATAAAATCTATATATCATTAATGTAGGTAATTGCGAAACTCGCTGATGCTCGTCCGCAATCTTGATTATAAAATCGGATATTTCGCGCATAGGCGCGGAATTACTTTTGAAAGATAATTTTAGGCGCACTAAATAAGCCTGACTTATGAAGTTGGTAAGTCCTAAGCGATTAAAGGTTTCAGGCTACGGACAAATTCATGGTGGTTAATTTTATCAGCCAAAATGACAGTTACAAGCTGAGTTATTCCAGCAAGTATCAGATCAGCATGAAGAGTTTTTTCGTTTTGAGTTCTGCGTCCAGCAAGGCA
>NZ_FOQF01000032.1 GCF_900113655.1 Pseudobutyrivibrio sp. OR37 | reverse complement strand
CCTTCAACTCCCATAGCTCTAGCTACCTCACGGAGTCTCTCACCTGTGTACTCACGGTTAAATTCCATAGAGATTGGAAGGAACATAGCGCATGCAACACCGTGTGGTGTATCATAATGTGCTGAAAGTGTGTGTGCCATTGCGTGGTCAATACCAAGACCTACATTTGAAAATCCCATACCAGCAATGTACTGACCGAGAGCCATTCCCTCACGGCCCTCTTTCTTGTTTTCTACTGCATCACGAAGATTCTTAGAGATAAGACGGATAGCTTCAAGATGGAACATATCTGTCATTTCCCATGCAGCCTTTGTTGTATATCCTTCGATTGCGTGTGTAAGGGCATCCATACCTGTAGCTGCTGTAAGGCCCTTTGGCATTGAAGACATCATCTCTGGGTCAACAACTGCAACGATAGGCATATCATGTGTATCAACACATACAAACTTTCTTTCCTTTTCTACATCAGTGATTACATAATTGATTGTAACCTCTGCTGCTGTACCAGCTGTTGTTGGAACTGCAATAATAGGTACACAAGGATTTTTTGTAGGTGCAACACCTTCAAGTGAACGAACATCTGCAAACTCTGGGTTTGTGATGATAATACCGATTGCCTTTGATGTATCCATAGAAGAACCACCACCGATTGCTACGATACAATCAGCGCCAGACTTCTTGAAAGCCTCTACACCATTTTTAACATTTTCGATTGTTGGATTAGGCTTAATATCTGAATAAACCTCATAAGGAATATTTGCTTTATCAAGCAAATCTGTAACCTTTCCTGTTACGCCAAATTTAATAAGGTCCGGATCAGAAGCAACAAATGCTTTCTTGAATCCGTTTCCATTGATTTCATTAACTACTTCTTGGATTGCTCCAGCACCGTGATAAGATGTTGGATTAAGAGAAATTCTGTTTGCCATTATTCTACACTCCTTTTCTTCCTAAAAAACTTCGTGTTAAAAAATTAACACCCTACGATGATAATTTTATCATCATAGGGTGTTTGATTATAAGTTACAAATGTGTATATGTGTAACATTTTATGAATTTCTAATAAACCTTATAAATACGGCCATTGTCAGACTAATTTTATTTTACCAAAGAGGCTGTGTAACATTTCTGGCATCGCATCTATCATCAAATCAGCAAGCTCTTCCTCGGTCTCTTTCATACCCTTCATAAGCCACTGGACAGTCATATATATGGAAGCCTGACAATACATCTCAAGAAGCTTTCGCATGTGCTTATCCAGATTTTCACCGGTCTTCTTTCTAATTAAGTCACAATAGAATTCATAAATCATAATGAAATCATGTTCTTTTAGATTGTTTTGCTCATCGCCCTTGAAACCTGCTGTAAAGAATAATCTCTCCTGCTTTATATATGCAAACTTTTTTATAAGCCCCTCTCGAATAGTCTCGCCCTGTCCCATCTCCTTAAAGGACTGTTCCAGAAGCCTGTCAAAATACCAGTTTATAAGGTCGTACTTGTCAATAAAATTACGATAGAAACTTTGTCTGGAAACTCCGCAAACATCTACTATCTGTTTGACTGTTATGTTTTCAACTGAGGTAGTTTTCATGCAGATTTTCATAGCTTCTGCTAGCTTGTATTTAATGTCTGATTTCATGATGTTCAGCCCTTTCAGACTTCTTACATATATTCCTGCAATATTCTCTGAACCTGGTCTTGCTTCTCAAATAAAACACAACCACCCACATGGTCATCTTTAAGGATGTCACCTGACTGAAGCACCTTGAAAAGTCTTGAGGATATTGCGCCCTTTAAACCTAAGTCCATTACATTAGTATCAGAGAAAGGTGAAAATGGACATGGCTCTGCCCCGCCATGAGAATTTATATGGAAGAAGCCTCTTCCTGCAGCAACACAGCCACCAGAAGATTTTTCATCCCCAGGGAATGAGATAAATACCATATCCTCATATTTTGTTCTAAGCTCATCAATTCGAGCTCTGAGCTGTTCTTCCCTTGCTTCCTCAAGGGCCAAGTGCTTGCTTTCATCAGATACTGGGACATACTCCACGTAAATTACAGCCTTACAACCGTATCCCTGAAGCATTGATACGAAATCATCAGAAAGAACATCCTGGAAATTTTCTGTAGTAACGGTAACAGAATTGCCGAATATTTGGCCATTTTTCTTGAATGTCTCCATGTTGGAAATGAGTTTTTCATAAATTCCTTCGCCACGTCTGGCATCGGTAGCTTCCTTATGACCTTCGATACTCATGATAGGCACAAGGTTTCTGTTTTTATCAAACATATCGAAATATTCATCACTGATAAAAACACCATTTGTAAAAATAGGGAATAGTATATTTGACTTGGTAGCCGCTGCTTTGATTACACCCTTTCTAAGAAGTGGCTCGCCACCTGCCAGAAGAATAAAGCTGATTCCAAGGCTATCGGCTTCGTTGAAAATCTCAAGCCATTGCTCATCTGACAACTGGTTTACAGGCTCACAATCCTTTGTGGCCTGATTTTGTCTAGAATAGCAGCCGGCGCAATGTAGATTGCAATTGCTAGTAATAGATGCAATAAGAAACGGAGGCACATGAAGACCTTCAGCTTCGTATTTCTTTCTGATATCTGCAGCCTTTTTAGTGGCAAGAGCAAATTTACCCATAAAGATGCTTTCCTTTGGGTCTTTTAAAGTGGCTCTGAGTGAATCCTTTACGACACGCTCCACGCCCTTTGTCATATAATCTTGAATGTCAAATTCCTTTTCCATGGTAATTCCTCATATAAAAATATTGATTGCATGCGTTTTAGTTGTATTCAATCAATAGAAGGATAACACCATTTCAAATTAATATCAACACCCCTCTAAAAATTTCTTTGCCAAATCTCTATCTGCTGAATCTTCACGGAAGGCTCCATAAACATCCCAATTATAGGCATCCTTTATTTCTATGGCTCTAACATCAGCTTCATCCTCAAAAAATTTAGGACAGATACCAACGCCTACCTTATTTTTAACCAATCGATAGATAGACTCTCCTTCTCCCACCATAGCAACAAAGTTAGGATTGAAGCCATTCATGTGACATGCATCTAGCACATCATGATAAACTCGGTATCTTTCGTTCATTGAGATGATATGCTCAAGATTAAGGTCTGAAATTTCGATTTGAGAAGCTTCCCAAAACTTGTGCCCATTGTAAACATAAGCAACCAAATCTACCGAATAAAGAAGCTTGGCAACCAAATTGCTGGCTGTAGGCTTTCCAACTACAAAACCAAAGCTGATTTCATCATTAAGAAGCATTTGAATGATGTCCTCATTGCTGTATTCAAACCAGCTTGCCAAAACTTCAGGATTCGATTCCATGAAATTATTTACCTTTGGGATATCAATGGCTCTGATAGTTCCGGCAGCGAAGCCTACCTTAAACCTCTTTTCCTTATCACTTACGGACTCAATTGAAGCGAAAAGATCATTTAAATCTCTGGTAACAACCTTGGACTTCTCATAGAAAAGCTTTCCGCTTTCAGTAGGCACAAAGCCCTCCTTACTACGAATAAATAAAGGAGTGCCGCATTCATCCTCCAGGCTTTTGATAATTTTGCTTAATCCCTGTGGAGATAGAAATAGCTTACTTGCTGCAACCTGGAGATTTCTTTCCTCATATACAGTTTGGAAGCATTTAAAATTTCGTGTATTCATATTATTTATTATAAAATAAAAGGCCCCGACAGACAATAAGTCCATCGAGACCAGGGGAGAAATGAAATATGTTTTAAAAACATATAGTAAAACATATTTTGCCATTTCTCCATCAACATTCAGTTTATGCATCGAAACAAAATATGGATATTATACCAAGTATTCTATTCCATATAGATATTATCAGGCATATCGGTGCAAACTATAAAAACCTCTTCTCCTTGCAAAATTGCTTTAGGCAATCTAAATGGCATTCCATGATAGAAATCGTCTGTGACAAGCTTGCCATCTACATATACCTGCATTACATCACAAGATAGTTCAATGTCCACAAAGCCTTCCTGGCCTTGGACCTTTAGACTATACCAGGTGATTGGCTTGTTCTGGTATTTAAGCTCATCAATAAACATTTTAGGTATTTCAAACTGAGGCTTATCAAGCTTTACCAATTGATACTCTTTATCCTCGCTAGCTTCTAACCCTTCGATAGTCTTTCCACTGTGTTTTGCAAAGTAAACTCTGCCATCGACTTTTCGCAGGCGTTTTGCCTCTTCCATAGTTAGTAGCTTTATGTCTACTTGCTTAGCAGGATTTTCAAATTCAAACTCTGGTGTAACACCTGGTATTGCCATAAAAAGCCAAGTATCCCCATCCTTACAAAGAGGTTGAGCAGTTGCATATTTAAGGATTACATCATTTTCTAAGTCCATATTGAATGGCATAAAGAAAGCCATATTTTCTTTAATATCTATTGATGGGAAGATTACCGTGCCAGTGTCAATTACTACATCTTTGATAGCCTTAAGCCCATGTAATCTTTGATAATTATTGATGAATACGAAACCGCTATTTTCATCCCTGCGCACACCATATCTAAGACCAGCAAGCTCACCTAGTTTACTGTTTGCTTCTCCCTCGACGTAAGTCATTAGGGCAAGCTTTTCGCCATACTCGTGTATAAAAAGATGAAGCAGATTTAGCAAGTCATAGGATTCTCTGGTTTCCTCGAAGCAGGATATTGGCGCCTGAAAATCGTAGGATATGATTGGGTAATCATTAGGATAGCCTGTTGCTTTGGATTCCTGCAGGGTGTAATCATCTGCCAGCTTATTAATTCCACCATGATACATGTAGTATCCAAGCATATTTGCCCCCTCGCAGAGCATGATAAGAGTCATTGCATAGATATCCATTCCGTATATTTTATATCTACGATGATAGGTATTCATAAGTCCCGCACCTATTTCACAGGTCAGATATGGATATCGTAAATACGGTAATTGCCAACCGTCCTCCTGCTTCGCTTTAATTAAATCCTTGCCTATAGCTGAATCGTTTCGAATACCAGTGAAATAATATCTTGCACATGGAGGAAGCTGTTTTACTCCCGGGTCCCAAGGGGCGTCACAGTAGCCACCAAATGCAGGAACCACATCATCCACAGGAATCTTGGCGCCATTAACAGAATTCCAACCAGTCACAGTAAATAATGGCACATCTATTCCCACTTCCTTTGCCATTTGCTTCAAGGTCATCAGATGTTCAGCATCTTCTGTTAATTCATTTTCCAGCTGACACATGATTATAGGGCCGCCCTCTGAATAAAGCAGGCCCCTTACCTGAGTGGCGATAGACTTATACCAAGCTTTTACGATTTTAAGGTACTCCTCATCATTTGTTCTTAAGCTACAAGGCTTTTTAAGGAGCCAATCAGGAAATCCACCATTTCTGACTTCTCCATGGCACCATGGGCCGATACGGATGCAAACCTTCAGACCAACTTCTGCCGCTAAAGAAATAAAGGCACGAAGATCATTATCGCCATTCCAATCAAGCCTTCCTTCCTCTTGCTCATGGTAAATCCATATAATATAGGTAGCTACAATATCTATTCCACCTGCCTTCATAGTTTCAAGGGCAGTCTTCCACTGAATGCGAGGTACTCGTTCAAAATGTAGCTCGCCCATAATCCCCATTGAAGGTTTTCCATTTTCTTCGAAATAAAGGCTATTTACCTTTATTTCATTGCCTTTGCTGTCCGTCCCACCTAGATTAAGATGGTTACTTATTATATCTGGCTTTTGATATTCTTTAAATTTATAAATCATATTATTCCCCACTAATCGTCATTATCAATAAAAATATGTTATCACAGTTTATTCCATTTTTTACCTAAAAAATAAGCTTCTGCTGGGCAAAAACGCCCATTGGCAGAAGCTTATAATGATTGATTCTATTTTAAGATAAGGACTATGAATTAAATGTGGTTTGCTACTTCAAATGCATCCCAAATACCATACATGATATTTGAAACCTGTCTAGCATCACCAAGTAGATAAATCTCATCTACATCATTCTTGTACTGATTATAAAGTGTGTTTTCGCTAGCATAACCAACACAAAGTACTACGCTGTCAGCCTCAAGCTCTTTTGTCACTTCGCCAACTGAAGCCTTAAGTACGCCATTCTTGTACTCTGTAACTCTTGCGCCAGTAATAACTTCAATACCATTGAAAGGAATAAGCTTTTCAAGCATTTCCTTATTAGCTGAGCAAAGTGGTCCATTAACAGCCATAAGCTTGTCGAGAGCCTCTACAATTGTTACCTTTTTACCCTTCATGGCAAGGTCAAGTGCAAGCTCGCAACCCACAAGACCGCCACCTACTACAACAGTCTTCTCACCAGATTCCTTCTCACCAAGAAGTACCTGCTCTGCAGAGTAGACCTTTTCATCATCACCAAGTGAGAACATCTTTGGACGAGAACCTGTAGCAAGGATAACTGCATCAAACTGCTTATCAAGGATTTCCTTTTCTGTAGCCTTAGTATTAAGGTGAACCTCTACGCCAAGACGTACCATTTCATCCTCATACCATTTTGCAAGTGCGATATCGTCTTCCTTGAAATCTGGAGCGCCACCTGGGATAAGGTTACCGCCAAGGCGACCATTAGCCTCGTAAAGTACAGGCTCATGACCTCTCTCGGCAAGTACACGTGCTGCTTCACAACCTGCTACGCCACCGCCGACAACAAGAACCTTTTTCTTCTTGCAAACTGGATTGTACTGGTTAAGTCTTTCCTTACCGCACTGTGGGTTAACTGCACAGTTGATAAGTGAGTATGTCTGGATACGACCCATGCAGCCTTCCTGACAGCTGATACATGGACGAATCTGGCTAAGCTCATTTCTTCTAATCTTATTTACGATATCTGGATCTGCAAGTGTAGGACGACCAAGCGAAATCATGTCGCAGATATCATTATTAAGGCAATCAAGTGCTGTATCTGGGTTATCAACACGACCTGCCATAATTACAGGGATGTTAACATGTTCCTTTGTAATGCGAGCGAACTCCTTGTATGGAGCCTTCTCCATGTACATTGGTGGGTGGTTCCACCACCATGCATCGTATGTTCCTGCATCTACGTCAAGGGCATCATAGCCGTACTTCTCAAGAAGCTTAGCTGCCTCGATACCTTCTTCGATGTCACGGCCCTTTTCTTCGAATTCCTCTCCTGGAAGAGCACCTTCTCTGAAGTCCTTAATCATAGACTTGAGAGAAAATCTCATAGCAACTGGAAAATCCCATCCACATGTCTTTGCGATTTCCTCACGAATTTCCTTAGCGAAACGAAGTCTGTTCTCTAAGCTTCCGCCGTATTCATCTGTACGCTGATTGAAGAATGAAATAGCGAACTGATCAATAAGGTATCCCTCATGAACAGCGTGAATTTCAACACCATCGAAGCCTGCGCGCTTAGCATTATAAGCACCCTTACCAAAGCTTTCAACGATACCGTGAATCTCTTCAACTGTAAGAGGACGGCAAGTCTTATCAAGCCATCTGTGTGGTACAGCTGATGCAGATACAGGTGGGAACTCTCCTAAGTTTGTAGGAATAGTTACACGTCCGAATCCACCTGACATCTGTAAGAAAATCTTTGAACCGTAAGCATGAACTCTCTCTGTCATTTGACGGCTGGTTCTAACAAACTGAACTGGGTTGTATGTAGAGTTTGGTGTGTTTGGGAATGAAGGCTTCTCAACCTCTGTGTCAGAGAAAGTTACACCTGTAATGATAAGACCGATGCCACCCTTGGCACGTCTTGTGTAGTAATCAATTCCTCTGTCGTTCCATCCACCTTCGCAATCACCAAGACCGAGTGGTCCCATAGGTGCCATTGCGTAGCGGTTCTTAATCTCAAGCTTACCGATATTGATAGGCTCAAAAAGTCCCTGGTACTTCATTAAAATTTCCTCCTTTAACCAAATTTAGCAATGTTTTTTGTCTGCCAGAACATTGTTAAATTTTTATCATTGATAGGATTATTTTAAATCAGTACCAGGGATATCTCCATCAACAAACGGTTTATGATTGTAAACAAAAAGTGAGTTTAGTCGATTTTACTCTCTTTTGGACCTAAATATGAATCACGCTTTTCACAGTTTTCATTCCATAATACCAGCTTTTCAATAACCACACCTGGGTCAATTGCAGAAAGCTTAATAGTATTCACACCCTTGCGCAAGCTAACCTTGCAGGTACCAATATGAATCTGGTCAAGGACACCCTTTCTCCAGCTATTTGATTTCCATGGAACGAAATCTATTTCAGGTATCGTATTTACGATAATCCCCGCTTCATCATTTGCAGCAACCTTAAGGGCAAGTTTGCCCTGATATACAACTGGATTGCTTGCTGCTGCGTATATATTTACTTCATAGTCAGCATCTTCAAGTGCGTATACATTATAAATAAGTGCTGGCGCATCTGCTGGATTATCAAATCGAACCGTCTGTGGATATGCCTTCATTCCACTTTCTGTTCTTCCGTAATCCTTGATTTCCTTGTACTCACCCTTATCTGTAGCAATAGCTTTGCTGAAGTGATTTGCCTCAATTGATATACAGCCATTTGTTTCAAGGAAGCACTTTTCAGTTACATCGCCTAAATCAATAGCTGTTACATCTACCGCAAGCTCTACCATTGTTATGCTGCCACCGTTTTCCGATTCATCAGCAACAGTTTCGCAATCATCTCCGTAAATACGAATTATAGTGCTATCTACCTGATTCCATTTATCTTTGTTAATTCTTACGTTGTATAGCTTAATATCATCTACAGTAAGTGGCTGGTTCTTTTCTACTACTGTGCCATCATCTGCAGCTGTGACTTCAATCCAATCTTCATCCCAGTCTATGCGATAGTGAAGCTCCTTCTCGCCACCATTTGCAACTTCAAATACACCTGTAGCATTAGTCTCAAAGCAAAGTGGCATGTGAAGAACGTGTCTTGTCCAGCGATGTGCACCAGTTGAATCTTCACTGTCTGCTATTCCAACTAATAATCTTGCTTCCTCTACAGGATTTAAGAACTGGCTGATTGGATACTCGCACTGCTCATCATTCCAATTAGTAAAACCTATGTGGTAAACAGACTGCATGTGGTTCCACTTACCGCCATTTCTTGTGTGATATTCCTTTACAAGATTGCGCTCAGTTTTAACGCAGTCCTGAATCAGCTTCGCATATACGTTAGCATGCTTCATACGCTTTTTAATATAAACATTGTTAAGGCTTGCATAAAGATGCATCTTGTTAATCTCTGCAACAGATTTGAGTGGATAATAAACTACCTGGAAGAAGCATTCCTCAAGGTCAGTTCCCTTAACCTGCTTGTAAAGCTCCTCCACCTTTTCTTCTGCTTCGTAAATACGATTTAGATAATCTCTTGCTTCGTTTTCATGTGCTCCATGATAGATTGATGAATTAAGAGCCTCTGGACGTCTTCTGCCGCTCCAGCTTACATACTCTGTAACAAGCTTTGCTGCTTCCTCTGACATTTTGGCATCAAAGCCTAAGCCCTTCAGCCAGTTAACTGTGTATTCCCCAGTCTTATTGATAGCAGTTGTTCCCCACTTATCAAAATCATAAGCCAAATCAAGGAAATAGCTAAGTGGAAGTTCCTGATTTTTAATATCACCTACGTTTACAATCCAAGCAGAACGAACACCAAAATCGTATGCCATTGTCATCTGCTCCCAAACCTTTGTAAGAGGTGATGTGTTAATCCAAAGATAAGAAACTGGCTCTCCGAAATAATCAAAATGATAGTACATACCAAAGCCGCCATTTTTCTTACGAAGCTCATCATCTGGAAGAGTTCTTACATTTGCGAAGTTATCGTCGCAAAGCATCATGATATCATTATCAAGGGCTTCCCAATCCTTAAGTCCCTTAGTGTTTTCATCACCGTAGTAGTATTCCTCTACTTCCTTATATAAGGCAAGAAGCTGTGGGTGCTCACTTGGAGCATATTTTGAAATAAGTTCCTTTTGCTTAACAATTGCCTTCTTCAGAACATTAATATTGTCCTCAAGAGTGGCATCCTCTGGCATAAGATATGAATCGTTCTCTCCACGCATACCAATTGTAATAAGATTTTCGAAATCCTTATTTCTGGTCAAACCATCCTTCCAGAATTCTGTGATACCTTCTGCATTAGATAGGAAGCTCCACTCTGTTCCGTACTGTGGATTGTCGTGGCGAAGACGCTGGAACTCCTGTCCTGAACGACAGCATGGCTCGTGATGAGATGCACCAACAATTACCCCCATCTCATTTGCAAGAACCGCATTTTCGAAATAATCTAATGTAAAATCTGAGCGCCACATTGCAGGCCAAATATAATTGCCCTTTAATCTAAGAAGCAACTCAAAAATCTTTTCATAAAGCTCTGGTCCAGGGCTGATACTTCCGTAATTTTCTCTAGCCCAGTTTCCAAGACATGGCTGCTCGTCATTAATAAAGAAGCCTCTGTATCTTACTGATGGCTCCTTTGAAATCTTGCATACATCCTCTGTAAGAACAACCTCAGCCTTTTGCTTTACATTTGCATCTGCCCAGAAATACCATGGTGATACACCCATGATTTCTGAGATAGAAAACATACCATAAGTAAGACCACGCTTGTCACTACCAACTATAGCAAGCACCTGCTGTCCCTTATTAACAGGATTTTCAAACATGAAAATACCGTAGGTCTCTCTCTTTCCTACTATAGCATTAGTATCGATTACATCCTTAAATTCATTTTGAACCTTGGCACTTTCAGCCAAGCCAAGGTAAATAACAAAGCTTGCCTCACCTGGAATATCTGCTATGATTTCAGGAGCCTTGCCTGTAACTCTTTTAATATCCTTGGCAAAAATCCCTGCCATCTTCTTAACACCATGTACTCCATTATCCTCAAGCACAATAGGTGCCAATACACCATTTTTGAACAAATTAAATTCAGCCATTATTCTTCTCCCAATTTTGATTTTATAACACTGATTCTACCAACTGAGGCAATATACCTCTATTCATTTTTTGACCTTTTATATGTCAAAACTTGTGAAGGTTATAGGGTTAAAAGCTTTTCAGAAAACAATTTAGTATCCTACAGGAACTCATCACCTAATCGTCAAATCCGTTTGATAAAAATTTAAATATCAAATCAAATGGAGGAAATAACATGCAAAATAAGATTGTTACAAAACTTTTAACATGTGCTCTTTCTGCAGGATTAATCCTATCAGGATGCGGTAATACCAGTGTATCATCTACTGAAACCGAAGTTACAGATTCAGCGAATGAAGCTGCTGGTTCTACCACTATTGGTCAGACCGTATCTGGTCCTGCCAGAGATGATATCTCTGTTAACGAAACTATTGAAAATAACGAAGATGGTGAACATGCCATTGAAGCCTCAGGAGAAGATGCATCCTATAGCAATGTGGAAGTAATTAAGACCGGGGATTCAGATGAGGGCGATGAAGCCGATTTTTACGGTGATAATGCAGCCATATTTGCAACAGATGGAGCAACTCTTGATTTATCAGAAATAGTTGTTGATACTAACGGTACACATGCTAATGATGTATTTAGCTATGGCGAAGGCACAACTGTTAATATTTCAGATTCATACATTACTACAGCTGGCAACTGTTCTGGTGGACTTATGACAACAGGTGGCGGTACTATGAATGCCACCAATCTTACAATTGAAACCAGCGGTAATTCGTCAGCAGCTATCCGTTCAGACAGAGGCGGCGGTACCGTAACTGTCACTGGTGGAGACTACACTACCTCAGGAACAGGCTCGCCTGTCATTTATTCTACTGCAGATGTAACAGTTTCAAATGCAACACTAACCTCTACTGCCTCTCAAGGCGTTGTGGTAGAAGGAAATAATTCAGCTACATTAAACAATGTGGTTCTTAACGCTGACAATAACACAAAAAACAGCGATAAGTCTGATTATTATCAGGCTGTTATGATTTACCAATCTATGTCAGGTGACGCTGATGAAGGTACTGCATCATTTTCTCTTAAAGACAGTTTATTAAACAATGCAAACGGTGATGTTTTCTTTATCACAAATACCGTGGCAGATATTAACATTGAAAACTCTGAGATAAACAATAATGGTGATGGCATTTTACTGAGAGCCGCAGCTGCAGGTTGGGGCAATGAAGGAGCTAACGGCGGGCAGGTAAATGTTAATGTTAAAAATCAGTCGCTTGAAGGTGATATGTCTATCGATGATGTATCTGCAATGAATCTTTATCTTGGCGAAGGTGCAACCTATAGCGGCGCAATTAATACAAACGGTGAAGCTGGAGACGTTTATATTCAGCTAACAGATGGAGCGACATGGACACTAACTGGAGATTCCTATGTCACTGCTCTTGCATGTGATGCCGACAGCATTAATTTAAATGGCTATAAATTATATGTAAATGGTGAAGAATATACAGAAGGTTCTGAATCTACAGGTGATGCAATCACTCTAGAAAAAGCTACTTCATCAGGTGCTCCTGATGGAGGTATGCCAGAAGGTAAAGCCCCTAGTGGCGAAAAACCTGAAGGCAATCCACCAAGTGGTGAAAAGCCAGCTGGTGAAGCCCCTAGTGGTGAAAAACCTGAAGGAACCCCACCTAGCAACGAAAATTCCAATAAAAATTAAACAAAAAAATAATCAGAATTTGCATAGTTTATTAAAAAGAGCAGCAAGCTGAGGTGACCCCTCAAAGTTAGACTTTTTTACGAGACGACTTTGGTCGTCTCGTTTTCTTTATGCAGCTAAAAGATGGAGCCTGTATTGAACAGGGCTCATCCATCCTAGTTTCTCTTTGATTCTTTGCTCGTTATAATACTTTATATATCGTTCTATTTCAGATTTCAATTCTTCGTAACTGTAATAAACCACACCATAATAGATTTCTTGCTTTAGCAGTCCGAAGAAGTTTTCCATTACCGAATTATCTAAGCAGTTACCTTTTCTGGACATGCTTTGGAAGATACGTTCTTGTTTTAGCCGATGGGAATAAGCCTTCATCTGGTAAGCCCATCCCTGATCTGAATGGAAGGTCCTACGATAAGGACAGTCTGATGTGATTTCTATCGCCTGTTCAAGAGCAGCCATTACATTCTTGGCAGATGGATGTTTATCTATTCCAAAGCTTAGTATTTCTCCATTACACATATCCATAAATGGATCCAGATAGAGCTTGTGCATGGTCAAGTGACCTTTTGTATCTACTTCATAGTACTTTAGCTCTGTTGTATCGGTGGTTATTTTCTGGTGCGGTATATGGGTGTTAAACCTTCTCCTAATTCTGTTAGGAGCAACAGTTCCGACTTTTCCTTTATATGAACTATATTTTCTGCTCTTACGAGTATAGGATGTCACCTGGAGTCCTAGCTTCTGCATAATCCGTTGAACCTTCTTTTTGTTGACCTTGTATCCCTGGTTATTTAATTCTCCTACCACTCTACGATAACCATAGTCCTTGTTCCTCGCGCGTATAGCAAGAATCGTTTCTTCTAGCACTTTATCTGGATTCTCCCGGTCAAATCTCTTTTGCCAGTACATAAATGTAGACTTTGGCATACCTGTATATGAGAGAAGGTCTTTTAGTTTGAACTGTCTTCGGAGGCTGTTGATGATTCGCGCCGTTCTCTCATTTTTGCTTCGTCCTCTAAACGCAGCCTCCTCAGTTCTTTTAAAAATGCATTCTCTATTCTCAGCTTCAGCAGCTCATCCTCTAACTCTTTAACATGCTCTGCACTTGTATCAACTGGACTCTCAATGGGCAGAGTAGAAGATTTCTTTTCTGGCTTTTCCAATGTTTTCCTTCGACCTTTCTTGTGAGGTCTCAATGCATCAGGACCTGCTACACGAAAGCGTTTTACCCAGTTAACAATCATGCTTGGATTAGTGATTCCTTCTTGTAGAGCTAAATCCTGATATGAGATTTCACTTGATAAATATAACTCTACAACAGAAAGCTTCTTCTCGAAAGAATAAGTTTCTTTTTTTCGAGATCGTTTCAGACCATCATCACCAAACTTATTGTAATTATTAACCCATTCGATGATATGCTGTGAACATGCGATACCATACTTTTCTGCCAAGAAGTTCCTTCCGCCTTCACCTTTGAGGTATGCTAGGACTACCTTTTTCTTAAATTCAAAATCATATTTTGCCATAAAAATACCGACCTCCAATCGTTAGATTTTTTTGTCTAACTTTTTGGGGTCGGTACAAGCACTGCTCTTTAAACTATTCATTTTGTAAATTGAATCTATACTTTCCCTTTCCATGTCCTTTTACCGGAGATATGATACCAATATTTTGCATAAGCTTTATAATCTCATGTGCTCTGTAAGATTTCAAATTAAGCACTTTTTCCACATCACTTCTTCCGAAATAATTTTTATCACCTAATTCTTTATACAAGTCATAGATTTGATTCCTAGAATATGTAGATATAGAGGCAATTTGATTTATAATCTCAATTATTTGGTTTTTATCTCCAATGTTTGGTTTTTCACCTTCAATGTTTGGTTTTTTGCCTCCAATGTTTGGTTTTCCATCTCCAATGTTTGGTTTTCTCTTAAAAGTATACCTTCCACTAATGTGCATTTCTCTATTATGAAGTTCATTATTTTCATCAAGTAAAAGATTTCTAAGGAAAATCTCAACATATTCTGTAGTCTCATGAATGCCTTTTTGCAGATTAGAATAATTAGCTCTTACTAATGCATTTCTAAAATACCAAGCATTTTCAGCAAATATATCATTAGTAGCTTCGAATCCCAAAGTTCTTAAATATTTAATAAAAAACACTGCAGTCGTTCTCGTGTTTCCTTCTTTAAAAACATGAATCTGCCAAAGATTGGATACAAACCATCAACAGCTTGTAATCCAATAGCTGTATTCCATGCATTGCCTTTTTCTCGTTTACTAGGCTCTAGCTGCCTATAATATTCTTCAAATGGATCTCGTATCATGGAAACCTCCAAACATATAATATAATCACCTTTTCTTTATATTTCATTTATTTCTTCCAAACTTATTATCTCTTGCTCTAACTTACAATTGTTTTCAAGCATATACTCTAGAACTTCTTTGTATTTACCACTTTCTATTAAGTTTTTAGCTTTAACTTTATCATTTTCCGCAAGCTCTTTTGTGTATTGCTTATATTTTTTAAGATATTCAGCATTCATAAACTTTGATTCAAAATCAATATTTGTAGTCGTTTTTAAATGCTCTAATATATAAAATCCATCCGGATCTAAATCGCCAAAATGATACCAATTCTTCCGCTGATTATGTTGATTAATCAATTTTAAGAAATTTGTCTTAGCCGAATTATGATAACCTGCAAGATACATACTAAAGGTATTTTGAGCAAAATACCTATTAAATGAAGTAAGATTCTCGATTGTTACAATATTATCATCATAAATTTCTATGTTCTTGATATCACTTATAGCATCTGATATTAATCCTATAGAAATATCATTATTCAAACTGATTTTATGACCATCATGAAACATTATTCTGCCATTTCCCTTAAAATATATATACGAGGGGTTAGCAAAAATCATGTGCTCTTCTAAAATTATATGTTCAACTTCACTTTTAACATCAATACCATCAAGTCGTTCCTCATAATTACCGTATTTACGAAGGATAGAACATATCCTACTTTTATATCTTTTTTCAAATTCTTTACTGTCACCAAACTTTAAAATAGATAATTCCCTTTCAAGTAATGTAGTCTTATTACCTATTATTGTTTCTATTAACTCAACAATATTCTTTAAATCATCAAAGTTATATGATGGCTTTTTCCCTTGCTGTAATCGTTGTAATTGTTCCTCACAAAACTTCAAAATAATATCGTCTTTATTGTTGCAAATCACATCTTCAAGATATGACGTTTGTTCAACAATAATATGTTTTTTTGTGACTCTGCCCAAAAGACTATAGTACATATCCCACTTTTCCGGTATCGAAAGAATTTTCTTAACCACATAATTCGTATCATACGAAATTTCTATCAATCCCTTTTCATCTAGCTCCCGAAGCTCGTCTTCAAACTGCGACACCTTTTCAACATCTGCAAAGTCACTATCATAATCGGTAAAAACTTCTGTAGGCAACAAAAATATATTTCGATTAACTTTACAATCGCCCGTATATAATTTGCTTCGCTCATATTTATCTATCAACTTGTTTATAACTGTTTTTTGTGTCTTAGATAATTTATCCCACATATTGTCCCTCTATAGCATATGAATAGTTTCCTTTAGGATACAGCGAAACGGTTGTTGTTATAAATTGACCAATGCTAGCAATCTTTTCAGGTGGCGCAGCATATATAACTTGAAAATCATGTTCTTCAAAATACTTAACCATTTGTTCAATACGTTCTCTTGATAATGCAGCAAAAGCCTCATCAATAAATGCTAATCTAGCACAACATTTATTCTTAGGATAACATTGCATTAAGCTAGCTGCCAAAATGATGAAATATGGAGTCTGCTTTTCTCCATTGCTTGCAGAACCCTGCTTTTTTGATAAATCAGATGTTACTAATTTATTATCAATCGTTCTGGCGATTTCCATATCATAAGTAAAATATCTTCTATAATCTGTATACTCTAGCTCATCTTCTTCGTCTAAAATAGTATCCATGAACTGTTTAATGTCATGCTCCATTTCTTCATCATCAGCTCCACTAGCTAAGTAAAAATCGGCTCCCGCATATTCTGATAGCTTACTGCTAATCCTGAAAAATATAGCTCTATCAGCCTTTTCTTTCATTTTGAACTGATAAGTATCCTGTCCAAATGGTATCTGTTTTAACTCTCTATTAATAGCTCCAATTTCATCTTTTGCCAACCTTATAGCTTCATTTATTTCACCAATGAAATCATGCATGAATGCACTCTGAAGATTTTTCTCCTGGTCATGCATTTTATTTTTTGCCTCTTCAAGCTTCACATTTGATAAATTACTAAGCTCTGCTCTATAGAATGGAATATAGGCTACTCCGCGCTTACTATTGTCGGTTTCGGCAATCTTACAGTAATCCAGCTGTTTGTCTTCTAACACCTTAGCAGCTTTATCCACGTCAGTGGCTAGATTTTTAACATAATTCTCTGTTACAACCTTTATAGTACCCCTTGATTTAAAAGCCCTGCCATATTCAGCTTCTGCATCAAAAACTATTTCTGGATTATTCTTTTTCTTTTCATCATATAGCTCAGCTGCTTTTGATAACTCCTCGGTTAACCTAGCCTCATCAGCATTGCATTGATTAATACTTCCCTCTAAGCGCCCTATATCCTGCTGTAACTTATCGTATTTTTTATTAGCTTCATCCTTCAATTGTTTTGATTTTTCTTGCTCTATTAGAATACGTGCAAAATCAGGATTTTGTTCATATTCTCTTTTAGCCAATTCTATCTCTGCTTTTCTTAACTTACTATTAGATAATAATGAAGGTGCATCAAATCTATAGTTTTCAATATTTGTATCAAATTTTTCAAGTGATTCAATTCTAAATTTGCAATCATTTTCAACTAACACACAGTTATCAATCTGCTCTTTTAGCTCATTTCGAATACTCTCCGCCTTCTTCTTTTGATATTTGATTGCATCACTACCAAGGCACATTTCTGTCTTCTTTATATCCAAACATGAAATAGCGTAGCTTTTTGCTAGCATACCATCCTTTGTTAATCCTCCCAGTGGATATTCATGAAGTTCATCTATATTTTCACACAAATGAATACCGTTCAACAGATAGTTTGCATATCTTCTGGCAAAAACATTTGGAATTCTTAGTACCTCAGCTGCTGAGCCCTTAACAACATCACTTTCTGGTAGTTTATCTGTCACAACAACATTGACATCATATAACTTGCTATTATGTACAATTTCAATCACATTTTTACAGTATTTTGCATCTACAATTAGATTATATCTTTTCCTACCCAAGAAGGTTTCTACTGCTACTCTAAAACCTTCATCTTCAATTTCTGCTACCAATTCTGCAAAGGTTCTAACTTCAGTCTTTATTCCTTGCTCTAACAATTCAGTTTGAATAATATCCTTTGCTTTTCTAACACTAGGAGGAAGATGTAGTATATTGGCATCCAATTTTTTTATTATTTGCTCCTGTTCGTTAAGTTTTTCTTTTAAATCCTCTCTCTCAACTTCATTTTTATATTTAATCTTTGAATATATATTGAATGCATTTTTTTGAGCATCTACAAGCTTAATAAATAATTCGCTTTTCTTGCTACCAGCTACATTTTCAGATAGATAATTGCAAAAAGTACCAATTTCACTTTTTAGTTCTTCTTCATCAGATATCAACCACTCCAGATCTGAATCTATTAAACTTTGTAATTGTCTAAGCTTTTCTACGTCTTTTTCCTGAGAACATATTTCTCTATCAAGTTCTTCTAATTGCCTATTAAGATTTTCTAACGATTTAGTAAAATTCTGAAAATCTGTGTTATTTATAGCAGCATTATATCTTTCCTCGGCAAGTTTTCTTTCATTTTCAACTGAACTAATTTTTGAGTTTAGCTCCTTTAGCTCTTGCTTATATTGAATTATGTTTAAATTCATTTTCTTTAAATCTTCTTCACATAATTTTACTCGCTGTAAATCTAAAATCATATCTTTGACCATATAATTATGCTGTTTCTTTTCGTAATCAGATGAAAGTCTCTCAATATCTTCAAGAATCACCTTCGACTCTAGTAAGTTTTCATACATATTTCTTACTTTTTCAAATAATTCTTTTTGCTCTCTCAGCTGATTCAGAGATTCAATAGGATTAGCATCTAACACGCATTCTGAGATGAATTGATCTATATTATTTTCAGGATTAAATGCCATCATTTTAAGAAGCTTCTTTTTATACATTGCTGCATCACATCGCATACCAAGGCTCCTTATTATTTGATCTTTTGCTTTATCACGTCCCAGAAAATCAGTTCTATTTAATTTTTTGTTTTTCACCAACAATCTATTTTTAGGATAAATACTACGGATACCTTCTTTTGTCTCACAAAATTGAATATTTTCAATTTTAGTGTCACGCAAAATAAACCAGCTTGAGCTGGCGTCATTTTCACTTGAAGATTCTATTTCTACACCGATAACCATATATGCATTTTCATCTGGAGAGAAAAATTCCATTGCTATATAACTTACAACATCACCTTCTCTTAAAAATCTGTTTGATTCGTTACTCTTGGTATCTCCTCTTACATAGGCTTTTACATTTCGATCCCTGTCTTTTGCTGCAGTATTAAACTGTGTGTTTCCTGTAAGTAGATAAGTCATTGCATCTAGTACTGTAGATTTTCCACTTCCATTTACACCAGTAAAAAGAGTTGATCCGTCCAAACTTATATTTTCATATTGAAACCTAGACCAATTAATAAGTAACAATCTAGTAGCAGACTTTCTACTGTTATTCATCGAACTCATCTATTTCTTCCTCATCAAATCCATCATCTTCATCAGCATATTTAAATCGTTCAGTAGCTTTTTCAACAAACTTCCTAAACTCTTCTCCATTTAATGCAAATTGTATGGAAGGATATATTCTTATACTACAATCAACATCGCCTATTTTTCCAATAACATCGACCAAATTATATTTCTTAAAAGTATCAATAGTGTTTATCATTAATGTTTTATTATCAATCTGATCTTTTAATCCGTATTTCTCTAATTCAAATCGCAAATCTGTAATTCCTATAATAATATCTCGCTTAAGAGAGCCCTTAGAAATTCTATCAACATATATTGTCCATAAGCAGCATAATACAATGCTTTCAAATTTTTTTAACTGAATTCGATTTGCCTGTATTCTTCTAGTCTCGCTAACACTCCTGTCATTTTGAAGCATAACCACGCCATTTTCTCTATCAACAGCAATATCAAAACCAATATACTTAAAGTACTCTCTAAAAGGGTCAGGGCGCTTTGCAATAAAGAAATATATTTTTCGATTATCATCGTCTTTATCTCTAACTATAAAAGTATTCTTTAATAATCGTCTGGCCGCCCTTTGAAACTGTTCCTTCTCTGACGAAGTATAATTATCCCAATGTTCCTCTATCATTTATTATCCCTTCTAATTTCAAAATCCTTGATGATTAAATCATTACTTTCAACATAACCGTCTTTTGTTATTATCGTATATCCGTTATCCATAGCATATGCAACTGCCGATAGACTAACTAGCATGTCATCCTTTGAGGTAAGCGGTAATTCGGCTGCACTAACCAATACTTTGTTTTCAATTTGCTTATCTAAGAAATTCTTCATACGCTCTTTCGAATATGGATTAAAGGCACTTTTTCTTTGTGCTTCAATAGCATTTAATTTATCTTCATCTGTAAGAACTTCATACTGTTGTTTAACATTCTTCTTAATGGCCTTTTGCTTAGCAGGGTAACGAATTGAATTCAAGTCAATAAATTCATTTTTCTGAAGAGAAAATAAATCCATATAATCCTCTGGCATATCATCTTTTAGACCTAATTCATCCATCTCTTCAACAATATATCTAATGGTCTGTTCAACACTGCCCCTGATATCTGCACCTTTATTCCTTAAAAATCTTCCTCTCCCGACAGCAATTTGCAGATAAATATTAATCTTATGCTTAATGTCTGCCATAATTGCATCATATTCATATTCAAGGAAATTTTTGGTTTTTTGAATCATATCCAAGACCTTATCTTGGGCCTCTTCTTTTGAAATATTGTTTTCACCCGAACAACCTTCCAGTAATTTTTCAAACAATTCCTGATTATTCTCAAACTCTTTGATACTATTAATAATCGAGCTTCTGTAAATATGAATGTTTTGCCTTTTTGCTAATCTAGAATACTCCTTTATAAAATCTCCATCGCAATAAGAAATAATATTCTCCGTAAGACTTTCGAAAGAATTTTCATTCATCATTTCTTCAATTATTTTTCTAATAAATGTAGCTAGTTTCTTCAAAGCTTTTGAAAGATTTCTACTATTCTTATAAACGCTTAATAGACAAAGCGCATATGGATTTTCCTCCCATTGGTCATGACTTCTAAGAATGTTATAAATATTAAAAATATAACTGGAGAATTCTTCTTTTTCAGGAACCTTCAGTCTTTCCAAGAATTCAGCAAGCATGATTCCCTGCTCAGACATAATTATCTGTTTTTCAAAAGTCGCCTCATCATTGTCTTCTTCAAGCCAACCCACATCAGCATCTGCAAATTTTCTTATAATAGCCGAAGCCATTTCAGAATAATTTTTCTCAGTTTCGCCATTATCAAGAATTAAATCTGAATGTATTTCATTTAGATAAAATGCAACCGCATCTCTGATTTGGTTACGTGGTAATCTATATGATATTTCATTTTCATATTCACCATAAATAATTAACAAACATTCTGCGTATATTCTATTGTTACTTCCGCTTCCCAAATAATTAAAAAAATTATTCGGAACCACATCAAATAACTTTATCATCTATCTCTCCTAAACATCAAAATACCATTAATCAAACAAAAAAACTCCCAACATCATTTTAAATGACACTAGGAGGTTTTACAATATTTACGCATATGTTGTACTATATGTACATTTGGAAACTACATCTTCGCCATCACATCATAAAAGTCAACTGAATCATACTGCCCGTGGATTGTTTCATATTCATACTCCTGGAGCTGTTCGATTTTCTTTTGGATTTCATCCTGGCTTAATGATTTGTCATCGGCGCTGTAACTAGTTTTTCCCTCTGCTTTTGCAAGAGCTTCATCTGTCATCTCGTCCTCGGAAGGGTAGCCATTGCCATCTAAATCATCATAGTTATCCATTTGACAGGTGTAATCGTAGACGATTTTACCATCATGAATTGAGATAAAATGTAAATCGCAAACTATTCCTGCGTAATCAGAATTCCAATATCTGATACAGTTTTTCTTTGGAACATATTCGTAATCAGCTATGCCACCAGCTCCATATCCGAAGTCCTCACCAACAGGTACTACATGTCCATCCTTATAGCTGTATAGGAAGAAATAATAACCATAGTTATCAACTACAAGCTCAGGAACATCATCGTCATCTAAATAAATAAGATTGTAGCTATAACTGTCATCAAGATTAGTTAAACGAACAACCTGTTTGTAGGCTTCCTTCCATGTAGGATAAACAGCTTTCTGATTGTCACCCAATAGATATTCTTTTACGTTAGGAATATTTAATTCTTCCGAATAATAGGTGCTTATCCAATCAGAAGCATCTGCGTGATAATTGTAGCCTTCGGAACCATAAACGAATTGGTATTCATATAAGCCAACATGTTCATCGCCTTCAGTATCTTCCGCCACCACTACAATATCATCAACGCCATCTGCGGAAAAATCAAAAATGCCAACTGCCTTGATTGTTATAAAGTCCGTGGAAACACGTTCGTCATCCAAAAACCAGGTGCCAAGCCAACACACACGCTTGCCATCGGCGGTAACTACTATATTGGCAGCCTTTCCAGTTTTTGTATCTCCCTGATATGTAATTACACGGCCATTCTCATGTCCTGGCACATTGATATCAAAGGTCTGGGCAGGGTCATTGCCATCCTCCCAAAACCAAACATTGGAAATCATCCTGTAGACATCACCGTTTTTCTCGAAAGTTAATTCAATGTCAGGGGTGTCCCATGCATGCCATTCGACGTCTTCAGGAGGAACATTGTGCATCTCAACTACATACAAATCGCCAAGCTTTATGCCGCTTGTACATTCATAAGACATCCAATTGGTATCTCCATGTAAGGCATAATATGAATCATATTCCTCAATATAGTCATAGCCAATCTGGTCCTTTATATCATCTTTAATTCCAGTGTGGGACTCAACGAAGCTATCTATGTCATCAGCTCTAAGAGTGATTAAATCTCCACAATCATCCCCAAAGTGCTTATAGGCATTATCACTTTCTTCCTCTGAAACATCAGTGGCCGCGATACCTGCTCCATTGAAAAAGACTTCAGCCCAATCTATATCATTTACATCATTAAATGGGCGTACTACAAATCCATTATATTCAGAAGTACCAAATAACTCCGTAAATGAATCTAGTTCCTCCTGTGTAAGCTCTACTGCCTCCTCAGATTCTTTGATATCACTAGCCTGTATTTCCGAAGTGGCAGATTCTGTCCCCTGATTCTTATTACCGCAGGCTGTCAGCACTGCTAACATAAAAGTGGCTAATATAACTACAAATCTTTTTTTCATCTATTACTGTAATCCCTTTACAAAATTCTGTACAGCTTCAACCATGAGGTCCATGTGCTTTCCATAGCAGTGATCATCATCCTTAATCAGCTCAAGCTTGCAGTTTGCAAATTTCTTTGATGCATCAATAGCAAATTCAACAGGTACAGTATCATCTGCATCACCGTGAACGATAAGTACAGGTCCTGTAAATTTCTTCATGGCTGCATCTAAGTCGATTGACTGTGCTACTCTGATGTAATTACCGTTAAGTGTACGACCATCCCATGATACTAATTCATCTGGAATATGATCTGGGTCGAATGGCTGACCTAAAAGCATGCCGGCCTTTGCACCGTCAATAATGACGTATGCAGGTGAAAGTGGCATAAGAGCCTTGATAGTATCTCTTTCCATTGCGGCAGCAAGTGTAACTGCAAGACCGCCCTGTGAATGTCCGCAGATGTAAAGATCCGTAACGAAATCCAGCTTCTTGGCATAGTCAACTACTGCAAGGATGTTATTAAGCCACTTGTAAAGATTGTGCTCTCTGAACTCTCCCTCGCTCTTGCCGTGACCAAATAAATCTACACGAAGTGTTGCAACTCCGATTTCGTTAAGTCCCTTTGCTACTGCAACTATATGGTCTTCCTCAATATGTCCTGTAAAGCCATGAAATACAAGACAAAGTGGACACTTTTCTGCTCCCCCTTCTGGCATATCCAAAATTGCGTTTAGTTTAATTCCATCATCAACAATATACATTTTCCTTCTTCTCCTAATAAAAAATTTTTCAACGTTTATATTCTATTACATTTAAAATTGTATTTCACCTTCAAAATACATATAATTGCCTTATAAACTATGAAGGAGAAGGCTATGGAATCACTTACAACAAGAATCAACTTGAATAATGGCACCGCAATTCCAATGTTTGGATATGGTACCTACAAAATCAAAGACCAAACTGAAGCCTACAATTCTGTTAGGCTTGCTCTAAAAAACGGCTATCGCCATATCGATACTGCTGCTTTTTATGAAAATGAAAAATATGTTGCTAATGCCATAAAGGATTTTATGGAAGAGACTCACACAAAACGCGAGGATATTTTTGTTACCAGCAAGGCTTGGAAAACAGAGCTTGGCTACGACAAAACTCTTGCTGCCTTTGAAAAGACTATGAATGAAATGCAGATGGATTATCTGGATTTGTATTTAGTTCATTGGCCAGCATCTTATGCCTTTGATGATGATTGGGAAAATACAAACAGACAGACCTGGAAGGCCATGACAGAGATTTATAAATCTGGCCGTGTTAAGGCAATCGGCGTATCAAACTTCCTTACACATCATTTGGATACCATTATAGATATGGAAGTAACACCTGCCGTAGATCAAATTGAGGTTAACCCTGGATTTTTACAAAAGGATACAGTAGATTACTGTAAAGAGCATGGAATATTGGTAGAAGCATGGAGTCCTCTTGGAAGAGGTAAATCTCTTGCTCACCCATTACTTGAAGAGCTTGCTAATAAATACGGAAGAACTGTTGCTCAGATAATTCTTCGTTGGGAAGTACAGCACGACATTGTGCCTCTTCCAAAATCTGTCAATGAAGACCGCATCATCGAAAACTCTAATGTATTTGACTTCGAGCTCTCAGATGATGACATGTCAGCAATTGACGAAATTCCACCTTACGGAAACAGCGGACACAGCCCAGACCAGGCTTAGTCCAAAATTAAATTACATGAAACTTGCAAACAAGGTAGATAGAACTACAGTGATGACACCTGCTACTGCAATTGAAAGTGAGCTCATGGCTCCTTCAACATCACCAAGCTCCATCGCTTTTGCAGTTCCAATGGCGTGAGCCGCAGTACCAAGAGCTAATCCCTTTGAGATTGGCTCTTTTATTCTGAAGATTTTACAAATCAATTCACCAAATATGTTACCAAGAACACCAGTGATAACAATGACTGCAACTGTGATAGTAACATATCCACCTAATTCCTCTGAAACGCCCATACCTATAGCTGTAGTGATTGACTTAGGAAGAAGGGTGACATAGTTTGCGTGAGATAATCCCATCATTTTGGCTAATACAAAAACTGTAAGAAGGGATGTGATAACACCGGCTAATACACCAAGTAAAACCGCCTTTGCATTGTTCTTAAGAAGCTCCCATTCCTCATATAAAGGAATAGCAAGACAAACTGTGGCTGGTGTAAGAAGCCAACTAAGGTATTTTGCGCCCTCATTGTAGGTTTCATAGCTTACATTGCATCCTACTAAAACAAGAATAGTAACAATAATAGATATAAGAAGTGGATTTAAGAATCCAAAACCAAATTTTCTTTTAAGCTTTGCGCCGATTGCATAGGAAATCAAACTAATTGTAACTCCCGCATAAGCACTGTTCTGCATGAATTCTGCCATTATTTTGCCTCCTTTGCACTGCGACGGATGATAGCCTGGGAAATAAGGCCTGTGGCACCCATAACTGTAAATATAGTAATAACTGTGATTACTGATACTGGAAGCAATACTGGTTCAAGCACATTCCAAGAAGACATAAGACCTACACCGGCAGGTATAAACATAACAGGCATGATTTCTATTAAAAACTTTCCTGTCTCTCTAACCTGCCCAAGCTTGATTACGCCTGTAAGCAGGAATATAAACATAATGACCATTCCATAGATGCTGGCTGGAATAGGAAGCGGTAACACTGCTTTTAGTATTTCGCCCATCAATGAAACTGCTAAAATAATTAGAAACTGTTTCAAATACTTCATATATAATCTTCCTTCTAAAAAAATTAGGGCCTGGTATTATCCCCCAAGCCCCAATTTATTATACTACTTATTTAGTTAATTATTGTCTTTTTTCGCGTACTTGACTAAAACTTTACTACCTCAGGCGCATCTGTAAATGAACTGAAGGTAGCAGTCGCATTCTTAAAATAAAGAACTTCAGTATTATCATCATCTGCTGAATACATGCTCTGTAGTGATGGATAAGCATCAAGCATAGAAGCCTTTGCCTCTCTTCTATCATCAGAAACCAGTTCTCCAGCTACTCTAAGCCATTTTCCATCCTTGAATGCGCAGATTTCTGCTTTAGGATTTGCATGAAGCTGCTTAGATACATCCTTTGACTTTCCTGTCTGAATGTAGAGCTTGCCTTCAAAGATATGAGCTGTACCGAAAGGTCTAACTCTAGGCTGGTCACCATCAACTGTTGCAAGATAATATGTTCCTGCATCCTTTAAAAACTGAACTACTTTTTCCATGATTTACCTCCTTATCTAAGATATATCATAACTCTAATATAGATTTTGTTCAACCAAATTGTGCGCACTTTTCGTGCTTCTGCATAAACATGTCTTCTAAAATAACATACCCAACCAAATCAATTAATGTTCTGATATTGAATATACCAAGCTCATCTGTGCTAACACTAAAAGGTGTAGTCACTATTCTGTCAAATATTAGTGCTATTATAAGCTAGTAGGCATAGGTTCATGTACATTTCATGAGGGCGCAACCATGACAAATAAAAAAGAGCATGACAAATTTGTCAAAGAATTTATTGAAAGAAAACCTACCCGATGTTCTAAATGCAGAGGCCGCATTAGATATATTGGTGCTGGTCGTTATGAATGCTTTGATTGTGGACATGAGGAAATTGATGATTTTGGAAAAGTAAAGGCTTTCATTGATGAAAACGGTTCTGCCCCTGCCATAATAATCTCAGAATGTACTGGCGTGCCAGAAGAAATTATAAATGGTATGCTTCGTCAAGGCAGACTTGAAATACCAGAAGGAAGCAATGTATATATTAAATGCGAAAAATGTGGTTGTAGTATTCGTTATGGCAGATTTTGTCCGGACTGCATACGCAACCGCACTAATAGTTTAAAGGGTGTGTTCTTTAATCCTGATATTGGTGAAAAGCCCCATCATGAAGCGCCTCAACAACAAGATGGTAAAATGCATTTTTTAAATTTTGATAGATTTAAATAAACAAGAGGGTGCAACTCGCACCCTCTTATTACTATAAATTTTTTATGTTTATTCCTCCATTGCGTAGCTGATTTCATCTAGCTCTGCATGGAAAAACTCACACCAACCATACTGATTCATATAATCACCCATATATTTGTATTGAGATGCTTCTTTCTTTTCAAGCCAATCAAAAAGATCGCACTCAATTCTGTCCTTTGCAATGGCCATACTGCCACGCTGCTTTAAAATGATACCATCAAGCTTAAGTTTGGTGAAAGTATTCTGTAAATCTTGACGCAGATTTGAAAGATATGATTGCTTCTTGGCAGGGTCCCCGTCATCCTCCCAAAGATTTGCAATAATTTCTCCGTTAGTGGTCTGCGCACCTCTGTTATTAATAAGGATTGCTACAATTTCTTTAGTCCTGGAATACTTAAATTCTACCGGCTTACCATCTACAAAAAGCTCAAAGTTACCAAAGGTCTGAGCAAATACTCGCTTATGATCATTATACTTTTCAGCATAACGAAGCTCGGCCAATTCCCCCTGAAGCTTTCCTGTTGTAATTGGTCGCAGCATATAGCCGCTGGCGTGAAGCTGCATAGCATCAAAGCCATAATCCTTATTATCGCTGACAAAAATAATATTCATAAATGGATTAAGCTCTTTCAAATATATACCAAGCTCTATTCCGTTTAAGTCAGGCATATCTGTATCAACAAATGAAATATCAATCTCTGTAGTTCTTGCTTTAGCAAGTGCATTTAGCGGATCGTCGAAAGCAAGAATATCAGCTTCAGGTAAAAGCTCCCTTGTTATCTCTTCAAACTGAGCCAATTCCTTCTTATTATCTTCCACCAGCATCACTCTCATCAGATATCACCTCCTGTTAAACTAACAGTTGATGTCTTCTGATTCAAACGCTGCTCGCGAGTCATATTAAGAGGCGAAGCTTCGCCCACCACCAATGTCTTACCTTCATTAACAGCCATGTCGTGAAGCATGCCGCAATTTAGGTCTGTAATGACAAGTGCTGCAAACCTATCAAAATTATCCTCGTCAATAACAGGAAAATGGTGCTTCATTCTATACCAATGCTCGCTGTCGTAGCCTACACTTCCGATGTAGAGTCTGTCGGCTGTATCTGCTACATCATCTACATTTGCGTATGGAGCATTTTCCATAGGTGTGTCCTCGCAAAACAGCATGGCATAAACTCTTAGAATCTTATCTCTAAGTGTCTCCTCATGGCCATCCTTTGCAGTCTTTCCAGTAAGCATTTCCATGGATTTGTAGTAATAATCCTGTGCTTCCTCATTTTCTTCAAAATGTACTAACGCCTCGTATAACTTCTTGTCAATCATGTTCCCCCTCCTGATTTACCTTTCCATAATATGTAAAGCCCAGCATTGTAATATCATCATACTGTGAAGCTTTCATCGCATATTTATCAATAGCATTTTTTACATTATCTAAAAGAGTTTTAGGTGTTGCAGTGGAATCTTCATTTAAAGCAGCTAACATCCTATCTGTTCCAAATAATTCATCAAATACATCTGTGGCTTCTGGCACGCCATCAGTATATACAAAAATACTATCGCCAGGATTTAGTTTAAATTCATGCTCCTTGTAATTAATACCCTCAATTGTGGCTAGAGCTGGAGAGTGTTTGTAGATGGATAGTTCAAAAATACCATTTTCACGTCGTATAGCAGGGTGCTCATGGCCAGCATTTGTAACCATTCCTTTACCTGTTGTTATATCAATAATAGCGAACCAGGCTGTAACAAACATGTTGGAATCATTGCCTTCGCACAGCTGATTGTTAACATCCGCAAGTATTTTGGCTGGGGAAAGCTCTCCTCCACCAATCATTGTTCTATTCTTAATAAGAGTTTTTGCTACAACCATAAATAAAGCAGCTGGAACACCTTTACCTGCTACATCAGCCATTACAAGGGCTAAGTGTGTTTCATCAATGAAGAAGAAATCATAGAAATCTCCACCTACCTCTTTGGCTGGTGCACTGGTGGCAAAAATGTCAAATTCCTTACGGTCAGGGAACTGTGTAGGAAGCATTGATGCCTGAATTCTTGTTGCGACACTTAGCTCTGTACCGATACGCTCCTTTTCAGCAGTTATATCTTGAATATCATTAATATATTCGATGATATCTCGCTCCATGTTTGTGATAGAAACAGCAAGATCTCTCATCTCATCATTTGATGTAATCTCCTCTAGAAGATTATCTTCAACGGTTGTATATTCTGCAAAGTGACTTACATTATCTCTTATACTTATAAGAGGATTGATTAAACTGTTTCTAAGAACTCGCCAATTTACAACACAGAATATAGCCATTAATACAAGTGCTATGATGCACACATTTATTATGTAAGTCTCAACTGTGGAATAAATGATTTCCATATTTGTATCAACAAAAAGTAAAGCTACTACTTTGCCATTGCTATCACGCACTGGAAGACAGCTGGAAGTAAGGAAACCATACTGGGAATGTCTAACCAAATAGCTTTTAGGTCTAATCCCCTTTGTGTATGCATCCCATATCTCATCAAATGGCGCAGCAATAGGATCAACAAAGCCAATTGTACTTCCTGAATCGTAAATATATTTAATGGTACGATCTTCGTATGGAACTCCAATGTAGATATAAGCGGCATCAGAGCATGCCTGAATATATTTCAGATAATCCACCATATCGTAGTAATACTCATCTGCCAACCATGTTTCAGAATATTTTGCGATTTTGTCATGGTCTATATGTTCTATGATGATATTTGCTACAACATAGCCTCGTTCATTATAGATTTTCTGTATAACCCTATCAAAGATATATGAACCACTTATACACATCAATACATTCATTAATAACGTAAATACGATAATGCCAACAAGTGATTTCTGATTAATACCCCATCTTTTTCCAACACTCATTTATGTGATTGTCCTTCTCCCTTAATTTTTCTAATACATCTTATCTTTTATCTTAACAGTGACTACATTATTTATCAACGTTGAGGCTTTAATTCTTTCACAATTAAAAAGGCGCGTCATTTGACACGCCTCTTATGAGAAGAACGTTTATAAAAAATGAAAAAAAATTGGGCTTATTCATTATCTACCACGGAGCAAATTATTGAACCAGTAGCTTTTTTATCAACCTCTACCTTAATCATATAACTACCTGCCGGTATTTCGTAATATTCAGTTTTTCCTTCGCCTTCAAATACATAATCAATTGTTGCAGGCTTTTCCTTGGTAGGAGCTTCATCTATATTATTCCCGCCAGGAACAACTCTTACATGTATATTTCCCTCGGTCAGCTTTGAATCTATAACTAAATATTCATTATCATTGATGCTTACACCACTGCCTCCCATTGTACCTTCAATAGTTTCATCGAAATATGCTGTAACTTTTTTTCCTTCATCAGTTACATCTATAAAGGCTTTTGTATCTTCCTCAGCAGATGCTTTATTTCCACATCCCACAAAAATCATAGACATTACAGACATAAGACACACAATCATTGTTTTCTTAACTGTCTTTTCAAAACTCATCTTGGGAATACCTCTTTTCTCTTCTTCAACTCTGAAATAATAATATCATTTGTATTGTCACACTAATGTCACACTATATAATATGAAGTTTAACCATAAGGAAAGGACCTCGATGGGATTATCGAGATCCCCCCTTTTCAAGAAGAGTAAAATGAAAATGTTAATTAGCGAATTCAATTGAATTTAATATATCCGATAATACTCCACTAACCTCTAAATTATTAGCTTCATCCTCTCCATTAGTGCCTGTAAGCTCAAATACAAGTGCACCTTCCATATAGTCTCTAGCAACTGCTGTCATGTATGAACCTGTGCCGTCTTCTGTAGGTACTGCAGTAACCCAATAGCCTTTAACAGCTTCTGTGCCAGGGAATACACCATCTGTGTAAGTAGCGATGTCTCCCCAAGACTTTCCAAGCTCTTTTACTGCAGCTTCAGCCTTATTTTCTACTGTGTATGTAACTGTAATCATATTTGTTCCAGCACAATCGCCAGTATAAACAAATGTAGTTATAGGGCCACCCTGGTTAACTGTGATTAATGATGCATCATATTTTACGCTCCAACCATTTGCATCTGTATATACACTTGGCTCTCCAACTATTCCGTTTACGTAATTAACAGCGTTGAATGTTTCAATATCTGCACCTGTAAGTGGTTCAAATACTAACTCAAGTCCATCCTCAAAATGTCCTTTAACAATGCCGTTCTCGTATGAAGTTACTGTAAAAGTATCATTGATAGGATCAATGCTTCCAATATGGAAATCAATTGTATCTTCTCCTGTCTCGTATTCAAAGTAATTTGCTGTTCCGGCTACGCCATCCTCGATGCTTCCTGTTCCGTCACCATAGAATACGTAAAAATAATTTAACTCAGGGTTCTCTGCCTCTGCAGCATAATTTACGTAAACACCCTTAGTGAATACTGTTGCTGTAGTTTTTACTGGGAGAGAACTCTCCTTAGCCTGAGCTGTTGAACTATTTGCTGATGCGTTTCCACATCCAGTAAATAATCCCATTACAAGTACTGTTGCAAAAGCTGTTGATAATACCTTCTTCATCATTCCCATTTTCATTCTCTTTCTCCTTAAAAAAAAATATGTTATTTATCTTATGGAAAAAGAATATCAAATGAACTGTCACAGAACTGTCACACCAGTTTTTTATTTATTTTTCTAATAGTTTTATAAATTCGAAGCCTAACATTGTGATATCATCAAACTGCTCTGCTCCTCCCTTGAAGCTATTTACACTAGCTGAAACTTTATTAAGAGTTTCTTCCATAGATATATTGGCAGTAGTATTTAAAACTTCAAGCATACGTTCTGTACCATACTGTTCTTCTTTCTCGTTTATAGCTTCCGGTACACCATCCGTATATACGAATATTCTATCGTGAGGCTCAAGCTTAAGCTGATATGGTTTTGGTTTCACTCCTGGCATGGCTGCAAGTGCTACGCTGTGCTTGTCCTTTATCAGCTCATATTTTCCATTCTCATGCATAATGGCTGGGTACTCATGCCCAGCATTTGCGCACTGCATGTATCCTGTGGTTAGATCCAGAATTCCAATCCATACCGTAACAAACATTTCTGCATCATTTCCTTCACACAGTGCTTCATTGGTTTTTATAAGGATTTCTTCTGGAGTTCCACCAGCCTCCGCAAAACTTCTGATAGCTGTTTTACTTCGCATCATAAACAATGCTGCTGGTATTCCCTTGCCTGATACATCAGCTATTACAAAAGCTATCTTGTTTCTATCAGCAAAAAAGAAATCATAGAAATCTCCGCCTACTTCTTTTGCAGGATTCATGGATGCGAAAAGTTCAAACTCGTCTCTATCAGGGAAATTAAACACCTGTGGTAATGATGAGGTTTGTATGGTTCTTGCAAAAATCAACTCCTGCTCTATACGTTTTTCAGCTGCTTTTATATATCCCTTCAACGCTACTACGGTCTGGTTAATATCGTCAGATAAAGATGCAAATTCTGATGAGCTTCGTACTGTTACAACTTCATTCAAATTTCCATTTGTAATCTTACTTAACGAAGTGTTAATCAGCTGGATGTTATTAACAACTATTTGATTTACCAAATATGCGATCAACACATATATAACGGTGAATAACAAAATATCTGCAAGAGCAAATTCGTAGGCTTGGGCATCACGATACCAATAAACCTCACTTTTCGACATTGTGACTGCAAGAATGTTACTTTCATCTATATTTCGTGCATAGATTAACGAATTAACTCCGAAAAATGTACCTTCTCCAACACTTCCTAAATTTTTAATTATCTTTTTATATTCAGCTTCAGATAGTGTTGCTCCTATATTTTTTCCTTTTAAAATAATTCTTTCATTTGTAATAATGCCGTATTCAATATTGCTGTCGGCGTTCAAATTGGTCTCATGCAATTCATAGTTTGACTCTAGGGTGGTAAAGTTTCTTATTAATAAAGATTTACAATACTGATTTGCGGTCTGGGTTTGAAGAATGTATGAAAAAATAAAACTTCCTAAAATAACTATCGACATAATTAAGAATAGCCATTTCTGAAACTTCCTAGATAATGGTTCTTTTTCTTCTTCAATTCTTTGAAAGGGGTTAACCCATTCACCAGAAAGCACCTGCAGCAAAATTGAAGCGATACACATTCCAATAGCTGTAAATATAATCATTGGTACTGCACAAGTGCTAACTACTAGGAAAGCCATCCTCATATCATTTCGATGAGTGATGAAAACTACGTACATGTGGAAAACTTCCATTACTGCGCCCATAAATAGCGCATAAAATGGTGATGGCTTTTTTCTATCAAACATTTTTATTTTCATAATCATGGCGACGAAGCCTGCCAAACATGTGGACACACTACAAGCAATCCTAGTATATGAACCCACTCCAAAATAGGTTCCTGCTATATATCTTTCGATACCACCTATTAAACCTGCTACTACACCTGCAGTTGGTGAAAAAAACAAGCCTGCTGCTAGTGGCCCAATATCACGGACATTAATTATCATGCCATCGTAGGCCACCCCAAAATGAGTAGATATAATCGAACTGATTCCAAATACGACTCCAATCATAATTTTTTGAAGCCTATTTAGCACCACTTTGTTTGTGAAATTCCATACAACTAATGTGAGTATTATATACAGAACTGTAATACCAGACATTTTCATAATCATGCTTATCATGTTTTGCCCCCTAAACTTAAGTATATTCCCTTATTTTCTACTCTATTTTATTAAATATGGTAAATAAATGTAGTGGTTTCACAAAGGTTTCACATTTATATTGCATCCAACCTAATGCATTCTACTTCACAAAGGTTTCACAACAAAACAATAGAATATATCAGTAGGAGGAGCTTACATGGAGAACATTTTTGACGACAAAAGTATTTACAACCGAAACAAAATATATGAAATTCCTGCAGATACAATGATTCTTAAAGAAGGCGAAATAAATTTGGATATGTATAAGATTGTATCTGGTCATGTAGAAATGTATACAGGTTACGGAACGCCTAATGAAGTTTTAATCGGAGTTTTAGGGCCTGGCACTTGTTTTGGTGAATTTGGAATATTGACTGGTCAACCTGCTATTTATACTATAATTGCCTTCTCTAAAACAAGAATTCTCCGCATTACGGAAGGATTGATGGGTGATTTTATTCAAGAAAATAAGGAAGATATTTTACATATTATGCGTAATATGGCAACCAATATGACTAGAATGCAGCATCAGATAAATCAACTAAGTAAGGAGCTAAAGGATTTATCAGACAATCCTTCAAGCAATACTAGTAACACTTCTGCAGTGAACGGTCATGAAAAAAATGATGATTTTGAGAGTTATATTGCAGAGATTCTAAGAAGTGATAATCTTCAAAAAGACAACCTTCGTAATTATGCTTTGAATTCACCTGAAAAACAAATGAAGAACAAGGGGATGCATTTTCTTGGAAGGGATAAATAAGCATGATAAAAGCCAGCTTTTGATTAGCTGGCTTTTGATTTCTACATAATTATTTATTATTCAATAGTAAGAATATCAGAAAATCCTGTTACATCGAATATTTCTAAAACTTCTTCAGAAACATTCTTTATAACCATCTTACCTTGCTTGTTCATGGTTTTCTGAGTTGATAATAATACTCTTAATCCTGCACTTGAAATGTACTCAAGATTCGCAAAATCAAAGGAGATATCTGTAAGTTCAGCAATGTCTTTATTTACTGCGTCCTCAAGCTGAGGGGCTGTGGAAGTATCAAGCCTTCCTTCTAGTGCGAAAACTGCTTTCCCACCATCTTTTAAAATATTAATGTTTAACATTCTTATTCCTCCTTCAACTTGTAAATCATTTTAATTTGTACTTTGTTTTTATCTACACCTACGATTACATCATCAGCTATATTTGCTACGATTGATTTTTCTAATTCATCCCACGCAGCCAACATACCAGCATCTTCGGCCTTCCCCTTTTCTAGAGATGCTCTATAATCCTCCATAGACCACATCATCCCTGAAAATGCCGCCGGATTCGTTGCAACGCCGGTGTCGCTGTAAACACCAAGTCCGGCATAATGAACTGGCATACCATTATATTGCTGTTGAAGCTTC
Source organism: Pseudobutyrivibrio sp. OR37 (assembly GCF_900113655.1). Lineage (GTDB taxonomy): Bacteria > Bacillota > Clostridia > Lachnospirales > Lachnospiraceae > Pseudobutyrivibrio. The sequence continues at coordinate 2,386 of NZ_FOQF01000032.1, read as the reverse complement.
ATTACTGCCTCGTAGTTTAGTACTCCTGTTTGAATAATATCTTTAATCTTTCCCATAAATCCATGGGCTAAATCATTAGTACCTTTTGATGATACCGAAAGCAAATCAAATTTTGCATCCGCGTCAATATTGGCATTTCCGATAAGTTTTATAGCACATTGACCTTTGTATTTCTCTACCCAAAGTAAGGCAGTAAATCCATCGGTCATTTCCTCAAACATCCCAATAGTCTCTTCTAATAAAAGCTTTACTCTGAGGGAATCCTTATTTTTCAAACCAATATCAGTTACACATTTATCAACTAAATTGTAGGCTCTTTCCAATGACTCTTCATTTGAAGCAAGATATATCTGACCAGACACAGCTAATGGTCTAATAGCACTTACATTCTTTAGTGAATTTGAAAAATCTTTAGTGACTATAATAAGTAGATTATCGTTTTTAACACCAACCGCTATATCATCTGCAAGATTTGCCAACACCGAACGCTCAAGGTTTTCCCATGCTTCTTCAGCATATTTATCCTTTGCTCTTTTGCGCATCAAATCTGCTTCATATTCGGCTAACGACCATGTTGGCTTTTTCGGTCTCGTTATAAATTCTCTGACATCATCTATAAAAGATCTGTCAGCTCCGTTTTTACCATCTGATGAGATCGAAACAAATTTCTCTCTCTTATTTTCATCTATATCAGTCTCTGTTCTAATGCAGATATGCGATATACGTCTATTTCCTTCGAACCAAACTTCAATTGGATCTTTCTCTGTCATTATTGATGATACTAATCTAATTGACTCTTCGGCAAGTAAGGTAAATCTTAATGCATCCTTCTCACTGATTTGGGCTTTTTCTTCATACTGCTCTGCAACCTGTTTTATAATTTCAAAACTCTCTTGCAAGTCGTCAATTTTAATACGTTCTGATTGCATTTTACTCCCCTTTCCCCATGGTTAGTCAATAATTAGTATAACCTTTTTTTATTAAAATAGTATTAGTTTCACAATTTTTTCATCAATGTAAGAATATTCTTGCCATCCTTATGTTCATATTTCATATCATCCATGCTTTTCTTCACCATAAAGATGCCTAAACCGCCTATTTCTCTATCATTTACTGACAAAGTAACATCTGGGTCGTCTTTCTCTAGAGGATTATAAGGTACACCTTCATCTTCGAAAGTCATAAAGACTTTTCCGTCCTCAGCAACCAATGTCAAGCGCACTCGACCACTCCCCGTATCTGGAATTATATTTCCAGATGAATCTGCCTCGGCATAAGCATAGTGTGCGATGTTAACAAAAATCTCTTCTAACGCAACAGAAAGCTGCATGGACTGTTTCATGCCACATCCCACTTCTTCTAGAGTCTCCTCTAAAAAAGCATTAGCTTTACCAAGGTTTTCAATTTTAGCCTCGCACTCAAATGTTTTTTCCATTACCGTCCTCTCACAACCCAGTATGTTACTTACCAGATATTTTCTATAATATCACTAGAAATGTCACAGAAGTGTCACACATAAATCACCATTTCTATCTTTTGGTGTTTAATCATAATTTTAATCTAGTTGACTATAGAAGCTATCAATATTCTGCTCAGGCAATGGCTTTTTGTCCCAGCCATAATCCTGATAAAACTGAATGTCTAGATTGTTTGCAAATACATAGTTAGAAATAATCTGTGCTCTTACTGTTTCTCTCTCTTCATCATCAGAGTATATTTTCATGAAATCATCATATTTATCTCCAAATATTTCTTTAGCGCTTTTATCGAAATCAGAGCCATCCCCAACTACATCAAAAGAAACGACTTCATAACCTTCATCTGTACTTTTAATGTGCATCACTCCAGGATAACTACCACCTGATGCACATGCAAGAGTATCTCCATCAAGGTTATAATTATAGATAGCAAAATTTCCATAAACTTTAATATCATTTTTATCTGATTCATCCTCAGCTGCAATTTGTATACATGGTATGCTTACATCAGCCTCAGAATAATCTTCATTAAAGTCCTCAACATAATCATAAAGCTCATAGTAGAAAAGCTCTGGCCCTGGATATTCATAATCAGGCAATTCATCTGTTTTTGCTGAGAATGTATTTGCATCTGTTGAATCAGCTTCTTCTGACTCTGATTCTTGGTTATCCTCTATTACATCTTTCGCCTCTTCTGTAGCCTCCTCTTGAACCGCAGCCATATCATTTTCGCTTTTTCCACATCCTGCGCCTACAACTCCAATAGTCATTCCTACAATTAACATTCCTAAAAGTTTTATTTTTTTCATATCAATACTCCTCGTAATATATATTTTGTTACTAAGTTTTTACATTTATACAACTCCATCAATCGGTTTGGTTATGCTCATGATATTATTGACCTTGAG
>NZ_FOQF01000069.1 GCF_900113655.1 Pseudobutyrivibrio sp. OR37 | reverse complement strand
AAAACCTCCATATATTAAAATACGCCATTCCTCCACCTGCTAAGACCTAACGGTAAAGGAATGACGTGAATCCCACTACTCGGTAGCAATGGGCGTCTGTTTGTTTAATTGTAGTGATGATAACGCATGATAGTAAGCAGAGTCAATAGCCCCGCTTTCATAATTAATCCTCCTCATACAAAACATACATCAACATATCATAAGCAGCTTGTTTCTTTGCCTGCTTCTTTGACGATGCATCTGCATAAAAGTAATATTCAGCCTCATCAATATGACATTCCACATGCCAAAGGGGATTACCGTTCTCATCATGGTGTTCTTCAGCGGTGTATTCTGGACATGAAAAATACCCTCTACGGGCAAGTGTTTCAAGTTGATTAATTGCCATATTCAATGAAGGCTCATCGATTTCATCTTGAATCGTAAAAAGCATATTATTGACATCTAAATTTCTTACTCTTACAAACTTCAGTATTATTACATTTCCAATCCTTGTTACAATGAATAGATGCTACTAGTATGAAAATTACAGCATCGCATTGTGATTATTCTCGTAAAAAAAGCCTTGTAGCGGATTTATTGCCACTGCAAGACTTTTCACTACTCGAAATCTATAAATGAACCTACACTCTTGAAATAAATGCAAGATTTTCTGTATTACCAGAATCAAGCATCTCAATCAGTCTATTAGCTGGCCCAGTAGGGTGCGTTCTTCCAAGCTCCCATGCTTCTACTGTTTTCTTGGAAACGCCAAGATAGTTTGCAAAAACAGCTTGTGTCATGCCAGCTTTATTACGAACGGCCTTAATTTCAACATTAGAGTAACTTCGTACTGGGTCAATAATATAAGTTGTAGTCTTTGCTTTGCCGTTACCTTTTTCAAAATCAATAGCTTCTTGTAAGCCTTCCTTTAAATCCTCAAATAAAGAACTCATAAACGGTCACCCCCTATTATTAGCAGCTTCTTCTTTCAATGACTTAACAAGTTTCTTTAATATTATCTTCTCTGCTTCTGTAAGATTCTCCTGTTCATTTTTCTTAAAAGCTGTAATTAAATATGTTGCTTCATATTCTTCAAAATCAGTATAGCAAACTCTAATGCTTCCGCTTTTTCCTCTGTTTTCTATAGGAAATCTTACTTTTCTAATTCCACCAGTTCCTTCCATAACAGGTCCCGACTGTGGATCCTTTAAAAGCATAATCTGTAGACGTAATAAATCATCGTCTTTTAACCCTATTTCTTTCCAACGCTTTGTGAAAAGTGGTACTTCTATAAATGTTCTATTCACTTTATACTCCCTTATTAATTTTATTATATACCCTACATTGTAGGGTGTCAATATCAGCTTACAAAAACATCAAGAACCTCCTCGGTCTCTGTCCACCTCTATATTATATTCTACTCGACACATTGTATTTTTATCGGACAGCTCAATGCCAGAAAGTCCAGATATCGTATATGCGATATAATTTTAGGTTGTAAAGTGAATTATATTTCAGAAGACCTTCTTCCATATCTACCTGACAATCCATCCTTCTTAATAACCTGGTCAAATGTTTCACCCTCCACAAGAAATCAGGCGCTTACGTACTATCTCCAATCCGCCCATAGGAACGCAGAACTTCTCATCCCTTGGTGGCTGACATGCCTGATACACTTCTTCCAAATCGAACCACTCTACACTGTCCAGCTCTTCCTCTTGGATGGTAAGATTATCGATGCCTACCTCATCGTCATAGACATAGACAAACGCAATTTCATTGTCTTTGAATGGCTTTCCATGGAATTCCTTTTCATACTGAATAGGAAATGTCCCTTCAAAATGTAAATCATCTGGATCCGCCTGAATACCAAGCTCCTCCGACAATTCTCTAACAGCAGATTCCAATGGCTCATCCCCAGCCTGAATGTGACCGGCTGATGAAGTGTCATATCTGCCTGGAAAAGAATCCTTATTCATAGCTCTCTTCTGTAAAAGGACCTCTGTCTTATCTCCATTTTCACGAACCACCCATATGTGAGCTGTTCTATGTCTAATGCCTTCAGCGTGGGCCTTTGATCTGGTCACTGTCTCGCCGGTAGGTTGCCCTTTTTCATCTACAATATCAAAAATCTCTTCTGCCATGTTTCTCCCTTTTATTCTCATTCTTTTGCAAGTATCTTAAGTCCTGCAATTCCAACTACAATAAGAATAACACATATGACCTGTGGAACCGACAGTTTTTCATGAAAAAGAAATACGCCGAGTAGCGTCGTTCCAAGGACTCCCATTCCAGTCCACATGGCATAGGCGGTACCCAAAGGCAACTGTCTAAGTGCAATGGCTAGGAATACAGCACTGGCTATGTAGCCCACTCCGGTAACAATCGATGGAATCAATACCGTAAATCCGTTAGACATTTTCATTGCCACAGCCCAGGTAATTTCCAACGCTCCAGCAATCAATAGATAAATCCATTTCATATAAAAACCTCCATATATTAAAATACGCCATTCCTCCACCTGCTAAGACCTAACGGTAAAGGAATGACGTGAATCCCACTACTCGGTAGCAATGGGCG
>NZ_FOQF01000031.1 GCF_900113655.1 Pseudobutyrivibrio sp. OR37 | reverse complement strand
CGAGCTGGGTTCAGAACGTCGTGAGACAGTTCGGTCCCTATCCGGCGCGGGCGTAGGATATTTGAGAGGAGCTGCCCCTAGTACGAGAGGACCGGGGTGGACGGACCACTGGTGTATCAGCTGTCGACCAACGGCATAGCTGAGTAGCCAAGTCTGGACGGGATAAACGCTGAAGGCATCTAAGCGTGAAGCCCCCCTCAAGATGAGATATCCCATTCCTTCAAGGAAATAAGATCCCTTATAGACGATAAGGTAGATAGGTTCAAGGTGTAAGTGCGGTAACGCATTCAGCTGATGAATACTAATAGATCGAAGGTTTATTCTAAAAGAAAAGAATGTAGCAAAAATCGGAAGACAAAGTTTTACTGTGTGAAGTTTTGAGGTTGCTAATAAAGCACTAGCAAGCACAATCCATTAGGAAATGCTTGCTTTTTTTATTAAAAATAAATGACAAAATGTGTGTATAGCTCAGTCGGATAGAGAACATAGCGAAGGACTCAAAACTAGGCTTTGTGTCCTCCAATCTGTTCATTTCTTTCTCTAGTAGTAGCTCCTTCTAGCAGATTAATGCCTTTCAATATGGCGTTAGCTCCATATCGGTTTCTTACATCTAGAAGGGCTGAATGAATCTGTTTTTCTTTATTAAGAGCTGGATAATCTGTAAAAAAATCTAATTGAAAATAACCACCATCATTTTCCACATTACAAGCGCATATACATAGCCGGCGAAATAATATCCTGTGGTCGGTTTTCTTTATAACGTCTTTCATGATGCTTTCAATAACAAGCCTAGAGGTGTTTGTTGCATTGCGGAGGTTTACTGTGCCATTTGAATGGGCTGGGTGTAATCTTCCATACCAGTCAATTGCCAGAGGGCCATCGTATTGAGGGCAGTATTCAAGGCTTTTATAATCGTAGCTTACCCACCAGGTGAATTTTGAAGATACTAGATTCTTCTTGTACATATCGCAGCATAATATATCAATCATCTCTTTCAACACAATGCAAGCTTCCTCGTATTTGTATGGCCTAGGTAGCACCTGGCCGTTGGAAAGAGAGTGGTTATCTGATTTGTAGTTTTTAATATCATGCATTGTGACTGGTTCGATGCCCCAGGCATGATCAATCAGAATTTCTGCATCGATTCCAAAGGTTTTATAGAACCATTCCTCATCTACCTGGGAGCGTTCAGCAATATCTCCCATGGTGAACATCATATTTCGTTCTAGGCGACGAGCCTTTCCATTTCCTATTTGCCAAAAATCTGTAAGTGGCTTGTGTGGCCACAGTAAAGTTTTGTATGAATCTTCCGTAAGAGCAGCAATGCGGACGCCATCTTTATCGGCTATCGCTTTTTTGGCTACGATATCCATGGCTACTTTTGCAAGATATAGATTTGTTCCAATCCCTACTGTGGCGGTGATGCCAGTCTGCTTTAGCACATCTCTAATCATGGTCATAGCCATGACATGAGCGGGACTCTGGCCAGTTTTTATAGCAGTAGCTTTATAAAGGTGCAGGTAAGGAGTGCAATCAATAAAACTTTCATCGATGCTATAAACATGAATATCCTCTGCAGCTACATATTTTAGAAAAATGCCATAGATTTTGGCGGATACTTTTTCATATTCAAGCATGCGTGGAACAGCAGTAATATAAAGAACCTTGGTATGATGAGCCCGTTCGTATTTGGCGATGGCTTGTTTAGCCTCAAATAGCCTAGGTCGACTAGGGACACCTATGGCCTTAAGGGCAGGGGAGACTGCAAGACAGATGGTTTTGTCTGTTCGGCTTCCATCTGCAACTAGAAGATTTGCCTTAAGTGGATCAAGGCCTCTAGCGACACATTCTACGGATGCATAAAATGACTTCATGTCTATAGCGATATAGCATTTAGGTATTAATAAATGATCAGATACATCCATTATGAAACACCTACCAATTCGTTCAACTTCATTTACATTACCTCCTTTATAAAAGTGAATAAAATCGAAAATATGTTTGTTTTTATAAATAATACACCCGAACATGTATTCTTGTAAATCGAACAAATTCTAAAATTTTCAGTAGCGCCTTATCCCTATTAAATATGTCAGACAGTGAACTTATGGCGAAAAAAGTGTGAAATAACTTAGAGCAGGAAAAAGTTATTGTATAATTATTATAATAGTGTGACAGTATCCAATGGATATTGGTAGATTTGTGTTAACGAGGAGGTATCGGGATGATTACTTTTATTCAACAAGCAATTGCAGGATTAGTAACTACTGGAGTTTTGGGGTTTCTCTATATGAGAATGATAAAAAGAGAAAAGCCTGAGCAAATTAGTGTTCCTCAAGCCCTTCTGCCAATTATTCTTGGCATTTTGTCTGAAATAATTTCTTCAAGAGCAGTTATGTATGTGATGATTGGATTGGGAACTGAAAAGGGTGCCCAATATAGTGAATTGCCAACAGTTGCAAGACAATTTATGTCACCATTTTTATTTGCAGCTTTTCCAGAAGAGCTTATTAAGTTAATAATGATAATCATCACGCTGTTGGTATTTAGAAAAAAAGTAAACAATGTCTACGAATATATATTGATTGGCGCAGCAGTCGGTATAGGATTTTCTATAGCAGAAGACATTAGTTACGGCTCTGAATTGATAGGCGTTTTTGTGAGACTTCCAATGCTTCCAGGTCACATGGCAATGGATATGCTTATGGGTGAATTTCTAGGTATAGCCATGTACAATAAGAAAAATAATGCTGGACCTGTAGCAATTTTTAACATAGCTGCATTTGTTGTTCCACTCATTATTCATACTTTATATGATGCTGGTTCAACCAGTAATCACATGGTATTTGAGGGAATGGCAAATCAAGACAACGTGATGCTTACTATAGGTAGCGTGTATGCACTTATCGTAATAGTCGGATTTATTGTTTATTCAATTCGCATAATAATTAGATTTAAAAAGATTGGTGAAAAGTTTAATAATATGATTATTAACGAGATGGAATAATTGGATGATGAATATAGGAGACTATTTATGAGCAGAGCCTTCCATAAAAAAATTCCTGTTTTGATAGTGGTTATATCTTTAATAGCTGGTACTTTGCTTAGTTCTTGCGGAAATTCTGCCAATGATGCCCTAAGAAGTGCTGAGGTACCTTTGTATTTTTATTCTATAGATCAACAAGACAATATTAACCTATATTTTACTGATGATAATTTGGATATACCATACATAGATATAGATGATGCCGAAACGTTGATTGAAAGAGTTTACCACGAAATAAATGAAGATGATGGTTATTCACTGGATGTGACAAAAAAAGGCTCCCTAGTAACACTCACTCGCGATAATCAGTATTATATGGAGATTGACTTTGATAAGGACGAATTTAGCTTCAAGGACTTTGACGCTTTCTTCGTGCCATCATGGTCAAGAACTATAATGGACGTTTTATCACCGGATGGTGTCTTTGATGGTTTTACAATTTCAGAGGAAAGCTCTTATAGCCGCTATGGTTCAGAAGTGGTTATCGACTTGAAAAAGTACGGAATTGATTTAGTCGCTAATGGAGGGAAATACTATGTTCCTTTACAGACTGTAAGCGATATTATGCTAGCCTTACCTTGTTACGTTTTACTGCTATACAATGAAAAGTCAGTCTTTGTATATGAGTATGGTTCGGAAACAGGAAAGGATTTATTAAGAAAATGGTACGAGGCTGAACCAGTCACAGAGAAAAGTGAAGCTCTTTCGGAATTCAGTTATAACGAATTATGCATGGTAATGGATTATTACTATGGACTGAAGGAATTTCATGGAATAGATTCATTTGATGAGTTCCTTTCAGATGTTGCCCTTAAAGATGCATTAAAGAGCCAAAATCCTGCTATAAGCGCTAATGCCCTGAGTGTTTTTTTAGACCTTTATATTGATGATAGTCATAGTGGTTATACTTTGAATTCATGGCGTCTTGGAATGGATGCGGAAGTAGAAAGCAAATATGGACACTCATCTTTAAACAAGTATGAATCATATATGAAATATTATCAGGCCAGGATGGAATATTTCCCAGAGGGAGTGCCAGGCTATCAGGAGGTTGGGAATACAGCATATATAACATTTGATAGTTTTGCGACCAAGGATAAAGATGTTGATTACTATAAAGAACCACCAACAGAAGATACAGAGGATACTATCGGACTGTTTTTATATGCATATTCACAGATAACCAGGGCAAATAGCCCAATTGAAAATGTGGTCTTTGATGTTAGCTTAAATGGTGGTGGAGATTCGGTTACCGCCAGCTATATTATCAGTCTTATTCTGGGTGAAGGTACGGTTTGCATTCAGGATACGTTAACAGGTGCCTATGCAAATGAGTCCTTTAAGGTAGATGCTAATTTAGATGGACGGTATGACGAAAAGGATTCCTTACTCGATTACAATTTGTATTGTCTTACATCACCTTCAAGTTTTTCGTGTGGAAATTTAATGCCAAGTGTACTTAAATCTTCAGGTCGAGCAAAGATTATTGGAGAGCAAAGTGGCGGTGGTGCCTGTGTAGTTATGCCACTTTCAACAGCCGACGGAACATTACTTCAAATTTCAAGTCCGAATCGTCTGAGCTATATGAAAAATGGATCTATCTATGATATTGATCAAGGAGTAGAGCCAGATTATGTGATTGATAAACCAGAACATTTTTATGCTAGAGCGAAGCTGACAGATTATATAAATAGTCTTTATTAAATTTTTTAGGAGAAGAAATATGTTAAAGAGATATATTAATTTTCTGAAAAAGTCACCTATAATTACTGCGACTATCTGTATTATTTATGTGATTATTTGTTTTAAATCCATTAAAACCGACACGAATTTCCAGTTTTTCATTGTAAGAACAATGCTTTGTGGTGCGGTATGTTTTTTCTTATATCAGATATCCGGAGATAAAGCCTTGACTAATTGCGATAATTCCACAGGCTATGTGCTTAAGTATTGCCTGGGCTTCCTTATTTTGTCTGCATTATTTGGAAGTATTTTAATTATTGCACATATAGAGGAAAAGACACCATTTGTAGCCAACCCTTTAAAGGAAATAATCATTGTATTTCTCATGTATATGTCAGTTGGTTTATTTGAGGAACTGGCTTTTAGAGCAGTTATAAATGATGCAATTATTTACAAGTTCCGAAATTGGAAATATGTTTTCGTGCTCAGCGCAATTGTGTCGTCCATTGTCTTTGGCGCTGTGCATATTATTGGGTTTGATATGTCGTCACCAACAGCCTGGGGACAGGCTATCGGTAAAACAGCTGAGGCAGGTCTGTTTGGCTTCGGACTTCTCATACTTTATTGGAAAACCAGAAATATTTGGGCTTGCGCTATCGCTCACGGTCTAAATGATTTCTTTGTTGATTTTCAATCTGGATTATTTGTAAATGAGGAAACATCCCACGGTTACATTTATGAGGGCGATACTGCTATAAAATCAATAATCATGTATTGTGTACTATCAGTAATAAATATAATTTATCTTTCTATCATTTGGAAGAAAGTTGGCAAGACAATCGATTTTAAAAAGATTAGAGAGGAATGGTAAATTAGCTAATAGAAGATATTGAAGACGCAGAAGACGATATAATTGGAGCCATTAGCGAGTTTTTTCTGTAACCATATCAAGTAATGCATATGGTAGAACTTCGTTGGGGTTTGTGTAAGGATTAATCCAGTCTTCGATTTTATCCTTTGGTAGCATAAGAGGCATCCTGTCATGTATCTTACTTAGATCTTCAGTTGGATCTTTAGTTAGAATAACAAAGACAGGATAGCCTTTTTCTATGCGATATAAACCACAGAGCCATGTGGTGGAGCTGCCAGTTGGCTGAATGGCATATTTATTACCGGTTTTTATTTTTCCATCTGGACTCTTAAAATGTTCCCATTCATAGTAATAAGATGCTGGAATTATACATCTATGTGATTGCCAGGCATCTTTGAATGTTGGCTTTTCGCTGGCTGTTTCGAGCCTTGCATTAAATAAAGATCTTTTATTATCCCGGGCAGTGAATCCCCATTGCATTGGAAATACACATTTTTCTCCTTTGGAATTAGGAGCTATAACGGGAACTATATCTGTAGGGCGGACTTCGCCATCAGTGATAAGAGGTCTTGCATGAGTGTCTACAAATTTAGTAGTGAGACGTGAGTTCTTTGCAATATCTATAATTTCTTTCAATTCAGGTTGAGTTATATCAAGTGCATATCTGGTACACATAGTGAACCTCCTATGGATATTCTTCTGCAGGTACATGCTCTAAGTCAGAATAATTGGCCTCAAAAGATTGCTCTGTACTTGCGATTTCTTCGTTAAATCCTTTTAGTGCGTCGAAAGGGCTGAATATTTTGGCGCGTCTGGATAAATCCATAGCTGGGTGTTTAATTGAAAAATCATCAAAAGGCGCGTGCTTTGGTTTACCTCTTTCGTACACTTTTCTGTATCTATCTGTAATCATATCATTTCATCCAATCTCATATATTCGAAAATACGTTTGTCTTCGTAACTGTATAATACACCCGAACACCTATTCTTGTAAATCGAACAAATTATTAAAGATAATTTCCAAGCTTTTTATAAAGCATTCAGCATATCTGCCTCATAAAGATGAGTTTAAAACCTTCCTCATAGTGAGGAGGTTTTTTATCTTACGAATAGCAACTTTTAGGTATTCAAAAGCAATTTTTGATAAGAGTAACTTTTGGGGTGTTGTTAGAATATAATTACACAGACAATATAATAATGCGTAATATCGGACATCTGCGGCGAAATAGTCTGAATACGCATTAAGTATGGCAACAATTCACAAAAGGAGAAGATGTATGAAAAAATTCAAAATCAGAAAACTGATGGCAAGAGTACTGGCACTTGCCTTAGTTTTCAGCACATTTTTTATGGCGTCTAAGGTAGATGCCAACGCTGCCAGCTACAATTTAATGGAGACCTATGGAGCAAAATATGGGTATTCTGGAAACTGTGTGCATACACACATGCTTAGGGATTCAAGAATTGTAAATGCAATCAAAAAGGATTCCAATATAGTAACACTTGGCAATGAAATGAAGCCTGATTACCTTTTGGGAAGCAGACAGGCAACTCTTATTTCGGTTGATGAAGCAAAGCGTCTTGGTTACTATATTCCTTCAAATTACAAAGAGCGTTATGTCCCAAAAATTGATTTTAGAACAGTTGATGAAGCAGTAAAAATTTGCTATGAGAATGGTCTTAAGATGAGAGGTCATACTCTTGTATGGCATTCACAGACCCCAACCTGGCTATTCAGAGAGAATTATTCAGGAAATGGCAGATTTGTAAATACAGCTACTATGGATGCTCGTCTTGAGTTTTATGTTAAGTCTGTAATGGGACATTTCTATTCAGGCAAATACGGTAGCACACTGGTATATTGGGATGTGTGCAATGAGACACTTCATGCTCAGAATTCTGGTTGGGAAGCTGTTTACGGAAGCAACAAGACAAACGCAGTATATGTAAAGAAAGCTTTTAATTACGCATATCAGGTACTTGAGCAGTACAAGCTTACAAATTCAGTTAAGCTTTTCTACAACGACTACAATACATACATGGAAGTCAATGATGTGATAAAATTAGTAAACTACATCAATCAGGGGAAGAAGGTTTGTGCAGGTGTAGGCATGCAGTCACATCTTGGAACAGGCTTTCCTTCAGTAGATTATTATACAAATGCACTTAACTCATTCCTTCGTGCAGGATTTGAAGTGCAGATCACAGAGCTTGATATCACAAACAAAGGCGATTATGATTTGAACAATTACGCATATCGCCTGTTTAAAAATATTAACGCCGCAAAAAAGAATGGTGGAAACATTTCATGTATCACATGGTGGGGACCATCAGATGCAGAGACATGGATTAGAAATGAAAAGCCACTTATCTGGTCAAATATTGGTGTTGCAAAGCCAGCCTATGATGAAGTTGTAAAGGCATTTACAGAGACATTTGGTAATCCTGGCTCATTTACACCACAACCAACGCCAACACCTACACCATCTGGACAAAACGTAAATACGAATTCAACAGCACATATTGATGATGGCTGGTATTATTTAAAGAATACAAATTCACAGAAGTATCTTACAGTTGAAGGTGATTCAGCTAAGGCTGGTGCAAATGTTTGTATTGGAACAGGAAGAGGCCTTGATGGCCAAAAATGGTATGTTAAGAATACAAATGACGGATATATTACCCTCACATCTAAGCTTGGCGACTTCATGCTTGATGTAGCAAATGGTTCTGCTGAAGATGGTGCAAATATTGGTATTTACAATGCATATGGAGGAGATGCTCAGAAGTTCTTATTAAAGAATACCAAGACAAATGGTGTTTATACTATTGCTACAAGGTCTTCTAAGGAAGTGCGTTACATTGATGTTTATGAGCACAAAAAAGTTGAAGGCACCAATGTATGTCAGTGGTTATATTATGGCAATCCAAATCAGGAATGGGTATTTGAGAAGGTAGCTGAGCAGTCAGTTACACCTCAGCCAACACCAGTTCCAACACCAGTTCCACAGCCAGCAGATAAGGGATTAGAGCTTAGTTATACAATCAATAACTGGGGAAGCGGCTTTCAGGTAAGCTATAAGATTTCTAATGCCACAGGAAACACAGTTAACGGATGGACATTAAAGGTAAATAAGAATCAGGTAAACATCGATTCTAGCTGGAATGTAAATGTCACAACAAGTGGTGATTATTATGTAATCACACCGGTTGACTGGAACGCAAGCATTGCAAATGGAGGAAGTATCGAGTTTGGCAGCGTAGGCGTAGGCCAGATAGGAAACTCATTTGATTATGTATTAGAGTAATGATTGGAAATAAGTTAATGGTAACAGATAAAGCTAGTCTACATTTTGAAAGCATAATAGATGGAATGAAATGACACCAAGACCATAGAAAAGAACAATATATATTTACAAATAATTTGATTGTCTATATAATGACGATAAGAAAAGGCGTTACCGATAGACGGTGGCCTAGATTAATTAAAACGTTTTAAGCCGTCCTAAGTTTTCCAGGCTGCAGGACGGCTATTTCTTTGCATTGCTATCTCGGCCAACTTTGTAGCCGATTCCAAATGCTGTAAATAATAATCCAGTAATAGCTACAAATTGCTTTAATGTTAACATCATAATATTCCTTGTAAAACTTCCAATAGAGATTCGGCAAACTTTTTATGCCCATCAATTGAAAAATGAACTCCATCAGAACCCATAGCAATATTCCACTCGCTGGCATCGAAGGCGGTGATGTCATATTGTTTTGCTAGATTGAGGAAGCGCTGGTTCATCTCTATGCAACAATTATGGTAACGCTGCATTTCTGGTTCAATTACTTTGATGTAAGGTGGAGCTATTAGGATGAACTGAGCTTTACAGTTTTCTTTGACATAGCTTAGGATTCTATCAAGCTTTGTCACAACTAGCTCTACGTTGGGATTGTAGGTTAGCAATATGTCATTGGTACCAAGCATCATGACAAAGATATCCTCTGCTGAAAGGTCAGTGAGAAGGTTGGTGAAGTAGCCATACTCTATGGATGGGAGCTGGCGACCGTTCATTCCTTCCTCGATGACATCAAAGCGGTCTGCTAGGGCGTTGCGAACAATAGTAGCCCAGCGTTCATCCTCACCATATCTGCCTCCAAGGAAATCCCTTGGATCATATCCGTATGTATTTGAATCACCAAATAGAATTAGTTTTCTCATAGGGTTAACCTCATTTGATACCAAGTGACATTACCATGCACGGATTCACTTATACCTTCATTTACAAAACCAAACTTTGAATAGTAAGTAATTAGCTTATCTTTACAGGTAAGAACTAGCCCAGATCTACCGTGACTTTTAGCATCTGCTATTGCAGCTAGATCATCTTTAGTAGCAGTTCTGATTTGCATAGTTTCCCTCTTGTTTCTTAGTTTTATACATAGAGAATATATATTATTTATTGGATTTTCAAGGCTTGTTACTATTCACAGTTAAGGACGGAAAGAAAATAATGCTCACAGCAATGTGGGCTTTATTTTTACTTATGGTAACAGATAAGGCTGTGAGCTCAACACCTTTGTAGTTTGTGTTTTATGATGTGATACTTGTGTGACAGACTACATGTTATTCTTTATTCATCAAATAACAAATAATCCTTTAGTTACTACAGAGGAGGAATCAGATATGAAGAAGGTTTTCGTATTTTCATTAGCACTTTTATCAGTTATCGCATTATCAACTGCACCATCAAAGACAGCCATGGCTGCAATGATGGAAAAGGATATTTCGGCAGATAGAGCTTTGCAAATAGCACTTAATAAAGCAGGATATATTGAAAGTGAAGTTGGATATTCTCATGTAGAGGATGACACAGAAGATGGTGTTAGAGTATATGAGGTTAAGTTAGTAGTTGGTCATGTTGAATATACATATGAAATCGATATGACAACAGGCCAGATTTTGGATTCGGAAGTAGACTTATAATTTTCTTTTCATTTAAGTTATTCTCCTTCTTAGAGCTACATCATATGGTGTAGCTCTATTTTTATGTTTAAAAATATGGCATATTGCCTATCACTAGGCTTCCTTTCGATATTCCATAGGTGTCTTTCCAGTCTGCTTTTTGAAAGCAGTTTGAAACCAGCTTTGTGATGAAAATGATAATATTTCTGAAATTGATGATAGTGATAGATCTGTGAAGCGAAGTAGAGCCTCTGCCTCGTGTATTTTTTCTTTAACAATAAAACTCTTTAGTGTCATGCCTGTTTCGGATTTAAATTTTCTGGATAAATGTTCTTCTGATAAATTCACTAATTCAGCAAGTTTCTTGACAGTTATCTGTTCTCTAAAATGATTTTGAACATATATTATTACAGTTCGAATATCACGACTTGTGTTGCCAGGTATATTAACATCTCTGACCAACCTTGCATAGGCAGCGGGAATGAACATTCTTGCTGATAATTGAATTAGGGACTCAACATCAGGCGAGGACTCTATCTGGTCACTAAAAGCCCTTCCTAAAGAGTCAGTAGAACGTAATGGCACGCCTGCAGATAGAGCTGCACGTTGGCTGAGAGAGTTCAAAACAATGAGTGAATTTTTAGCATATCGTAGATTTAATCTATTCATCGATTCCATAAATTGCTCTGGAATAACAAGATTCTCAAGATTTTCAACCATGCCATGAGAAATATAAAATAGAATTCTGTCCTGAATATCTGTGTCAGTGTAGTCATGATCGTCAAAAGTAATCTCTGTTGTAATTGCATTAGTAACTTTCTCTAGCGCATTTATCTGAGTTAAGTTCGTTGAGTATTCGCTAATTGTTTTAATATCGTGTATTTCCACACCCAATAGGGATTCTATTAGAGATAAGGTAGCTTTAAATTGATGTAGGTCAGTCAATTTCATCGAAGCAAGTGTACTCGATATTGCTAAAGCAATCTCTTTTGAATAGCTGGAGCTTATCTGACCCGTAAAATGTTTCAGGGAAACAGAATTCATCTCGACAGTAGTGGCAGGCCCCAAGACGATTATCTGCTTATTTGAAAGATCTGGGATAAATCCCAATAGAAGCAGGGAATCTAAGACAAGACAACAAACTTGATTTGTAAAAGAACTAAAGTGTGTCCATTCAGGAATATCAGATAGTTTAAAAGCGCCATTAAAATTCTTATCAGGGATAAGTTTCTTACATGTCCCATCTAAATCAAATACTGAGATTGGAACTCCATATATTTGATAAATCAATTCTAATTGTGATAATAGCATTTCATATCAGCCTCCCATTGTAACTTTTTCATAAATTTGCGCAGTAGGAAATTGTGCAAAAAGGGAAAAATATAGCAAATATCATAAAACTATAATACACATCAAATTAATAAAATACAATATCTGTTCATCCCAATATAATGTGTTCACAACTTAACATTTAACTAAGGAGGAAGAAGGAATATGTTTGAGAAGAGTTTTTTATTGGGGGCTGCCACAGCTGCAC
Source organism: Pseudobutyrivibrio sp. OR37 (assembly GCF_900113655.1). Lineage (GTDB taxonomy): Bacteria > Bacillota > Clostridia > Lachnospirales > Lachnospiraceae > Pseudobutyrivibrio. The sequence continues at coordinate 26,492 of NZ_FOQF01000031.1, read as the reverse complement.
ATCAGGTAGAAGGAAACAATATTTACAGTGATTATTGGGTTCAGGAGAATTTGGAGCACAGTATGTTTGATGAACCTTCTGGTTTGGCAGTAGATCATTATCATCATTTTGAAGAGGATATAAAGCTATTAAAGGATGCTGGACTGAATGCATATCGATTTTCAGTTGAGTGGGCAAGAATACAGCCAGAGGAGGGCAAATGGGATTCTGCAGAAGTAGAGCATTACAAGGATGTCATTAAGTGCTGTGTAGAAAATGGAGTGGAACCGGTTATCACTCTAATGCACTTTACATCTCCTAAGTGGTTAATTCGTAAAGGCGGATGGGAGAATCCTGAGGTCATTGATGATTTTGCTGCATACTGCGGACGAATTGTTTCAGAATTGGGAGAAGGAATTCATTATGTTTGCACCATCAATGAAGCCAATATGCGTTATCAATTGGCTGGACTGATGAAAAGCATGATGGCTCGCATGAGTGCAAGTCGTTCTCTAGAAGAAAAACAGGCAGAAGAAGATTCGAAGGTTCAGGTTGGTATCAATTTGGATCAGAATCGTATGATTCAAGCTGCAATGGAAAGTGCACAGGCATTTGGATTTAAAGACCCAAGAGATGTTGCTGTATTTGTATCACAGTGCTCAGATGAAGGAGACCGAATTGTAATGAAAGCACACATGGCTGCGGTAAAAGCAATTCGAGAAGCTAGGCCTGATTTAAAGGTTGGAATTACATTATCATTGCATGATTTACAATCACTTGAAGAATCAAATAGTGCAGAATCAACTAAAGCAGTTGAAAGAGTATGGGATGAAGAATTACTTCATTATCTTCCAGCTATTGAAGGCGATGATTTCCTCGGCGTCCAATGTTATACGAGAAAATGCTTCGATGAGCAGGGGGAGGAACGTTTACCTGATGGAGTTAAAACAACCCAGATGGGATATGAAAACTATCCTAAAGCAATTGGAAATGTAGTTCGAAAGGTGGCAAAGTCCTTCAAAGGAGATTTAATTGTTACGGAAAATGGAATTGCAACATCAGAAGATAACGAGAGAGTAGAGTACATAAAAACTGCTACTGATGAGATTAAATCATGTATAGATGATGGATTACCAGTTAAAGGGTATTTTTATTGGTCATTACTAGACAATTTCGAATGGCAAAAGGGATTCAAGATGACCTTTGGACTTATTGGCGTTGATCGAAATGATATGAGCCGACATCCAAAGGAAAGCCTGAGATTTCTTGGAAGTCTACGCTAGATACAAAATGATAGTAAAAAGGAGCAAAAATGGAAAATCAGATTAATTACAGAAAAGCAAAGAACTGGCAAATTGCCTTATCACAAATGAATTCTGCAAACGCAATGTGTTTTTATATCTTAATGACTTACGTCAGTTATGTTGGAAATGCTGGGTATGGTATTGCAACTGCGATAATGGGCACTATTCTTACATTCAGTAGAATACTTGAGGGTGTTCTAAATCCTGTAATTGCAGTATTCGTGGATAAATTTAACACCAGATTTGGAAAGATTCGTATATTCCTTTTTGGCGGATGGCTGATTCAGTCTGCAGCGGTTTTATTGTTATTTATTTGGGGAAGTGGTAAAGGACATGGAATTATACTTTTCGTAGTAATGTATGTCATTTATTTATTTGGATACGCCATGAATAATGTTGCAGGCCAAATAATGGGTCCGGTAATGACAAATGATCCTGAGCAAAGACCAATGGTAGGGGTATGGGCAACTGTTTATAGTTACTTTGCGCCAATGATTATGACAATTTTAATCACAATGGTAATTCTTCCAAAGTATCAAAATACATATTCTGTTGAAATGCTTAGCACTTCGTGCATTGTAACAGTGACAATCTCTCTTGTGTTCATTATTCTGGCTTGCATAGGTGTATCTGAGACTGACTGTCCAGAAAATTTTGAAGATGTGGCTGCAACCAATAATGAAAAGGTTTCTTTTAAAGATATGGTTTCGCTTTTAGGCAAGAATAAAGCAATGCAAACCTACGTGATTTCAGCCTCTGCTGTAAAACTTGCAAATCAGGTTGGTAGTCAATCTATTGTATCAACAATGATGTTTGGAATACTGATCGGAAATATGCAGCTTTCCACATTAATCAGTGTAATTGCGATGCTTCCTTCAATCGTGTTCGCCATTATTGGAGGAAAGTATGCAGGTAAGCATGGAAGTAGAAAAGCTATTTCATTCTGGTCATTTGTAAGTCTCATTGCAACAGTACTTATGACTGTATTTTTACTGACAATTAATACGAGAACGATTACAGTTGCAGTACTTCCAACTATTGTATATTTCGTTTTAACTCTAGCTGTTAATGGAACAAAAATGGGTGTCACAGCAGCTACAACATCAATGAGTGCGGATGTAGTCGATTATGAGAAAGACCGTTCTGGAAAGTTTATTCCTGCTGTTGTTACAGCTACCTATTCTATGATTGACCGACTTGTATCGTCGTTAGCAACAGTGATTACCATGGGCTGTGTTGCTCTTATTGGTTATGAGACAACTATGCCACAGCCAAATGATCCTATGACTAATGGTATTAAGTATCTGACAGTGTTATTGCTTTATGGATTTCCAATAATAGGATGGATTATCTCAATTATATGCATGAAAATAAGCCCTCTTTCAAAGGAAAAGATGGCTGAGATTCAGGCAAAAGGCCAGAAGAAATAATAGAAAGTGAGGTAGTAGAGGGTGATTCGAGGAATACAACAGTTTCAGCTTCGAACCGTGATAGGCAATCAAAAAAAGGCACAAGACACATTGGGTAGATTGAGAGCGTCTGGCTATCAGGGGATTGAATTATGTTCATACATGATTCACCCCATGCCATTTATCATAAGAGCCTTGACTCGTCTGGCAGGGATGCCTATGGGAAAAAGTGGCAAGCTGAACTGGAAAAAATTGATAGATGAGTCCGGCCTTAAAGTTATTAGTTTACACTCTGACTTGGGTAGCGTATTGAAAAGAACAGAGGAAGTGGCAAAAGAGGCTCATCTTTACGGAACAAAATATGTGGTTATTACAGGCATGCATCACTTTGATTATACCGATGAGAAGGCAGTTTATGACCTGGCAAATAATTTGAATGAAGCAGGAAAATTGCTAAAGAACGAAGGACTAAGTCTTTTATATCACAACCACAATTGCGAGTTCAGAAGATTAAAAAGTGGAAAGATGGCCTATGAAGTTTTGATTGAAGAGACCAATCCGGAATATGTGAATTTTGAATTTGATTCATATTGGGCTGCTGATATTGGAGTGAATCCTGAATACTGGATGGGTAAACTTGGGCAGCGAATGAAACTTTGGCATATCAATGATAGAGGCTCAAAACAGACGGGACCACTTTCATCAATCTTAAAAACCGATAGTTGTGAGCTTGGAAAAGGAAGTATGGATTTACAAGGAATGCTTGAAATTGCAAAAGAGAATGAAGTAGAAGCGGTTGTTCTTGAAAGCCATAGAAATTGGGAACAGAAGTCACCAATAATTTCTGCTGAAATTAGTTCTCAGTTTCTAAAAGAGTATGTGAATTAAAACACCCAATGAGCGAGAGGTAACAGGAATAGATGAAAGCAATAAATTGTAAAACCGAGTACCGGAATAATCCTATAGGAATAGATGCACAGGATTTATATGTTTCATGGCAGTGTCAGGAAGGTATTATGCAGAGCGCATACCAAATAGTTGTAAAAAAGGGTAGTGAGATAATACTTGATACTGGCAAGGTAGAATCCAAGAAAATGCATGCTATTATTGCACCAGAGCATAGGTCAAGAGATAACATGTCATGGACTATCCGTTTATGGGATCAGGACGATTGCTCAGGTGAATGGGCAGATGGAGGCACCTTTGAATATGGCCTGCTTAACAGTGATGACTGGTATGCTAAATGGATTGAGCCAAGTGAGGAAATTGGGTATCAATTTGATATAGGTACTCCAGATTATATGAACTCTACGGCTTTAAAAGCATGGAACGAGAAAAAGCATAAAAAAAAGGAAGTGTTTCTTCCTCATAAGCCAGCATCAGTTTTTAGAAAGAAATTCTGCCTGGATTCAATGGAGAAAATAGAGACTGCAAGAGTATATGCCAGTGCTTGTGGACTCTATGAAATATATATAAATGGGCAAAAAATAACTGATTATGTGCTTACACCAGGAACAGCCAATTATAAATTCGAAATACCATATCAAACATATGACATTTCAAACTATGTTAAGACTGGAGAAAATGAAATACATATTATCTTAGGTGATGGTTGGTATCGTAGTACATCAGGTGTAGATGGTGACAGAAATTTATTTGGCGAAAAAACGGCAGTAATATGCCAGCTAGAGATTAACGGGAAAGCCATTGTGTCAACTGATAACACATGGCAAGCATCACAAAATGGCCCTCTTAGACAGAATGATATGCAACATGGCGAGGTATATGATGCCAGAATGGAGGACTTGTCAGATGATGAGATGGCTTGGCATGAAGTGAAGGAAGTACCTATTGGGTATGAGCTTTTGAAAGCAATGGATACTGTGCCTATACTAAGAATGGAGAGGTTTGATGCAACAATCATTAAAACTCCAAAAGGAGATACAGTTCTTGATTTTGGTCAAAACCTAGCGGGACAGATTGAGCTTATAATTCCAAATGGAGCGGCAGGAGAAAAAATACGCCTGATTCATGGTGAGACATTAGACCAAAATGGAGAGTTTACACAGGAAAACTTTCAAGATAGAAAACGTCATAAAGAAGGTGGAACCTACCAGACTATTGATTATACAATGAAAGCTGGGTATAACCATTATCATGCAAACTTTACCATCATGGGATTTCGTTATGTAAAAGTAGAGACAAATGCCGATTTATCAAAAGCAGTATTCTATGCCCATGCGGTGTATTCTCAGATGATGGATACTCTTTCAGTGACTACATCAAATACAGCGCTAAATCAGTTGGTAAAAAATGCAATGTGGAGTCAGAAAGGAAACTTTTGTGATATTCCAACAGACTGCCCAACAAGAGAACGTGCTGGTTGGACTGGCGATGCTGGTATATTTGCATATACAGGACTGCGTTTGATGGAATCAGTTCCTGTATTGAAAAAATGGTTAAGACAGTGTAGGTATACACAGCTTTCTGATGGAAGAGTAATGAACATTGCACCTCCTAACAATAAACCTGGATTTTTTGCCAAGCTATTGGCTGGATCCGTTGCGTGGGGAGACGCTATTATAATTGTGCCTTGGGAAATATATCAATTGACCGGGGATAAGCGTGTTCTCAGTGAAAACTATAGCATGATGTGCAACTGGTATTCATTCTTGAAGAAAGAGGCGCGTAAGAAAAAACTTTTTAACAAGTCTCATTCGAAAAAGAATAGAAATTATGTGATCGAAAAGGGGATGAATTATGGCGAGTGGTGTGAGCCAGGCCGAAGCGCGGCTGAAAGCATGAAGGATGGTAACTATGATGTTGCTAATGCCTATTTTGCATATTCCGGAATGCTTATGTCAAAGATTGCCAAAATTTTAGATAGACCTGAAGCTGAAGTCAATGAGTTAATTCGCGTGTCTGAGAAAGCAAGACAAGGCTATATTGAAGTTTATACAGAAAATGGATTGATTACTACAGAACGCCAATGTCAATTAGTACGACCACTGGCTTTTGGGCTTTTACACGAAGAGGCCGACAAGCTTGCGGCAAAACAGTTAGCTGTGATGGTAAAAAGAGAAAATGGAAAGCTAAATACAGGATTTCTAACCACACCTGAAATATGCAGGCAGCTGGCGAAAAGAGGATATATAAAAGAGGCATATCAATTGCTATTGAATCCACAAATGCCAGGATGGTTATATGAGGTAAATCAAGGTGCCACAACCCTTTGGGAAAACTGGGATGGAATTCAGCCGGGAAAGGAACCAAAAGCATCTCTTAATCACTATTCTTATGGAGCTGTTGTAGGCTGGATTATGGATGGTGTATGTGGAATACACTATTGTGATGGTGAGCTGATAATACAACCTGAAATATATATAGGTGATGATGCAAATGGACTTACTTCTGCAAAAGCAACATATGATTCACCAGCAGGAAAAATAGAAATGGGATGGGATTATATTAACGAAAAAGTTCATATTCATCTATTTATTCCTGTAGGACTTGAAGCAAAATTAATCCTTCCAAATGGAACGCAGCAACGGGTTTTAGCCGGTGAGTATAACTATATGTGCTGACAAAATATGAATTCATTGTCTATGAGTCGAGGATTGCCCTGGCTGTAACCGGCAAGTGCAGTGATGGCATTACTGTCAATGATTGTGGAAGCGCCACCTGCACGGTTTAGCTTATGGTAAATATACTGAGCTTCATCAATGGCTAAGATGACAGGTTTTCATTTGGAGACTCCTTTTTTGTTAGTTAAAAAATGGGATATAAGCTGTTATTACAGCGAGAACTGCGGCAGGTAGCATATTTGCTACACGAATCTTTTTGCCCCAAACAAGATTTAAGCCTACACAGAATATCAGTATTGATCCTATTAATGAAAGATAGTCCATGAGAAAAGGCTGCCATCGGCAGCCTATAATACAATATTACAACTCTATGTTATCGAAATCGAGAATTTCAAATTCTTCTACAGGCATTGGCTTGTAGAAGTAGAAGCCTTGCATTCGTTCACAGTCTATAGCAATAAGAAAATCGGCTTGTTCTTTAGTTTCCACGCCTTCAGCAATATATTTATATTTTAGGTTACGAAGCATTTGTAGGATATGCTTGACCACAATTTTGCTTTTCTCAAAGTTCTTAGTGTTTTTTAGGAAAACATAATCAAGTTTAATTCCATCAACTGGAATTTCTGTAAGCATATTTAGGGATGAATAGCCACTGCCAAAGTCATCCATTTCAACTTCAAATCCTATATCCTGTAGCTGAGCAGTTGTCTCTAATAGTAATTCGTTATCATCAGCATAGGCACTCTCAGTGATTTCTATTCTTAGCTGAGAAGGTTCAATATCGTACTTTTCGATAAGATTCTTGAAGTGCTTTGAGATGTTTTTGTTCTTTTCTATATCAAATCGAGATAGGTTAACTGATATAGAACGTTTAAATCCTTGCTCGTTCCATCTATGAATATCTTTGCAAACTATTTCCCAAACTAGACAATCTAAATCGTAGATGAGACCAGTTTGTTCTAGCATTGGGATAAATTGACCTGGGCTCAACCAACCTAGCCTTTCGTGGTTCCATCTACAGAGAGCTTCTGCGCCTATGATTTCACCAGTTCTATAGTTGACTTGAGGTTGATACCAGACTTTTATTTCATTCTGTTTTACAGCAGTAGAAAAATGACCGCAGATATCTGAAAGCAGTCTTCCTGCTTCCCATTGATCTATGTTATATACTTCGTAACCCCCGGTAACAGATAGATGTGCTTTCTTTTCAGCTAATCTAGCACAGTCTAGCATCTTATCAACGTTAATATTTTTATAATCTTCAGGAGTTAAGACATAAAGACCACTGGATATCTGAACTTCATAGTCGTTGCCCTGATTAATATAATATTTTTTGACTGGTTCAAATACGTTTGTTTCCATTGCTTCGAAACCGTTGTCATCAGGTAGGCAGCATAAAACAGCAAATTGATCTGCATAAATTCTGGCCATAGCCTCTTTGTCAGAGAAATACTCCAATGATTTTTCTACCCAGAAGCATAGAAGTTCATCAGCAGAGTTAATTCCCATTTTGTCATTTATGAATTTGAAATTCTTAATGTTGTTGTAAGAAATAATATATGGAGTGGAAGGATTTTCCAGTAGTAGTTCTTTTACTTTTTCACGGAATCCGGCCATACTAAGAGCACCAGTAAGTGAGTCATAGTCTATCATTTGGCGAATTTGATTGTTGGTTCTTTTCTTTAACAGTTGTTGCTTTGCTAGAAAGTGAAGTGCTACAAGAACAATTACAATTGTACACATGATAAAGACATATCTATCGGCGTAAAGATAATCCTGTACATCATATTTGTACAGTTTACGAGAAGTATAATCTAAAATAACAGCCTGGCGCTGGGTATCACTAATCATAGCAATACCCTCATTAAGTTTTTCTATAAGCGCCTGATTATTAGGTGTATCTAAAGCACCAACTCTAAAACCAATTGAAAGCATTGTAGTTGGTTGAACATGCAAATCGATATATGAAGGCTTCTGAAGGACATAACTCCAAACGTAGGAATTATGAAGTAATGCGTTAACTTCGTCTTTACGTAGGGCTTCTACACACTTGGACATATCTTTATACAGTATGACTTCAATATCTGGATATAGGCTTTTTACCGTGTCTGCTATACCAGCTTGAGACTGAAGCATTCCAATTTTTGCACGATTAATGTCTGATACATTATCGCCCTCAGAAGTTACAACAGTGAGAGGAGTTAGCATTAAATCGTCAGAAACGATTGATGACTGTCCAGATGCACTTTCAATTTCGCTTCCTATAGGCATGACTATATCATAGGAGGTATTATCTAGCGCATCCTTTAGTGAAGATTCTTCCATAGCAATAAATTCAACGTTATAACCGATATTCTCACAGGCAATACGAAGTAATTCTGGTCCAATTCCAATGATTGAACCATCAGAATCATCTATATAAATCATAGGGCATCTATCCGTTGGAACGCCGACAATGATGGTATTTTCATTGCTTGAAGCAGCAAAAGAAACCCCAGATATAAAAAATGGGATAACAAGAATTAGCAATATAATATTAATAGATATAATTTTTCTCTTAGGACTAAGCTTCATAGGTTGATTCCATCCATGGACATAACTGTATATGGTGATAATACAACAAAATTGAGGATAATTTATGACCTGCTAAAAACTAGGCTTTGAATAAAAAAGTCGATAATTATATTAACTACTTATTTCAAATGTAGGCATGACATCAATGACATCTTGCAGAGGAGTCCAGGTCATAGGTACAGGAACTTCCTTGATATTTAAAAATTTTATCATAGAAGGCCCATGTCTTATATTAAATTTACAGGGATTTTTTCAAAGGCTCAGAAGATATTCTAATTTTATTGATTTAACACTTCGCATTTTGAGGTAAGACCCACATAATAAGCAGTTATGTCATCAACTTCATTTGTAATTTCTTGGTAATTGTATTCATCTGTTGACAGGTCTGAACAGGTAAGCATAATGTCGTTGCTCATGTTTTTGTTAGCATAATCTAAGACCTCCTGTGTGATTCCTAATTCATCATCAGTTGTATATAAATCAGGAGCACCAAATGTATGAAGAATCTCGTGAGCATAGACGGCAGGACAATTTACTGTTCCTCCATCTATATTATATAAGTAAACAATTTCGGAATCGTATGGCATGCCGTCGTAATAATCCCTGGTACAGCTAATAGCAGTGTTGCTTTCGTCTGAATCTACGTAAAGCATATATACTACATTTGTAGCATCATACTTTTGTTTCAATGTACTTTCATCAATATTACTAGCAATAAATTCCCAGACAGTCTCATCAAGTTCGCCATTATCTACCACTTCTGAGCAGGTTATGCTTTTATCAAATGTTATACTATATTCCAAATCCTTCTTATTGCTAATAAAAGTAGCTTTTTTATCATACTTTGATGCAGCATCCTCAAGATAATTGCAGGCAATATCTAGATAAGTGTAAATGGTGGACTTCTTCGCAACATCCTCTTTGTCATTCCAGTTTGTGTTGGTATCACTAGCAAAGATGCTAACGACAATTGTATTGCCTTCAAGTGTTAGGGCAGAGCCTTTGTTTACATCTTTCTTATTTATTAATGTGAATGCTGTAAAAGCAATAATTAAAGCAGCCATCACAAAACCTAATGCTATAATTCTTTTCTTATTCAAGGTAGTTCTCCTTTCAATGCTGGAATAATAGCACGATAGTTTCCAAATGTACTTGAATTTTAGATTTCTTTAGAAATAAATTAGAATGCTTTATCTTGATTTTGATTACCCCAATTAGACTGGCTTCGGCTGGTCTTTTTGTGTTATGAAAAAGTTTTACTGACATTAAAAAAATTAGCCCGTATAATGAATTATGATTCAAATGAAGGAGGAAACCATTGTTGCAACACATATGATGCTTGCTGCTACTGATATTGGATTAGATACTTGTTGGGCTGGAGTCAATGATGTTGAGCAAACACAAAAAGTCTTTAATTTGCAGGAAAATATCTATCCTATCTGTTTTTTGGATTTAGGATATCGCTCTGATGATTTTAAAAGTCTTTTAGGCAATAAGAAAAGAAATTCCTTAGATTCAATGATTAATATTTTATAGGCACGGATAATACGTAATCAATTCAATCATATAACTTTGTCCAATAACTTACCCTTCTGTGATATACTAAGCTTAGTTTAGTTCGTATATACGGAGGGGTTATTTTTATGCCAAAAGGGTGTATAAGACACAGATAAATAAACAATTAAAACTATATTAATGTATTCTGAAGGGAGAAACGTAATGAAAGAATGGAAAGTTGTATTAACTGTATTAATTTCAGCTGCTTTATGTGGATGTGGCAATAGCGGAGCCACATTTAATGGAAATAAGGTAGAAACAGATGATACTTTTGAAATAGATTTTTCTATATTAAATACATCATATTCGCATGATATTGAATGTGAGTCAGGTGACAGCTTTTCTGTATGGGTAGATAGTGAAGGTGGAAGTATTGCATTAACTATTCAAAGTGGAGAAGATGATCCAGTATATCAAGGCAACAACATTCCTACAACAAGTTTTGAAGTAGGTATTCAAGAAGCTGGAACATATACAGTTACTGTTACAGGTAAGAAGGCTAAAGGTCATGTGACTGTAGAAAAATATGAGCCTGAGGTAATAGTAGAGGAGAGTGATGACTATACACATGTGATTGATAGAGTTCTTAATGAATTTAATTTTACACCAGTGGAGTGGGGAACTACTATTGATAATTCCCAAGATGCCCTTATATCTTTAGCAGAGGATTCTACAGGTAGATACAAGGTATATGGAATAATAAGTAAAGAGAAGGGATGCTATGGAATCATACTTAATGACACTATTGATGGCACTGATTCAAACACAAATTATGCTTATGAAGAGTGGATTTATACCGAATATGAGGGTGATAAACCAGAGTTTACATGGAAGGACGATAAACTTTATTTAACATATCCTGTAGCTGATGAAGATTTAATTATCCCGAAAACAGTTCATATCGATTGTGGATATGACACCGGTCATATGGAGATAGATGTAAATGCGGATGGTAATTAGGTGGTGTGTTAGTCTAAAATTCAGTAAAAAATAAGCTCTAGACCAAGGATATTCATGAACGAATTCTTCGGTTTAGGGCTTATTTTATTATTACAAATCTTATAAATCTAACTTTATAAAGGATATTTAAGTAATGTATGCTCTATTGGCGGTTTTATTATTTATGTTATCGAAATCTAATAATTCAAAATCAGTTACAGGCATAGGTTTATAAAAATAATATCCTTGCATTTGTTCGCAATCTATATTTAAAAGAAATTGAGCCTGTTCTTTGGTTTCGACACCTTCAGCAATAAAGTTGAATTTAAGCTGCAAAAGCATTTTGATTATATAGTTAATAATGATTTTGCTTTTTTCTTTGTTCTTCTCGTCCTTTAAAAAGATGTAATCTAGCTTTATTCCGTCAACAGGAACCTCTTTAAGCATATTTAATGAAGAATAGCCACTACCAAAATCATCCATTTCAACAATAAAACCATATTTTTGAAGGGCAGTAGTTGTTTTTATTAGAAGCTCAGTATCTTCAACATATGCTCTTTCAGTAATTTCAACCCTTAGCTGTGACGGAGCGATATTATAATTTCGTACCAGATTGTTGAAATAGTCCGCAATGTTGTTATTTTTTTCAATGTCATAACGTGATAAGTTTATCGAAATGGAATGTTGGATACCCTTTTCATTCCATCTATGGAGGTCTTGACATACTTTATCCCATATTAAGCAATCTAAATCATAGATAAGCCCTGCTTGTTCTAACATAGGTATAAATATGTCAGGACTTATCCAGCCTAACTTTTCGTGGTTCCATCTACATGAGGCCTCGGCACCAACTATTTTGCCTGTCTTATAATTAACTTGTGGTTGGTACCATACTTGTATTTCATTATTCTTTACAGCCGTTGAAAAATGACCACAGATGTCGGCAACCATTTTAGCTTTTTCCCATTGGTCAGTATTGTATATTTCATATCCCACACCTGAGACAGAATTGTGAGCTTTCTCTTCTGCTAAATGGGCATAATCCAACATCTTATCAACATTAATATCTGAGTAATCATCACTTGTTAGAACGTATACACCACTGCATAACTGGACTGTATAGTCGATACCCTGATTTATATAATAGTTTTTTACAGGTTCAAATACAGTCTTTTCTTGATTGAAAAGATTATTGTCATCTGGAACTAGAGCTAAAACTGCAAAATGATCAGCCCCCATTCTTGCAACAGCTTCTTTTTCAGACAGGTAATTCATGGTTTTATCAGCCCAAAAAACTAAAAGATCATTACCTGAATTCATACCCATTTTATCGTTTATAAATTTAAAGTTTTTAATATTGTTATAAGATATTAAATACGTTAAAGTTGGGTTCTCCCTTAATAGCGTTTTAACTTTTTTACGGAAACCATCAAGACTTAAGGTTCCAGTAAGAGCATCATACTCAATTAATTGGCGGATTTGCTCATCTTGCTCTTTTTTTATTGCATATTGTTTTGAAACGAAATGCAGAATAATAAAAACCAATAATAATCCAAATATAATGATTAGATTGCCATAGATATATAAGTAGTCAAAGAAATCATTTTTATACAGACGCCGAGATGTATAATCCAATATAATCGCCTGACGTTGATTATCATTAATCTTAGAAATGCCTACATTAATCTGGTTTATTAGCTCCTGACTTTTGGGGGTATCAACAGCACCAACTCTAAAATCCATTAAGAACATTGTTGTTGGTTGAACTTCTAAATCTGAATATGATGGTTTTTGAAGCACATAACTCCATACATAAGAGTTGTAAAGTAATGCGTCAACATCACCTTTTCGAAGAGCATTCACACAATCAGGCATAGTTTCATACAAAACAAGATTCATACTTGGATACAAAGTGTGAACAGTATCAGCAACACCTGCCATCGATTGTAGCATTCCAACCTTTATTTGTTCTAAAGATTGAATGTAACCGTTACTCAAAGTGACAATCGTGAAAGGTGTTGTCATAAGATTATCTGATACGATTGAAGGTTGTCCTGAGGTACTTTTTATAGAACTGCCAAAAGGCATTACCAAATCATAATTAGGGTTGTCTAGTGCGTCTTTAAGTGATGAGTCTTCTATGATCTTAAAATTTACATTATAACCAGCATTTTCTGCCGCAAGACTCATTAAATCAATTCCAATACCTACAATATTTTTAGACGAATCATCAGTATAAAAAATAGGGCATCTATCTGAAGGTACACCAACTATTATGGTTTCCTTATCGGACAAATCTGTAGCCAAAACTGCCCCATTAAACAGGGAAGCAATCATTAATGAAATAAGTAGAAGTACTATTATATTTCTTTTTGGAAATGTCATCATATTAAACCAATCCTTGTAATAATATTATTATTTAAAAAGTAGGTTTTACATGGTTCCAAACAATTCACCCACTATATACTGCATCTACGTAAGTGTAGCAAATATTTATGAATACTTTGTTAATTACCAGGCTGATTAATTCGTCCAATGAAGAATTGAAATAAGTTGATAAATTCATCGTATGTAGCAATCATAGCCATATGTCCAATAAAATGCAAAAATATAGCATTCTTTGTTATAATATAGGTGATTTTAGGAAAGTATATTTGCTGCATGGCTTCGGCTGTGCAGCTTTTCGATTAAAAAATGTGTCTAGGATAATACTATATGGAAATACTTCTTGTGATTGATATACAACAAAAATATATGAATAGCTACGATCCAAACTTGCTTGAGAGAGTTAACGTGCGTATTCATGAGGCTATTGCTTCAGACATGCCAGTAGTCTATGTGCGAAATGTAGGCAAGCTTGAGAATGAAGATAAGTACGTACTGGCAGAAGGTCTTGACGTAGTATCTGAATTTGTATTTGCCAAAAGATGGCCAAGTGCTTTTTCTTCGGAAGAGTTTGTTCAGTTCATAGAACGGCTTAAAGTAGATACTATCAATATGGTTGGTGTGGATGGAAGATGTTGCGTGGCACGCACTGCGCATGGAGCAGTTAAGAGAGGGTATAAAGTCAGAATATATCTTGATTCTGTAGCAGCCAAGAATGACAATTTTTATCTTAAAGAACTTCCTGAAATGAGAGATGCTGGAGTTGAGATTATAGCGGACTAGTAGTTCACTGTATACCAGTTGACTATGCAGCTTTAAGTACACGTGAAGAAATGCTTTCAAACACTGGTGGAGTACTTAACGGAACATTTAATCCAGAAAAACCAGGTGTCTTTGGACAGTTTAAAAAGTTTCTTGAACTCTACAGATACACATACGTGGGATGTAGTTCAGATCCTTATCATCACGTAAGGTTGAATGAAAAGATCGCCGTTTGCCCAGAGATGCCAAGAAGATGCATAGGAACAGGCGTATACATTTGACGAGATAATGAGAGAATCTTCTGCCACATACATGCCTACAGGACCACAGATAATTGAACTAGAAGTGGAACGTAAGGTGAAGTTATTTGGCTCAAGGAACATGTTTAATAACATGCAGGCAATTCAAATCAACAGGGTAGGAGCAACAGATGAGAAGGTAAGAATTGGCATAATGGACGGAAAAGGCAGAGTCAATGCAACAGTACTGTTCTTCATGAGATAGTAATAACTCCAACTAAATAAGACATAAATTAAAGGGACTGGTCTCTAACAGGAGGCCGGTCCCTATCATTTCTGGAAGATTAGGTTCACCAAGTTCAGGCCAGTTGCTGAAGCATAATGCATTTCATGACTACTAAATGACAGATAATGCCGTCTTAATTGTAAGGCGGCTTTTTTATTTTTAAGATAACAATAGTTTTATAAGGAGGATGAACTGATGGGAAGTAAAAAAAGTCAGGAAAAGTATTTTCAATCCTTGGAATAATATTTCTAATCCTTGCAATTGTAATTACAGGGGCAGGAAATTATTTCGGGGGAATTTTGGATACTTATATTGGTCTCGGAGAGGCTGTAATGGTTCAAAAGCCAGGTAGTGAAAACTGGGACACAGATTATTACACAACAGACTATGATACAGCAGAAGAAATTGATAAGTATGCAAAAGATGTAACAAAGAGAATTGCAGAAGAGGGCATTACTCTTATGAAAAATAATGGAACATTACCTCTTTCGAAGGGGCAGTCTGTTTCATTGTTTGGGCGTAGAAGCGTGGATGTTGTCTGGGGCGGTAATGGCTCTGGAGCAGGCGATCCTGCTCAGTGCACATCTATCCAGAAGGCACTCCAGGACGAAGGCTTTAATGTAAATGATACTTTAACAAAGCTCTATTCTGAGAATCTTGATAAGGTTGAGTCCATGTCATACACAATGGACAAGCCAAGTGCGATGACATACTACATTGGCGAATTCCCAATGAGCTATTACAACAATAGTGTCACAGCATCATATGAAAAATATCATGATGCAGCCATTGTTGTATTAGGACGTCAGGGAGGTGAAGGTATGGACCTTTGCTCTGACTTAAAGGGAAGCATTTCAAGTGGCGAAACAGCCATGTCTAATGATGTAGCAGAAACAAAAAATTACGAAGATGGACAGCACGAGCTTGAGCTTTGTAAGGAAGAAAAGGATCTTTTAAAGCATGTTGAAGAGAACTTTGACAATGTAGTGGTTGTTATAAACAGCGCCAATGTTATGGAGCTTGGAGAATTGCAGGATGATGAAAATGTAGATGCTGTTCTTTGGATGGCTTATCCAGGTTCAAGAGGTACTGTTGCCCTTGCAGAGATTTTAGATGGCAAAATAAATCCATCTGGTCATACAGTGGATACATGGCCAAGAGATCTTGCAGCAGATCCAACTTATGCAAATGTAACAACAGAGAAATACTCTAACACAGATGGATACATGATTGAGTATGAAGAGGGCATCTATGTTGGATACAGATGGTATGAAACAGCTGCAGCTGAGGGTGTAATCGACTATGACAATGCTGTTGTTTATCCATTTGGATATGGACTTAGCTATACATCATTTGCACAGGCAATTACAGATGTTAAGGAAAATGGAAACAATATCGACGTAACAGTGTCAGTAACAAACACTGGTGATGTTGCAGGTAAAGATGTAGTTCAGATTTATTACAGCGCACCATTTAACGGAGATATTGAAAAAGCTGAGGTTGTATTGGCAGCCTACGATAAAACAGATGATATCAAACCAGGAGAGACAAAAGAGTACACTCTTTCTTTTGGAAAAGATACAATGGCAAGCTTTGATTACAAGAATGCTGGCTGTTATGTGCTTGACGAGGGAAGCTATATCATTTCAGTACGTAAGAATAGCCATGAGTTATATGGTGAAAATTGCGAATACGAATATGTAGTGGATTCCAAAGTGGTATACGATTCATCTAATCCAAGACCTACAGAGGTGGAGGCTCAAACAGGTGAATACGTAAACTATTCGGATGAATGGAAAGCAAATCATCAAACTGTTGCAGCTACAACAAAATTTGATGAACAGAACGCTCATTTCGAAGAAGGAAAGTCAACAATTCTTTCAAGAACAGATTTTGCTTCAACAATGCCAACAGCCCCTACAGCAGATGACCTGAAGGCAGCTGACAGTGTAGTAGCTAATTTTAAAGAGTACAAGCCTGATTATTATGATAATGCTGATGAAAAGCCAGCAACAGGTAAAAACAACAAAATAAATGCAGTAGTCCTAAGAGGTGCTACATATGATGATCCTAGATGGGATGCTCTGCTTGATGAATTAACAGAAAAAGAAATGACAGAGCTAATCTATTCAGGAAACCAGGGAACAATACCTGTTAAATCTATTGGACTTCCAATGTCCAATGCTACAGATGGCCCTGCTGGATTAAAGCAATATGGTGGCTTGGGATTTGGTGCATCTGGAAACTTTAACTGTTGTGGAACATTAGTAGCAGCCACATGGAATACAGATCTTGCCACCGAATATGGTATTGCAGTTGGTAATGAGGCGGTTATAGCAGGCGTTGATGGTTGGTATGCTCCAGGCTGTGACTTACATAGAACAGCATTCGGTGGTAGAAACTTCGAATATTATTCAGAAGATCCTGTTATTACAGGTAAAACTTGCGCGGCAACAATTAAAGGTACTAGCTCAAAGGGTCTTACTACAATGTTTAAGCACTTTGCATTAAATGATGTGGAAGCCCATAGAATTGATAACGGTCCATGTGTATGGGCTAATGAGCAGGCAATGAGAGAGTTGTATCTCAAGGCATTTGAGATTGCCATCAAAGAGCCAGTGGCTGAATTAAAGTATTTGGATGAAGATGGAAACACTCAAACAAAGACAATGAGAAGTTCTCTTGGCGTAATGAGCTCATTCAACAGAATCGGATCTGTTTGGTCTGGTGGCTGCGGCAGCCTTTTAAATGGTGTCCTTAGAGATGAGTGGGGATTCCTTGGAACTGTTGTAACTGATTACAACGGATATGGATACATGAACGTTGAATGGGGAATCACAAATGGAAATGATTTGATGCTTGCTAATGCATCTACACTTCCTAGCAAGATTGCAGATACAAGCAATGCTTCATCCCTGAAATACATGCGACAGGCAGCTAAAAATATTATTTACACCCATGTAAATTCTAATACAGTAAACGGTCTTTCTGATGGAACAACACTTGAATACAAGATGGCACCATGGAGAATGGCTATGTATGGTGTAGTCGCTTTATTTGCAATATTAGGAATAGTCTTTTTGTTCAGCGGACATAAAAAGAAAAGTAAAAATGTGATTAAAGTGGAAGTTGAAAACTAAAGTGGTAGAAACGCTAAATGCGTCTACATAAATATAATGAAAAGGATATTGGAGGAAAGAAAAATGAAAAAGTTAATTGCAACAGGACTTGCAGTAGTATGTGCTATGTCAATGGTAGCTTGTGGAAAGTCAGGAGCTGCTGAGGTATACACAGCAGAGGTTGATTCAGTTGAGGCAGGTTACGAAGGTGACTGCGTAAATACTGATCAGGACATTTTAGTACTTAACGCAGACGGAACATATACTCTTACACATGGCTTCTATGTAAACCAGATTAGTGGTGTTGTAGTGGCAAACATTAAAAATGTGTATAATGGTAAATATACAGCAGGTGAAGCTAATGCAGATGGCCAGAAGGAAATCACACTTGAGGCTCCTACATCAGGATATTTGAACATGAATGGTTCAGTTACATTATCTAGCGATGACCCATCAGTGCTTGAGGACTTTGATGCAACATCATTCACAGTAAATGTTAATACAGGTGCTATTGAGCAGTAATTACATTACTAATCTTAGCTGGCCAGCTTTTTAGTTGGTCAGCTTATGCACTTTGGGGGATTAGATGAATATTCATTTGACGATTATAATGCTGCTAAACACTATAGAATTAGCAGTGCCATGTACAATTTTAGCTAGAAATTTGGAGCGGAGAAACTATTTTGTTCTTCGCTTATTTTGCTGTTTAGCATTAGTATTTGTATACATTTTTTTATTTCCATTAGAGGGGCTAAATTACTTGCTTATACATATTCCAATCATACTTGTTGCTTTCCTCTATTTAAAATTATGTTATAAAACAACTATGACACAAACTGTGTTCTTAGGAACAATTGGATATACCTTAAAGCATATATCAAGCTTAATAAACTCTATAATCACAGTGTTTTTTCCAAGAGTATTTGGACATTTCAGTGAGACTAAAGGGGATTATTTCATTTTAGGCTATGCGCTGATTATAGGAATTGATATTATCGTATTTTCGATAGCCTACTATATTACAGCCAAGAAAGCTATTAGAGCAGAGTTGCAAAAGAACGCCACTATCCCAATGAGTATTTTAGGGGCGATAGTGCTGATAATGAATCAGTTCTGGTCACTTGGTATTGTGGTAGCAGGGGCGGATTATACAGTTTCATATAGCTCCTTAATTGAGTATATCTGGAATCTAATGTTTTGCTTTTTGGTTCTTGCTATTCAGTTCAACATTGTGCAAATAAGTGAGAAGGATAAAGAACTAGAAATAACTCAAAGACTTATTGCAGATAAAGAGCAGCAATATAAAATGTCTAAATCCAATATGGAAGCAATACAAAAAAAGTGTCATGACCTAAAATACGAAATTGCTGCAATCGCAATGGGCGTTGAACCAACGAAACATGCTGAAGATGCTATGGCTGTGCTTAGAACCTTTAATAGTGATATTAAGACAGGAAATACTACTCTTGATATTATTTTCAATGAAAAGAATTATTACTGTAAAGATCATGATATTGTATTTACTCCAATGATTGATGGGGCTGCCCTTTCCTTTATTAAGACAACGGATTTATATGTCCTTTTTAGTGGGCTAATTGATAGTGCTATATCATCAGTCAGACAGTTAGCAAATCATACAAAAAGATATATCTATATTTATGTACACTCCGAAAAGGGGTTTTTGCTTATTCAAATAGAACATCCTTTGGACTTGGATAAAGATTATATTTTAAAAGAGCGAAACGGGCAGATAATTGTTAAACGACCAGAACTTGCAGGACTTGAATATGTTATTGAAAAATACGATGGTAGTATAAATACAAAGCTTGAAGAAGATATTTTTATGCTAAATATCATATTCCCTATAAGTGAGAGTCTAGAACAGGAGAAGAAATGAGGAACATAGCAATTGTGGATGATGACGCAAATATACGTCAGCAGTTACAATCCTATTTAAAAAAGTATACAGAAAACTTTGGAGAAGATTTTGTAGTTAGCGAGTTTTCTATTCCAGAGGCTTTTCTTACTAACTATAAATCAAACTATGATGTGGTTTTTATGGATATTGATATGCCTGGAATGAACGGACTTCAGGCTGCAAAAAGACTTCGAGAACTAGATGAAAAAGTAGTGCTTATCTTTGTAACCAATTTAGCTCAGTATGCTATCAAAGGGTACGAAGTAGCCGCTACAGATTTCGTTGTAAAACCTTTAGAGTATACTAAGTTTGAAACAAAGATAGCTCGTGCTATTAAGCTTACAGATGACAGAGCTAAAAGCCCATCATTACTTCTTAGGGTAGAAGATAAGATGGTTTCTATAAAGATGGAGGATATTCGTTATGTGGAAGTACAAGGACATAATGTTTATTACCACACCAGCAAGGATACATATAGAATAAGAGGAACCCTAAAGGAATCCGCTGCCGAACTTGACAGTAACGAATTCTTTATGTGTGCTAAATGCTATCTTGTTAACCTTGCATATGTTGAATCTGTAAAAGGAAATGTAGTGACTGTTGCAGGACAGGATATTACTGTAAGTCGTCCAAAGAAAAAAGAATTTATGGAAGCTCTCGCAGCATATCATAACAAAAGATAAGCAACTTATGGCAACTTAATAACAGTTGGTGACGCTTATATTGAGAAGACCCTCCTTGAAAATTAGTATGTAACTAGTTTTTAAGGAGGGTTTTAATTATGAAAAAGACAAAAGTATTTTTATCTCTTGGTTTAATTGTATGTGGCCTATTAACTGGCTGTGGAAAACAGACTGAAACTGCTAGTGTCACAAATGCTCAGGCCCAGGCAAAAGATGCTGCTGTAGAGTATCAGTGGGATTTCGTAAAAAAGACTACAGGAATTGATGATCTGAAACAGGAATGCGATGAAAAGGGTGAACTGACAAAGCTTGAGTACGAGACACCTAATTATCCTGTAAATCCAGAAGAAACTGTAACTAAAGAAATGTGGGTATATACACCATATGGCTATGACCCTGCCAAGGAATATAACATTTTATATTTGATGCATGGAGGCGGTGAATCAGAAATCTATTGGCTTGCAGGAGAACGCTGGGGCCCAACTACAAGAAATGTACTTGATAACATGATTAAAAACAAAGTCTGCGATCCATTCATTGTAGTAACACCAACATTTAATCCCGCTACAGAAATGGATATAGATAATGCTGAAGGAGCAGAGGATTTAACATATGTGTTTGCTGATGAATTAAGAAATCAGGTTGTCCCTACTGTTGAGTCTCAGTTTTCTACTTATGCAGATGGTGATGTGTCAGAGGAAAATCTTATAGCAACTCGCGACCACAGAGCATTTGCTGGATTTTCAATGGGCTCAATGACTAGCATTCATTGCTCATTAATGAAGAATGTAGATATGTTTAGTTGGGTAGGTTCGTATTCTGGAGCCAAAACAGAAGTAGATGATTTCAAAAACGCTTTAGAATCTGATGAGTATAAGGACTATGCGGTGAAGTTTTGGTACAACGGAAATGGCAAAGGTGATATAGCCCATGATGAGCACGATGAGTTCTGCCATGGAGTGGTTGAGGCTATGCCAGAAAGATTTGTAGATGGTGAAAATTTTGCATGGGTTGATATCAAGGACGGCTCTCATTCATATCAAAGCTGGGTGGTTGATTTATACAACTGCATGCTAGTATTTTTTAAGGAGTAATTTGAAATGAAAAGATTTAGTAAGTTAGTTTGTTTATTAGCAGCGGCAAGCATGTTTGTAGGCTGCGGCCAAAAACAAGAGCAACAACAGGCACAGGTACAGCAGACGGCGGCCCAGGAATATCAGTGGGATTTTGCAAAAAAGAATGGCGACATTGATGCATTGAAAGAAGAATGTGATGAAAAAGGTGAAGTAATAACAATTGAGTATGAAACACCTGCATATGCCATTAATGACTTAAAAGGTGTTGATGAGACTCTTACAAAGACAATGACAGTATATCTGCCATATGGTTATGACGAAAATGGTCAGTACAATGTTTTATATTTATTGCATGGAACCAGGGGTGAAACTGATCCAGCAATGGAAACTATATGGTTAGAGGGATGGTCTGCTACACGTAATATCCTTGACAACATGATTAAAGAAGGAATGTGTGAACCAACAATCGTTGTATGTCCTACATACTATTCGGAAATGGAAGGGTATGAAATGACAGAGGATGATGCAAAAGCCTTATCAGAAAAGCTAAATGATGAAATGATATACGCTGACAAAGCTGAAGATGGTGGGGAAGTAGACAATGCACAAAACATTTGGCCTGTATATTTTGGTCAGGAGTTAAGAAACAATATTATTCCAACTGCTGAATCTCAACTTGCAACATACGCAGGGCACGATGTGTCAGAAGAAAACTTAATAGCTACAAGAGACCACAGAGCATTTGCAGGCCTTAGCCGTGGCTCTATGACAGTTGCTCGTTCTGGTATGACAGATAATGCAGATTTATTTGCTTACTTTGGAATGTATTCCGGGGCATGGCAAAAGCCAGAAGCTTTTGAAAAAGCAATGACAGAGGACTTCGCTGATTATGAAATAAAGTTTTGGTATAACGGAAACGGAGCAGGAGATTTTGCTCTTGAAAACCATAAAGATTTTTGTGAAAAAGTACTATCAGACATTCCTGACAAATTTACAGATGGGCAGAATTATGCATTTGTAAAGCTAAGAGACGGTGCCCATATGTTTGCCAGCTGGCAGGCTGATTTATATAATTCGCTCTTAGTATTCTTCAAATAATTCTTCTTTACATCATCCAGTAGCAAGGTCCATGTGGCCTTGCTACTTTTTTAAGCTCTACACACCAATTCTTCTGGTTTCATGTTTCTGTCATCGATGTAGATGTCGCAGGCAATGCCTTAAAATCTATTATCTGGTTTACATTTATGATTGCTATTTACCTACTAAAAGAGTATGCTTTTAGGAAAGAAGAGAAGGGGGATAATACAAATGATTTCAAGAGATGAGGCCTTCGACTTACTGAAAAAATACAATAAAGATTCTTTTCATATTCAACACGCATTGACCGTTGAAGCTGTTATGAAATGGTATGCAGATGAGCTTGGTTATGCAGATGAAAAGGAATATTGGGGAATTGTTGGACTTTTACATGATATAGATTTTGAATTGTATCCAGACGAGCATTGTTTGAAAGCTCCAGAATTATTAAAAGAGGGCGGTGTGAGTGAAGATATTATTCATGCAGTATGTTCACACGGATACGGAATTACTGTTGGTTGCGGAGAAACTATAGATGTAGAGCCAATAAGAGAAATGGAAAAAGTACTCTTTGCAGCTGATGAGCTGACAGGACTTATTTGGGCGGCAGCCCTAATGCGACCATCTAAGAGTACTAAAGATATGGAGCTAAAATCTCTTAAGAAGAAATATAAAAGCAAAGGATTTGCTGCAGGATGCTCACGAGAGGTTATAGAACGTGGAGCAAATCAGCTTGGCTGGGAGCTTAACGATTTGTTAGATAAAACATTGCAAGCAATGGCAGCTAGTGAAGATACTATTAACAAGGAAATGTTAGCGGGGTAAAGGCCTATGAAATCAATCCTTATTAAAGATACAACACGAGAAGAGCGCGAAGAGATTATAAAAGCATCTCTTGATTGTGGAGGCGGATGTGAAAACTGTTCTTCTTGTTGGCTTGGTGGCGGTAGCCCTTGGGATATTTACCAGGACTATATAGATGGAAAACGTGAAATTAGTGATATTAATAAGGATTATATGTCTATATACCGTCATGATAGGCAAATAAAATAGGTATATCTATGAAAGAAGCTCCAGATATTATAAATTCAACTGAACAAGAACGGCGTGATTATATAAAGCAAAGATTTCCATGTATTGCAGATTGCGATATGTGTGGGCTTTGCAAAGTTTTTCACGGAAAAGATGCAGAAACAGCTTATGATGATTATATCTCAGGGATTCGGTCATTTTTAGATGTCTCAGCGGATTACAAAAGATGACTTAGACAATTCATCTTATTATTATCGATAGATGTGAGTTCAAGTTGTTTTATTTGAGTTCAATTTATGCTATAATTGAACTCAAATTATAGTGAATGAACAAATCGCAGGAGATTTCATTATGAGGAATTTTGATTATAAAAAACTGAGCCAGCAAACGTGGGATAATGACATCTTGCTTTTGTGCTCAAAAATTCATGAATGTAAGGGAAGGCAGGATTTATTTGTTCGTCAAAAGCCAGCGCAATTAGATCGTCTAATTGAAATAGCAAGGATTCAAAGTACCGAGGCATCTAATAGTATTGAAGGAATAGTTACAACTAGTACAAGAATTAAACAGCTAGTAAACGATAAAACAACACCCAAGAACAGGGATGAGAAGGAAATTCTTGGTTATAGAGATGTTTTGAACACCATACACGAAAGCTATGAATATATAGATATATCTCCTAACCACATTTTACAGCTGCACAGAGATTTGCTAAAACATGCAGGTTTTACATATGGTGGCAGTTTTAAGAATACTCAGAACTATATTAAGGAAACGCGACCAGATGGAAGCGAAGTGATCAGATTTACACCAGTTCCACCATATGAGACGCCTAAAGCAATAGAAGCTATTTGTAGGAGTTATGCAGAAACTGCTGCTTTAGAGATTGTAGATCCGTTGATATTAGTACCTGCCTTTATCTGCGATTTTCTATGTATACATCCATTTAACGATGGTAATGGTAGAATGAGTAGATTATTAACATTGCTGTTGCTTTATAAAAATGGATATGCTGTTGGAAAATATATCAGTATAGAAAAGCAAATTGAAAAGACAAAAGATGTGTATTATGATGTTCTTCAGGAAATTGATTACGGCTGGCATGAAGAGAAAAATGATCCAACACCATTTATAAAATATATGTTACAGGTAGTACTTGCATCATATTTAGAATTTGAGGAGCGTGTTGGTGTGATGGATGATACAGGTGTAAGAAGTTCCTCATATGATGTTGTTAAGGCGTATGTAGAAAATAAAATTGGAAAATTTACTCCAGCGGATGTTTTAGCCAATTGCCCTGGCGTAGGTCGTACATCGGTGTTTAATGCGTTAAAAAAGCTAAATGAAGAAGGCTTTATAGATAAACACGGTGAAGGAAAAGGGTCATTCTATGTACAAAAGAGTGAATCTATTTGGTAAGTTCAAACTCAAACAGAAGAGTTCAAATGTAATGGCATTTGAACTCTTTTGTTTGATAATCTAATTTAATCAATTCTATTTTCACGCCAATTCCTTGGCATCAATCCTGGCTTCCCTATCTAAAATATAGTGATTGGAAGTAGCAATATTACTATATGGACTACATGTTACATACTGCATAAAGTGGAATATTTACCATCCAATCTTGTTCTTTATAATTTAGCAATGACAATCTGATAGACGTAGTAGGGTGGAATTTATCATAATATGCCTTTAAACTTTGAGAGCGAATATTAGTCTCTGCTTTTACTTCAATTGGGACAGCATCCATTCCTTTCTGAATAAGAAAGTCTTGCTCAAAAGTAGCCGATTCAGTCCCATAGTAATATGGCGAATACTCAGTATCGCTAATAATTTGTTGTAAAACATATTGCTCTGTTAGGGCACCTTTAAATTCCACAAATAGACTGTTACCTTCGATAATAGAATGTAAATCTAATTCACTCATAGCACCTAACAAACCAATATCCAAAAAAAATAGTTTAAAAAATGAGAGCTCCTTGTATGCAGAAAGAGGAACATGAGGCTCATTTACTTTGTGAACACGATATACTAGACCACTATCAACTAACCACTGTATGGCTTTTTCGAATTCACTACTACGTGAGCCTTTTTTTATTTGTCCAAAGAAAAACTTTTTATTTTCTTTCGCTAATTGCATTGGGATGCCATCCCAAACCATATTAACTCTAACTACTTCATTGGCAGAAATGTGTTTGCCGAAATCGCCTTTATATTGAAGTATAATTTCTTTTTGAATCTCTCTAGCGGTATAGTAATCACTGTTATTTAAAAAAGCGTTTACAGCTTCTGGCATGCCACCTACATACATGTAGTTTTTTAAATGGTAAATATATTTTTCAGAGAAACTATCTATTAAAGTATAATCTTTTGTTTTAAGAGCATCAGCTAGGCCTGTTTCGCCAACAGCATATAGAAATTCCCTAAAATTCAGTGGATAAAGATTTAATGTTGTTACCTTTCCAACAGGATATGAAATACCTTCATGTAAGGCCACACCTAAAAGAGATCCTGCCACAATAACATGATATTCAGGGGCATCTTCATAAAAGTATTTCAGAGATTCAAA
>NZ_FOQF01000003.1 GCF_900113655.1 Pseudobutyrivibrio sp. OR37 | reverse complement strand
ATAACACTTGGTCATTAGAAATGGTTGGGTGCTCTTCATTTGATGAAGATGATTCTGATTGGGCTTGTGATGAAGTTACTGATTTTGGCACAAGAAATAATCCACTTAGATGGATCCAAGATAGTGATTGGTCAGAAATCCAATTAATGATTTCAGATATGGTATCGAGATATTTAAAAGAAGGCACGTATAAGAAATTACTTAACAACTTAGATGGTGTTGCTGTTGGCTTTGTTGATGGTGATTTGGAATTGTTGAAATCTTAATTTGAAATAATATTATAGAATAATCCCAATATCCATAATAATTTTCTATTTTGTAATCGGATATAATGCCATTTTAATCTGTTATAGTTTTCTAAGATTTTAGGTTCTAAAAAATACAATGTCAGGGGAGTTGAGATATTCAGACACTCTTGTAGATGGCGATGGCAACAAGCTTCATTTAGATTCTAAGAGTAAAGAACATTTAGTTAAGCCAGTTACTGTATACAATTTTGCAGTAGAGGATTACCAGGACTTCTTGTGGGCAACTTAAGGAAAAGACCCACAAGAACCTGGCTTTGCTATGCAACATTTTCTTACAGAAAATATTGGTCAATTTATGCTGAACATGAAATGTAGAGAATGTTTCAAAGGGGGATGAGCCGGTCTTTAATAGACGATATTGTTGCTGGTGGAAAAGTTTTATCACAGAATGGTGGAAATAAATTTGTATTTATAGCCAAGTAAGGCGTTGCGATAGTTTGTAAAGAAGGGAAACTTATAACGGCTTGGAGTAGTGAGTTCTTTGATAGTTCAATTGTACAGATTATTATGAGATTATTCGGAGAGTAAAAATTGACAACATAACTAAAATAATCAATGAATGGGATCCTATTGAATTTTTCCCATACGCACCAGAAGATGAATATGAAGAAGAGATTAAAAAGATTTCTAATTATTTAAACAATATCGATGTAGACAAAATTAGTTTAACTAAAAAAATTAACGAGGTATTCATACAAGCGTTTGGAGAAGATATTTATGGGGGAAAAATTGAAGAGAGTGAGATTATTGCAGATAAAATAATAGACTCAATTCGGTATAATAATAGGATTTATAATTAGTTCAGATGGTGCACTTGAAACGGCATCTGGTATTTTTGAATATGTTTTATCTGATTTTAGGTAGGTGATTATATGTTTGAAATAGAGTATAGAATTATTTGTAATGAAGATGATGATTATAATGGTCAGAGTGGCTATTTGAAACTTAGTTTTAATGATAAAACATATGGAGATATGTATGCAGAAGAATTAGATGGGATTATTGAGCAAGAACATTTAAGCTTTTGGTTTCACGAACTTTGTCTTGTTGTTATATATTTAGAAAAGCACGAGTATGTTGTTTTGAATGACGTGGATTCATATAATATTTGGATAGAATTCAAGAGAAAAAATGATGATTTGATTGTTAGTATAATAAACAATGAGGACAAGGATGGAAGAAAATTCATAGAGTTTAAAATCGATAATCCTAAAATACACAAAGCTTTCTGGGGAAATGAACATATTTCTTATACTGAGTTTAAAGAAAAAATAATACTTGCATCTAGAGAATATATAAATTATTTAAATTTATATAATTCATCAAATGAAGTAATAAAAAAATTGGAACATGATATGGATTTAATTGATTCTAAGATATTAACTAAATTTCCAAAATGAGAATATAGCTCTTTTAATTTTACATAAAATAATTATTATTGGGCTTCTATGATAATTTAGATTTTTATCAAGAAGTCTATTTCATACGATGCAGAAGGTAACATTCAAGAAGATTTGAGTTACGGGTTCGACCAACGACTAAAATCGCAAAAACGGTAATAGATGCTGGCTGGGAGATTCATTATTTATGGTAAAAAATGGAGGTAAAATAATATGCATAAAGTGTATCCAAAAATGCTTCAAGCAAGTATAGAGAATGAAAAAAAAGGAATTGAATACGACTACAACCATAATGATGGGTTAGTGTTGGCAGAGATGACGTCAGAAATTAAATCCACTTTAGGGTATAATATCCGTTATTTAGCTGAAATAGATGCGTATAATCTGAAGGGTGCTGGAACGATAATGGCTAAATATTTCGACAGATTTGAATCTGAAGGTGTTCGAGCTTATATTTTGCCTCAAATAATAGAAGATAAGGTTGAAGAGAGCTTTGATATAGCTAGAAGAGGATATATAAGCTTTAAAAATTCCAGTTATTATATTTCAGGAATTGGTGAACCTGCACCAGCTTATATATGTGCAAGATATGATTCTTCATTTAAACGACTTAAACCTAAAAAAAATAAAAACCAACTTATGGAGTTAATCACAAGTCCTAGAGATGCTTTCTATTTAACGTTCACTGTTGGAATGCTTGCTTCATGGAGGGTTGAGAATATAGAACCATTATTACTGCAATATTTTCATAGTGATAAGATATCTGCAGAAGAATTAGGGATTAATGATTATGATGAGTATTATCCACCAGTAAGTGATATTAGGGATAGTCTAAGATATATAGCGATTGATGGGTTGAGATATTATCCATCAGAAGCTAATTATGCATTGATAAAAAGTTTGTTAAAATCTGATAATAAGAATGTCGTTGCTGCTTGTAAAAAATCACTTCGATATATGGAGAAGAAATTAAATATATAATTCTTCTCAAACTAAATAAATAGATGGAGCTGCGGATGGCTTTATGTGGGGCTCTATAACCGGTGCCGTCACAGAAGGAATGACATCACCGTATTGCTTTGTAGCTGGAACGCTAATATGCACAGTAGATGGTGAAGTTCCTATTGAGGAAATTGAAGTCGGTGATTATGTACTTGCGGAGAATCCTGAGGCTTGCGAGATAGACTATAAGCCTGTACTAGAGACCTATGAGCATGATACTTATGATGTAGTTTACCTTACAATTGACGGTGAAGAATTTACAACCACAGAGGGACATCCATTTTATGTAGAAGGCAGAGGATTTGTAAAAGCTGGAAGGCACATGGTTGAAAAAGCAAGATATGTACCTACGACGATTTTACAAAAGGTTATTGAATGTGGGCAATCTACACCAGACCCAAGAGGGTCAGATGCAATCATGTACTATAGTCGAATATTTATTAATGAAAAGCTATACATTATAGAGGTTTTTTATAACCGATACACAAATACAGTTTATCACTTTGAATATACGCGCAGGGCGATAGGCATGTTGGATGAAATAAAAAATAGATGGTATGAAAAATGACAGATAGAGAAAAAATAAAATATTTAATAAATGGTGTTCTTAATAATAGTTATGATATTGAAACTTTTTGCGATGAATTTACAAGAATATATGATCTTGAAATCAATTATAAAGAACTTACAGATATGGAAAGAAAAGAACTACATGATTTATGTGAGATGGCAAGTAGATATTCAGGAAATGAATATGAATTGTCTATTCCAAATATGTATTATTCAGGTGCTGAAATTCTTGAAAAAGTTAGAAGCGTAAAATCAAAATTATATAATAATGATTAATTATTTATAATGATGGTGAGGATTTTACAACCACAGAAGGTCATCCATTCTATGTAGAAGGCAGAGGTTTTGTAAAAACTGCAGAGCTTAGATATTCTGAAATAGTGGTCAATGTGAGGTGATTAATATGAGATATTTTCAACTTTTATATGATTATGAAAATGATTCAGATTATATATATTGCGAAGGAGAAAATGAGAAGGCCATTGAAAAAGAATTGTTGTATAGAAGTGAGATGATTCAAAAATGGGAGGAGAATACTACATTTATTTATGATATAAATGATGGCCACATTATTTCAGATTATATAGCCAATTCTCTTATAATACCTATGATAAGTGAGGGATGTTATAATATTTTTCAAGAGAGAATTATAGATTCAGTTCAGTTTTTGCCGGTTCTAATTGAAGAAAAAAACACAAATAAGAAAAATAATGCATATATTTTGAATGTGCTGTCTGTTATCGAAGGGGCTATTGATTTTGAAAAATCAGTTTTTGACATCTTTAAAGTTGAAGAGATAGAAATAACTTCATTTAGGAAACATGTGTTAAAAGCGGATATTATAAGTGGAACGCATATTTTCAGACTGAAAGAAGATCCTTTAGCAATATTTGTTTCAGAACAAATAAAAGATTTGATTGATAATTCAATGCTTAAGGGATTTGATTATTTGGAAGTATCTCTTCAATAGAAGAGCTTTTTGATTACAGATTCTGAAAGAATACTGACAAAAAACTTACTGCAACTGCATATTATGTGGTTGCAGTATCTTGTATAGAAACCCACTTAGATATCGTGGATACTATTATGATAGTGAAACAGGATTCTATTACTTAAACGCAAGATATTATGATCCTAAGATTCATAGATTTATCAGTGCTGATAGCCAGATAGCAGGTGTTTTAGGGGATATAAATGGTTATAACTTGTTTTCATACTGCAATAACAATCCAGTAAATTGCCAGGATTTTAGAAGGAGCTTATTATGAGTGTTGATATTTTTTCTTCCATGACTCAAGAAGATAGTTTGTTAATTGAATTTGACAGGTTCTTAGGTGATATGAGTAAAATATGTTCTTTTGTCCTTGATGATGAAAATGAACTGAAGGAGTTAACTCATATATTATCTCAAATAAAAGAAATTGACAAAAATGCTACTGCTTATGTAAGAACATATGGAGTAGATAAGCGAGAAGATGATACTTTTTTTATCTATGGAGACAATTTATGGTTGGATACAACTATTGGAGTTGATGAATTGAGTGAATTGTTTTTTCGATATGATGAGGTGGATAATCCATTAAGAGGTATAGTACCTTGTTACATTTCCTCTCTGGAGGAAGAGTCTTTTGATGGACTAAAATATGTATTGTATAATGATGGAAGAGTGGAGGATTTTTCTCGATTAATAATGGGAGATAACCTAAAAAAGTTTAAGAGTCTTTATTGGGATTAGAAGAATCCTTTGTATATGGAGATAAATATGGAATGGAAAAATATCGCTATGGATTATTATCCTGATATTTTTTTGCAGGATAGTACTTTTGATAAAATCGATTTATGTGATGGAGAACTGAAGTTAAGGTTTAATGAATACGGTTTAATGATTTTTGATAAGGACAAAAATAAACTATTCAGAACTCGTGAAGCACAAGTTGTTTTCAAGGATGTAGAACTTGATGGAATCATTATAGAAAAGCAAGTATACAATAATAGTTATGGCAAAATTTTAAAATATATTCCTGCAGATATTTTTTTAAAGAATATCAAAGAGAAAAGATGGAAATGTGAGGTAGCAAATGAAGCATATGGTACAGGAATCGCAATGCTTGAGCTTGTCGTATATGAAAAAGGAAATAAGAAATGGTTCCGAGCATTCCTACAAATATATAATACTGGATATTATTTTTGCAGGAATGACATAGATTATTCATATGAAGTTGTTAAATAATACAGAATATCTTTTTACATAGTTTACTATACTGTCCAGTGGCGCACTGTGTGAAAGGCTAGGGTTTAAACTTTTTGCAAATTATCTTAAAGTATAGGATTTTCCTATGTTTGGTTTTGCTGTGAAAACACCTATGTATTGGATGTCTTTTAAATATTTAGACGGTTTTTCATTTTGGTGAAAATCTATTTATATTGTAAATGCTAATCTGAATCTGAGCCACTTTGGGTGCAGACAAAATCCGTGGCTCACTTTCAGATTAACAATCATATCAATTACGTGATTTTGCGCAGTTTGCAAATAATAAACAAATGAAATATGAACTATGGGTTAGACCAACGACTAAAATCGCAAAAACGGTAATAGATGCTGGCTGGGATATTAAGTATTTATGGTAAAAAATGGAGGTAAAATAATATGCATAAAGTGTATCCAAAAATGCTTCAAGCGAGTATAGAGAATGAAAAAAAGGAATTGAATACGACTACAACCATAATGATGGGTTAGTGTTGGCAGAGATGACGTCAGAAATTTATTTTTTTTTCAGTAAGTTATATTAGGGATAGTCTAAGATATTTAGCGATTGATGGGTTGAGATATTATCCATCAGAAGCTAATTATGCATTGGTGGAAGGATTGTTAAAATCGGATAATAAGAATGTCATTGCTGCTTGTAAAAAATCACTTCGATATATGGAGAAGAAATTAAATATATAATTTTTCTTCTCAAACTAAATAAATAGATTGTGAAGAATTTACTACAACTGAAGGCCATCCATTCTGGTACTTCTTGCTGGCTACTTAGGGAAAGGGCCGCAAGAATTCTGCTTCGCAGGACACCTTTTACATTTCATGTAAAAGTCTATATTTTGATAAGGATGGAGCATTGAGATATTCTGAATATTACTTCCTAGAATAATTTATTAGAACCAGATAGTAGTTATTATGGAAGATTTTACTATCCATGGGAGATTTTACCTTGTAGATAGTAGTGATTTTAGAATTAACTACTATCTAGGGATTATTACTAGCTCTAGATAGTAATGAATTAGTATGAGATTACTATCTGTGGGATATTTTACTCTGTGGATAGTAATGGAATTGAAAAGGCTTACTATCTAAGGATTATTTATGATTTAAGATAGTAGTTAATTGATTTTACACTACTACCTATAATGAATTTCTAAGTGAAGATAGTAAAGTATATCAACTGCATTGTCAGTTTAAGTAGTATTCATACTGAAATGGAATAGTTTAGTTAGGCATGAGAACAAATATGGCTGGAGTATTATTGGGAATAGGAGTATGGCCGGGAGACCCGGAAATACGATATAAAAAGACTATCAGTCATGATTTTGAAATGACAAGTGACCCTAAATGCCTAAGAATATTTCACAAACGACACATATTTGTTGCTTTATAGTATTTAATATGCTATATTATCAAGGCTAATATAAAAAGAAAAGGAATTTAAGAGAATGATGTTTAAAAGAAAAAATGAGGATTTAGTCGTTGAATCTAATGGGGGTGTTTACAATGGGTCAATTGAGGAAAATTTTTCAGTTGAGGCTATTAAGGAAAATGTACCTGCAGGTATTGTAGGAGCTTTCTTAGGTGGAATTATTGGTTCATTGCTAATTGTGTTAATTGGTTTATTAGGGTTCGTTGCATCCATTGGTGGAGTCGCAGTAGCAGTAACAACTCTTACAGGCTATGAAAAGTTTGCAAAGAAGCTCAGTGTAAGAGGTATTGTAATTAGTGTAATTGTAATGATTATCATTATTACATTTATTACACGTTTGGAATGGACTATTGATATTTGTATGGAAATGTCAGAGTACGGTGGAGATATTAGTCCTTTGGCTGTATTCCTTAATATGCATGCTATTTTAAAAGAATTTGATTGTGTTGCTGATTATGTAAAAGAAATAGTAGTTCTATTTATTTTTACAGCTATAGGTGCTGTGCCTACTGTTAAAAGGAAATATATTGAAAAATCTGCTCCTGCTAAAGTAAAAAAAGCCAGAACAATGACAGAGATAGCAGCTGATGTTGAAAAGTAAGATATTCTCTTACCACTTGAAAAAAAAGAATTTTGGTATAAAATAGTTAAGGACTGCAATTTTGCGGTCCTTTAGTTAATTTTGAAGTTGAGAGGAAATATAAATGAGTAAAGTAAGAACACGTTTCGCACCATCACCAACTGGTCGTATGCACGTTGGTAATCTTCGTACAGCTCTTTATGCATATTTAGTAGCTAAGCACGAGGGAGGAGATTTCCTTCTTAGAATAGAAGACACCGATCAGGAACGTCTCGTTGAAGGCGCTGTTGATATTATCTATAGAACACTTGCAGCTACTGGCCTTATCCATGATGAAGGTCCAGATAAGGACAAGGGTGTTGGCCCTTACGTTCAGTCAGAGCGCCAGGCAGCTGGTATCTATCTTGAGTACGCTAAACAGCTCGTTGAAAAAGGTGAGGCATATTATTGCTTCTGTGATGACAAGCGTCTTGAGGAGTGCAAGCAGGTTATCGGTGGTAAGGAAATTCACATCTATGACAAGCATTGTCTTAATCTTTCAAAGGAAGAGGTAGAGGCAAATCTTGCCGCTGGAAAGCCTTATGTTATCCGTCAGAACAATCCACGCACAGGCACAACTACATTCGTAGATGAGCTTTACGGAGAGATTACAGTTGATAATGCAGAGCTTGATGATATGATTCTTATCAAGTCTGATGGATATCCTACATACAATTTTGCAAACGTAGTAGATGATCATCTTATGGGTATTACTCACGTTGTTCGTGGTAATGAGTACATTTCATCATCACCAAAGTACAATCGTCTTTACGAAGCATTTGGTTGGGAAGTACCAAAGTACATCCACTGCCCACTTATTACAAACGAGGAGCATCAGAAGCTTTCAAAGCGTTCAGGTCACTCTTCTTACGAGGATTTAATCGAGCAGGGCTTCCTTACAGAGGCTGTTGTTAACTTCGTAGCATTACTTGGTTGGTCTCCAGAAAATGATAACGAAATCTTCTCTTTAGAGGAGCTTGTTAAGGAATTCGATTATCATCGTATTTCAAAGTCACCTGCAGTATTCGATATCACAAAGCTTAAGTGGATGAATGGTGAATACATGAAGGCTATGGACTTTGATAAGTTCTATGAGATGGCTGAGCCATACCTTAAGGAATACATTAAGGGCGATTACGACCTTAAGAAGATTGCCAAGATGGTTCAGACAAGAATCGAAATCTTCCCAGACATCAAAGACCACGTTGATTTCTTTGATGCAGTACCAGAGTATGACAGCTCAATGTATACTCACAAGAAGATGAAGACAAATGAGGAAACATCACTTGCAGTTCTTAAGGAACTTTTACCTGTTCTTGAGGCTCAGGATGATTACTCTAACGATGCTCTTTATGCACTTCTTTCAGGATTTGCTTCAGAGCACGAATATAAGAATGGATACGTGCTTTGGCCAGTTCGTACAGCTGTTTCAGGAAAGCAGATGACACCTGGTGGAGCAACAGAGCTTATGGAGATTCTTGGAAAGGAAGAATCAATCAAGCGTATCAAGGCAGCAATTGAAAAATTATCATAATTAAAAAAGGTTGGGGAACCTAGTATTTTGGTAAGTTAGACTATTAGGAGATTTATGAATCTGAATGATAGTCAGCTTAAAGCTGTAATGAAAAAGGACGGGCCATGTATGGTTTTGGCAGGTCCTGGTAGCGGTAAGACCGCGGTGCTTACACGAAGAGTAAGCGAGCTTATAAAATCTGGTGTCCCAGCTGAAGAGATTTTAGTGATTACTTTCACTAAAGCAGCAGCGATTGAAATGAAGGAACGTTTCGATAGGTTATCAGATGATGTTTATCCGGTGACCTTTGGAACGTTCCATTCTTTATTTTGGGGGATTTTAAAGGCAGAGCTTGGTTACAAGCAATCTGATATTTTGATGGGTAATGCCAGAAATAAAGTGCTGTATGATTCAATGCAGGCTATAGATAGCAGATTAGAGGATAATTCTCTTGTTAGTTCTTATGCGGGAGAGCTGTCTGCATTTTATAATTCGTCCCTTGATATCGGTCAGTACATTCCAAAATATGTGCCAAAGGATGAGCTTATCAAATTTGCAAATAGGTATGAAGCCTATAAACAAAAGTATCATGTGATAGATTTCGACGATATGCTTACAAAGACCTACAAGCTATTTAAGGAAAGACCTGATATTTTGGCTAAATGGCAGAATAGGTTTTCATATTTTCTTGTGGATGAAATGCAGGATATGAACGACATTCAGTTTGAGTTAATTTCCATGCTTGCTAAAAGGACTAAAAATATTTTTTGTGTGGGAGATGATGATCAATCTATTTATGGCTTTAGAGGCGCTAATCCAAAGCTGATGAATAGGTTTGTGGATACCTATAAGGATACGGAAATTATAGTGTTGGATTTCAATTACAGAAATCCTGAAAATGTTGTGGTCCAATCCAGCAATCTGATTTCAAAAAACACCTGCAGGTTTGATAAAAATATAAATAGCACAAAGGAAGCGGGCACCTTTAAAATACAGGGCTTTGAGGATGAATTCCAAGAGGCAAGGGGTGTAATAGAACAAATTAATCAATTGCGAAATAGTGGCACAGCTTTTGATGAAATAGCTATACTGTATCGCAATCATACTGATGCCAGATATATAGTTGATGGGCTGATTAATGAGAAGCTTCCATTTTATCTGAAGGAGCAAATGCCTAATATTTATACTCATTTTATAATCAAGGATATTGAAGATTATTTTCAGATTGCTATCGGAAATTGTACCAAGGAAAGGCTTTTATCCATCATCAATAGACCAAATCGATATCTGCATAGAAGAGCAGTGGAATTCGGCGGAAATCTAGAAGGGATGCTTAAGTTTTATCAAGATTCACAATCTGGCTATAGGCAGGTTCAGGCTTTAATCAATGATATAAATCTTATTTCAAAAATGAGTCCTGTAGCGGCCATAAATTATATTAAAAACATTGTTGGTTATAGCATGTTTTTGCGGGAGGAGGCTGTAAAAAAGCAGGTTCCAATTAATGAATACATGGAGATTTTGGATTTTCTAACAGGAGTACTTAAGGACTGCAGAACCATTAAGCAAAGTATTGATAAGCTGAATATTCTTAGGCTTAAGGTTGATTATGAAAACAAGAACAAATCTCAGGATAAAAGCGGAAAAATAGGATTATATACAATGCACGCAAGTAAAGGCCTGGAATTTGAAAATGTTTTTATAATATCCGTCAATGAAGGAATAGTCCCTACCAACAAAGCGACCACTAAGGAGGAGCTTGAGGGAGAGCGAAGATTGTTTTATGTAGGAATTACACGAACGAAAAGAAATTTGTTTTTAAGCTATACAAATAAAAAGAACCGGGATAAATCCCGATTCTTAAGAGAGCTGGATTATTCTTCGTCGAGGCTTTCACCATAAAGCTCGTCGAATTTTGCTGAAACAGCTGCGTATTCTTCATCTGATTCGATGTTATCAAGTGAAGGAGCGCCTGTTTCATCCTCAAAGTAACGATAGATGTAAACTTCTCCATCAGGGTTTTCCTCACCATTTTCATCGAGAGGTAAAAGGACAATATAGTCCTGTTCTCCTATATCGAAGATTGTGAGGATTTCGCATGTTACTTCAGAACCATCATCTAGATTAAGAGTGACAACAACGTCATCGTCTTCGTTGTCAACTGGAAATACTTCATTTTCGTTCATGTTTAGATATCCTTCCTAATAATTTATTTGTTTAAGACATGTCCTTATGATATAATTCATCAGGAATATTGTCTAGTGAAAATGAAAAATTTCGTTGAAATTACGTGTATTAATACACTATGCGATTGAATTGAGGCTTATTTATGAAGATAACTAGAGGTGATTTTGGGGAATTCGGCCCTAGAATCGGAAAAAAGAATTCAATAATTATAACTTTATCAATTAAGGCAAACACTGAAAAAGCAGGGATTGTTTTGTTTGATAAATCATCGAAAAAAAAGCTTGATGAAATTATTCTGACTGACGACTACGCAATTGGCAGAGTATATTCTGTGGAGATTTCAGATGTTGACATAGAAAAGCTTTGCTATCTTATAAAAGAGGATGACCAGCTTTACGTTGACCCTTATTCCACTGTTATTTGTGGAAGGGATAAATGGGGTGACGAAAATGGCCGCAAGGCATCTGAATTCAAGGTATATTCAGGTATTGGCAATCTTGAAAAGCCTTGGAAGGATTATGAAGTGTACATTGAGCCTAAGGACATGGTTATGTATAAGCTTCATATGAGGGGCTTTACTGCAGGAATGGGCATGAGCTCATCTAGAGTAGGCACCTATAAGGGGTTATTATCCAAGCTTGGTTATTTAAAAGAGCTTGGCATTACAAGTGTTGAAATAATGCCTGTATATGATTTTGAAGAGCTTTTCCTAGAGAGGAAGATGTCTATTTCTCCTAAAGGAAAGATTACCGAGGTATGTGAATACACAGGCAAGCGCAATTATTGGGGCTTTGGCGAGGCTTCCTATTTCGCACCTAAGGCAGCTTATTTTGGCGGAAGTGAAAAGGCCATCGCTGGCTTCCGTGACATGGTATCTACCTTCCATAAGAATGGTCTTGAAATCATTATGGAAATGGTTTTTGCTGCCACTACTTCTGCAGAAATGATTATTGACTGCTTAAAGTATTACGTTAAATATTTCCATATCGATGGTTTTCATTTGGTGGGATGCACCTGCCCAATAGAGCGTATTGCAAATGAGCCATATCTTGCTAATACAAAGATTTTCTACGAGTATATTCCAGAGGAAATACTTTGTAATGAAAAGGGAAGAAAGCATCTATTCATTTACAATGATTCCTTTATGAATGTCACAAGACAAATCGAGAATCACATGAATGGTAGCATGGTACAGTTTGCAAATCATATGCGCAGACAAAATAGCGCCTACGGCTTTGTAAATTACATGGCTAATGTAAATGGATTTTCTCTTTGGGATTCATTCTCTTATGGAGAAAAACATAATTTTGATAATGGTGAAGATAATAGAGACGGTACAAACAACAACTATTCCTTTAATTATGGAATAGAAGGCAAGACCACCAACAGAACTATAAATGCAAATCGTTTTAGAGAGATGCGAAACGCTTTTACTGCGTTGATGCTGTCCCAAAGTGTTCCTCTATTTGTGGCAGCTGATGAGGCTGCGGCAACACATCTTGGTAATAATAATCCATATTGTCAGGACAATAAGGTGGGTTACACAGTATTCTCTAAGACTAAGAGCAAAGAGGAGCTTACCGCTTTTGTTAAAAAGCTTGTGGAATTTAGAAAGAATCATAAATGCTTAAGAGCGGAGTCGCCATTTTTAATGAACGATTACAAACACTTAGGCTTACCTGATATGTCCTTCCATGGAACAGAGCCATGGATGATGTCTATCGGTGAGGAACAGAAGGCTCTTGGAGTTTTATACAATGGTGCTTACGTAAAGGAAAATGAGGAAGTTTTCGTTTGCTATAATTATCACTACGATAGTGTAAATATGGCGTTGCCTTTACTTGCCCCTGGAAAACGATGGCGTTTATGTTTTAATACAGCAGATTATGATGGCGATTTTTCACCAAAGCCAATCCATGATCAACAGACAATTGATGTTCCAGGCAATTCCATTAGCGTTTTAGTTGGAATTAAGATAAAGAAGGGTATGAATTAAATGAAAGCTTGGGAACATTTTAAAACAATTACACATCATAGACACTTAGTTATGAAGGGCTGCTTTGCAGTAGGTCTATATAAGCAGGGCCTTTTACACGATTTATCGAAATATTCACTTGTGGAATTTCGTGTTGGGGCAAAATACTATCAGGGTGATAAAAGCCCAAACAACGCTGAAAGAGAAGATAAGGGCGTATCAATGGCCTGGCTTCATCACAAGGGAAGAAATAAGCATCATTTTGAATATTGGATTGATTATGCCTTAGACGGAAAATCCGGAATGGCTGGTATGAAAATGCCTGTTAATTATGTTGTAGAAATGTATTGCGATAGAGTTGCTGCTTGTAAGACTTATCAAAAGGAAGCCTATAAGGATTCAAGTGCATTGGAATATTATAACAGGGGTAAGGCCAAATATTTAATGCACGAGGAAACAGCAAGGCTGCTAGAGGATATGCTTACACATCTTGCAGAATATGGCGAAGAGTCTACTAATGAGTATATACGAAAGAATATACTTCATAATAAATAATATTTTTGGAGAATAATGCTATGGAAAAAGAAAGAAAAGTTTTATATTCGGGTATGCAGGCTACAGGAAAGCTTACACTTGGTAATTATATAGGAGCTCTTAAGAATTGGGTAAATCTTAACGAAGAGTACGATTGCTTCTTTGGTGTAATGGATTTACATTCACTTACAGTTAGACAGAACCCTACAGAGTTTAGACAGAATGCTAGAAGAATCTACACACAGTATGTTGCAGCTGGTCTTGATCCTAAGAAGAACTGCATTTATTTCCAGTCACACGTTCCAGCTCACGCAGAGCTTGGTTGGGTTTTAGATTGCTTTACCTATATGGGAGAGCTTAACAGAATGACTCAGTTCAAGGATAAGTCTGCTAAGCATGCTGATAACATTAACGCAGGTCTATTTACATATCCTGCACTTATGGCTGCTGACATTTTACTTTATCAGGCAGATTTGGTTCCAATTGGCGCTGACCAAAAGCAGCATTTGGAGATTTGCCGTGATGTGGCTGAAAGATTTAACAATATCTATGGTGATGTATTTACAATCCCTGAAGGATATTTCCCTAAGGCAGGAGCTAGAATCATGTCTTTAGCAGAGCCTAACAAGAAGATGTCAAAATCTGACGAAAATGTAAATGCTACAATTTATCTTATCGATGATAAGGATACAATTATCCGTAAGTTCAAGAAGGCTGTTACAGATTCAGATGCTGAGGTTAGATATGATGTAGAAAACAAGCCTGGTGTTTCAAATCTTATGGAAATCTATGGTGTCGTTACTGATAAATCTATGGACGAGGTTGCTAGAGAATTTGAGGGCAAGGGCTATGGCGATTTCAAACTTGCTGTTGGTGAGGCAGTAGCAGATATGCTTGAGCCATTCCATGCTAGATGTGCACAGCTTGAAAACGATAAGACCTTTATCAACGAGTGCATCAAAGAAAACAGCGAAAAGGCTGCTTACTTTGCCAATAAGACACTTAGAAAGGTTCACAAGAAGCTTGGCTTAACAGAAAGAATCAGATAGTTATTTTTAGCCTTGAATAGAAGACGGGAGTATGTTATTATAACTCCTGTCTTTTTTTCTATTTACTTAATAATTCCCAGAGGAGTTTAATTGTATAGTATTGTAAATACAGCTACCATTTATGGTATCGATTCTAAGCTTATATCTGTTGAGGCAGATATATCTGAAGGTATGCCAATTTTTGAGATGGTTGGATACCTTTCATCTGAGGTGAAGGAGGCAAAGGAGAGAGTTAGAGCTGCTCTAAAAAATGCAGGGTATGCTTTGCCTGTAAAAAGAATCACCATCAATTTATCACCAGCTAGTATAAGAAAAACTGGAGCAGGCTTTGATTTGCCCATCGCTGTGGCGATTTTATCTGCTATAGGCATCATTGAGTGCGAAAAGCTTCCAACTATATGCCTGTGCGGAGAAATTGGCTTAGACGGCAAAATACAGCCAATAAACGGTGTGCTATCTATGGCTATCGAAGCGAAGAAGAATAATTTAGAAATTTTGATAGTACCAAAGGAGAATCTTACAGAAGCAAGACTGGTTTCGGGGATAAAAAGCATTGGTGTTGAAAAAATTACAGATGTAATTGAACTGATGAACGCAGGTCGATTTGAGGAAGAAAAAATTGAAGTGATCACAAAAACACCTGCAAATGAGGATGAATACGATTTTTCTATGATTAATGGCCAGCAGGCTCTTAGACGAGCATGCGAAGTAGCAATTTCAGGAATGCATAATATGCTTATGGTGGGACCGCCGGGAGCAGGAAAATCCATGATAGCAAAATGCATCCCCTCTATATTGCCTGAAATGGATGCAGACGAACAACTAGAGTTGTCAAAGATTTATTCAGTATGCGGAATGTTTGATGAACGCAAGGGCTTGATTCAAGCCAGACCGTTTAGAAGCCCCCATCATACAGTATCAGCCCAGGGGCTTGTTGGAGGAGGTCATAATCCTCATCCGGGAGAAATATCATTGGCACATAGAGGCGTTCTGTTTTTAGACGAGATGACAGAATTCAATAAAAGCACACTTGAAATTCTGCGTCAGCCATTAGAGGACAAGCAGGTGAACATTTCAAGGGCGGCAGGTAGCTTTACCTTCCCTGCGGATTTTGTACTGGTGGCAGCCATGAATCCTTGCTCCTGCGGATATTATCCGGATTTAAACAGATGCCACTGCACAAGGCTTTCCATCCAAAGATATCTTTCTAAGATTTCCCAGCCTTTACTTGATAGAATTGATATCTGTGTAGAGGCACCAACTTTGAATTTTGCTCAAATCACAATGAAGCAGAAAAACGAAAGCTCAGCTGAAATCAGAAAAAGGGTAATTGCCTGCCAGAATATCCAAAGAAAACGCTATGAAAACTATGATTTTAAATTCAATAGCCAGATACCAAGTGGCCTTATTGAAAGGTTTTGTCCTCTTACAGATGAGCAGACAGAATATATGCAGGCTATGTACGACAAATATTCCCTCACTGCCAGAACCTACCACAAGGTTTTAAGGGTGGCAAGAACCCTTGCGGATATGGCATCCAGTGAGGATATTAAGCTGGAGCATCTGCAAGAAGCCTTGTGCTATAGAGGCTTGGATAAAAGATACTGGGAGGTGGGAATCTAATGAATGATTTACATTACCAGTATTGGTTCATGAAAAACGAGGATATAAGCTACGGGAAAAAGCCTAAATTAATCGAATACTTTAACGACAGCTTTAATATTTATAGGGCTACCAAAGCAGAACTGATGGCATCAGGGCTGTTAGAGGAAAAAACTGTTGATGCATTTTTGGAGCACAGGAAAAGCTTTGATTTGCAAAAGGAGTTTGATGAATTCAATAATTCTCCATTTTCTTTTATTACAATGGAAAACGATTTATATCCGAAAAAGCTTTTAAATATTTATGATTATCCCTATGGTCTGTTTTACATTGGGAAGCTTCCTAGCTTTGAAAGGGCGGTATCTATTGTAGGAGCCAGAAGATGCAGTGCCTACGGAAAAAAGCTGGCCATAGAATTAGGCGAAAAGCTAGGGGAAAATGGTTTTACAGTAATAAGCGGTATGGCTAGAGGCATTGATTCCTACGCTCATAGAGGCTGTCTTGATAAAGCTGGAAATACAGTTGCGGTTTTGGGAAGCGGCTGTGATATAATATATCCGCATGAAAACAGATTATTATATGAAGAAATAGTTTCATCTGGCGGAGCTGTAATTTCTGAATATCAAATGGGCGCAAGTCCACTTCCCATGAATTTTCCAAGAAGAAATCGAATAGTTTCAGCTTTATCTGATATTGTGATAGTGGTAGAGGCGAGAGATAAATCTGGTTCCTTGATTACAGCAGAT
Organism: Pseudobutyrivibrio sp. OR37; assembly: GCF_900113655.1. Classification (GTDB taxonomy): domain Bacteria; phylum Bacillota; class Clostridia; order Lachnospirales; family Lachnospiraceae; genus Pseudobutyrivibrio. Next base: position 164,198 of record NZ_FOQF01000003.1, on the reverse strand, counting down.
TTTGCATTGGAGCACGGAAAAGATATTTACGTCACTCCAGGTCGAATAGGAGATTCTCTTAGTACAGGAACAAACAAGCTAATCGCCCAGGGGGCTGGAATTATCTATGACATAGACAGCTTTATAAATGAAATGTTAGGCATATACGGACAGGATGTAGTGCAATCAAATATAAAAAAGAATAAGATTAATCTTAATTTTGAACAGAAAAAGGTATATGATATGTTTGATGACTATCCAAAAAGTCTTGCCACAGTTTTAGAAGAAAGCAAGATGGACTATTTAAATCTGATGTCAGTTGTGTTATCTCTAGAGAAGATTGGGGTGCTGACAGAGGTCTTTAAAAATAATTACGTAAAAAATGGAACGATTTGTACCTAGATTATATATTCTTTAAGGAATTGTTCCATCAATACACAAAGTTTTCCTTGAAAACAAAAAAATAATGTTGTATAGTGAAAAACGATTTCTATTTTAAGATATAGGAGCAAATTTAAATGGCAAAAAATCTAGTTATTGTAGAGTCGCCTGCTAAGGTGCATACAATTAAGAAATTTTTAGGTAGCAATTATGAGGTTATGGCTTCACAGGGACATGTTAGAGACATGCCAAAGAGCCAGCTTGGATTTGACCCAGATAATGATTTTGAACCTAAATATATTACAATTCGTGGTAAAGGGGAGTTGCTTGCTGCACTTCGTAAGGAAGTGAAGAAGGCTGATAAAATATATCTCGCAACTGATCCCGACCGTGAGGGAGAAGCCATTTCTTGGCATCTGACTCACGCCCTTAATTTACAAGATAAAAAGGTGTACAGAATCACCTTCAATGAAATTACAAAAACTGCTGTTAAAAATTCACTTAAGAATCCTAGAGAGATTGATATGGATCTTGTTGATGCACAGCAGGCAAGACGTATGCTTGATAGAATGGTTGGATACAAGATTTCACCACTTCTATGGGCAAAGGTTAAGAGGGGCTTATCAGCTGGACGTGTTCAGTCGGTAGCTCTTCGTATTATCTGCGACAGAGAAAAAGAAATTGAGCAGTTTATTCCACAGGAATATTACACACTTGATGTTTTACTTGATGCAGAGCATTCAAAAAAGCCTATTGTAGCGAAATATTATGGAGATACATCAGGCAAAAAGGATATCTCTGATAAAGAGAGCCTTGATAAGATAATGGAAGATTTACAGGGAGCAGATTTCAACATTGCTTCTATCAAAAGAGGTACTAGAGAAAAGAAGGCACCACTTCCATTTACAACATCTACTATGCAACAGGAAGCCTCAAAGGCTTTGAATTTCTCAATTCAAAAGACTATGAGCGTTGCACAGCAGTTATACGAAGGTGTTAGCGTTAAAGGCCACGGAACAATCGGTCTTATCACATATCTTCGTACAGATTCCACCAGAGTTTCAGATGAAGCTAGAGCAGCAGCTGAAGAATTTATTACAGCTAATTACGGTGAGAACTATCTTTCAGAGGTAGCTTCAACTGGTAAGAAGAATACAGGTAAGGTTCAGGATGCCCATGAAGCAATCCGTCCTGCCAACATAGAGCTTATTCCATCAGAAATCAAGGACAGTCTTACAAGAGACCAGTTCAGACTCTATCAGCTTGTTTGGAAGAGATTCGTTGCAAGCCAGATGTCAAATGCCATATATGATACAGTATCTTTAAATGTTCAGGCTAATAATCATGTATTTACTGCAGCTGATTCATCTATCAAATTTGATGGATTTATGATGATTTATGTATCTGCTGATGATGAGGAGGAATCTAAAACTCATCCACTTTCAAAGCTTACAGAAGATACAAAGCTTAAGTTTAACAGTTTTGAGGAAAAGCAGCATTTCACACAGCCTTCACCTCATTTTACAGAGGCTTCTCTTGTTAAGACCTTAGAGGAGCTTGGAATTGGTAGACCAAGTACCTATTCACCTACAATTACAACATTAATTAAGCGTCATTACATTACAAAGGAAGCTAAAAATCTTTTCGTTACAGAATTAGGCGAGGTTGTTAATTCAATTATGGAAGCATCCTTCCCAATTATTGTTGATGACAAGTTTACAGCTAACCTTGAGCTTCTTCTTGATGGAGTTGAGGAAGGTACAGTTGAGTGGAAATCAGTAGTCAGAAACTTTTATCCTGATTTGGAAAAGGCAGTAAAGATTGCTGAGGAAGAGCTTGCAAAGGTAGAGATTCATGATGAGGTAACTGATGTTATCTGCGAAGAATGCGGACGTAACATGGTTGTAAAATTTGGTCCTCATGGTAAGTTCCTTGCCTGCCCTGGTTTCCCAGAGTGTCGCAATACAAAGCCATTCCTTGAAAAGATAGGAGTGCCTTGCCCTAAGTGTGGCGGTGATGTTGTAATCAGAAAGTCACAGAAGGGTAGAAAGTTCTTTGGATGTGCAAATCATCCAGAATGTGATTTTATCAGCTGGTCTAAACCAACTACAGAAAAATGTCCTAAATGTGGTACATACATGGTTGAAAAGGGCAATAAATTAGTTTGCGCCAACGATGAATGCAGATTTGTTGAAAATCAGAATAAATAGTTATAATATTCTGAAATTAATTGTAATTTGTTTTAATCGGTGCTATAATATACACAAATTTCACAAAATAGGGGATAGATGATTATGAATATTTGAGTATGTTTAGATTTAGGAGGAATATAGTTTAAATGAGTGTACAGTTATTAGACAAGACAAGAAAGATTGGAAAGCTTCTTCACAATAACAATTCTTCGAAGGTAGTGTTCAATGATATTTGTTCTGTTCTTACAGAAATCCTTGATTCTTCAGTTCTTGTTATTTCAAAGAAGGGAAAGGTCCTTGGACTTTCACATCTTCCAAATACCACAGAGATAGGCGAGCTTATCGTGGATGAGGTAGGTGGATTTATCGACCCTCTTTTAAACGAAAGATTACTTTCAATCCTTTCAACAAAGGAGAATGTAAATCTTAAGACTCTTGGTTTTGAAAAATCTGATATCGATATGTATTCAGCAATCATTGCTCCAATTGATATTGCAGGCGAAAGACTTGGAACTTTATTTGTTTACAGATTCGATAAGCAGTATGATATTGACGATATCATTCTTACAGAGTATGGCACAACAGTAGTTGGACTTGAAATGATGCGTTCAGTAAATGAAGAGTCAGCTGAGGAAAACAGAAAGCTTCAGGTTGTTAAGAGTGCTATCTCAACACTTTCATATTCAGAGCTTGAAGCAATCATTCACATCTTTGATGAATTAGATGGTAATGAAGGGGTGTTGGTTGCATCAAAAATTGCCGATAGAGTAGGTATAACAAGATCAGTTATCGTAAATGCTCTTCGCAAGTTCGAGTCAGCAGGTGTTATCGAGTCTCGTTCTTCAGGTATGAAGGGTACATACATTAAGGTGTTAAATGATGTGGTATTTGATGAGCTTGATGAAATCAAGAAAAATAAATAAACGGATTTGTGTATTAAAAGGACTTACTTAAAGTAGGTCCTTTTTTGCATCTTTAAAAAAATGGGTTATTTTTCATAACTTATACACAAAAATGTCATAAGATATATATAGGTATTTCATAAGAAAAAAGCGGCATAACACTATTTATAGTATCTGGCTTTTGTGTAATATACCATATGATGTAAAAAATCCTTGTGTTTTTTTATATATAATTTATAATTAAATTAATCTAGGAGGATTGTAATATGATTAGTTCAGATGCTTTTGGATTCATCAACGCTCTAGACAGCACCGCAGATGTGAGCTGGCAGAGACAGACACTCATATTGAATAATATGGCTAATGACGATACTCCTGGTTATAAAAGACATGATATTGAATTTGAAAGTGTCCTAAAAAAAGAGCTTCTAGGCACTCGCGAGACATCTCTTGAGCGAGCTGTTAATAAGCTGGATGATGATGGACACAAGGTCGAAGGAATAGAATATACAGATTATAAAAATTATTCATATAGATTAGACGGTAACAATGTAGATATGGATACCGAAAACGTAGAGCTTGCATCAGAGACTCTAAGGTATCAGGCACTAATGACTAGTACTACCAACGAAATTAATAGGTTCAAGTCTGTTATTAAGTAGTGGGGATAAGGAGGTAGACTATGGGATTATTTCAGCCTTTTGATATTGCAGCTACGGGCATGACGGCACAGCGTTTCAGAATGGATGTTATTGCAGAAAATATCGCAAATGTTAGCACCACAAGAACTGAAAACGGCGGTCCATACCGAAGAAAAATTGTTACTTTCCAGGAAAAACAGCTTAAAGCTGGTGTTCCTTCTTTTAGACATATTTTGAAGGATAGTACAGCAGCATACATGGGAAATGGTGTTAAGGTTACCAAGGTTTCTGAGGACACAGAAACGGATTTTATTATGGCCTACGACCCATCTCATCCAGATGCTGATGAAAACGGATATGTTAGATACCCTAATGTAAATACTGTTACAGAGATGACCAATCTTATTGATGCCAGCCGTTCTTACGAGGCTAACGTTACAGCCTTCCAGGCAATCAAGAGTATGGCATCATCAGGAATACAGGTTGGACAGTAAATATATCAAGGGCAGGGGAGGAGCTAAATGGATATAACTGCTATTAAGGAATTATATGGCGCTACGCCAGTTACATCCACAGCAGAAGTAAAAGTGGATGCAGATACAGGGTTTCAGAGCATGTTGGATTCTGTTATGAATTTGGTAAATGATACAAATTCACAGATTCAAGCTGCTCACAAGGAGGAGGTTGCATTTCAGTTAGGTGAGACAGATAACACTCATGATTTGATGATAGCTGAACAAAAGGCCAATATCGCCCTTCAGTACACAGTTGCTGTTAGAGACAGAGTGTTAGAGGCTTATCAGCAAATCATGCAGATGCAAATCTAGTTAATGTGTTTAAAGGGGAGATCATATGCCAGAACAGATTCAAGCTATCATTAATCGAATACTTGAATGGTGGAGGAAGTTTACGAAACGACAGCAGGTTTTGATTATTTCAATAACTGCTGTTGTTCTTGTGTCATTCATTATTTTAGGTATTGTCATCACGCGTCCTAACATGGTGGAGCTGATTCAGTGCGAGGACGGAGCACAGGCGGCTCAGGTTAAGGAGCTTTTAGAAGGAGAGAACATAAAATACGAAACCAGCGAGGATGGCTTCACATTTTATGTAGAAGATAAGGACTATGGACAGATGAATGTTGTCCTTGGTTCAAATGATATTCCAAGTTCTGGTTATTCCATGAAGGATGTCTTTGATGGAAGCTTTTCTACCACAGAGGCTGACAAACAAAAGATGTATAAAGAATTTCTAGAGCAAAAGTACGAAAAGACTCTAGAACTACAATCAATGATAGAACATGCAGATGTAATACTAAATATTCCTGAGCAGGATGGAACGTTAATCGCAAAAAGAGATCCATCTTGGGCTACAATTACACTTTCATTATCATCTGAAATGCCAGAAGAAACAGCTAGAGGCCTTGCCCGATATGTAGCCTGCACCTTAGGAAATGATAACACTGATAATATTGCTATTATGGACACTGAAGGCAATATGCTTTTCCCAGGAGATGAGGAGACAACATCCTTATCCAGTGCGAAAGGCAATCAGGATGTTAGAGAAAAGGCCAGTCATGAGATATCGGAAAGAGTGCATAAGGTATTAGAGGGAACAAATCTTTACGATGATATTTCTGTTGGCGTTAATCTTTCTATGAATTTTGATGAAAACAGCTATGTTGATTACGATTATTCAATAGATGAAGGTCGTACAGAAGGCTATCTAGATAGCGAATCAGGTTCCAGCTCTAACTCAGTAAATGGCGCAGGTGGTGTTCCAGGAACGGATACAAATGATGAAGATACCACCTATGTTATGGAGGACAATAATCAAACTGAAACATCTACAGAAGAATTCTATAAGGACTATTTGCCAGATGAGAGAATCACCACTCATAAGGATGAAATGGGAAAACGAGTTTTGGATGATTCATCTATATCTGTAACATGTAAAACCTATGCAATATATAATCAGGACAAAATGGAAAAGGATGGTACTCTAGAGGAGGCTGGCCAGACCTTCGATGAATTTGTAAAGGCAAATTCAGACCCAATTCAGCAGGAGGTATCTGACGATATTGTAGAGGTTGTAGCTCAGGCTACTGGCTTCCCGGTTGCCAGAGTAAAGGTCGTTGCGTATGAAATTCCAATGTTCCAGTACAAAGAGGGACCTGCAATTTCAATTACGGATATACTTCAAATCGTACTTGCATTCCTTATCTTTGCAATGCTTGGCTTCGTTGTATTTAGAAGTCTTAAGACTGAAGAAGAGGAACCAGTGGAGCAGGAGCTTACCATTGACGATTTGATTGCTTCCACTCAGGAAGAGGAGGAAGAAGAACTTGAGGATATTGGTTACACTGAGAAATCAGAGGCACGTATCCTTATCGAAAAATTTGTGGATGAGAAACCAGAAGCTGTTGCGCAGCTTTTGAGAAACTGGCTAAACGAGGATTGGGGAGCATAATTTATGGCAACTGAAGATTTAAATGGCGTACAAAAAGCAGCTATACTTTTAATTGCCCTTGGCCCAGAGAAATCCGCTCAGATTTTCAAACATCTCAAGGAAGAGGAAATAGAGGAACTTACACTTGAGATTGCGAATACCAGAAGCATTTCTCCAGCGCTCAAGGAAGAAGTTCTTGAAGAATTTTATCAGGTGTGTCTTGCACAGCAATACATTGCAGAAGGTGGTATTGGCTACGCAAAAGAGCTTTTGGAAAAGGCCCTTGGCGACGACAGAGCACAGGATGTTATTACAAAGCTTACTGCCAGCTTGCAGGTTAGACCTTTCGAGTTTATTCGAAAGACAGAGCCTTCACAGGTACTTAACTTTATACAGGAGGAGCATCCACAGACAATTGCTATGATTCTTTCATACCTGTCGGCGGGACAGGCATCCCTTATTATTGGGGCACTTCCACCTGAAAAACAGGCGGATGTTGCAAAACGTATAGCAATGATGGATAGAACATCACCTGAGGTTATCAAAGAGGTTGAGCGAGTGCTTGAAAGAAAGCTATCATCTCTTATCAATCAGGATTACTCTATCGCTGGTGGTGTAGATGCTGTAGTTAATATTCTTAATACTGTAGACCGTGGTACAGAAAAACGTATCATGGAATCTCTGGAAATCGAAGAGCCAGAGCTTGCAGAAGAAATCAGAAAGAAGATGTTCGTATTCGAGGATATCTTGCTTCTTGATGATAGAGCTATTCAGCGTGTTCTTAGAGATGTTGATAACTCAGATCTTGGAGTTGCACTTAAGGGAGCTAATGATGAGGTTCAGGCAGCTATATTCAAGAATCTTTCTTCTCGTCTTGCAGCGATGATTAAGGAAGATATGGAATTCATGGGACCTGTACGAATGAAGGATGTTGAGGAAGCTCAGCAGAAGATCGTTGGTATTATCAGAAAGCTTGAGGATTCCGCAGAAATCGTAATTTCAAGAGGTGGAGGAGACGAACTTGTTGTCTAGTAAAAATGTCATTTATGGCTTTACTGTTGCACCGGATAGTGTGGATGAAGAAGGGGAAAGAGAATCTGCAGTTATTGATTCTAACGACCTGGTAAGACGCATTATCCAAAAGCAGGAAGAGGAATATAAGGCAAAGCTTCTAGCTGAAGAGCGTGAAAGACGTCTTGCGGCCATGCAGGAATCGGGAGAAGAGGTTCCTGATGGTATGGACGTGGATGAGTTCTTGGGACTGGTGGACACTATCTCTCAACAGGAGGAAGAGCCTGTAGATATGTCGGAACAGACAGAGGCTATTCTTAATGAGGCCAGAGAGGAAGCTGAACGCATTATTGCAGATGCTAATGCTCAGGCTGATGAAATTCTTTCTGCTGCCCAATTAAATGCCGATGCCATGAAAAATCTTGCCAGACAGGATGGTGAAAAGGAAGGCTACAACGAAGGTACTCAGCGAGCAGCCCTAGAGCTGCAGGATGCCCAAATGCAGATGCAGTCAGAGGTAAGCCGTATCCAAAACGACTACATGGAAAAGCAGCTTCAAATGGAGCGGGAAATCGTAGAAATGTGCCTACCTGTTTTTGAGCATGTTTTTTCAGTGGAGTTAGGTGGACGAAAGGATGTTATTTATCATCTTTTGGATCACTGCATTATGAAGATAGAACGCACTGGTCAGATGCAGATTAAGGTCAGTGATGCTAATGCCGAATTTATAAAAAGCAAAAAGGACGAGATACAAGGAAAGATTGGAGCAGAGGTAGGTCTTGATATAATAGCAGACCCACTTTTGAATGATAGTCAATGTATCATAGAAACTGATGGGGGTATTTTTGATTGCAGTATTGATACAGAATTAGATAATCTTATACGCGAGATAAGAGCCTTGAGTTAAGGAGAAGATAATTTTGGATGTGAATTCTTTAATGCAGCTTGTTGAAAAAGATTATTTTAAATCTCTTGGCAAGGTGGTTAAGGTAGTAGGACTTACAATTGAATCAGTTGGACCAGAGGCAAAGCTACGTGACTTGTGCGAAATCATCGTAGAGGGGTCTCATGAACGTATAAAAGCAGAGGTTGTCGGATTTAAGGACAAACGTCTGCTTTTGATGCCTTATGAGAATGTTGAAGGTATCGGCGTTGGTTGCATGGTGGAAAACACAGGTCATCCTCTTGGGGTTGCAGTTGGGAATGAGCTGTTAGGTCATTTGGTAGATGGACTTGGTGTGCCATCGGATGTGGATGATTTGACAAGCTTTGAGAATTTGATTGAATACCCTGCTGAGGCAGATCCTCCAGATCCTATGTCCAGGGTAATTATTAAAGAGCCTCTTTCCTTAGGTGTGAAGGCTGTTGATGGTCTGATAACAGTTGGAAAGGGACAAAGAATTGGTATATTCGCAGGCTCTGGTGTCGGTAAATCTACTCTGATGGGTATGTTTGCCAGAAATACAAAGGCGGAAATAAATGTCATAGCTCTTATTGGTGAGCGAGGACGTGAGGTTAGAGAATTCGTAGAAAATGACTTAGGCCCTGAAGGTATGGCAAGGTCTGTGGTGGTGTGTGCTACCTCGGATAAGCCTGCGCTGATTAGAAAAAAGGCAGCCCTTACAGCTACAGCCATAGCAGAATATTTTAGAGATCAGGGAAGAGATGTACTTTTAATGATGGATTCCCTTACCCGTTTTTCTATGGCCCAGCGTGAGATAGGTCTTGCTTCGGGAGAGCCACCAGTCACTAGAGGCTATCCTCCTTCAGTGTATTCAGAGATGCCTCGTTTGTTGGAGAGAGCTGGAAATTCTGCGGTAGGTTCTATCACAGGTCTTTATACTGTACTTGTTGATGGTGACGATTTCAACGAGCCTATAACAGATACAGCCCGTTCTATTCTTGATGGACATATTATGCTAAACAGAAAGCTGGCACAAAAGAATCACTATCCGGCTATCGATGTGTTGCAATCTATTTCCAGAGTTATGTCTGCTGTGGCTACGCCAGAACATAAGGCGATAGCAGGAAAGCTTAAAAATGTCCTTGCTACCTATCAGGAGGCAGAAGATTTGATAAATATTGGAGCCTATAAAAATGGTTCTAACAAAGCTATAGATTATGCAATTAAAAAAATAGATGCTGTAAATGAGTTCCTGCTGCAGCAGACTCATGATAAGTATGAATTTGATGATATCATTAACCAAATGACGGCTATTTTTGATGATTAAGGGGTAAGCTATGGCAAAATTTGTTTATAGAATGCAAAACATTCTTGAATTGAAACAGAAAATTGAAGAGCAGGAAAAAGCAAATTTTGGTATGGCTACAGCCAGGTTTAATGAGGAGCAGCAAAAGCTTAGAGATTTAATGATTCGCCAGGCTGGCTATGAAAGACAGCTTAGAGAATTGTCAGTAGGTCAGATTGATGTTAAGGAAATCAAGACCTGTAAGAATGCTATCGCATCTATGAAGGTGGCCCTTAGGGACCAAATGATTGAGTTATCCAAAGCACAAAAGGCCATGGAAAATGCCAGAAAGAAGCTTAACGATGTAATGATGGAAAGAAAGATGCATGAAAAGCTTCGAGAGCATGCCTTTGAAGAATTTTTAGATGAAATGGATTATGAAGAAGGTAAGGTAACAGACGAACTTGTTAGCTATTCATATTTTAACACTGAAAAAGAGGAAGGATAAGTTATGGCAGATGTAGCAGAAGAGACAAAGGAAGCCTCAGGAGAGGACAAAAAGGCGGAAAAAGAGGCTAAAAAGGAAGCCAAGAAGGCTGAAAAAGAGGCCAAGAAGGAAGCCAAAAGGGCTGAAAAGGAGGCCAGAAAAGAGGCCAAGAAAAACGGAGAGGTTTATCCAGGCGATGAGGAGCGATTAGGAGTAGTAGGCGGCTTAATCATGGCTTTTGTTGTATTGCTAATCATTCTTATTTGGCTGGTTATTTTTGCGTTCCTTGTAAAGATGGATGTAGGTGGCTTTGGTTCTACAGTATTGTTCCCAGTCCTTAAGGATGTTCCCTATGTAAACCAAATTCTTCCTGGTATCGAGGAATATATACCACAGGAGCCAGAAGAGGAAATTCCTTACAAGACTGTTGAAGAGGCAATGGAAAGAATCAAGGAGCTTGAGGTTGAGATAGAACAGCTGAAGCAGGACGGAAGTGCAAATAGCGATTACATTGCAGAGCTTGAGGCTGCATCTGCAGAGCTGGCAGAGTACAAGGCAAACGAGGCTGCCTTCGAAGAAGAGAAAGAAAAATTTTATGAAGAGGTTGTTTTTTCAGATAAAGCACCCGATATAAATGAATATAAGAGTTACTATGAGTCCATTGAGCCTGATAATGCAGAGGCTATCTACAAAAAGGTTGTTTCACAGCTTCAAACTGATGAAGAAATCGAAGACTACATCAAAGTTTACTCTACTATGAAGCCTAAAAACGCTGCATCAATTTTTGACACAATGACGGATGATTTTGATTTGGTATGCGAGATCCTTTCGGGAATGGATGCAGCCACCAGAGCAGATATCATTTCATCAATGAGTACAGAAAATGCAGCTATCATTACAAAGATGATGGAACCTTAATAATCTCTTATATAGCAGCTTGAAAACAGAATATGTGAGAAAGGAGGAAGAGCATGACAAATAGCAATGTTTCTAATTTGCTGGTCAAGGTCAATAGCATCAATGTGGAAGTGCAGTCCAACAAAGTGGATGCATCAAAGCAGGCAGGCTTGTTTGAAAATACCTTGAAAAACATTGCTGGATCAAATGCGAAGGCTACCGACACAAAAGCTACTGACAAAAAGGCATCAGCTATTGAAAAATCAACCTTAAATAATACCGACAAGCTTGTGGGCACGAAAGATAATAAGCTTGGGGGTAATGATGAAAAAATTGATGATGTAAATTCCCAGCTTGTGGAAAAGATTGAAGATGCAGTAGCGAAGATTGAAGAGGTCATAGAGGGCGAGTTAGATGTATCTAAAGAAGAAATAGAGAAAGCTCTAGAGACTCTTGGACTTACATTTATCGACTTATTCAATCCTCAGAATTTAGCAGAGGTGGTGGCTAAGCTTACAGGGGAAGAAGAGTCTATCGTTTTAGTAATGAGCGACGAGTTTAAGACAATTCTTGATTCAGTAAATGACATTGCAAACCAGCTGATTAGCGAAACAAATAAATCCTTTGAGGAATTAAAGGAAGTATTCAACACCTTTATAGAACCAAAGGAGGAGACACTTGTTAATCCAGAGGATGTTCCTTTTGTAGAGCCTGAAATGGATGTTAATAATGAGCCTGAAGAAAAGCTTGTTGTAACCATTGAAAAGCCAGGTGAGGTAGTAGTTAAGGAACAGCTAAAGGAAGCTCCAGATAAGGAGCCTCAGATTGACAATCAAAATGAAGATGTCAGTGAAACCATTACAAAGGTTTCAAAGGATAATCCGAATTCACAGGCTTCAGATAATAACGATGAAAGCTTCGTTCAGACTAAGGCATTTCAGCCTGAGGTAAAACAGGCAAAGGAGTCTGAAATTAAAAATGAAGGTATCATTTTTGCAGAACCAAAATTTGAAATTACATTTTCACCTGAAGAAAACATAGTCGCACTTCCAACAGGTGAGACAGTAAGAGCGGAAGAAATTGTAAATCAACTAGTGGAACAGGCAAGAGTTATATCTGATGCAGAAACAACTACTATGGAGATGACACTTAACCCAGAAGGCTTAGGAAAAATCTTCATGGAAATCACTCAAAAGGGCTCTGAAATCACTGCAAAGATATTTACAGAAAACGACGCAGTTAAACAGGCACTTGAGAGCCAGATGGCTAATCTAAAAATCGAGATGAATCAAAGCTCTACAAAGATTACTTCTATCGAAGTATCTGTTGGAACACATGAGTTTGAGAGAAATCTAGAACAGGATGCCAGAAATCAGCAGGAACGACAGTCCCGTGAAGAATCTTCAAGAAAACAGACTAGGGGAATCAATCTGAATAGTTTAGACGAGCTTTCAGGATTGATGTCTGAGGAAGAACAACTTATAGCACGGATGATGCAGGATAATGGCAACACCTTAGATTACCAGGCTTAACAGGGAGGAGGAATTAAATGGCAGATGTAAAGCTTGACCTTGTTGGCGGTGTTACTAATGGGGAATATAAGAAAACCCAGGCATCCCAAGAGGCTACAAAGAATAACAATGTAGCATCTACATCAAAGACAAAAGACGCAAAGAGTACTGAGTATAATCAGGATATGTTTTTACAGCTACTTGTAGCTGAAATGCAATATCAGGATCCACTACAACCAACAGATAATAGCCAATATGTTGCACAGCTGGCTTCATTTACACAGATTGAAGCGATTCAAAGTGTACAGGCCGGAATGGAAAACATTGAGGGCAATAGCTTGGTTGGCAATTATGTAACCTTAAATGTAAACGGAAAAGAAATATCAGGCATTGTTGATTTCGTTCAAAAGGATGATGAAAAAGGACTGATGGTTTCCGTTGGTGGAAACATGTACGAAAAGACAAAGATTACATCAGTTGTAGATGGCGAGTACTATATGTCAAAATATGTGGCTAATCTTTTCGTAGAAGCAATGAAAAAGCTTCCAGATAAGGATCAGGTCACTGTCAGAGATGGAAAACTTATTGAAGAGGTTGCAGGTTATCGCAACGCATTAGACGCATATCCACGTTCATACGATTTCATTGAAAAGAAGGATGACGTTCTTAACAAATTCAGTGAAGTACTAGTTCAATATCAAAAGCTAAAAGAAGCAGTGGATAATGCCGATAAAAATAATGAGACTGATTCTGACAAAAAGGAAGAAGTCGAAGAAGCCGTTAAAGTTTAAGGCTTAGGAGGAATAGCATGAGTAATATAAGTATTAATCCAAATTTTACCTCCATAGAGCAGGTTGCTGGAACATACCTAAATCCAGCTGCTGAGGCAAGACCTTTAGGCAACCTTAACGGCGCAAGCTTTGAAGATATTTTTAAGCAGAAGCTTGAAAGTGCTTCTGAACTAAAATTCTCTAAGCATGCAACCCAGAGGCTAGATGACAGAAATATTAAGCTTTCAGAAGAGCAATCAATGAGACTGGAAGAAGGTGTACAGAAAGCTCAGGCCAAAGGGATAACTGATTCTCTTGTTTTAGTAGATACACTTGCATTCATTGTAAACGTGCCTAATCAGACAGTTGTAACTGCTATGGATCAGACTGAATCAGAAGAGAACATTTTTACAAATATTGACGGTGCTGTTATAGTTTAGCTGGACCTTATGGAAGCTAATTGCCCCTGACTGACAGAAGGGGCAAACAGTCACCTCAAGTGCATTATGCTTTGAGGAGGTCATTCATTATGATGAGATCACTTTTCTCTGGTGTGGCAGGTCTTAAAACACACCAGACTAAAATGGATGTTATTGGTAATAACATCTCTAACGTAAACACTGTTGCGTTCAAATCATCTTCAACAACCTTTTCTGATATTATGTATCAGACAACTGCACAGGCATCTGGCGCTACTGCAACTCGTGGTGGTGTTAACGCTAAACAGATAGGTCTTGGTGTTACTAACGGAGCTACCAAGATATCTGTTACTTCATCAGGTGCTGCACAGTCTACTGGTGATGCTCTTGATATCAGATTATCTGACACTAATACTACCAACTTTTTTGTAGTTAATAACGGTTCTGAGAATGTGTTCACAAGAGCAGGTTCTTTCTACATCGATGGTAATGGTAACCTTGCTATGACCACAACAGGTTATCTTGTAATGGGCTGGCAGGTAGATCCTGATAATCCATCTGTAATCACAAAAAATACTGTAACTCCACTTAGAGTTATGCAGGCATCCAATCTTACATCGCCTCCTGAGGCTACAACAGATGCCAGCTTTAGTGGTGTATTAGATAAGTATGATTCACAGTTTAAATCTACTGGTGGATATATTCGTTCCTTCACACTTTATGATAATTTAGGTTATCCATACACAGCAAAGTTTTCTCTTAAGCTGGAAGATGAAATAATGGGCAAATATTCAATTAGCTTGACTGGTATCTATGATAAAAACAATGTAGATATTCTTGCCAGCTACTTAAATGCAGAGGTTCCTGCAGGAGAAGAGCCTAATACTCTTGATAAGATTTTTGGTGGTGATACAACAGAAAAATTCGAAAAAACCTATCAGCTAAGCGAGGGTTTTGCAGCTACAAGTACAACTAGCCCACAGACCTATTCTTATGGCGGTATTTCTGACTATACATACGATGAAAAGAGTAAGAGCTTTGTAAGTGCTACACCTGGCGCGATGCCAGTTTCTTTAGCACAGGCTTGTGGTTTGGATGATTCTAGTGCTGTAATTGGTGTTGAGTTTTCACCAGCAGATACAGCTACTGATCCAAATTCAAAGGATTCTCTGAAAATTACATTTGCATCATCATTATTACAGTTTGATACAAAAGAAGGTAATTTAATTTATGCAGGCGCACCAGGAAGTACAAAGGTTACTTTACACACCTCACTTCTTGGACCTAACAGAAGTACTAAAGACCCAGAGGAGCCACCAGAGATTAATCAGGCTCTTTCAGACATCACAATTGATTTTGCACAGCTTATGAATTATGACAACGGTGGTACTTCAACAGCTGTTGCAAATAGAGGTGTTCCAGAAGGTACTATCATGAAGGGTGAAGGTAAGAAGCTTGGTACAATGACAGGCCTTTCTGTTTCCAATGATGGTAGAATTTATGGTTCATACTCAAATGGTAATACAGTTCTTTTAGGACAGATTGCAGCAGCACAGTTTGCAAATGCATCTGGTCTTGAGGAAATCGGTAACAACTGTTACAAGACAACACTTAACTCAGGTGAGTTCGATGGTATTGGTGTAGATATTTCCGCTGATGGTTCATCTATGAACACAGGACAACTTGAAATGGCTAACGTAGACCTTTCTGCTGAATTTACAGATATGATTACAACTCAACGTGGTTTCCAGGCCAACTCACGTATCATCACAGTATCAGATACGATGCTTGAGGAACTTATAAATCTTAAACGATAATGTAGTTTACGTTAAATCTCGCTAGGGCGTCTACGCGCCCTAGCTATTTTTATGTATAGTAAGCGGCTACTCAACCTAGGCAAGCGCGAGCAAGAGGGCCCCATTCAGCTAAGGAGGGACCCTTTAGGGAAGTTCCCTTGGCTGAAATGGGAGATGGCTTGCGGGAGCATGTAATTCTTGGAGGCCGCGTAGAATAATTGTGTAGGAAAATTCTAAAAATTTTGTGAATATTCTATATATAGGGGTTAGGACATGGAAAAAACACAATAATATGAGAGGATTTTATGTATAAAAGTAGACAATAAATGCTAAATCTAGTAAAATAAACACAAAAGTTAAAACGCGTAATTCCATACAATTTGGCTAGATTTTCTAAAAAATTACGGGGTGGTGAAGAGTTTTGGATATAGCTACTTTAGCTGGTTTGGTACTGGGTGTTGTAATGGTTATCTTCGGAATCGTTTCATCCGGTGGTGTGGCAGCGATGGCAAACTTCATAGACGTTCCATCAGTTATCATCACAATTGGTGGTTCTTTGTCTTCTTGTTTAGCCTGTAATAAGATGGCAGATTTCATTAGTGGCCTAAAAGGTATCACTTTAGCAATTAATGAGCCTAAGGTTGTCAGCCCAGCTGATAGTATTTCTCAAATCATCAATTTAGCCAATATTTCCAGAAAAGAAGGTATACTTGCCCTTGAAGAGGCAGCACATAGTATAGATGATGAATTCCTAAAAAAAGGAATCAACTTAGTAGTAGATGGTACAGATCCAGAACTAGTTAGAGCTATTCTTGAAACAGATTTAGATAATATGGAAGCCAGACACAAAGTTGTAATAAACTTTTGGTCTAAATGGGGTGAAATGGGACCTGCCTGGGGTATGATTGGTACCCTTGTCGGACTGGTTAACATGTTAAAGAACCTTGAAGATGCTTCCACAATCGGTCCTAACATGGCCGTTGCCTTACTTACTACACTTTATGGTTCTCTAATCGCCAACTGGCTTACAGGTCCTATCGGTACAAAGCTTGGTGTTAACAGCGGTTTGGAGACAATGTCAAAGAGTATTACAGTGGAAGGCTTGCTATCAATTCAAGCAGGTGAAAACCCACGAGTAATAGAAGAAAAGCTTAAATCCTTCTTGCCACCTTCAGCACGTGAAGGCATCGGAGGAGATGGAGGAGGTGAAGGCTAATGGCAAAGAAGCCAAAGCAAGAGGAAGCTCCTGCTGGTTCTCCTGCCTGGATGGCCACCTTCTCAGACTTGATGAACCTGTTACTTTGCTTTTTCGTATTGCTGTTCTCTATGAGTAGTACTGATACGGAGAAATTTCAGGAAGTAATAGCAAGTATCCAGTCTAGCTTTAGTATTTTTTCATCAGGTGGTACCTCTATTGGTGAGGGACAAATGATTTCATCGGGAATCAGCCAACTTGAAATGTTTGATGACTATTTCAATAGTGTTCATGATGGTGATGATGAACAGTATGAGAAAGAAGGCGCTAGCGACCAAGAGAATGAAGGAGAGCAGCAAGAAGATGGTTCTGCTTCAAATGAAGGGGAGGAAACCTCAAACGGTGTATCTGTAGAAGAAGCCCAGGAAGCCCTTGAAGAGGCAGGCGCTACAGAGAGCGAGTCGATAGCAGAAGAAATTGAAAACAAGCTTTCAGAATATGGTCTTCAGGACCAGGTGGAAGTTGAGTTTAATGCAAATTATGTAATGATTACTATCAACGGTGCATTACTTTTTAACTCAGGTAAAGCAGAGCTTACTGAGGATGCAGTTCAGATAGTTGATAATTTAGGTAAGATTCTTGCCCAGTATAATGAGAATATCATTGAAATTGAAGGACATACAGATAACGTTCCGATGAAGTCTGGTACATACGAAAACAACGATGTACTTTCAATGTATAGAGCACTTTATGTTGCAGAAAGAATAAGACAGGTTACAAACCTTAATCCAGCCCATATTAAATCAGCTGGTAGAGGACAGTATGTTCCTATAGCAGATAATGGCACTGCAGAGGGACGCGCAAGAAATAGACGTGTTGAAATCAAAATCTACAACTCATATTCATCAGATTTGGGTGAATAAGAAAGGCAAATCATGAAGAAGAATCTGATTACGGTAATTATACTTGCATTGGTTGTTGTAAATCTTGTCCTGACAGCAGTTTTAACGATTACCATTGTGCCAGAGACAAAAAAAGCAAATGAATTGATTACAAAGGTTTGTTCTGCAATTGATTTAGATTTGGTTGCAGGAGATACAGCAGGTTCTTTAGCTGTTAATGTTGCCGATATGGTTGATTATGCTGTTAACGGCGGCGAGACAATGACAATTAACCTTGCAGACAGCGGTGATGGAAATTTGCATTATGCTGTCCTTGGAATATCATTATCATTAGATTCTACAAATGAGGATTACGCTACTTTTGGTGGCGGCACAGGAGACCTTACAACCTCTGATAATATTATATGCGATACAATCAAAACAGTAATTGCATCACATACAATAGATGACATGAGAAATAATGAGGATCAGGTCAAAGAAGAAATCCTTGAAGCCCTTCAGGGACTTTATAAGTCGGCATTCATAGTTAGAGTTAACTTCAGTAGCGCGACTTACCAGTAAATGCAGTTAATTTTGGGACGAATGGTGGTGAGAAAACTTTGGGTGACGTTCTTTCACAAAACGAAATAGATAATCTGCTCAACGCCTTAACCAGCGGTGAGTTAGATGCCGAAGAAATAAAAAATAATAAAGAAAAACCTGTAAAGAATTATGACTTTGCAAGACCATCCAAGTTTTCTAAGGAACATCTTCGAACAATGGAGATTATATTTGAGCATTACGGCAGATTACTTTCCACCAATCTACCAATTTTTCTTAGAAAGAACATACAGGTTGAGGTAATGAACTCCGAGGCTGTTACCTATATGGAGTTTTCGAACTCTCTTTCAAACCCTGTACTTCTAGGTGTTGTAGACTTCTCTCCATTGGAGGGAAATATAATCGTTGAAATGGCTTCTAATCTTGGCTTTGCAATGGTAGACAGAATGTTAGGTGGCGAAGGGGAACCACTAGACAAGATTAGAGACTTTTCAGAAATAGAGCTTTTGTTAATTGAAAGAGTAATGACCTCCTGTGTGGATTTGCTCAGAGAGCCTTGGGAAAACGTATTAGATGTTCATCCTAGACTTGAAAGAATTGAGACAAACTCACAGTTCGCACAGATTATATCGCCATCAGAAATGATAGCGATTGTCACCGTTAATATTAAAATCGGTGATGTAGAAGGTCTCATGAATGTTTGCTTGCCTTTTATTACTTTAGAGCCAGTTATGGACAAATTAAACACAAAGTTCTGGTATAGTAGTCAAAAGGAGAAAGCAGGTGAAAGTTATTCAGAGGCTGTAGAAGCACTTATTACACATGCTAAGATTCCAGTTACAGCAGTGCTTGGCAATAGCACAATCACTGTAGCTGATTTCTCACAACTTCAGGTCGGAGATATAGTTAGACTTGATACAAAGGTAGATCAAGAGCTAGATGTTTTCGTGGGCGACATAAAGAAGTTCCAAGCCCTTCCAGGAGCATCAGGTAAGGATTACGCAGTTAGAGTGACACAAATCATTAGGGAGGAGCAGTAGAATGGGTGACGGTGTATTATCACAGGATGAGATTAATGCACTACTAAGTGGGGGAATTCCAGATGCACCAGCTGCTGAACCATCGTCTGGAGGCGGTGGTGGAGGAGAACTTTCTGAACAGGAGATTGATACAATTGGTGAAGTTGCCAACATAAGCATGGGTAGTGCAGCGACCACACTTTTCTCACTGGTTAATCAGAAGGTAGAAATCTCAACCCCAGTTGTTACTGAAACTAATTGGGATGAGCTGGCATCTAATTATGACAATTCCTGCGTTGTAGTAAGAATTGGTTATACCAAAGGTCTTGATGGTTCTAACATTCTTGTATTAAAAGAGGATGACGTAAAAGTTATCACAGACCTGATGATGGGTGGAGATGGTACAAATATTGACGGCGAGATTTCAGATCTTCATTTATCAGCTATATCAGAGGCCATGAACCAGATGATGGGTGCAAGTGCAACTTCCCTTTCATCTATGCTAAATAAAATGGTAGATATTTCACCACCAACGGCAACGCTTACAGATCTTGCAACAATCGATGCTGGTGAAATTGATGAATTCTTAAAAAGTAATTTCGTAAGAATTGCTTTTAAGATGGAAATAGGAACCTTGGTAGACAGTGAAATGATGCAGCTGTATCCAATATCACTTGCCAAGGAGATGTGTGATTCAGTACTCAACAATATGGAGTCTGATTCAAATTCTACGGTGGACGATGGAGTGGCAGAAGCACCTCCACCAGCACCGGCAGAAGCGCCGGCGGCAGCTCCACCACCACAGGCGGCTCCGCCACCTGCGATGGACCCAAATATGATGGCAGGTCAAATGCCACAGGGGCAGCCAATGATGATGCCGCAGTACATGTATCCGCCACAGCAGCAGATAAACGTACAACCGGCACAGTTTACTCCTTTCGGACCAGGCTTTGCAGCCCAGTTTGCACAGGAGAACATAGATCTGATTTTAGATGTACCTCTTGAGGTTACAGTTGAATTAGGTCGTACCAATAAGACAATCCAAGATATTTTGGATTTTGCACCTGGTACCATCATCGAGCTAAATAAAATAGCCGGTGAACCAATAGATGTACTTGTGAACGGCAAGTATGTGGCAAAAGGCGAAGTCGTAGTAATCGAAGAGTCTTTTGGTGTACGAATAACAGAAATCATCAAAGAATAAACAATATATTATTTAAGGAGATGAAGACATGGCAAAAAACATTTTAATCTGTGACGATGCTGCATTTATGAGAATGATGATTAAGGACATTCTCACCAAGAATGGCTACAATGTAGTCGGAGAAGCTGAGAACGGCAAGATTGCTGTTGATAAGTTCAGCGAGCTTTCTCCAGATCTTGTACTTCTTGATATTACAATGCCTGAGATGGATGGTATTGGCGCCCTTAAGGCTATCAAGGAAAAAGATCCTAACGCATGTGTTATTATGTGCTCTGCTATGGGGCAGCAGGCTATGGTTATCGAAGCTATTCAGTCTGGTGCAAAAGACTTTATCGTTAAGCCATTCCAGGCTGAGCGTGTACTTGAAGCTGTAAAGAAGGTAATTGGATAATATGATTCTTCTTTCTTCGGCGGGAGAAAGCTTCTTTCAATTAATCTTTGCCTTGGTTGTTTTTGTAGGGATACTTGCCCTGACCACCTTTGTAACCAAGTGGATAGCTGGTTATCAAAAGAGCGTGGGACTAAACAAGAATCTTGAAATAGTCGAGGCGATTAGGCTTTCAAACAATAAATTTGTCCAGATTATTCGAGCTGGTGAGGATAAATATTTTGTCGTTGCTATTGGCAAGGACGAGGTCACTCTCCTAGGTGAGTTATCCTCATCACAGCTCAAGGATATTGATGAGCCTACAGAGACTATTCAGGCTGTTGATTTCAAGACGGTTTTGGAGAAGCTTTCTATAAAACAAAAATAACTAGACGGACGAGTGTGTTATGAAAAAATTAAAGAAGGGGTATGTAATCTTTAGCCTACTATTTGCACTTTCAGTGATTACATGCACGCTTTTTACCTGCAGCACAAAGGCTTACGCAACTGAATATAGTACAGAATATGGGGCCAGTAACGAGCAATATGGTGCAACTGAAAATGCACCTAATGCTTCGGACGAGGTTGTCGGCAGTGGCAATAAGGGCTTTTCATTAACATTTGATGGTGAGGACGGTAATTTTACAGCAACCTTAAGGATGCTACTTGTGCTTACTATCATTACCTTGGCGCCTTCAATTCTGATAATGCTAACATCCTTTACCAGATGCGTCATTGTATTGCACTTTGTGCGCGCTGCTATTGGAACTAACACAGCGCCTCCAAATCAGATTTTGATAGGGTTGGCGTTGTTTTTAACATTATTCATTATGTCACCTGTTTTAACACAGATTAAAACAGATGCTATTGATCCTTTTGATGCTGGGGAGATTACCCAGGAAGAAGCTATTGATGCAGCAATAGCACCAGTAAGAGAGTTTATGTATCCTCAGACACAGGAAAAGGATTTAGCTTTATTTTGTGACATTGCAGGTATTACCTATAGCTTAGATGAGCTGGACGAGGTTCCTTTTACAGTCCTTGTTCCTTCTTTTATTTTATCTGAGCTTAGGGCAGCGTTTATAATAGGCTTTCTTATCTATGTACCATTTATCGTTATTGATATGGTTGTGGCATCAGTGCTTATGTCAATGGGTATGATGATGCTTCCACCTACAACGATTTCTTTACCATTCAAAATTCTACTTTTTATTTTGGTAGATGGATGGGATTTGGTTATTGGCGGGTTAGTGAAGACGTTCTATTAGTTAGTAATTTAAGGGGTTTATAATTTAGGAGAGGATGGTTATGACTGAAGGACAGGTATTAGATATCATCAGAAATAGTATATATATTCTTTTGATTACATCATTACCACTTTTGCTAGTTTCACTTGTGATAGGTCTTGTTATCAGTATTTTCCAGACAGTCACATCTATTCAAGAGCAAACGCTTACCTTTATTCCAAAGATTGTTGGAGTATTTGCTGCGCTTATGTTTTTCGGTCCATGGATACTTACAGTTCTAACAAATTACATTACCGATTTGTGGACTAATTTTTCCATTTACCTAGGTTAGAATAGATGTTTAGTATTCATTTCACATTACAAAATTTTGAATATTATTTGTTACTCCTTACCCGCATATCCATGTTTGTAGTAGTGGCACCATTTTTCAACACTAGAAATACGCCTGCCAGGCTAAAAATCGGCTTTTCGGCCCTGGTTGCGCTTCTTTTGTATTTTGTTGTTGATTTTAGCGAGCTTAACTATTCTACAGTAGTTGGATATGCTTTTTTAGTTGTTAAGGAAGCAGTTACAGGTTTAATAATCGGTTTTGCTACCTTCTGCTGCAATTTCATCATACTTTTAGCCGGAAATATGATTGATATGAACATTGGTCTATCAATGGCCCAGGAGTATGACCCATCCTTGCAGACAGAAACCTCCGCAACCGGAACCTTATATAACAACTTTATTATGATTCTGCTGATTTTATCAGGAATGCATCGCTATATTTTTAGAACCTTCTGCGATGCCTATAAGCTGATTCCAATAGGGGGAGCGGTTTTTGAATGGGACTCACTTATGAGCTCTACCGTAATCTTTATAACAGATATTTTTGTTATTGGTTTTAGAATTGTTCTTCCGATATTTGCAGTTATTATGGTTTTAAATGCTATTTTAGGAATCATGGTAAAGGTTGCACCTCAGATTCACATGTTTTCTGTAGGTGCCCAATTAAAGATTATTGTTGGCTTTATAGTTTTGTTTTTAACGGTATTTTTGCTACCAGATATTGCAGCATTTATTTTCAAGGAAATGAAAAAGATGTTGTCTCTTTATTTACAGGGGATGTATTGATGTATGAAGAAAAAGCCTTACTAATTCCATATAACCTCCAGTTCTTTGCCCCTGATGGAGAGGGTGGAGAAAAAACGGAAGACCCTACCAGTAAAAAGCTTTCTGATGCCAGAAAGGAAGGTAAGGTTGCCAAAAGCAAGGAGGTTGTAAATGGGGTTTCTCTTCTAGGTTTTTTCCTTGCTCTTAGGATTTTCTTAGGATTTGCAGGAGTGAGAATAGAAGAGATATTCAGGTGGATATATGCTTTCTTCCCAGATATTGTAAATATGAAGGGTGGTCTTACAATCCAGGCTTTTACAGGAATGTTTCGAGGCGTGTTGGGAAAAACCTTAATTATCCTTATGCCGTTTTTATTGATTGGTTTTGCCGCCGATTTCGTTACAAACCTTGTACAGGTAGGTTGGAAGCCAACCTTGAAGCCGCTTGAGCCCAAGCTTTCGAAATTCAATCCAATCAGTGGCTTTAAACGTATTTTTTCAAAGCAGTCAATTGTCAATTTAATCCTTGCTATTGCAAAGATTACTCTTGTTTTTTATATAGCCTACATTAGTATCAGAGATCAGGCTAAGACCTTGTTTTTGTTTTATGACATATCCTTAAAGGCAGCTCTTAGTCTGATATTTCAAATTATCGTTGATACGGGAATAAAAATATCTGTTGTTTATATTGCGCTTGGCCTTGCAGATTATGCATATCAAAGATGGAAATTCAAGGATGATATGAAGATGACAAAACAAGAGGTCAAGGATGAATATAAAAATACTGAAGGAGATCCTCAGATTAAGGGTAAACAAAGGCAGAGGATGATGGAAAGCTCTCAGCGAAGAATGATGAGCAATGTTCCAAAGGCCGATGTTGTTATCACAAACCCTACCCACTTGGCAGTGGCAATTCTTTACGATAATACAAAGGATGATGCGCCACGAGTTGTGGCAAAGGGTGAGGATTATCTTGCTAAAAAAATCAAGGATGTTGCTAAGGAGAGCAATGTTCCTATCGTCGAAAATAAACCGCTTGCCAGAGCACTTTATGCAACGGTTGAGATAGACGAAACAATCCCGCCAGAGCTTTACCAGGCGGTGGCTGAAATACTTGCCGTGGTTTATACAAATCGCAATCAGCAGGTTAGCTAAAATTAAGGAAAGGGGGAGGAGAAAATGGATATCACTGCATCTGTTAAGAAAACTGATCTTGGCATAGCTGCGTATCTGCTTGCAGCTGTAATCTTTTTTGTAATCCCTATTCCAAATTTTTTACTGGATATAATGATTGCTTTTAATATTTCAGTGGCTCTCATTATTCTTATGAATACGCTGTTTGTGCAGGAAGTTTTGGATATGTCCTTCTTCCCAACCTTACTTTTGTTTTCTACCATTTTTAGAATATCACTTAACGTTTCATCTACCAGACTTATTCTTTCAACTGGCGACCCTGGAAATGTTGTCAGAACCTTTGGTAGCTTCGTAGGTGGCAATAACCTTGTAATTGGTGCCATTATTTTCATCGTGCTGATTATCATTCAGTTTATGGTTATCAATAAAGGTTCTGAGCGTGTAGCTGAGGTTACAGCCAGATTTACACTTGATGCTATGCCTGGTAAGCAGATGGCCATCGATGCAGATCTTAATACAGGCGCCATAGATGATGCGGAAGCAAAAAGACGAAGAGATAAGATTCAGGAAGAATCCTCCTTCTTCGGCGCCATGGATGGTGCTACTAAGTATGTAAAGGGAGATGCAACAGCTGGTCTTATCATCACAGTAATCAATCTTGCAGGTGGTACTGTGATGGGTGTAATGAATCAAGGCTTGCCAGCAGCTGAGGCTCTTCAGCAGTTCGGTATCCTTACCATTGGTGATGGACTTGTATCTCAAATTCCATCTCTTTTGATTTCTTTATCAACTGGTATTTTGGTTACAAAGGGTTCTAAGGCTGCAGATTTTTCAGGTACCCTTGTACGTCAGCTTTTTGGAATTCCAAAGGTTTTGTATATCGTAGGTGGCGCCATGGCGTTCCTTGGTATTTCAACTCCACTTAACAGTGTACTATTCTTAGCCTTTGGTGCAGCTTTCATAGTTACAGGCTATTCTATGAGCAAGACACTTGGCGAAGAGGAAATAGAGCAGGAGGTTGCGGCGGAAGAAACAGAGGCAGAGGAAATCAGAAAACCAGAAAATGTTGTTTCACTCCTGCAGGTTGATCCAATTGAGCTGGAATTTGGCTATGGAATTATTCCACTGGCAGATGCAAATCAAGGTGGTGACTTGCTTGACAGAGTGGTTATGATACGAAGACAAATTGCCCTGGAGCTTGGTACTGTGGTTCCAATCATCCGCCTTAGAGATAATATTCAGCTAAATCCTAATCAATATATTATAAAGATTAAAGGTATACAGGTAACTGAAGGAGAAATCCTTTTTGACCACTATATGGCAATGAATCCAGGGTATGTAGAGGAGGAGATTACAGGTATTCCTACCTTCGAGCCATCCTTCCATCTACCTGCAATATGGATTACAGAAAGCCAGCGTGAAAGGGCTGAATCCTTAGGTTATACAGTAGTAGATCCACCTTCTATTATCGCTACTCATCTGACAGAGATAATTAGAAGTCATATAGCAGAGCTGCTTACCCGACAGGATGTTCAAAATCTTATCGACAACCTCAAGGAAACCAATCCTGTTATTGTGGAAGAGCTTGTTCCAAAGCTACTTGGCCTTGGCGATGTTCAGAAGGTACTTCAAAATCTTCTTTCAGAAGGTGTTTCTATCAGAGATTTACTTACTATATTCGAAGTGCTGGCTGATCATGCAACCACAACCCATGACACAGATGTACTTACAGAATATGTAAGACAGGGACTTAAGAGAGCTATTTCTGGAAGGTATTTTGCACCTAACGAAACTACTCAGGTAATTACAGTGGACCCTAAGGTGGAACAGGATATTATGGCTTCAATAAAGCAAACTGAGCAGGGAGCATATTTAACCTTAGATCCGGAACGTATCAAAGCAATCATTGCATCTTTGGAGGAGGAGATTAAGAAGCTTGAGGAGATGGGACGAACACCAATTGTTGTCACCTCTCCAATCGTAAGAATGTATTTTAAGAGCTTGACTCAGGATTATTTTAAGGATTTGATAGTTGTTTCTTATAACGAAATTGATTCTAATGTAGAACTTTCATCAGTTGGCATGGTAACGGGGTAGAGTAAATGACAATTAATAAGTACACAGGAAAAACAGAAGAAGAAGCAATGGACAAGGTAAGAAAGGAGCTTGGCAACGCAGCGGTGATTATGAATGTCAAGGTTGTTAAGCCAAAGGGCTTTGGCGGTCTTTTCAAAGGCAGTACCTATGAGGTTACCGCCGCAGTGGAGGATGAGGGCTTTTCAAATGACGCAAAGGCCTTTGCCAATCCAATACCTGAGCCAAAAGCAGGTTCCTTTGAGGCAGTTGCTGATGATGCAATTAGGCTTAAGGATGCATTTTCTGCTGTTAATGAGGTCCTTGAAAAGCAAACAGGTGATGAAGCTAATGCTCCTAAGCCTGACAAAGTATCACAAGATGTAAAGCCGATGCCAAAGGAAGCGGCTGAAGCATCCTTTGAACCTCTTGTAGATAATGTTAAGCATGCCAAGCTTTTCGAGGCTACCTATACAAATCCTACAAAGAATAAGGTTAATGTTATTCAAAATGAACCTGTTAAAGTTATGAATTCAAATCCAGATGACGATATTCAAATTAAGGAGCATGACGGAAAGCCATCCATAGATGGTGATAATCATGTTTTTGTTAAGATGCTTTACAATGTGCTTCTTGAAAATGAAGTACAGGAAAAGTATATAAATCAGGTATTAGAGGATATGGATAAGGTCTTAAGAACCAGCCATTCCTTGGATAATTTATTATCTAATGTGTACCAAAAGATGGTTCTAAAGCTTGGTACTCCTACTAAAATTGTACCTGGGGAAAGAAGACCAAAGGTTGTATTTTTCATTGGCCCTACAGGCGTAGGTAAAACCACAACTATTGCTAAAATTGCATCTAAATTTAAGGTAGAAGAAGGCAAAAAGGTAGGTTTGATTACTGCAGATACCTACAGAATGGCTGCTGCAAATCAGCTTCAGACTTATGCTAATATCTTAGGCGTTCCTTTAAATGTAATTTATTCTGCTGATGAGCTTTTAGATACTGTTAAAAAGCAAACCAGAGAGAATAATGATTTAGATGTCATTTTGGTAGATACCATTGGATTTTCTCACAGAAATGAGGAGCAGAGGCTTGATACCAAAAAGCTTATATCTGCCCTAGGTGATTATTATGATAACGAGGTTTATCTTGTTTTATCTGCAACCACAAAACAGAAGGACTTAATTGATATAGCAGATTCCTATATGGAATTTGCCAAGTTCAACTTAATATTTACAAAGCTGGATGAAACAAAATGCCTTGGAAATATTTTCAATATGAAGTTATATACAGGAGCTTCCCTTTCATATATTACCACAGGTCAAAATGTGCCAGATGACATAGAGATTGTAAACGCCCAGAAGCTTGTTAAACAGTTGTTGGGAGGAAACTAAATGGATCAAGCAGAAAACTTACGAAACGTCATCAAAGCGCAGAATATACGGACAGTTGAGAAAACAAAGGTAATTACCATTACCTCTGGCAAAGGTGGTGTGGGTAAGTCAAACATGGCGGTAAATCTGGCGGTTTGGTTTACTCGTTTAGGGAAGAAGGTTATTATTCTCGATGCAGATTTTGGACTTGCCAATGTAGAGGTTATGTTTGGTACTTTGCCTAATTACAATTTGTCTGATGTGATTTTCAAGGGAATGAGCATCAGAGATATTATTACTGAAGGTCCCATGGGAATTGGATTTATTTCTGGAGGATCTGGAGTTGTAGGTCTCAACAATCTGAATCGTGAACAAATTGCGTTTTTAGTCCATAACCTATCACTTTTAAATGACTTATGTGATATTCTTATAATAGATACTGGTGCGGGTGTATCGGACCAGGTGTTAGAGTTTGTATTAGCCTCACCTGAAGTAGTTTTAGTATCCACACCAGAGCCTAGTTCCTTGACG
This sequence comes from Pseudobutyrivibrio sp. OR37, assembly GCF_900113655.1. GTDB lineage: Bacteria > Bacillota > Clostridia > Lachnospirales > Lachnospiraceae > Pseudobutyrivibrio. The sequence goes on along the minus strand of NZ_FOQF01000003.1, from coordinate 135,890 downwards.
GATTCTTATTCTCTTATGAAGGCTATGTATAAAAGTCCTAAGTATTCTAAGAATGGAACGAACGTGCATCTTGTTGCAAATAAGGTCATGAGCGAGGCAGAGGGCACGGCTGTATATAGCAAAATGAACTCTGTAGTTCAAAAGTTTTTAGGTGGAAATCTGGATTATCTTGGGTATATTGCCTATGATACTCAGCTTGAAAAGTCGGTTAGAAATCAAAAGGTTGTTTCTCTGGAGGTACCTTCCTCCAAGTCAGCTAAATGTTTCCAGGCAGTGGCTTCCAAGCTGTTAAAGAAAGATGAAGGTACCCATTTCAAATGGGGGGTATCTCATATATTTACTGCATTACTTAAGGATAGGGCATAGTTTATGGAAGTATTCGAACTGAGACCTGGCACACCTATTGAGTTTTCATTTGCCAGCACCAACTCTGACGTAGAAAATTACATAGAAGAGGATAGAAGTATTTATATCTCAAGCGTATTCGGAGTAACCAAAAAAGGAGAGATAATATTTCATATCCCTACCAGAAAGGGACATACCGTCACTATACCTATGGATGTTCCTTTTAATGCAGTTTTTAATACAAAACAGGGTATGTTTCAGTTGTCAGGAATTATTACTAAAAGAGGTCGTTTGGAGAATTTTCCAGTATATGTTTTCTCTCCAGACAGTAAGCTTACAAAGGTTCAAAGAAGAGACTACTACAGATTTCAATGTCTCATTCCTATAAAGGTTCTTCCTATACCAAAGGATGTTGCTATTTTGCCAAACATGACTCTTGTAGAGGATGATTTAGAAAAATACGGCAATACCTACGGTATGCCCGTTTCAGGAAATATTTTAGATTTAAGCGGCGGTGGAGCAAAATTTACTGCAAAGACAGATATTTTCACAGAACGATTTATGTATGCTTCTTTCAAGCTTAAGTCCAAGGATATTGACCAGACCATCAATGTGGTTGCCAGAAGAATTAAAACAGAATATAAAGAGAACCTTGGTGTTTATGAACATCGTATTGAGTTTCTTTTTAAAGAACCGGAAGATAGAGAAACAATTATTAAGTACATCTTTGATGAGGACCGACGTTTAAGAAAAAAAGATCAGGGGTAAAGAATGTATAAGATTTTAGTTGTTGATGATTCTGCACTCATGAGAAGGATTATTTGTGATATTATCAACGCAGATAATGATTTTCGTGTATTAGACGTCAGTGCAGACGGCGAAGATGCTTACAACAAAATAAAGAATAATCCGTACGATTTAGTTGTTCTTGATATGATTCTTCCTAAGCTAACAGGTCTTGAACTTCTTGAAAGACTTTATTTTGAGAAGAAGGATATCAACGCTGTACTGATTAGCTCCTCTTTAAAGGAGGATGCTGATAGTACTATGAAGGCTATGGAATATGGTGCATTGGATTTCGTAGTTAAGCCTATCCGTTCTAGTGGTGAGACAAGAGAAATCTTTGGCAAGCAGCTTTTAGAAGCACTTCACAATGTTACAAAATCAAGAGCCTTTAAACAAATCGCATCAAGAGGTACAGTTAGCACTACTACTAGAGCTATTGGTGATGCTCAAAGGAAGACAGCTGAGAGGATGGATGATGTGCGAAGCAGGTTAGCTCAGGCTAAAGCAGGTATCGGTAATGCGCAGACTGGTACCACAGCAAGCGAGCCAAGGAGAACAAGCTTTACACAGACATCACAGCCAACACCAACAACATCCTCTCCAAGGCCGATTCCTTCAGCACCAAAAGCAGCAGCGGCTGAAAAACCAGTGACACCAACTGGAACTCCTTCTAGAACAAAGAAGCTTATAGCTCTTGCTTGTTCTACAGGAGGCCCACAGGCACTACACACCTTTGTGCCAATGCTTCCAGCTAATTTATCAGTCCCTCTTGTTTTGGTACAGCACATGCCAGAAGGCTTCACAGGTTCACTAGCTGCCAGATTAAATCAAATATCTGACATTACAGTGAAGGAAGCAGAAAACGGAGAATATTTTAAGCCTGGAGTAGTTTATATCACCCCAGGTGGTAAGCACATGAAAATCTGCGAAGACGGAAGTCGTGCAGCTTATTGTCAATTAGACGATGGCCCACCTGTAAACAGCTTGAAACCATGTGCTGATGTTATGTATCAGTCCTTGGCCAGAACGAGCTTCGATGAGATTATTTGTGTGGTACTTACAGGAATGGGGGCAGATGGTTCGGAGGGCATCAGGTATCTGAACCAGTACAAAAAGACTTACGTTATTTCGCAAGAGGCATCTACTTGTGTTGTTTATGGAATGCCTAAAGCGGTGGAACAAGGTGGTCTATCTAATGAGGTGGTACCACTTAAATCAGTAGCTAATTCAATAGTAAAGAAACTTGGAGGTTAGTAGGATGGATGTAAGTCAATATTTGGATATCTTTATCGACGAGACAAGTGGTCATATTCAGAGCCTTTCTGACAACATTATGGAGTTGGAAAAGGAGCCTGATAACAAGGATGTTGTAAATGAGATTTTCCGTGCTGCTCACTCTTTAAAGGGTATGGCAGGCACTATGGGATTCAAACGAATGCAGCATCTTACCCATGATATGGAAAACGTTTTCCAGGAAGTTAGAAATGATAATGTCAAGGTAAATTCTAACCTTATTGATATTCTTTTTAAGTGTCTTGATGCTATCGAAGGCTATCTGGATACAGTAAAGGCTACTTCTAACGAGGGCGAGGAAGAAAACGAGGCCTTAATTAAGCTTTTAAATGATTATCTTACTCAGGCTGAAGGTGGAGATGCCCCAGCAGCGGACGCTCCAGCAGCAGACGCAGCACCTGCAGAGGGCTCAGATGCCCCAGCAGCAGATGCAGCTAGTGGTCCACTGTTCAAGCAGATGAAGCTTGAGCCTGAGCTTATAGAAAAATTAAAAGGCGAAAAACAGCTTTACGGCTTTACTATTCATATTAGCAAGGAATGCCTGCTTAAGGCAGCAAGAGCTTTCCTTGTATTTAAGGCTGTTGAAGAATTTGGTGAGATTATGGCCTTTGATCCAAGCTCATCAGATATTGAAGATGAAAAATTCGAATTTGACTTTTCATTTATTCTCTCAACAGAATCGGAATTAGACCCTATTCTTGAGGCAGTTAAGACTGTTTCTGAAATAGAGTCTGTTGAGGCCGAGAAGGTTACACCTGATATATATGAAAAGAAGGAAGAAGAAGCTCCGGCTCCAGCACCAGAAGCATCAGCACCAGCCCCTGCACCAGCAGCGGCGGCACCAGCTCCTGCACCAGCAGCTAAGCCAGCAGCACCTGCAGGTAAAGCAGGCGGAAAGAATCAGCCAGCTAATAAACCTGTTACTTCACGTACAATTCGTGTTGATATTGAAAAGCTTGATGCTCTTATGAATCAGGTTTCCGAGCTTATCATTGCAAAGAACTCACTTGCTTCACAGAGCAACAGCTCAGGTGAAATTGATCACCAGACATTACATGAAAATATCGAATACCTAGAGAGAATTACAACCAATCTTCATGAATCAGTTATGAAGGTTCGAATGGTTCCTATCGAATCAGTAGTTGCCAAGTTCCCTCGAATGATTCGAGACCTTGATAGAAAGCTTAACAAGCCAATGGAGCTTGTTATGACAGGTGAGGATACAGAGCTTGATAGAACTGTAGTAGATCAGCTTGGTGACCCACTTCAGCATTTGCTTAGAAATTCAGCTGATCATGGTATTGAATCTCCTGAAGACAGAAAAGCTGCAGGAAAGCCTGAAAAGGGTACAATTTTCCTTAACGCTTTCCAGGAGGGCAACAACGTTATCATCGAAGTAGGCGATGATGGTGGCGGTATCAATACTGACAAGGTTCGTGACAAGGCTGTAGAGAGAGGCCTTGTAACTCCTGAAGAAGCAGAAAATCTTACTCAGAAGGAAATTATCGACTTCCTGTTTATGCCATCCTTCTCAATGGCTAAACAGATTACAGACATTTCTGGTCGAGGCGTTGGTCTTGATGTTGTTAAGAGTAATATTGAAGCTCTTGGCGGTGATGTATCCGTTAAATCTGTAATGGGTGAAGGCTCTACATTTACCGTAAGACTTCCTCTTACACTTGCTATTATTCAGGCTCTTATGGTTGAGATAAGAGACGAAAAATATGCTATTGCTTTAGCATCAATTATGAACATTGAAAATATACCAGTATCTGAAATCAAGTACGTTGAATCTAAAGAGGTTATCCATCTTAGAGGTCAGGTTATTCCTCTTATTCACCTTGATAAGATTCTTGATTTTGAGCCAAAGGAAAGCCAGGAGGATACAATGACAGTTGTTATTTGTAAGAAGGGCGACACTTTAGGCGGTATAATCGTAGATAATCTTATTGGACAGCTTGAAATCGTTATTAAGTCACTTGGTAAGCTTGACAATAACAAGCTCATCAGCGGTGCAACTATCCTTGGTGATGGCGAAATCGCTATGATTCTTGATGTCAATGCTGTTATTTAATAGGAGGTGAGACCATGTCAGATATGGCTATGTATGATGTAGTTGAGAAAGAAAAGAAGCAATACATTGTTGTAAAAATAGGTGGCGAGCATTATGGTATCGACATTTCCTATATTGATAATATTGTTCGTATGAGCAAAATCACCAGAGTTCCAAAGGCTCCATCTTATTACAGAGGTGTTATAAACCTTCGTGGTGAGGTTGTTCCAGTAATGAGCCTTAGACGTAGAATGGATCTTGATGATGATGAATTCACAGATGCTTCTCGTATTATTATTTTAAAGCTTGATGGTGGCGGTCTTATGGGCGTTATTGTTGACGAAGTAAAAGAGGTTCTATCATTATCTGAGGATGACATCGAAGCACCATCTTCTACACTTAAGAGTAAGAATTCTTTCATCAATGGTGTAGGAAAGAATGGAGATGAGCTTATTTCTATTTTTGAAATCAGCTCTATCATAGGGGAAAATGATGCTTCTTAATGGGAGGTATGTATGCTCACACTTAATGAGGTTAATGAGAAATACTTTGATGTCCTCAAAGAGATAGGTAATATTGGCGCTGGCAATGCAACAACTGCCATCGCCAATATGCTTGGCCTTAGAATCGATATGAGCGTTCCAGAGGTTGCTTTTTTACCTGTAGAGGATTTAGGTTCAGCAATTGGCTCGGAGGATGAGATAATTGTTGGTATATTACTTGGCGTTGAGGAAGATATAGATGGTTCTATGATGTTTCTTATGGACATGACCAGTGCCCATCACATCGTAAATAAACTAATGATGCGCGACATGTCTTACAGTGAACCTTTTGATGAGATGGATTTGTCTGCAATCAAAGAGGTTGGAAACATTATTGCGGGCTCATATCTTTCCGCCCTTTCTGGTCTTACTAATTTGACAATTGTTCCATCAGTACCATTTGTAGCAGTAGATATGGCTGCGGCTATTCTTTCCGTTCCTGCTGTTCAGTTTGGTATTTTTGGTGATAATGCACTTATGATAAATACAGATTTTTCTGATGATTTGGGAATAAAGGGGCATTTTATTCTTATGCCTGAGGAAGATTCTTATGCAAAGATATTAACGGCACTAGGTGTACCAATTTAAGGAGTGTTGAGTTATGGGGCAGATGATTAAAGTCGGCATGGCCGATCTGAAAATATGCAAAGCTCCAGATAATCTTACTACCATTGGTCTAGGGTCGTGTATTGGAATTGCAATTTATGATCCTTCCACAAAGATTACCGGGCTTGCGCACATAATGCTACCTGACAGCACAGCTATCAGAAATAATTCCAATATTGCCAAATTTGCAGATACGGGAATCCAAAAGCTTTATGATGATATGCTTAAAGCTGGTGCAAATAAGGCCAGACTTGTTGCGAAGATTGCTGGAGGGGCAAAAATGTTTGAAATGCCTGGAGCCAACGCCGCCGGTATCAATGTTGGTGAGAGGAATGCTGAGGCTTCCAGGGCTAAGTTAAAGCAGCTTGGAGTAAAGCTGGTTGCAGAGGACTGTGGCTTAAACTATGGTCGAACTGTAGAGATTTATAGTGAAACAGGGCAATACTATATAAAAGCAGTTGGCAAAGAGCTGAAGATTATTTAAAATATAGATTAGATGGTTGGAGGAAATCATGAAAACTAAGCCTATACCGATTATTATTGCACTTGCAGCGGCATCTATTTCATGCGTTATTTCTATTATGCAGCATGTGGAATTTTCTGTATTTGTAAGTAGGCTTTTAGTGGTTGTTGTTATTTTCCTTGTTATGGGCACCATCATTAAAATGATTTTAGATTATTCTTTCAGAACTATTGAACCAACTGTGGCTATGGATGAACAGATTGATGCAATGATACCTGATGAAGAAGGCACAGAAGGTGCATCAGATGAGGATGTTGCAACTGCTGAGGAAAATTCGAGTGATTCTGAGGAAGGTTAAAATATCAAGAATACTCGTATTGAAGGGGGCATAAATGAAAGCAGGTGACAGAGAAAAGCTCTGGGACAAGTACAAGGCTACTCCCACACAAGAGCTTAGAGAGCAATTAATACTTGAATATGCGCCACTTGTTAAAATTGTTGCAGGTCGACTTTGCATGTATTTGGGAAATACTGTGGAGTATGAGGACTTATGCAGCTATGGTATTTTTGGCCTTATTGATGCTATAGACAAGTTCGATTTAGCAAAGGATGTTAAATTCGAAACTTATGCTAGTCTGCGCATTAGAGGCTCTATTTTGGACCAAATCAGAAAAATGGATTGGATTCCACGTACCATCAGACAGCGTCAGCGTATGATTGATGATGCTATCAAAAATATAGAAGCACGCACTGGTCATAGTGCTTCAGATGAAGAGATAGCTGACGAATTAAACATTTCTACAGATGAATTTATGAAATGGCAATCTCAGCTTAATGTTACCAACGTAGTTTCCCTAAATGAGTTTGTGGAATCTGGTAACGAGCCTGTAATGGAGGCTGAGCATAATTCTCATTTCATACAGCCAGAGGATAATATTTCCAAGCAGGAATTATCCGAAAAGCTTAAAGAAGCCTTAGATCAGCTTACAGAAAAGGAAAAACAAGTAATTTTACTTTATTATTATGAGGATTTAAATTTAAAGGAAATTAGCGCGGCTTTGGAGGTTTCTGAATCCAGAGTTTCGCAGCTTCATACCAAGGCACTTCAGAAGATGAAGTCATCACTTGGTGAATATATGGGAATATTAACAAATAGCTAGGGTAAATTATTAATTGTATGGTGTTCCAATTAGGGAGGGAATGTTATGTCAATTAGTCCAATTAATTTCAACGGAATGATTCAAAATACCAATGAAATTAGTCACACTAAAGCTAGTGAAGACCAAAAGCCATTGCTTCAGCAATCTGCTTTAACAGATACTGTTGAAAAACAACAGGAGAAGCTAGCCCATCAAGTTAATGATACTTACAATGCAAAGCGCACAGAGGATAGCTTAGACAGAGAGGGCAATGGTAAAGGTTACGAGGGTAATAAAAAACGTAGACCTCCTAAAGACAAAAAAGACGAGAAATTACAGGGCGATGGCACTGTCACAGAAAAGACAACGCCTTCGTTTGACATAAGGATTTAAAAGGGGGACTAAAAATGACAGTACTTGAAATTGTACTCCTAATCATTGGGTTATCCTTTTGCATTGGGAGTTTTTTTGTGTCTGAAAAGCTTTCTGGCAAGGACAGAGAAAATCTTCAAAAGCTCACAAAGGAGCAGATTGAAGAAATAATCAAGGATAAGATGGCAGACGCAAGGGTGGAAATGGAGGATAAGCTTTCAGCCACTATTGATGAGGCCATGGAAGAAATCGACAGAAAAACAGATAAAGAAACTACTGATAAGATTATGCAAATCTCTGAGTATTCTGATACTGTTTTGGAATCTGTAGACAAGTCTCATAAAGAAGTTACCTTCATGTATTCCATGCTTAACGAAAAGCAGCAGGATACAGTTGATATGACAAAAAAGCTTTCAGAGCTTGAAGATACACTTGTGGCATTGGATGCCTCTATCGCTAAAAAGCTGGATTTACTTAGAGATAGAGAGATAGAAATCGAAGGGGAAATGGCAGAGCTTGAAAAGGCTAAAAAGGAATCAGAAAAGTCCTTTGTAGCTTTAGGCGAAACTGTTCCTGAACCAATATCCTTTACAGAGGCCTTGGCAGAAAAATTTGCTGATGAAACCCCAAGTATCAAACCAAGTGGCAATATGGAAATACTTACTCTTCATGACGAAGGTCTATCCGAGGTTGAAATAGCTAAAAAGCTTGGAAGAGGTTTAGGAGAGGTTAAGTTTGTTCTTGGACTTTATCAGGAGGGAAGATAATGAGACTGAAATATTACATTAGAGGAATTGGGATTGGTATTACTTTTGCAACTCTTCTTTTGGCTATCAGCTTTTATTTTGGAAAGGATAGCCTTGCCAAAGAACAGCTTTCAGATGCTGAAATCATCAAAAGGGCAACGGAGCTTGGAATGGTTATGACAGAAGAGGGGCTTGAAGAAAATGTTGGAGAGGACCTTCCAGAGGAAGAGATTGATAAAACAGAGCCTGTGGCTGAAAATGAGGTACCAGAAGGTGCTTCAGAGCAATCAGTAGAAGAGGTACCACAGACTGTTGAAGAAGTAGCTAATACTGGTGATGCTTCTGTAACCTATGTCCCATTTACAGTTCGCGGTGGCGAATCTTCAGAAATGGTTTGTAGAAATCTAAAAAAGGCAGGTCTTATTGATTCTGTTGATGATTTTAATAAATATCTGAATAAATTAAATATAGATAATCTTATTCAGGCAGGTACTTTTTATGTGCAACAGGATTGCAGTTATGATGATCTTGCTGCATTACTAGTAAATAAAGATGAAAGAACAACAACCCCACCTAAGCAGGAATAACAAAAAGGCTTGCAAGAGGTCTTAATCTATGATAAATTAAAGGGGCTGTTGAAAATACACGCGTGAGGACTGACATTGGTTCCCAACCTACAGTAGGCAGGGTTTTTGTCAGGAGGAATCATGCGGAAGAACAAACCAGGAGGTATTAAAATGAGTGTTATTTCAATGAAGCAGTTACTTGAGGCAGGTGTTCACTTTGGACATCAGACACGTAGATGGAACCCTAAGATGGCTCCTTATATCTACACAGAGCGTAATGGTATCCACATTATCGACCTTCAGAAGTCTGTAGGTATGGTAGACGATGCTTACGATGTTATCTTCGATATCGCACAGCAGGGTGGTACAATCCTTTTCGTAGGTACAAAGAAGCAGGCTCAGGATGCTATCGCTACAGAGGCAGAGCGTTGCGGTATGTTCTACGTTAACGAGAGATGGCTCGGTGGTATGCTTACAAACTTTAAGACAGTTCAGACAAGAATCGCTCGTCTTAAGGAAATCGAGAAGATGGAAGCAGATGGAACATTTGATCTTCTTCCAAAGAAGGAAGTTACAGGTCTTAAGAAGGAGCAGGAGAAGCTTACAAAGGTTCTCGGCGGTATTAAGGAAATGAACAGAATTCCTGATGCTATCTTCGTTATCGATCCTAAGAAGGAGCACATCTGTATCCAGGAAGCACACGCACTTGGTATTCCACTTGTAGGTGTTTGCGATACAAACTGTGATCCAGATGAGCTTGATTATGTAATCCCTGGTAACGATGATGCTATCCGTGCAGTAAAGCTTATCGTTGCAAAGATGGCAGACGCTGTTATCGAAGCAAAGCAGGGTGAAATGAATGAGGTTGCTGAGGAATCAGCAGAAGCAGTAGAGGAGGCATAAAATTATGGCAGCTATTACAGCAGCAATGGTAAAAGACCTTCGCGAGCAGTCTGGCGCAGGTATGATGGATTGTAAGAAGGCACTCGCTGAGTGCGATGGTGATATGGATGCAGCTTTCGAGCTCCTTCGTAAGAATGGTGCGGCTAAGGCTGAAAAGAAGGCATCTCGTATCGCAGCAGAGGGTATCTGCAAGGTTGTAGTTGATGGCAATACAGCAGTTGTTCTTGAGGTTAACTCAGAGACTGACTTCGTTGCTAAGAACGAAAAGTTCCAGACTTACGTAGAAAAGGTTGCTAACCAGATTCTTAAGTCTGATGTTAAGACTATCGATGAATTATTAGCTCAGCCATGGGCAGAGGATTCATCAAAGACAGTTAATGATGTACACGTAGAAATGGTTGCTACAATCGGTGAGAAGCTTTCTCTTCGTCGTTTTGAGAAGGTTACAGCTGATGGTTTCGTAGTATCATATACACACGGTGGTGGACGTATTGGCGTTATCGTTAATATGGCTGGCGCTGAGTGCGATGCAGCTAAGGAAGCAGCTACAAACATTGCTATGCAGATTGCAGCTCTTAATCCTAAGTATGTATCACGTGATGAAGTTTCTGCAGACTACATCGCACACGAGAAGGAAATCCTTCTTGCTCAGATTATGAACGATCCTAAGGAGTCACAGAAGCCTGAGAAGGTTATCAATGGCATGATCGAAGGCCGTGTATCTAAGGAGCTTAAGGAAATCTGCTTACTTGATCAGGTTTACGTTAAGGCTGAGGATGGAAAGCAGACAGTTGCTAAGTACTTAGAGCAGGTATCTAAGGAAGCAGGTTCTGACATCACAGTTAAGAGCTTTGTTCGTTATGAGACTGGTGAAGGTCTTGAGAAGAAGAACGAAGACTTCGCAGCTGAGGTTGCTGCTCAGATGAACGCATAATTCGTAAGAATTTTAGGCAGTCACGAAAGTGACTGCCTTTTTTTATATTCTGGGCTGGTGTGGCTTGTCCTATAGAATTACTGGATTGTGCGAATAGTAACATTGTCTTTGTTTTTTTGCCTTTATATTGAGAATATGTTGTGTTAGAATGGAAAAGGAAAAATTTAAGGGGGAGGACGAGCTGTGGAAAATGTAAACGAGGGGCTTGAAAGACAACGCGCTAAGCGGAAACGCGTTGCACGTATGAAGAAATTCATTGTTACAACGATTTTGGCCTTTATGGTACTTACCATTACAGTCATGAGTGTTTTATGCTACCAGGTATTATCCCTGAAGAAAGAGCTTCGTGAGCTTTCTAAACAGGTTTATGTATCTACAGATGTAGCAGATTCGAATGAAATGGTTGATGATAGCGTATTAGACGATGTCTACAAGGTGGATGACATCGATAATATCGCTGAGGAGGGGGATATTCCAAAGGTTTATCTGACTTTTGATGATGGCCCAAGTTCTAATACAGACAAGATACTTGATATTCTAGATGATTATAATGTCAAAGCTACCTTCTTTGTATGTGGAAAGGATTTGGAGGTTTATGGTGACGCCTATAAACGAATAGTTGAAGATGGCCACACCATAGGAATGCATTCTTACAGTCATAGCTTTGGAGATATTTATTCTTCTGGTGATGCTTTTGCTGCAGATTACAATAAGATTCATGATCTTATATTAAATACTACAGGAGTGGATACTAAATACTATAGATTTCCTGGTGGTAGTAGTAATAAGGTGAGCAGCACAAGCATGTCTACTTTCATTAATTATCTGAATGAGCAGGGGGCGATTTATTACGATTGGAATGTTGCCTCTGGTGATGCTACTTCACAGGCTTTTTCATCAGAACAGCTTGTTGATAATGTGATGAAAGATGTGGTAAAATACAAGACGTCTGTAGTATTGTTGCATGATGCATCAAATAAAAATGCTACTGTAGAAGCTTTACCAGGCTTAATAGAAGCACTACAGGAAAAGGGAGCTATGATTTTACCAATCACAGATGAAACGACAATTATACAGCATGTAAATGTTGTACAATAAATAAAATTGGAGGATTTGTTATGGGCTTTTTTAAGGATTTTAAAGAGGATTTCAATGACGCTTTAGACGAAATGGCTGGAACAGAAGAGACACCTAACGAAGAGGTTATGGTCAACACTCTAGATGGGGATATTGATGTTGAGTCTGAGCTTAATAAGCTTGATGGTCTTTTAGAGCAAGTCACAAAGAAGGTTGAAACTCCTTCCGTTAGTAAGCCGGAGGCTAGTACACATGTTGAGCCTCAAGAGGAGAGAAAATCATTTTTCGACACAAAAAAAGAAACTAAAATGGAGGCACCAAGGGCAATGGAAGTTATGGGAAATGCACCTGAGACAAGAGCTCAGGCATCAGATGAAAATGCAGTTATTACTGCAGGTATGAAAATCACAGGTAATGTTGAATCAGTTGGTTCAATTGAAGTACAGGGAGAAATCGTTGGTGATGTTGCTTGTAATGGCAAGCTTGTTATTACAGGTAAGGTAAATGGTAATTCTAACTCATCTGAGTTTTTTGCAGATGCTGCTAAAATCGAGGGTGAAGTTATTACAACAGGTACAGCAAAAATTGGTGTTGGATCTGTAATTATTGGTAATATCACTGCTACATCAGCAGTTATCGCAGGCGCTGTTAAGGGCGATATCGATGTTAACGGACCAGTTGTTGTTGACACATCAGCAGTTGTAATGGGTAACATTAAGTCTCGCTCAGTACAGATTAATAATGGCGCTGTTATCGAGGGCTTCTGCTCACAGAGCTACTCTGATGTTGATGTTAACAGTGTATTTAATATTTAAAACAAAGGAAAATTCTAATAATGAAGAGAGTATTACTTAAGCTTAGTGGAGAAGCGTTATCAGGTGATAAGGGGTTTGGTTTCGATGAAGCTACATGTGTCATGGTAGCAAAGCAGGTAAAAAAGCTTGTTGATGATGGCGTTCAAGTAGGCGTTGTTATCGGCGGTGGTAATTTCTGGAGAGGTCGTTCATCAGAAAAAATCGATAGAACAAAGGCTGACCAGATTGGTATGCTTGCTACAGTTATGAACTGTGTTTATGTTTCTGAAATCTTTAGAACAGAAGGCATGAGAACTTCAGTTTTAACTCCATTTGAATGTGGAAATGTTTCAAAGCTGTATTCAAAGGATAGAGCTAATAAATACTTCGAAAGAGGAATGGTTGTTTTCTTTGCCGGTGGTACAGGACATCCATATTTCTCAACAGATACTGCTACTGTACTTCGCGCAGTTGAGATTGAAGCAGATGTTATTCTTCTTGCTAAATCTATCGACGGTGTATACGATAGTGATCCTGCTAAGAATCCTGACGCTAAGCGTTATGATGAAGTTAGCATTAGTGAAGTAATCGATAAGAAGCTTCAGGTAGTAGATATGACAGCATCTGTCATCGCTATGGAGCAGAAAATGCCAATGTATGTATTCTCTTTAAATGAAGAGGATTCAATAGTTAAGGCTATTACAGGAAAATTTAATGGAACAGTTGTTACTGTTTAAGGAGGATTAATGGATAATATACTTTCAACCTACGAAGAGAAAATGACAAAGAGTTATAATAATCTCGAAAGCGAATACACAACTATTCGTGCAGGAAGAGCTAATCCACATATCTTAGATAAGATTACAGTTGATTACTACGGAGCACCAACTCCACTTCAGCAGGTAGCTAATATCTCAGTCCCAGAGCCACGTCTTATTCAGATTCAGCCATGGGAACCATCACTTGTTAAAGAGATTGAAAAAGCTATTAACATGTCAGATATTGGTATCAACCCAACAAACGATGGAAAGCTTATTCGTCTTGTATTCCCAGAGCTTACTGAAGAGCGTCGTAAGGAGATTGCAAAGGAAGTTAAGAAGCATGGTGAAGATGCAAAGGTTGCAATCAGAAATATCAGAAGAGATGCTATCGATACATTAAAGAAGCACTCAAAGGATGAGGGCGTTTCTGAGGATGAAATTAAGGACCTTGAGGACAAGTGCCAAAAGATGACTGATAAGTTCATCGCGGAAATCGATAAGGCTGTTGAAGCTAAGACAAAGGAAATTATGACAGTTTAATTTTTAGTCTTTTAAGGGCACAGTTTTGTGCCCTTTTCAATTATTTATAGAACTTTGGAGGGTGCTATGAACGTACCAGAACATATTGCGATTATATTAGACGGAAATGGTCGTTGGGCCAAGTCGAAGGGAATGCCACGTACTTATGGCCACACTGTAGGGGCTAAGAACGTGGAAGTCATTTGTAGAGCTGCCCATGATCTTGGCGTTAAATATGTGACCATGTATGCTTTTTCTACAGAAAACTGGTCACGACCAGCTGATGAAGTTAAAGCTTTAATGAAGCTACTTGGAGAATACATTAAGACTTGTATGAAAACAGCAAAAAAGGATAATCTTCGAGTTAGATTCATTGGTGATTTATCAAAATTAGATGATAAGCTTAGAGCCAGCATTGCTGAACTTACAGAATATTCATCTCAATTCACAGGATTAACACTTACTATTGCTATAAATTACGGTAGCAGAGATGAAATGACAAGAGCAATTAAAAAGGTTGCCAGTGATGTAAAGGATGGCTCTATAGATATAAACGATATAGATGAAAAGTTATTTTCTGGATATCTTGATACTAAGGATATTCCAGATCCAGATTTTATGATTCGTACATCCGGGGAGCAGAGATTATCAAACTATTTACTATGGCAGTTGGCTTATGCTGAGTTTTATTTCACTCCAGTTCCATGGCCTGAATTTACACCAGATGAGCTTAAAAAAGCTATAGAAGAATATGATAAAAGAAACCGTCGATTTGGCGGAATTTAGGAAGGAAATAATATGTTTGTTACCAGATTGATAAGTGGGGTAGTTCTTATAGCTCTTTCGCTATTATTTATTTGCACAGGTGGGGATGTTTTACTTGGCGTAATGCTAGTTCTTTCTTTGATAGGAATGTTTGAGCTTTACAGGATATTTAAGGTTGAAAAGAGCTTGCCTGGAATATTAGGCTATGTTGCTTGTATCACTTATTACATGGATTTAAGATTCAAATTCTGTCAGGATAATATGGTTATATTCTTAGGATTTCTCATTTTCCTATTAGCAGTGTTTGTATTTGGATATCCTAAATATCATAGTCACCAGATAATGGCTACATTCTTTGGATTATTTTACGTTGGCGTAATGCTTTCATTCTTGTATCAAACAAGAATGCTTCCAGATGGACAGTTTATTGTATGGGCAATTTTCTTATGCTCATGGGGTAGTGATACATCAGCTTATTGCGTTGGCGTTTTATTTGGAAAGCATAAAATGTCACCTATTTTGTCGCCAAAGAAATCTGTAGAAGGTGCTATTGGCGGAGTGCTTGGTGCAATGCTATTTACACTAATCTATTGTTATGCTATTTCTGCAGCATTCCATATGGATGATTTTGCTATTTTACCACTTGTAATTATCTCAGGCGTTGGTGCGCTTATTTCTATGGTAGGAGATTTGGCAGCATCAGCTATTAAGCGTAATTTTGAGATTAAGGATTATGGCAAATTAATCCCAGGTCACGGCGGAGTTTTAGATCGTTTTGATAGCATGATTATTACTGCACCAATTATCTTTTTCTTGGCATATTATTTTTATGTATAATACTTAAATTTTGATTCGAGGTGTTTTTGTATGTCACAAAAAATTGCTATATTAGGTTCTACAGGATCAATAGGAACACAGACTCTTGATATTGTTTCTCAGAATCCTAATGACTTACAGGTTGTTGCCATGTCATGTGGTAGCAACATAGATCTTTTTGAAAAGCAGATTAGAAAATACAATCCAGCTTTGGTTTCTGTTGGCACAGAAGAGTTGGCCAAGGATTTAAAGACTCGTATTGCAGATTTGGATGTTACTGTTTTATACGGTATGGATGGTCTTATTTCTGTAGCTGCCTTTGATAGTGCAGATACAGTTGTAACAGCAGTTGTGGGTATGATTGGAGTTCAGCCTACTATAGCTGCAATTAATGCAGGGAAAAATATTGCTCTTGCCAACAAAGAGACATTAGTTACTGCAGGACATATCATAATGCCACTTGCAAAGGAAAAGGGTGTTTCAATACTTCCTGTTGATAGTGAGCATAGTGCTATTTTTCAATCCTTAAATGGCGAGAGACACAATGAGATATCTAAGATTCTTCTTACTGCGTCGGGTGGCCCTTTTAGAGGTCGTACCTTGGAGGAGCTTGAAAATGTTAGAGTAGAGGATGCCTTAAAGCACCCTAATTGGTCAATGGGAGCAAAAATTACTATTGATTCTGCGACTATGATTAATAAGGGCTTGGAGGTTATGGAAGCTAAATGGTTATTTGGCGTTAATCTTAATCAGATTGAGGTTGTTGTTCATCCTCAGAGTATATTGCATTCTGCAGTAGAGTTTATGGATGGGGCAGTTATTGGTCAGATGGGAACTCCAGATATGAGACTTCCTATTCTTTACGCATTGTTCTACCCTAACAGAAAGACTTTATATGCCGAGCCTCTTGATTTATTCAAAGTAGGCACACTTACCTTTGAAAAGCCTGATATGGAGACTTTCTACGGCTTATCGTTAGCTTATGATGCAATGGACGCAGGTGGAAATATTCCTACAGTTTTCAATGCGGCAAATGAGAGAGCTGTAGCAAAGTTTTTAGATAACAAGATTAAGTTTTTAGAGATACCAGAAATCGTATCTGAGGCAATGATTAATGTTAACTTTATTAATAATCCTACTATTAAGCAGGTTCTTGAAACTGAGCAGATGACTTACGACTTTATTGAGAGCAGGTGGTAATAATGAAAATAATACTCGCTATACTTATTTTTAGCTTTATTATTATTTTTCATGAATTAGGACATTTTCTTTTTGCAAAGAAATGTAATGTTAAAGTAAATGAGTTTACTCTTGGACTTGGTCCAACAATTCTTTCTTGGGGCAAGGGCGAGACAAAGTATTGTCTTAAGCTTCTTCCTTTTGGTGGTTCTTGTGTAATGGAAGGTGAGGATGAGGAAAGTGATAGTGAAAGAGCATTTGGCAACAAATCTCTTTTTGAGAGATTCCAAATCGTTTTTGGTGGACCACTTTTTAATTTTATTCTGGCCTATATTCTTTCAGTGGTTTACATTGCATCAATAGGTGTTAATGACACCACCATTACTGATGTAATGGAAAACATGCCTGCTGCCGAAGCTGGTATGGAAGCAGGTGATGAAATCATCAGTATTAATGGCTACAATGTTCATTTTTATAATGAGGTTAGTATATATACCTTCCTTCACGCCAATGAAGATAGCTATAAGGTTGTATATATGCGAGATGGTCAGAAGCACACCACCACACTCACACCTAAGTATTCCGAGGAGACAGGAAGAAAGATGATTGGTGTTACAAAGAATGCCGATTATCAAAAGGTTTCTCCAATAGGCGTGCTTAAATATTCTCTATACGAGATTAAATATCAGATATATGTTACATTATCAAGCTTAAAGCTACTGTTTACTGGTCAGGTATCTGTAAACGAAGTGTCAGGACCTGTCGGTGTGGTTACCACTATATCATCTGTATATGACCAGTCAGTTACTAGTGGTATTTTCTATGTATTTATTAATTTAACATCTATTGCAATTTTACTTTCTGCAAACTTAGGTGTTATGAATTTGCTTCCATTTCCAGCTTTAGATGGAGGAAGAATTTTACTTATCATTATCGAAGCAATCAGAGGAAAGAAGATGAAGCCTGAAATTGAAAATGGCATTAATCTTGTGGGATTTGCATTGCTAATGCTGTTGATGGTTGTGGTTATGTATAATGATATTATTAAGTTAATATAGCTGACGGTTGAGGTGTATATATGAAGACTACAGAAGTAAAAATTGGAAATAGAGTTATTGGAGGAGATAATCCAATCCTTATCCAATCTATGACAAATACAAAGACACAGGACGTTGCAGCTACTGTTGCCCAGATAAAAGAGCTTGAAAAAGCAGGCTGTGACATCATTCGCTGTGCTGTTCCTGATATGGAAGCAGCAAAAGCTATAGCTGAGATAAAAAAGCAGATTAGCATTCCTCTTGTTGCAGATATTCATTTTGACTATAGACTTGCAATTGCTGCTATCGAAAACGGTGCTGATAAGATTAGAATTAATCCTGGTAATATTGGAAGCCAGGATAGAATCAAGGCTGTTGTAGATGCTGCAAAGGCTAAAAATATTCCTATCCGAGTTGGCGTTAATTCTGGCTCTTTAGAGAAAAATCTTGTGGAAAAATACGGTGGAGTTACTGCTGAAGGTTTGGTTGAATCTGCCCTTGATAAGGTAAAGATTATTGAGGATATGGGATATGATAATCTTGTAATCAGTATTAAATCCTCTGATGTTATGATGTGCGTTAAGGCTCATGAATTAATAGCAGATAAGACTACACATCCACTTCATGTTGGTATTACCGAGGCGGGTACTGTTAAGGCTGGTAACATTAAGAGTGCCTGCGGACTTTCAATGATTCTTTCGCAGGGCATTGGTGATACAATTAGAGTTTCACTTACCGGTGATCCTATAGAAGAGATTAAATCAGCCAAGCTCATTCTTCGTACACTTGGTCTTAGAAAGGGTGGAATCGAAGTTGTATCTTGTCCAACCTGTGGACGTACACAAATAGATTTAATCGGCCTTGCAAATAAGGTAGAAAATCTTGTTGAAGAATTTTCTGATTTAGATATTAAAGTAGCCGTTATGGGCTGCGTAGTAAATGGCCCAGGCGAAGCAAAAGAAGCCGACCTCGGCGTAGCCGGTGGCATTGGCGAAGGCCTCCTCATAAAGCATGGTGAAGTCATCCGCAAAATGCCCGAGTCCGAACTTCTTGGCGCCCTCCGTCAAGAACTTATCGCCTGGCCTCGCCCACAATCGTAAAGTAATAAGTGAGGGGTGTACACAGTCTAGGCAGGCGCGAGCAAGAGGGCCCCATACCGAGTGAGGACCTACTGGACCGGAGCGAAAGTATGGGAGATGGCTTGCGGGAGCTTTGAAAACCTAAATAACACCCCTGCTCAAACCCCCGGACTAAACCCCTGGAGATATGTTATGGATCAAATGAGTTTTTATGATGTGTTTCCAAATATGGATACGGAAAACGATCTTGAGACTGCCTTAAGTGACGCCACTGTCACTAAGGTAAGTACAGGTCGTAACAAAGATGATATACGTATATACGTTACTTTTAATACGTTGATTCCAAAGCGCCGTATTTGGCATTTGGAAAAATCCATTAAGAAACAATTCTTCCCAAACAATGGTGTTACAATCAGAATTCTAGAAGACTTTGATTTATCTAGTCAGTACACACCATCTAATCTTATAAGTTCATACAATGATAGTATTTTAGAGGAGCTAGAAGATAGAAGTGCTCTTCTTTTTAACATATACAAAAAAGCAGATTTAGACATTACTGATGATGGCCATCTAAAGGTTACTATCGAAGATACTGTTATTGGCAGAGAAAAGGAGCATGAGCTTTTCGATGTGCTTCATTCTATTATCTGCCGTAGATGCCATCAGGACGTAGTAATTGATTTTGCTTACAAGGAGCCTGTTAAGAGTAAGTATCTGGAAAATGCAATCAAGGAAATGGAAAACAAGATTGCTGCCATCAATTCTAGAACTAATGCTGTTGAGGAAAAGGCAGAGGAGAAAAAGGTTGCCGAAGCTTCCAAGGATAATGTAGAAGAGAAGGAAGAGCCTCAAAAGATTATTAAGCCACTTACTAAATCTGATGACCCTGATGTTATTTACGGAAACGAGATACTTGAAAATGCCACACCACTTGAGGACATCAATGGTGAACAGCTTGGACCAATTATTATTCGTGGTCAGCTTACAGCTCTAGAGTTTAGAGAAACCAAAAAGGGTGGATACTTCGGAACAGGAGCTATTACAGATTTTACAGATTCTATTTCTATTAAGTTCTTCTTTAGCGATGCAGACCAGGGACGTCAGCTTGAGAGTGCTCTTAGTGTAGGTGGTTTTTACAAGATTTCTGGTAAGCTTGACGAGGATATGTATTCTAAGGAGCTTACTGTTGGTCGTATAAATTCCATTCAAAAAATTCGTGATTTTAGGGTGGTAAGACAGGACAATGCTGTAGATAAGCGTGTAGAGCTTCACTGTCATACCAAGATGTCGGATTTCGATGGTGTATCAGAAATAACCACAATCATCAAGCGTGCTATGGACTGGGGCCACAAGGCTCTTGCTATTACAGACCATGGCGTAGTTCAGGCATTCTGTGACGCAGACCACATGAAGGGACTTGGAGATTTCAAGGTTATCTATGGCTGTGAAATCTATTTGGTAGATGATACTAAGCAGATTGTCACAAACGATAGAGGCCAGTCCCTTAGAGGGGAATTTGTTGTATTTGATATTGAGACTACAGGATTTAATCCTCGTACCTGCAAGATTATTGAAATTGGTGCAGTAAAGATTGTAGATGGTCAGGTAGTTGATAGATTCTCTGAGTTTGTAAATCCTGAGGTTCCAATTCCATACAAGATTACTGAACTAACTTCTATTAAGGATGAAATGGTAGAGGATGCTCCAACAATCGATGTTATTCTGCCTAGGTTCATGGAGTTTTGTAAGGGTACCGTGCTGGTTGCTCACAACGCAGGCTTTGATACAAGCTTTATCAAACACAATTGCAAATTGCTTGGCCTTGAATATGATTTCACACATGTGGATACAGTAGAGATGGCCAGATATCTCCATCCAAATATGGCAAGATTTAATCTTGATGCCGTATGTAAAGCTGAAAATCTTGTGAATGAGCACCACCACAGAGCGGTAGATGATGCTGAGGTTACCTCCAAGATTTTTGAAAAGTTTATTGTCAAGCTTGAAGCAGAAAACATATTTAATCTTACCGAGCTTAATGCCCACAGCAAGCCAGGTCCAGAGCAGATTAAAAAGATGCGAAGCAACCACTGCATTGTGCTTGCTAAAAACGATTTAGGACGAATCAATCTTTACAGGTTAGTTTCTGAATCTCATTTATATTATTTCAGTAGACATCCGAGAGTGCCAAAGAGCCTTCTTGAGGAATGTAGAGAGGGACTTATTATTGGTTCTGCCTGCGAGGCTGGTGAGCTTTATGATGCCATAGTTGATGGCAGGGATGAATCAGAAATTATGCGTATTGCTAATTTCTATGATTATCTTGAAATTCAGCCTGTGGGAAATAATGAGTTTATGATTCGCTCGGAAAAGAGTAAATATGAGCATATCAATTCTGTAAAGGATTTGCAGGAGATAAATAAACAAATTGTTGCTTTAGGCGAAGAATTAAACAAGCCTGTAGTTGCCACATGTGACGTGCATTTCCTTGATCCTGAGGATGAGGTATATAGACGAATTATCATGGCTAATAAGGGCTTTGATGATGCTGATCAGCAGGCACCTTTGTATTTGCATAGCACAGATGAAATGCTTGAAGAGTTTGCATATCTAGGCCTTGCAAAGGCCCATGAGGTAGTAGTAGAAAATACCAATAAGATTGCAGATATGTGCGAGCGCATTCATCCAGTTCGACCAGATAAATGTCCTCCAGTTATCGAACATTCGGAGGAGGATTTACGACGCATTTGCGAAACCAGAGCACATGAGGTTTACGGTCCTGAGCTTCCAGAAATAGTATCAGCCCGTCTTGAGCGAGAGCTTAATTCTATCATTGGTAATGGCTATTCCGTTATGTATATTATTGCTCAGAAGCTGGTTTGGAAGTCCAACGAGGATGGATATCTGGTAGGCTCCCGTGGTTCTGTAGGTTCATCCTTTGCTGCCACAATGGCTGGTATTACAGAGGTTAATCCATTGCCACCTCATTATAGATGTCCTAACTGCTTCTATGTAGATTTCGATGGACCAGAGGTGCAGGATATTGTAAACCAGGGACTTTCCGGTGTAGACATGCCAGATAAGATTTGCCCTAAGTGCGGCAAGCCTCTTGCTAAGGATGGATTTGATATTCCATTTGAAACCTTCCTTGGATTCAAAGGTGATAAAGAGCCTGATATCGATTTGAACTTCTCAAACGAATATCAATCGAAGGCTCATAAATATACAGAAGTTATTTTCGGTGATGGTCAAACCTTTAAGGCTGGTACAGTTTCCACTCTTGCTGATAAAAACGCCGTAGGTTACGTGCTTAAGTATTATGACAAGCGTGATATCAGAAAACGTCGTGCTGAAAACGAACGTCTTGCAAAGGGTGTTGAAGGTGTTAAATCTACCACAGGTCAGCATCCAGGTGGTGTAGTAGTTCTTCCAAATGGTGAGGACATTTATTCCTTCACACCTGTTCAGCATCCAGCTAATAAGGATACGGATATTGTCACCACTCACTTCGATTACCATAAGATTGATGCCAACCTGCTTAAGCTTGATATCCTAGGACATTTGGATCCTACCATGATTAAGCGATTAGAGGATTTGACAGGAATAGATGCTACAAAGATTCCTTTAGATGATAAAGGGGTTATGTCCCTTTTCCAAAGCACGGAAGCACTTGGAATTACACCAGACGATATTATGGGAACACCTCTTGGTACACTTGGAATTCCAGAGTTTGGTACTGATTTTGCCATGCAGATGCTTGTGGAGGCAAAGCCTAAGTATTTTACGGACTTGGTTCGTATAGCAGGTCTTGCCCATGGTACTGACGTATGGTTAGGTAATGCCCAGGATCTTATCTTAAACGGTATTGCTACCATCACGGAGGCCATTTGTACTCGTGATGATATCATGGTTTATCTTATTCATAAGGGCCTTGATCCAGCGGAATCCTTCACCATTATGGAGCGTGTACGTAAGGGTGTTGTAGCAAAAGGAAAATGTGATGAATGGCCAACCTACAAGCAGCACATGCAAGAGCATGGAGTGCCAGATTGGTACATTGGTTCCTGCGAAAAGATTAAATATATGTTCCCAAAGGCTCATGCTGCTGCCTACGTTATGATGGCTTGGCGCGTTGCCTATTGTAAGATTAATTATCCATTGGCATATTACGCTGCCTTTTTCTCAATCAGAGCTGGTGGTTTTGATTACGAAAAATGCTGTCTTGGTAAGGCTAGATGTGAGCAGGAAATTAAATACTATAAATCTCAGTCAGATTTATCTGCAACTGATAAAGATATATTAATTGCCCTTCGTCTTTGTCAGGAAATGTATGCAAGAGGTTTTGAATTTTTACCTATGGACCTATACCAATCTGACTCAAGATACTTTAAAATAGTAGATGGGAAGCTACTTCCTCCATTCAATGTTATTTCGGGAATGGGTGATAAGGCTGCCGAACAATTGCAGATTGCTGCAAGTCAGGGTAAATTCTTATCTCAGGACGAAATTAGAGATAGAGGAAAGGTTTCTCAGACAATTCTTGATAAAATGATTGAACTTGGAATCGTAAAGGATTTACCTAAGTCTAATCAGCTTTCACTATCAGATTTCTTTAACCTTTAACGGGGAGGGCAGGTAAATGAAGGTAGTAAAAAGGATTATCATTTTAGTTGTTGCATTAGGTATTATTGGAGGTTTAGGTTATTACAAATATATTAATACCGTCACCTATTTCAACGAGCCAGGCACCGTAGGAAATACCACTGGTAATCTATACGGAAATGGTCTGTTCTGCGAGAATGACGGTGTTGTATATTTTGCCAATCCAAATGATTACAGTAGGATTTATAAAATGAATCCTGATGAATCAGATATTGAAGTATTAGCTAATGACAGTGTTTATTTTATAAATGCTGATTCTCACTATCTTTATTACAGCCGTAATGGTAATAGAGACTATTCGCAGATGGGTTTTTTAAATGTAAACATTAATAGCCTTTGTAGAATGTCTAAAAGAAATGGTAAAGTCATCATTTTAGATGATGCGAATTGTAATGCTGCTGCACTTTGCGATAACAAAATAGTTTATTTCCACTATGATGCTGAAGATGCAACATCAGTCTATACTGTTAAAATAGATGGAAGCGAAAGAGAGCAGCTTACAAAATCAGCAATTGATCCACGCTGTATTTATAATGGAAGACTATATTATTCCGGTGTAGAGCATGATCATAACCTACACAGCATGAACCTTGATTCAAAAGATTCGGCATTTGTTTCTTCAGAAAATTTATGGTTGCCTATTATTGACGGTAATAATTTATATTACATGAATCTTGACGATAAGAATCGTGTATACCGTAGCACATTATCAGGCGAGAACAAAACAGGCATTACCACCTATGGAACAAGTGGCTACAATGTGGCAGGCAATTATTTATATTATCAGTCAATCAAGGGAAATCCAGATGGAATATACAGAGTGGACTTAACCAGTGGAGCAGAAATACTGCTGGCTGAAGGAGAGTATAATAATATCAATGTAACTAGTAAATATGTATATTTTGCAGATTATCGATCAGGTACTACCTTCCATTCGCCTGTGGGAAGCAATCAGGTAGAACTGTTTGATCCGCCTATTATACCGCTTGATGATTAGGAGACTTATGAGAGATTTAGGGGAATTAAGAGAAGATATTGACAAGGTAGATAAGGAGATACTTAAGTTATTTACCGAAAGAATGGAGCTGGCCTGTCAGGTGGCAGAATATAAAATTGCCACAGGCAAAAAGGTTTACGATAAGGCTCGCGAGGATGAAAAACTTGCAAAGCTTGCTTCTTACGTAGACGACCCATTCAACGCTCAGGCTGTACATGAATTATATACTCAGATAATGTCCATTAGTAGAAAGAAGCAGTTCGCTATTCTTAGGGATAATGGTGTTAGCTTTGATACAGGATTTACACAAATCCAGGACTTCGATTTTTCTGATGCTACGGTTTGCTTTCAGGGAGTGCAGGGAGCTTATTCCCAGCTTGCCATGCTTGCTTTTTTTAATGAAGATATGAAGGACAGCTTCCATGTAGATTTGTGGCGGGATGCTATGGATGCCATCAGCGATGGTAGAGCAGACTATGCCGTGCTTCCTATCGAAAACAGCTTGGCTGGTTCAATAGAAGAAAATTTTGATTTACTTTCTGAATACAATGTTGCAATTATTGGAGAGCAGATTTTAAAGGTGAATCACGCCCTTCTTGGAATAAAGGGAGCTACAATAGATGATATTAAAACCGTCTATTCTCATCCAAAGGCAATTTCTCAATGCGAAGGTTACATTAGAACAAAGCACCTCGATTGGGACGTTAAAAACCTTAGAAATACAGCCATGTCTGCCATGAAGATTCGTGACGATGGGGACATTACCCAGGCTGCAATCGGAAGTAAATATAATGCTATTCTTTATGATCTTGATATACTCGAAGAAAATATCCAGGATGATAAGAATAACGAAACAAGATTTATTATTGTTTCAAAGGATAAGAAATATAGAAAATCAGCAGATAAAATCAGCCTATGTCTGGAAATCAGTCATCAGCCAGGAAGTCTTTATCGTATACTTTCAAATCTTATCTTCAATGGAATTAATATGAACAGAATAGAATCACGACCAATTAAGGGGGTTAATTGGCAGTATAGATTCTTTATTGATATTGATGGCAATCTTAATGATGAAGCCGTCAGAAATGCGCTTATTGGTCTTTCCGAAGAATGCGTAAGTGTTAGAGTACTAGGTAACTACTAGAAGATAAATGGGGGAATTTATGAAACTATTTGCTAGCATTTATATAGGTTCTTATGAAACTACTATGAAGGTGTTTGAAATAGGTAAGCAGAAGGGGATTAAGACTATTGACACTCTTAAAATCCCTTCTGATGTTATTAAGGATATTCTGTCAGTAGGTAAGATTCTGCCTGAAACTACTGATAAATTATGTCGTATTCTAAACGATATGAAACGCACCATGGAGGGCTACAAGGTAGATAGCTTTTCCATTGTTGCAGGGCCAAATATTAGGCTTGCAAGCAATTCTTTAATTGTTCTTGAACAGATTAAGGTTCACACAGGCTTTTCCGTTACAGTATTATCAAATTCAGAACAGAGATTTTTAGGATATCAGGCTGCCGCTGCCATTCCAGATTTTGAGGAGATTATTTCAGATAGCGCAGTCATGATTGATGTAGGCGGAATTTCTCTTCAAATCACCTTCTTTTCAAAGGGTAAAATCGTAACTACACAACACCTGTCTTTGGGAACAGTTTCGATTAGTGAAAATCTGAAGAAGCTTGGAACAGCTTCCAGCAATTCACTAGAGCAGACCTACGAGATGATGTACAAGGAGCTTGAGGTATTTAAAACCATGTTTTTAAATGACCTTGAACCAAAGTACATGATTCTTTTAGGAGTGCAGGTTAGTGCTATTGCAGAGCGCTTGTCTGGCTTTACCTCCAGAAAAGTTAAGATAAAGGACTATATGGAGTTTTTAAATAAAATTAATAAAAACTTCATCCGAAGCTTTGAATCAGAAAATGATGTTTATTTAGATAATAAAGGCTTTGTGGAGCCAGTTGTAATGCTTTATAAAGCTTTGGCTTTAACCTTAAATCCATCCATTGTGTATGCACCAGGTGTGTCCATAAGTGAGGGCATTGCCTACAACCATAGCTATTCGAAAAAATGGCTGACTGCTACACATGATTTCGAAAACGATATTATATCTGCTGCCTGGGCTATTGCAAAAAGATATGGCAGCTATCAGCCTCATCTTAAGGCTTTGTATAAGCTTTCCTCAGAAATATTTGATGCTATGAAAAAGTATCATGGCATGGGAAAAAGAGAGCGTATTCTGATTCAGTGCATAGCTATATTGCATGATTGCGGAAAATATATTTCCTTGGCAGAAGCCTCCAACTGTTCCTACACTATAATTATGGCCTCTGAGATTTTAGGCCTTAGTCATAAGGAAAGAGAGCTTGTAGCAACCACTGTAGAATACAATAGAAAAAATGTTGCACCTTACGAATATCTTTCAGATAGATTTACACAGGATGAATATATTGTAATTCTAAAGCTATTAGCTATTTTGAAGGTGGCAAATGCCCTTGATCGTTCGCATAAGCAGAAAATCAAAAATGTATCCATGAAGGTAAAGGATGGAGAGCTTGTGATTTCCATAGAAGCTAACAGCTCTCTTGCCTTGGAAAAAGGATTATTTAAAAAGAACGCGGATTTCTTTGCAGATATATTCTCTATAAAACCTGTTCTTAAGGATAATGGAAAGCTTTAGGAGGTAATATGGCAAATAAATTAAATCTATCAGATCCAAAATATTATGATAATAGAGAGCTAAGCTGGCTTAAATTCGAGCTTAGGGTTTTAAATGAAGCCATGGTGAAGGATTTGCCTATTTTGGACCGTGTAAAATTTGTAAGTATTACATCTTCAAATTTAGATGAGTTTTTTATGGTCAGGGTAGCCTCTTTAAAGGATATGGAGCACGCTGGTTACACAAAGCCTGATATTGCTGGAATGACACCTACAGAGCAGCTGATTTGCATAAATGAAAAGACAAGAGAATTGGTGGATTTACAATATAATATTTTTGGCAAGCACCTAAATCCGATCCTCAAGGAAAATGGAATTATTATATATGATAAGTATGAGGACTTAAATGAAGAACAGTTAAAGTTTATTGATTCCTTTTTCATGAGTCAGGTTTATCCGGTTCTTACGCCAATGGCCTTTGATGCTTCAAGACCATTTCCACTTATTCGAAACAAGTCCTTAAACATAGCTGCCTTGATAGAAAAGAAAAAGGATAGCACTGTTGCAGGAAGAACCAATGATGATGTTGAATTTGCCACAGTTCAGGTGCCATCAGTACTGCCACGATTCGTAGCACTTCCATCTGATGAAAAAAGCCATGATTGCTTTATTCTTTTGGAGCAGATAATCGAGCATAATATGGACAAGCTGTTTTTGAATTACAATGTGGTGGCAGCATCTCCATATCGAATCATGCGTAATGCCGATTTTTCTATTGATGAAGAGGGCGCAGAGGATTTGCTGCTTGAAATAGAAAAGCAGATAAAGTCCCGTCAATGGGGTGAGGTTATTCGACTAGAGGTTGAATCCACCATTAACAAAAAGCTGCTTTCAATTCTTAAGAAGAATTTGGGTGTAAATGAAATTGATATCTATAAAATAAAGGGGCCAATAGATTTAACCTTCCTTATGAAGCTTTATGGAATTGAAGGGCGTGACAATCTTAGACAGCCAGCCTTCAAGCCACAGGAGAACCCAAGGCTTCGACCAGGTGAAAAGATTTTTGATGAAATTAAAAAGGGTGACATTTTATTACATCATCCTTACGAGACCTTTGATCCTGTAGTTGATTTTGTGGCCCAGGCAGCCTTTGATCCTCAGGTTCTTGCGATTAAACAGACCTTATACCGAGTCAGCGGTAATTCTCCAATTATCGCAAGTCTTGCACATGCTGCCGAAAATGGTAAGCAGGTTACTGTTTTAGTTGAACTAAAGGCTAGATTTGATGAGGAAAATAATATCATCTGGGCAAAGAAGCTTGAAAAAGCAGGGGTTCATGTAATATATGGTCTTGTTGGACTAAAGACTCACTGTAAAATCGCCCTTGTTGTACGCCGTGAGGAAGATGGTATTCGTAGATATGTACATCTTGGCACAGGAAATTATAATGATTCTACAGCAAAGCTTTACACAGACTGCGGCATGTTTACCTGCAACGAAACCTATGGTGAGGATGCTACCGCTGTATTTAATATGCTATCAGGATATTCAGAGCCAGAAAGCTGGAACAAACTGGTAGTTGCCCCATTATGGCTTCGAGATACCTTTATCAATCTTATCAACAGGGAAATCAGTCATGCCAAGGAGGGTAAGGAGGCAATTATTATTGCCAAGATGAATTCTCTCTGCGATAAGCAGATAATTGAAAAACTCTATGAAGCAAGCTGTGCAGGGGTAAAGATTCAGCTTATTATTAGAGGAATCTGTTGCCTTAGAACAGGAATTCAAGGCGTTAGCGAAAACATACATGTAACCTCAATTGTAGGAACTTACTTAGAGCATGCTAGAATTTTTTATTTCTACAATAATGGTGTAGAAGATATTTACATGGGCTCTGCCGATTGGATGCCACGTAACTTAGACAGACGTGTGGAAATTATTTTTCCAGTAGAGGATGAGGCTCTAAAGTTAAAGGTTAAGCACATTCTTGATGTTCAGCTTGCAGATAATCTTAAGGCTTATCAGATGACAGATGATTCTACTTATGTTAGAATAAAGCCGCTTCGTGGAAAGAAGGCAGTAGGTGCACAGGATACCTTCTGCAAAGAAGCAAAAAGAAATAATGAGCCAGAAGTAGACTTCTTAAACAAACGAACATTTACACCAATTCTAGCAAATGAGGTTATCGATGAGTAGAAAGCTATTAGCCGTTGATATGGACGGTACACTATTTAATGATGATAAGACTATTTCAAAGGAGAATCTTCAGGCTATTACCAAGCTTTTAGATGCTGGCCATGTTTTTGCATTTAATACTGGAAGACCAAATCATGCATTAAGAGAAATCTTGTCTGTTTATGATGAGTTTAACAGAGATAATGTTTTTATACTTGGTCATCAGGGTAATATCGGTACTAAATTCGATAGTGATGAAGCCTTATTTGGCGATTACCTAGATAATAACGATGCAAGAGAAGTAATAACAGAGGTTTTAAATTCCGGTTTTACCTGCGTTACGTTTGACGCCACACACATTTATACATTTAATGACAATTGGTTTGTAGAAAGCTATAAAAAGCTTTCAGGGGAACAGCTGGTTTATCTGTCCAGCGTAGACGAACTTAAAGGAAAGAACATTACAAAGCTTATTGCAATAGACTATGATCATCCTGAAAACTTACAGGCCTTTAAGGATGAACATGAGGCTGTCTATGGAGATCGATTCGAAAGCTTTTTCTCACATTATGCATTTTTAGAGTACATTAAAAAGGGTACCGGAAAGGGCGATGGTGTTAAAAAGCTTGCTGGTATTATGAATATTTCCATAGAAGATGTTGTAACTGTAGGTGATGAGAGAAATGATATCAGTATGGTGGAAGCTGCTGGCACTGGTGTAGCAGTCGCAAATGCCAGAGAAGAGCTTAAAGCCGTAGCTGATTACATTACTGAAAACGACAATAATCATGGGGCAATAGCAGAAGTAATTGATAAATTTATATTTTAATTTCCAAAAACTGTTGACGTAACATAGGTTTTATGTTAAATTATCAATGTTGTGAAAACAAAGTAGAGTATCCACTCTCACCTTAGCACTTGTTAGTGACTCGGGTTTATATTTCACACAAACCTTGTTTGTGATGATTTATGGTGGATATTCTGTATCCACTATTTTTTTATTATTTGGAGGTAGTACCATTAGCGATTTAATGATTAATGAGCAGATTCGTGACAAAGAGGTTCGTGTAATTGGCTCTGATGGGGAACAGCTTGGCATTATGTCAGCAAGAGAGGCACAGAAGATTGCCGATGATGAAGGTTTAGATTTAGTTAAGATTTCACCTAAGGCAAATCCACCAGTGTGCAAGATTGTAGATTACGGTAAATACCGCTATGAGCAGGCACGCAGGGAAAAGGAAGCTAAGAAAAAGCAGCATGTTGTTGAGGTAAAGGAAATACGTATGTCTCCAAACATTGATGCTAATGATATGAACACAAAGGTAAATGCAGCTAAGAAGTTCATTTCGAAGGGTGACAAGGTTAAGGTTACACTTCGTTTCCGTGGACGTGAGATGGCTCACATGCAGTCTTCTAAGCACATCTTAGATGATTTTGCAGAGGCACTTGCTGATGTTGCAGTAGTGGAAAAGGCACCAAAGATTGAAGGCCGTAGTATGAGTCTGGTGCTTACAGAAAAGAAATCGTAATACAGGAGGAATTTATCATGCCAAAGATGAAGACAAGAAGAGCAGCTGCAAAGCGCTTTAAGGTAACAGGAACAGGAAAGCTTAAGAGAAACAAGGCATACAAGAGCCATATCTTAACCAAGAAGACTACAAAGAGAAAGAGAAATCTTCGTCAGTCAGCTATCGTTGATTCAACAAATGTAAAGAACATGAAGAAAGTACTTCCATACATCTAAGATGTTGGTAGTGTAATTGATTTTTGGTTAGGAGGAATTTAAAATGGCAAGAATTAAAGGCGGATTAAACGCTAAGAAAAGACATAATAGAACATTAAAGTTAGCAAAGGGTTACAGAGGCGCTAGAAGCAAGCAGTATCGTGTTGCAAAGCAGTCAGTTATGCGTGCCCTTACATCAGCATACGCTGGTAGAAAGCAGAGAAAGAGACAGTTCAGACAGCTTTGGATCGCTCGTATCAATGCTGCAGCTCGTATCAATGGACTTTCATACTCTAAGTTCATGTACGGTCTTAAGCTTGCAGGTGTTGAAATGAACAGAAAGATGCTTGCTGAGATGGCAGTTAACGATGCTGAAGGATTTGCTAAGCTTGTTGAGCTTGCTAAGTCTAAGGTTGCAGCTTAATCTTAACATGATGAAAAATGCTCTTATCAGATTGATTCTGATAAGAGTTTTTTTATTGCAAAAAAACATTTAATACATATTTCCAAAAATTTGAGTAATTTATGATTATTTTTGTAAAAAATTTACTTTTATTCGACTTTTATTATTGATAGATATCTGTTAATCTAATTACTGAATTTATTTTAAGGAGGATAAAACTATGGCTATATTAGTTACAGGTGGTGCAGGTTTTATTGGAAGCCACACATGTGTTGAGCTCCAGCAGGCAGGTTATGATGTAGTTGTTTATGATAATCTTAGTAATTCATCAGAAAAGTCTTTAAAGAGAGTTGAGGCAATCACAGGAAAGCCTGTTAAATTCTATAAGGGGGATATTCTTGATAGAGATAGATTAAATGAAGTATTCGAAAAGGAGCAGCTTGATTCATGTATTCATTTTGCAGGTCTTAAGGCAGTTGGTGAATCAGTTGCAAAGCCTTGGGAATACTACGAAAATAATATTGCAGGTACACTTACGCTTGTAGATGTTATGCGTCAGCACAACTGCAAGAATATTATCTTCTCATCATCAGCTACAGTTTACGGTGATCCAGCAGAGATACCTATTACTGAGAATTGCCCAAAGGGACAGTGTACAAATCCTTACGGATGGACCAAGTCAATGCTTGAGCAAATTCTTTCAGATATGCAGAAGGCTGATAATGAGTGGAACGTTGTACTTCTTCGTTACTTTAACCCAATCGGTGCTCATCCATCAGGAACAATGGGAGAGAACCCAAATGGTATTCCAAACAACCTTATGCCATACATTACACAGGTAGCAGTAGGAAAGCTTCCAGAACTTGGTGTATTTGGTGATGATTACGATACTCCGGATGGTACAGGTGTACGTGATTACATCCATGTAGTAGATCTTGCTAAGGGACATGTTAAGGCTCTTAAGAAGATTGAAGAGAATGCAGGTCTTAAGATTTACAATCTTGGAACAGGTGTTGGATACTCAGTTCTTGATATTGTAAAGAATTTCGAGGAAGCTAATGATATTAAGATTCCTTATTCTATTAAGCCACGTCGAGCTGGTGATATTGCAACATGCTATTCTGATGCTACAAAGGCTAAGGAAGAGCTTGGTTGGACAGCAGAGTACGGAATTAAGGAAATGTGTGCAGATTCTTGGAGATGGCAGAAGAATAACCCAAATGGTTACGAAGACTAAAATGCCTTCCCCCTAAGTAGGGGGAAGGTGCCCCTTCGGGGCGGATGAGGGTATGAATAGAAGGCTCTTTTGATAAATTAAAATATGGTAATAGTATTCATGAAAAATTTCTTTAAAAATTTTCAAAAAACCTGTTGACTTATCTTTCAATCCATAGTAATATAACACTCGTCGCAAGCGACAGAAACAATTTGGTTCCTTGGTCAAGCGGTTAAGACGTCGCCCTCTCACGGCGAAAACAGCGGTTCGATTCCGCTAGGAACTGCTAAAAGCACTCGATAATTCGAGTGCTTTTTTGTTATATAATCTTATGGATAAACGCTGTTACTATTAGATATTATTAAGTGTGAATTTTCGAGTGTATTCTGTTGGAAGAGGAGCTTTGCTTTTTGCTGTTTGTACAGCTCTGTAAATATCGCTTGAATATATATCTGATTTATAGGTTAAATCATTAGGACGTGTAAGTAGTGGCACTTTTTTATATTCTTTAATTGCAGATAAAAGAGCAGCTCCATTTTTGCTAAATCCTAGCATTCGTATATACGATATATATCCTTTATTTTTAGCTACTTCAAAATCATCCCAGGTTATGTCTAATAGAATATGGCACAGGACGCGGCTAATTTTTGAATAGGTATTGTTTTTAGATTTGAGTAAATCACAAAACTGGGTAAAGGAAATAAATTTACCCTTTGAATTATTAATCCTGTCAGAAAGGTCCTTGTTGCAATCAAGGTAATTGCTGAAATCCAAAGTAGACAAAAGCTTGTAGTGTAGCATTTCTGAAATAGAATCTGGGTTAATGGCTATAGCTTTTTCGTATATTTTTTTTGCAGTCTCTGGTACGGCGGTTATGACACCCTGTTCATTGAGATTTTTTCTGATGGCAGATGCGGAACTGATTTCTCCAGTCAATTCTGTTGAATTATAATCATTTCCCTGTCGCTTTATGATGGCTATATCCATATTAAGCTTGTTTGCGTCGATATACCTGCAATATTCAAGCCCAAGTATGTTATTTGGGCTACTAATCAATTCGGCGGGAATATGAGCTTCTAAGGCCTTTGAACGGGCTGTAGCGAAGCTTTGGCCGGAGGCCATGGATTTGCGTATACTTTCGTCTAATTGACCGCTGTTTTCTAATTCATTAAGTTTTATAGCGCAGCTTTTAAACATATTTACATCATCGCATTCTGCGCCAAATAATATAGTATCAACTACATTTGTTGCGGCTAGAAGAGCCACTCCGGCTGAAGCGAATTCTCTAGCAGAGCTTGTCGCAAAAATAGTAGGAATTTCTAAAATAATATCTGCTCCACATTTAAGAGCGGCCTCTGCTCTTACATATTTATCGTAGCAGGCAATTTCGCCTCGTTGGGTAAATGAACCTGACATTGCGACTACTACTGTATCGGCACTAAGCACCTTTTTAGCATAATCTATTTGGAATTTATGGCCGTTATGGAATGGATTATATTCTGCAACTATTCCTATAGTCATCTTGTTCCTCCGAAAAAACTTTTATTATGTACATTATACATGAAAATTATGTTGTGATGATACCATTTAGTGGTATAATATACTAGTTATGAGAAAAATTTTAAAGAAAGAAAAATTTCGACAAGAAAGGATTTTTTACTATGAAGATTTTAGTAATCAACTGTGGTAGCTCATCTCTTAAGTATCAGGTGATTGATTCTGAGAGCGAGCAGGTACTTTGCAAGGGTCTTTGCGAGAGAATTGGTATCGATGGACGTATCGTATACCAGAAAGCTGGTCTAGGTAAGGAGACAACAGAAATCTCTATGCCTACACACAAAGAGGCTGTAGCAGCTGTTATTGATGCTATTACTAACGATAAAACAGGCGCTATTGCATCTCTTGATGAAATCGATGCTGTAGGTCACAGAGTTGTACACGGCGGTGAGAAGTTCGCTGCGTCTGCTCTTATTACAGATGAAATGATTAAGGTTGTAGAAGAGTGTAATGACCTTGCTCCACTTCACAACCCAGCAAATATCATTGGTATTAATGCATGTCGTGAGCTTATGCCAGGTAAGCCACAGGTTGGTGTTTTTGATACAGCATTCCACCAGACAATGCCTAAGGAAGCATACATGTATGCAGTTCCTTACAAATATTATGAGAAGTACGGCGTTCGTCGTTACGGCTTCCACGGAACAAGTCACAGCTATGTTTCAAAGCGTGTAGCTGAGATGGACGGATGTGATCTTAAGAACTCTAAGATTATCGTTTGCCACATCGGTAACGGTGCATCTTGCTGTGCAGTATTAAACGGTGAGTCTGTAGATACTTCAATGGGTCTTTCACCACTTGAGGGTCTTGTTATGGGAACACGTTCAGGTGATATCGATCCTTCAGCTGTTGAATACATGGCTAAGAAGGAAGGTCTTGATTTCGCAGGTGTTATGAACGTACTTAACAAGGAATCAGGTGCACTTGGTGTTTCTGGTATTTCATCAGACTTCCGTGACCTTATCGCAGCTTCTGCAGAAGGAAACGAGAGAGCACAGCTTGCTATGGATATGATTGCATATCGTATCGCTAAGTATGTTGGTGCATACGCAGCAGCTATGAACGGTGCAGACATCATCTGCTTCACAGCTGGTCTTGGAGAGAACAATGCAGGTCTTAGAAAGGCTGTATGTAACCACCTTGGATTTATGGGCGTTGAGATTGATGATGAAAGAAATGATGTAGCTGGCGAAGAGAGACTTGTTTCATCTGATTCTTCAAAGGTTAAGGTATACGTTGTACCTACAAATGAAGAGGTTATGATTGCTAGAGATACAGCTGCAATCGTATCAGGAAAATAATTTTCTTAATTGCTTTGTTAATTTTGAAAAAATGTTTGACAAGAAATATAAAGCTTAGTATAATTGAGCAAGTGTGGATAGGAGATATTTATGAAGATTTCTATTAAAGATATTACTTCATTACCTGATCAAAGTAAGAAGTTTGCTGGAACATGTGATATAAGTAATTTTTCTTATCTTGGCAGTGATTTTTCTATCAATCACATAGAGCCATTTGATGTAGTTTTATCTATGATTGGTTCGGGTAAGCTTCACATTACCTTCAATACTAACAGTACTATTAAGGGGCAGTGTGACAGATGCTTATCAGAGGTAACTTTTAATGTTCCTGTTTCTGTTGATGAAACTGTTGAAGTTTCAGAAGGACAGGTCGTTGCAGATGAGGACCTTGGACCTTATTCCTTTGCCGAAGGCGAAGAAATAGATGTAGATGAACTCATTTTAAACGAGATCTTAGTGAATTTCCCGGCAAAGATATTGTGCCAGGATGACTGCAAGGGCATTTGCCCAGTGTGCGGTAAGAATCGTAACATCGAGCCTTGCGGTTGTGATGATACAGTTTTAGATCCTAGAATGGCACAATTTTTAGATGTCTTTAATAGCTTTAAGGAGGTGAAATAGCATGTCTATTTGTCCAAAGAACAAATCTTCTAAGGGAAGAAGAGATAAAAGAAGAGCAAACTGGAAGATGAGCAACCCTACTCTTGTTAAGTGCAGCAAGTGTGGCGAGCTTATGGTACCACATAGAGTTTGCAAGAACTGTGGATCATACAACAAAAAAGAAATCATCGCAGTTGATTAATTTGAAGCCTCTCGGTGCTGCCGAGAGGTTTTTTATTTGAAATATTTTCATATATCATATATACTTTTATAAGTATGCATGGAAAGGATTTCTTATGAGTGAATTAACAGTTGTTGCACTTGATGCCATGGGTGGAGATAATGCTCCTTCAGAGATGGTAAAAGGTGCTGTAGATGCAGTAAATCTTAAAAAAGATATAAAGGTTATTTTGGTCGGAAGAGAAGCTGATATCAACACAGAATTAGCTAAATATTCCTACCCAAAAGAGCAGCTTGAAATAAAAAACGCTACAGAAGTAATTGAGACAGCTGAACATCCTGTTGCAGCTATTAAGCGCAAGAAAGATTCTTCAATGGTTGTTGGTCTTCATCTTGTTAAGGATGGGGAGGCAGATGCTTTTGTTTCTGCTGGTAATTCAGGGGCACTTTTAACAGGTGGACTTGGAATGGTTGGTCGTATTAGAGGAATAGAACGCGCTCCATTTGGCGCAATTTTCCCAGTTAAGACTGGCGTGGCATTCCTTGCCGATTCTGGAGCGAATGTGGATTGTAGAGCAAGCCATCTTGTGCAGTTTGCAAAAATGGGAAGCATCTACATGGAAAAGGTCGTTGGAATCAAAAATCCACGTGTTGCTATCGTCAATGTTGGTGCCGAGGAAGAAAAGGGTAATGCTCTTGTAAAGGAGACTATGCCTCTTTTAAAGGAATGCAAGGATATTAATTTCATCGGTAGCATTGAAGCTAGAAATATTCCAAATGGTGATGCAGATGTAATTATCTGCGATGGATTTGTTGGTAATGTTATTTTAAAATTATATGAAGGCTTAGCGGGCACTCTTGTATCAATTATTAAGGGTGGACTTATGAGTACTCTTAGGTCAAAGATTGGTGCAGCCCTTGCTCTTCCAGCATTGAAAGGTACATTAAAGACTTTTGATGCAACTGAATATGGCGGAGCTCCTTTGCTTGGTCTTAAAGGCCTTGTTGTAAAGACTCACGGCAGTGCTAAGGCTGGAGAGGTTAAGAATACTATTTTCCAGTGTGTAACCTTTAAGGAACAGAAAATTAACGAGCTTATTAGAGATAACATTGTTTTAGAAAATAAAAAGGAGGAATAAGACATGGAATTCGATTTATTGAAAGAGATTATTGCAGAGGTTTTAAATGTAGATGCTGCTGAAATCACAGCAGAGACTACTTTTGTAGACGATCTTGGTGCAGATTCACTTGATGTATTCCAGATTATCATGGGTGTTGAGGAAAAGCTTAACATCGAAGTTGATACTGACGCTGCTGAAAAGCTTTCTACAGTTGGTGATGCTGTTGAGCTTATCAAGAAGACAGTTGCAGGTAATTAATTGAATTGCTGAAAGCATCCAGCTTTTCACTGGATGCTTTCTTAAACTCAGGAGGTAAGATTATTGAATAACGATTTAAAGGAATTTCAGAAGATTATCGGTTATGAGTTTAGAGACGAAAGCTTACTAAAGCAGGCCCTTACACACAGTTCTTATGCAAATGAGCATCACATGCCTAAGCTTAGTGATAACGAGCGATTAGAGTTTTTAGGGGATGCAGTGCTAGAAATTGTATCTAGTGAGTTTTTGTATCTAAATTATACTGATTTAAACGAGGGAAAGCTTTCAAGACTCAGAGCAAGTATTGTTTGTGAGCCTACATTAGCTTTCATCTGTAAAGAGATTAATCTTGGAGATTTTGTTCTCCTTTCTAAGGGCGAGGATATGACTGGGGGCCGTGAAAGAAAGTCAATTCTTTCAGATGCCTTTGAAGCTACTATCGGAGCCATTTTCCTGGATGGCGGCATGGAGCCTGCCGCTAAATATATCCATAGATTTGTTTTAAATGATATCGAACATAAACAGCTATTCCATGATAGTAAGACCAGATTGCAGGAGGTTGTTCAGGCAAATTACAAAGAGCCACTTACCTACAACCTTATATCTGAATCAGGTCCAGATCATGCAAAGGAATTTAAAGTAGAAGCCGTTGTAGGCTCTAAAGTCCTTGGTACCGGAATTGGTCGCACCAAAAAAGCCGCAGAACAAGAAGCTGCCTACGAAGGCCTTCTTCGTTTACACAAAGAGGAATCGATTAATATAATATAGTTCAATATTGTTGTGCAGATATTAATCAGGGAATATTGGTTTATGAAAAATTTTAATGAGCCTGAATAGATACGTACAAATAGCTTGTAGCAGACAATGATTTATCCTCTGAAAGGAACATCCAGTGACTGTAAGAGGATTAATTATTGTCTGCGTAACAAGCGAGAGTAAGACTATTTTTCAGGCGGACTATAGGAGTGAATAATGTATCTAAAGAGTATTGAAATATATGGATTTAAGTCTTTTGCCAATAAGATGAAATTTGAATTTCACAATGGTATTACAGGCATTGTAGGTCCAAATGGTTCAGGTAAAAGTAATGTTGCGGATGCCGTTAGATGGGTTCTTGGTGAACAGTCAGCTAAGCAGCTTCGTGGTTCTTCTATGCAGGATATCATCTTTGCAGGAACAGAAGCCAGAAAGCCACTTTCTTACGCCTATGTAGCCCTTACAATGGACAATTCTGACCATGTACTTCCAGTTGAATACGAAGAGGTAACAATAGCGCGAAGAGTATATCGCTCTGGAGAAAGCGAATATCTTCTTAATGGAACACCATGTAGATTAAAGGATGTTTCAGAGCTATTTTATGATACAGGTGTAGGTAAAGAAGGCTATTCGATTATCGGACAGGGTCAGATTGAAAAAATTCTTTCTGGTAAGCCTGAAGATAGACGAGAGCTTTTTGATGAAGCTGTTGGTATTGTTAAATACAAAAAGCGTAAAGCTGCGTCTGTTAAGAAGCTTGAAAATGAAAGAGAAAATCTTGTTCGTGTAAATGATATTCTATCTGAGCAGGAGCGTCGCATCGGGCCTTTAGAGAAGCAATCTGAGGATGCTAAAAAATACTTAAAATATAAAGAAGAATTAAAAAGAATTGATGTCAATTCATTTATGCTTGAGGTTGATAGATTAAATGCCGCTTTAAATGAAGTAGAAAAGAATACAACTCTTGCAAAGGAACATATGGAAGAGAGCAAGACTGCCCAGGAAGAGATTCGTGCTAAATACGATTCTTTAGAGGAACAGATTACAGGTCTGGATGAGCAGATTGAAACTCTCAAGAAAAATCAATCAGACTCCACACTTCTCAAGGGAAAGCTTGAAAATGAAATCCTGCTTTTAGAAGAGCAGATTCGTTCTGCAAATGCTACTGATGAAAGCTTGGCAGCACGTGTGGCTGAAATTGAATCAGAAAAGGCTACAAAGCAAGCTCAGTTAGATGAGTTTAAGCAGGAAAAGGAAGAGCTTGATAAGACCTTAGAGGAGGCTGTAGAGCGTCTTACATCAGTTAAGAATAATTACAGCGAATTGCAGATTGCAATTAATGCAAACAATGAGAAAATTGAAGCTGATAACAAGGCTATTATGGAATTGCTTAATAATAGGGCTTCAATTAAGTCTAAGGAGCAGCGTCTTGAGACAATGCTAGAGCAGACTAATATCCGTAAAGCAAAGCTTACTCAGAGATTGTTAGAGCGTAAGACTCGTGAAGAAGATTTGGATGTAGCCGTATCTCTGGCAGAGGAAGAGTTTAAGAAGGCTCAAGATTTACTTATTGAATTACAGGATAAGGACAAAGAATTTTCTGCAAAGGCTGTTGAGTGGAAGCAGAAGGGGAAGGAGAATACTGAAAAGCTCCAGGCGAAAAAGGATGAATTTGCCCGTGTTCAGACAAGACTTGAATCCGTAAAGAATATTGCAGAGCGATACGAGGGCTATGGCAATTCTACTCGTAAGATAATGGAGCAGAAGGGCAAAATCGATGGTATCGAGGGCGTTGTTTCTGATCTTATTCATGTAGAAAAGAAATATGAGATGGCCATCGAAACAGCACTTGGTGGTAACATCCAAAATATTGTTACTGCAGATGAGTCCAGCGCTAAAAAGCTTATTGCCTTTCTTAAGGAAAACAAGCTTGGTAGAGCCACATTCCTTCCACTTACATCTGTTGATGGACGAGGTAATTTCAAGAAGACTGAAGTCTTAAAAGAAAAAGGTGTTCTTGGTCTTGCGTCAGAGCTTGTTAGCTGTGACAGCAAATTCGACGGCGTAGTTGCTTATTTGTTAGGAAGAGTTGTTGTTACAGATCATATTGATTCGGCTATTGCTCTTGCCAAGAAAAACAACTACAGTATTCACATCGTCACTGTTGATGGTGAATACCTGGCCCCAGGTGGCTCAATGACTGGTGGTCATTTTAAGAATAAATCTAATCTTCTCGGCCGTAACCGTGAAATCGAAGAATTAGAAACAAAGCTTGATGCTATTTCCGAGGAAATTGATCAGCTTAAAAATAGAGCTGGTGAAATTGAAACAGCTGCTGCTTTGCTTGATTCTGATAGAGAAGAAAACACAGCTAAGTTAAACGAAGCAGCCATTGCTCTTAACACAGCAAAGTTAGGTCTTGATAGGGCTAACGAGCAAAAGAAGGAAAGTCTTACAGCTTATGAAGGTCTTTCTAGAGAAAGCGAAGAGCTTGAAGCACAGCTTACTGAAATCGCAGCTGGCAGAAAAGAAATCGAATTCGAAAAGAATGAATCCGAGGCTAAGGAAGCAGAGCTTAAGGCGGAAATCGCAAAACTTTCTGATGAAGTAGATGAAAAGACTTACATGGAGACTTCTGTCAATAGAACTATGTCTGAGGTTCAGATTGAAGAGGCTAATGCTAGACAGAAGGTTGATTTCGTTCAGCAGAACTTAGACCGTGTACTTTCTGAGATTGAAAAATGTGACAGTGATATTGCTAACATCAAAGAAAATGCTCAGTCTACAAAAGAAGAAACTGAAAATAAAAAGAATCGAATTGAAGAAATAAAGGCTACAATCGCAGCATCTGATGATTCCTTTGGACAGCTTGAGGAGGAAATCAAAGAAGCTACAGCTAAGCGTGAAGAGCTTAATAGCTCTCATAAGAATTTCTTCGAGCAGCGTCAGGAAATTTCAGATAGAATTTCTGAGCTTGATAAGGAAATCTACAGATTGGATTCGCAGCATGAAAAGATTGTTGATGCAATTTCAAGTCAGAATAATTATATGTGGAATGAATATGAGCTTACATATCATTCTGCTGAGGAATTAAAGGACCCTGAGTACACTGATTTAGATCAGATGAAAAAGGATGCTGCAAAAATAAAAAATGCAATTCGTTCAATGGGCAATGTAAATGTAAATGCCATTGAAGAATTTAAGGAACTTTCAGAAAGATATAATTTCCTTAAGGGACAGCATGATGATTTGGTTGAGGCAGAGGCTTCACTTATCAGAATCATTGACGAGCTGGACGAAGGAATGAGAAAGCAGTTTGCTGAAGGCTTTAAAGATATTCAGCGTGAGTTTGATAAGGCTTTTAAGGAATTGTTTGGCGGTGGACATGGTTCACTTGCACTTGTTGATGAGGATGATCTTCTTGAGACAGGTATTATAATTAATGCTCAGCCACCAGGAAAGAAGCTTATCAATATGATGCAGATGTCCGGTGGTGAGAAATCCCTTACAGCTATCGCACTTTTATTTGCAATTCAGAATCTTAAGCCATCACCATTCTGTCTTCTTGACGAGATTGAGGCGGCATTGGATGATGCAAACGTAGATAGATTTGCAGGCTATTTACACAAGCTTACAAAGAATACACAGTTTATTGTTATTACTCATAGACGTGGTACCATGAATGCTGCTGATAGATTGTTTGGTATCACCATGCAGGAAAAGGGTATATCTGCTCTTGTTTCTGTAAATCTTATTGAATCACAGTTGGATGACTAATCATCTGGAGGCAACATGGCAGAAAAGATTGGTTTCTGGCAGCGCCTTATTAAGGGCCTGACCAAGACAAGAGATAATTTTATTAAATCCATGGATTACATTTTCAATGGATTTACCAATATCGATGATGATTTTTATGAGGAGCTGGAAGAGGTTCTGATTATGGGAGATATTGGTGTACGTACTACAGAAACTATCCTTGATGATTTAAGGGATGCTGTTAAAAAGGAACACATCAAGGAGCCTTCTGAATGCAAGGAATTTCTCATTAATGAAATTAAAAATCAGATGGCTCTTGGTGAGACTGCCTTTGATTTTGAGAAAAAGACATCTGTAGTACTTGTAATTGGAGTAAATGGTGTTGGAAAAACTACCACAATTGGCAAGCTTGCAGGAAAGCTTAAGGCAAACGGCAAGAAGGTTATGGTGGCTGGAGCCGATACCTTTAGAGCGGCTGCATCTGATCAGCTTAAGGAATGGGCCGATAGAGCAAGTGTTGATTTCGTTGGCGGTCCAGAAGGCTCTGATCCAGCAGCAGTTGTGTATGATGCGGTTCATGCTGCTAAATCAAGAGGGGTTGATGTCCTTTTGGTAGATACAGCAGGTCGACTTCATAACAAAAAGAATCTTATGAATGAGCTTTCTAAGATTAATAATACAATTTCAAAAGAGTTCCCAGAGGCTTATCGCGAAACACTTATAGTTTTAGACGGTACAACTGGTCAAAATGCCTTAGTTCAGGCTAAGGAATTCTCTGAGGTTACAGATATTTCTGGTATTGTTTTAACAAAATTAGATGGAACTGCTAAAGGGGGTATTGCAATTGCAATACAATCTGAGTTAAAATTGCCAGTAAAATATATTGGTGTAGGAGAAACTATTGACGACTTAGAGAAATTCAACGCAGATGAATTTGTGGATGCTTTATTCTACGCTGAAGGCTAAGACAAACAAGAGGGAGATTAATTATGCTTACATTGGACAAATTTGAAGAAGCCTCAAAGATCGTAACAGAAGTTACTCATGAGACAAAGCTAGTTTACAGTGATTATTTTAGTGAGAAATGCGGTAATATGGTTTACCTTAAGCCAGAAAATATGCAGCTTACTGGTGCATACAAGCTTAGAGGCGCCTATTACAAAATAAGCACACTTTCTGAGGAAGAGCGTGCAAAGGGCTTAATCACAGCATCGGCTGGTAACCATGCACAGGGCGTTGCCTATGCAGCCAGCAAATATGGTGTTAAGGCTACAATTGTTATGCCTACCACAACACCTTTGATTAAGGTTAATCGTACAAAGAGCTATGGAGCAGAGGTTGTTCTTTATGGCGATGTATATGATGAGGCATGTGAATATGCATATAAGCTTGCAGATGAGCATGGATATACCTTTATTCATCCATTTGATGATTTGGCTGTGGCTACAGGTCAGGGTACAATTGCAATGGAAATCTTCAAGGAGCTTCCACTTGTAGAGTATATTTTAGTTCCAATTGGAGGAGGCGGACTTGCAACAGGTGTTTCTACAC
Organism: Pseudobutyrivibrio sp. OR37; assembly: GCF_900113655.1. GTDB lineage: Bacteria > Bacillota > Clostridia > Lachnospirales > Lachnospiraceae > Pseudobutyrivibrio. Next base: position 92,194 of record NZ_FOQF01000003.1, on the reverse strand, counting down.
TTGCAAAGCTTCTTAATCCAAAGATAAAAGTTATTGGTGTAGAGCCAAGTGGTGCTGCATCCCTTAAGGCATCCTTTGAAAAGGGTGAAGTTACAACACTTAAGAGTGTTAATACTATTGCTGATGGTACAGCTGTTAAGACACCAGGTAGCAATATTTTCCCATATCTTCAGGAAAACATTGATGAGATTATTACAGTTGATGATGATGAGCTTATCGTTGCCTTCCTTGATATGGTAGAGAATCATAAGATGGTTGTTGAAAATTCAGGTCTTCTTACAGTAGCGGCCCTTAATCATCTTGGATTTAAGGATAAGAGAGTGGTTTCAGTTCTTTCTGGCGGCAATATGGATGTTATTACAATGTCATCTGTTGTACAGCAGGGACTTATCTTCCGTGATAGAATCTTTACTGTTTCTGTTTTGCTTCCTGATAAGCCAGGTATGCTTGCCAAAGTTTCTCAGGTTATAGCGGATGAACAGGGAAATGTTATCAAGCTTGAGCATAATCAGTTTGTTACAACCAATCGTTCCGCAGCTGTTGAGCTTCGTATTACACTTGAAGCTTTCGGCACAGAGCACAAGGAGCAAATCATAAAAGCTTTAGATAAAGCAGGCTACAGACCAAAAATAGTAAGAACTTCATTATAATAGCCTTCCCCAGAGAAGGAAGGTACTTTGAAGGGGAGGATGAGGAAAGAGGTGTCAAGCAAAAACACTTGACACCTCTTTTTTTATATAGTATATTATATGAGGTCATAAGAGGAGCACAATGGAAGATAAGATTAAATCAGGTTATTTATATGATTTCTACGGTGAGTTACTTACAGAACATCAGCGTAGTGTATACGAGATGAGCATCAATGAGGATTTATCCCTTTCAGAGATTGCCGATTCACTTTCTATATCTCGTCAGGCTGTTCACGATATTTTAAAGCGTTGTGATAAGCTATTATCTGATTATGAAAACAGGCTTCACTTAGTAGAAAAGTTTATGATTATTAGAGAGGATGTACTTCGTATCAACGAGCTTACTGAAAAGGAAGCTGATACAGATACACTTTCACAGATAGCTAGTATATCCAAATTAATTTTAGAGGAATTATAATTTATGGCATTTGATTCTCTTTCAGAGAAGCTTCAAGGGGTTTTTAAAAGCCTTAAGAGCAAAGGTAGACTTTCTGAGGCAGATGTTAAAGCTGCACTTAAGGAAGTTAAAATGGCTCTTCTAGAAGCTGATGTTAATTTCAAAGTTGTAAAACAGTTTACAAACACTGTCACAGAGCGCGCCATTGGTTCTGATGTAATGAATGGTCTTAACCCTGGACAGATGGTTATAAAGATTGTTAACGAAGAGCTTGTTAATCTTATGGGCTCTGAAGTTACAGATATTACCTTTGGCAAGGGTGGAGAAATCACCACAATCATGATGGTTGGTCTCCAGGGTGCTGGTAAAACTACCACCACAGCAAAGCTTGCAGGTAAGGTAAAGCAGCGTGGTAAGAAACCACTTCTTGTTGCTTGTGATATTTATCGTCCAGCCGCTATAGAGCAGTTGCAGATAAATGGTAAAAAGCAAGAGGTTGAGGTGTTCTCCTTAGGCGATAAGGAAAAGCCAGTAAAGATTGCCCGCGAAGCTATGGATTACGCTAAGAAGAACGGCTTTGATGTAGTCATTTTCGATACAGCTGGTCGTCTTCATATAGATGAGGATATGATGGATGAGCTTGCATCTATAAAGAAAAATATCAATATCCTCAACACCTTATTGGTAGTAGATGCCATGACAGGTCAGGATGCTGTTAATGTTTCATCTACCTTTGATGAAAAAATTGGCATTGATGGTGTTATCATCACAAAGCTTGATGGTGATACAAGAGGTGGTGCGGCACTTTCAATTAAGGCCGTTACAGGAAAGCCTATTCTTTATGCTGGTATGGGGGAAAAGCTTTCAGATTTAGAGCAGTTCCATCCAGACAGAATGGCTAGCCGAATCCTTGGCATGGGTGATGTACTTTCCCTAATTGAAAAGGCAGAGGCAGAAATCGATAAAGATGCAGCCCTTCAGTTATCTAAAAAGGTAAAGAAAGCTTCCTTTGATTTCAATGATTATCTTACATCTATGGAGCAAATGAAAAAGCTTGGTGGTTTGACTTCCATTCTTGGAATGATGCCAGGTATTAATGCAAGCCAGATGGCTCAGATAGAAGGCGCTGTAGATGATAAAAAGCTTGCGCATATTGAAGCAATCATTCTTTCAATGACACCAGCTGAGCGCGAGAATCCAAAATTACTAAATCCTAGCAGAAAGCACAGAATTGCTGCTGGAGCTGGTTTAGATATAGCAGAGGTAAACCGCTTTGTTAAACAGTTCGAGCAATCGAAAAAAATGATGAAGCAGATGCCAAATATAATGGGTAAAGGCAGACGTGGTATGCGTTTCCCATTTTAACAAGACCATTTAAAGTATTATAATTTAGGAGGAAATTAAAAATGGCAGTAAAGATTAGATTAAAGAGAATGGGACAGAAGAAGAGACCTATCTACAGAATCGTAGTTGCAGATGCAAGAGCACCTCGTGATGGTAGAAACATCGATGAAATCGGTACATACGATCCTAACCAGGAGCCAGCTGAAGTAACAGTTGACGCTGAAGCAGCTAAGAAGTGGATTGCTAACGGTGCAAAGCCAACAGAGACAGTAGCAAGACTTTTCAAGCAGGCAGGTGTTCAGTAAGATAACTCGAAAGGAAAAGGATAATAGTGATGAAAGAATTAGTTGAAGTAATTGCTAAGTCACTTGTAGACAATCCTGATGAAGTTGTAGTATCCGAGAAGGAAGATGCTAAGTCTATTGTTGTAGAGCTTCGTGTTGCCCCTTCAGATATGGGCAAGGTTATTGGAAAGCAGGGCCGTATCGCCAAGGCTATCCGTGCAGTTGTTAAGGCTGCAGCTTCAAAGATTGACAAGAAGGTTATTGTTGACATAATTGATGTAGAGTAAAGACAAAGGAGTCTGATTTTTATCAGGCTCCTTTTTTGCTTATTTTTAGGGATTTTCTAACATAATTAAATATAGATTGTTTTTTTATCGATACAATACACCACCGCTTTAAAGTGATAGGCGTTTAAATGAATAAAACATCCTATAAAACCGCTATTTTTAATGCAAAATGTATAAATATAATTCGAAAATGCAAGAATATGCAAAAGTTGAATAATGAGTAAATTTTTACTATAATAAGCATACTTTATACGATATATGGGGTTTTTGTATAAGGGTTGTCTTTCGGGGGTGTACAGTTGTTTTTAAGGGAGAAATTTTAATGCAAGCATTAGATAGTCTTAATGTATTAAGATACATTTCTACATGCCCTACATTATTCCATTAGTTTCTTTTCTTAATACTGTTTTTACAGGAGAAGCATTTTTAATGAATAATAATGCTTTTTTATGTTGTGTTTTATTTACAGGGGTTTGCATTCTCGGGAAGAGATGTAGATAAATATAATTCAGGAGGATTACTTATGAAGAAGAAAAAGGTAGTTTCCCTTGTTCTTGCAGCTGCAATGGCACTTTCAATGGTAGGCTGTGGTTCAAAGGGCGACGACAGCGCTTCAAAGGGTGGAGATACAAAGGGCTCAGATACTCCACTTGTTATTGCTTGGGACGCAATGAGCCAGAAGTTCAGCCCATTTTTTGCTGAGTCACATCCAGATATGTACATCGAGGAGAAGCTTGTTAATATCACATTAACAAGAACTACAAGAGGTGGTCAGTACATTCTTGATGGTATTGACGGTTACAAAGAAGATTACAACGGTACAGAGTACACTTACTACACACCATCAAAGATCGATATTAACGAGAACGAAGATGGAACAGTTACTTATGATATTACACTTAGAGATGACATTAAGTTCTCAGATGGTGAGCCACTTACTATTGATGACTTAATTTTCAGTATGTATGTACAGGCAGATCCAACTTATGATGGACCTGGTACATTTGCTTCACTTCCTGTAGAGGGTATGGAAGAATATAGAAGCGGTGTTTCAACACTTTCATCACTTATCGCTGCTGCTGGTAAAGACAATACAGACTTTACTAATTGGACAGAAGAACAGCAGAAGGCCTTCTGGGATGCATGCGCTAACGAAGGTGCAGCATTTACACAGTCTATCGTAGATTACATGGTAGAAGCTGGTGCAGCTGCTGATAAGGATGATGTTAAGACAGCTGCTGCTGGTTGGGGATTTGAGCTTCCAGATGGCGCTACAACAGAAGACTTCTTCATGGCAATCGGTGAGCAGTACGGATGGAACTTCTCAGCTATGGATAAGGAAGCTGCTAACGTAACAATCGCTGATTCATTCCCAGCAGATGTTCTTGCAATGTCTACAACTGGTGTAGAGACAGGTGAGTCTGCAGATCACATTGCTGGTATCGTTAAGACTGGCGATTATTCAATGACACTTACACTTACTGAGTTCTCAGCTCCAGCAATCGAGAAGCTTGCACTTCCAATTGCTCCAATGCACTACTATGGTGACAAGGCTCAGTACGATTTTGATAACAACAAGTTTGGTTTCCCTAAGAATGATCTTTCATTAATCAGAGAAAAGACAACAAAGCCACTTGGTGCTGGTCCTTTCACATTTAAGGAATACTCAAACAAGGTTGCTTACTTAGAGGCAAATGAGAACTACTACCTTGGTGCTCCTGGCGTATCTGAGATTCAGTTTAAGGAGACACAGGAAGCTGATAAGGTACCTGCTATTGTTCAGGGTACAGCTGATATTGCTGAGCCTTCATTCTCTAAGGCAACATCAGAGCAGATTTCTTCTGAAAACTCTGAAAAAGACTTAGTTGGTGATAAAATCACAACTCAGCTTACAGATTATCTTGGTTATGGTTACATTGGTATGTGCTCACTTAACGTAAAGGTTGGTAATGATCCATCAAGTGAGCAGTCAAAGGATTTACGTAAGGCTATTGCAACAGTTATTGCAGCATACCGTGATGTAGTTATTGATTCATACTATGGAGAGGCAGCAGAGGTTATTAACTACCCAATTTCAAACTCTTCATGGGCAGCTCCACAGAAGTCTGATCCAGATTACGCAATTGCATTCTCTAAGGATGTTGATGGCAACGAAATCTACTCAGATGGAATGAGCGATGATGAGAAGTATGATGCAGCTCTTCAGGCAGCTCTTGGCTACTTCGAGGCAGCTGGTTACACAGTAGAGGATGGCAAGCTTACAGCTGCTCCAGCTGGTGCTAAGCTTTCTTATGAAGCTATGATTCCAGGCGGAGGTTCTGGTGACCATCCATCATTTGGTATCCTTACAGCAGCTTCTGAGGCATTTGCTAAGATTGGTTTTGAGCTTACAATCAACGATCTTTCAGATTCATCAGTACTTTGGGATACACTTTCAGCTCAGAAGGCTGAAATCTGGTGTGCAGCTTGGGGTGCTACAGCTGATCCTGATATGTATCAGGTATACCACAGTGAAGGTGGTAGCGCTTACCAGTATGCTATTTATTCTGATGAGCTTGATCAGCTTATTGAAGATGCTAGAGCATCAGCAGACCAGGCATACAGAAAGGCTACTTACAAGGAATGTCTTGACTTTATCGTAGATTACGCTGTTGAGATTCCTATTTATCAGAGACAGAACTGTGTAACATATTCAACACAGCGTGTTAACACAGATACAATAGTAAAGGATGCAACACCTTTCTATGATTGGTCTGATGCTCTTACAGATATTCAGATGAGATAATTATCAATACTAGATATTGATTAAGTTGCTTCTTGGGGCTTAGGCCCCAAGAAGACATTTTTATGATAAAGGTATTTTATGATGGGATGGGGTTTTGGAAAGTTTGTAAACGTTTGAATAAACGTTTTTTTGTCCTATCATAAAATACCTTTATTGGGGTCTAAAAATAAAGAAAGGAATTACAATAATGAAAAAATTTGTAATCAAAAGACTATTATTATCGATAGTAATATTGTTTTTTGTTTCTATGATTATCTATTGCATCATGCGTGCAATGCCTACTTCATTCGTAGAACAGAAAGCAATGCAGCTATCACAGAAACCTGGTGCAAAGAGCTATCAGGAATGGATTGATCAGCTCAATGCTGCATATGGCTTGGACGTTGGCATCGTTCCGGGTTATTTTAAATGGCTGGCTAAGGCTATCCGCTTTGATTTCGGAGACAGCTGGTACTTTAATATGCCAGTACTTGAAAAGTTCTCAAGCGTTATTTGGTATTCATTTGCACTTGGCCTTGCATCTTTCATCCTTGAGATAGTTATCGCTATTCCTCTTGGTGTTGTTGCTGCAAGAAAGCAGTATAGTGCCGTAGATTATTCTGTAGTCGTATTTGCACTTATCGGTATTTCATTACCTAGCTTCTTCTTTGCTACAATTTTGAAATACATTTTCTCAGTTAAGCTTGGAATTTTTGATTTGTATGGTATTGTAGGTCGTGATTTTATGAACCTGTCTACTGTTGGTAAGATTTTTGATATGGCATATCACATGGTACTTCCAGTGATTACTCTTACTATTGTATCAGTAGGATATTTAATGCGTTACACTCGTACTAACATGCTTGAGGTTCTTAGTGCCGATTATATTCGTACAGCTAGAGCGAAGGGTCTTTCTGAAAAGAGAGTAGTAAATTATCATGCTTTCAGAAATATCTTGATTCCAATCGTTACATTACTTGGTTCATCACTTCCAGGATTATTTGGTGGTGCTCTTATTACAGAAACACTGTTCCAGATTCCAGGAATCGGCTATACATCATATCAGTGCATCGTACAGGGAGATATCCCATTTGTAATGTTCTATATGCTGTTCTTTGCAGTTTTAATTCTTTTAGGAAACCTTATTGCAGATATTCTTTATGCTGTAGTAGATCCTAGAGTTAGAGTAAATTAAAAGGAGAGATATCGTGGCAGACGTAAGAAATATTGAAAATGAAGAAGAGCTTGCTTTAGATGATGCTAACCGTGTCCAGGTACTTTCTCCTGGAATGATGGTAGCAAAGCGTTTCTTTAGAAATAAGCTTGCTATTGCAGGTCTTGTAATTATAATTTGTATGTTTTTATTCGCTTTCTTAGGCGGAGTTATTATTCCATATTCTCAGAGTCAGGTATTTTATACTACTGAGGAAATGAAGAAGGACTATGCTGGTGCAACTCTTATCACTGATTACCAGGTTTTTGCAGCTGATGGCGTAGAGCTTCCTTCAGATATTGGGGCAAAGCTTATTCTTGCTCTTACAAAGAAGCAGGATGTTGTTGAGACAAGAGATGGTTCACAGTTTTCTCTTACTCAGCTTGATGACAATTCATTTGAAATTAAAAAAGTAGGTGGGGCAGAAACACTTGCTGTTGCAGCAAAGCTTCAGGTTACACCAGTTGATTCATCTAAAAAGCTTTCAGGTACATTCAATGTAAATCTTATTAAGGCTCTTGCAACAGATGAGACAATGTTTGCAGCTGATGATGAAAGATATACAGTAGATGAGCACGGAAATGGTGCATTAGTTACTGCAGCTGATGGTAGTGAAGTAGCATATATCAGCGGCTATAGCATGAATGCAGTTGAAAGTGGTGTTACACTTACAGTTGATTTCAGAGAAGCTATTGTAGAAGCTATTAATAATGGTTCTTCGGAGTTTAAATTTGCAGGCGAAGATGGTGAGGAAGAATATCAGGTTTCTAACAAGAACGGTCAGTACCTTATTACAAAATATAAGTCTACAAGTGTTATTAATCAGTTCGAGTCACCTTCAGCAAAGCATTTAGTTGGTACAGATGGAAATGGTATGGACTTACTTGCAAGACTTATGTATGGTGGTCGTATTTCTCTTCTTATCGGTTTCGTAGTAGTAGCTATCGAGCTTTTACTCGGTATTATCGTCGGTGGTACAGCTGGTTTCTTTGGAGGTTGGGTAGATAACCTTCTTATGAGATTTGTAGATATTATCTACTGTATCCCAACAATGCCACTTTACCTTATCATTGGTTCAATCATGGATTTCTACAAGATAGACGCCGGTGTTCGTATTTTCTACCTATGTATTATCATGGGTGTTATCGGTTGGGTTAGCTTGGCTCGTATAGTACGTGGTCAGATTTTATCTCTTCGTGAACAGGAATTTATGACAGCTTGCGAGGCTTGCGGTATTAGCATTAGAAGAAGAATCTTCAAGCACTTGATTCCTAATGTTATTCCACAGCTTGTAGTATTTGCATCTATGGGTGTAGGTGAGGTTATCCTTGCAGAGTCTACACTTTCATATTTAGGACTTGGTGTTAAGTATCCTGCAGCATCTTGGGGTAATATCATCAATGCTGTTACAGATTCATACGTTATGACTAACTATTGGTTCGTATGGATTCCAGCTGGATTCTTAATCCTTCTTACAGTACTTGCATTTAACTTTATCGGAGACGGACTTCGTGACGCCTTTGATCCAAAGATGAAGAGATAGAGGTGTGAAATGGCAAAAAAGAATGTAAATTATATATCTGCCAGAGAATCTCGTAGAATTGCGAAGGAAAATCGCAAGATTACAAAGGAGTTCGAGGCAAAGAGAAATAGAAAGCATATTCCAGAAGAGGAATATGTAACTCAGATGAAAAATCCTGAGAACTGTGTTGAATTTGATGATGTTCATACATACTTCTTCACAGATATCGGAACAGTTAAGGCTGTTGACGGTGTTTCATTCAACGTACCACAGGGAAAAACTGTTGGTATCGTTGGTGAATCTGGCTGTGGTAAGTCAGTTACTTCACTTTCAATGCTTCAGCTTGTTCAGCGTCCACAGGGACAGACAGTTTCTGGTGAAATCAGATTTAACTCTGGTGACAAAGTTATTAACGTTGTTAACGCTCCAGATTCAGTTATGCGTAGCATGCGTGGTGAGAAGATGTCTATGATCTTCCAGGAGCCAATGACAGCTCTTAACCCTGTATTTAGAATTGGCGCTCAGATTGATGAAGTTATCAAGCTTCACCGTCCAGAAATGAGCGACGAGGATATCAAGGCACGTACAATCGAAATGCTTGGTATGGTTGGTATTGCTAATAAGGAAGGCGTTTACAGCATGTATCCACATGAGCTTTCAGGTGGTATGAGACAGCGTGTATGTATCGCTATGGCTTTAGCTTGCGAGCCAAAGCTTATCGTAGCTGATGAGCCTACAACAGCTCTTGATGTTACTATCCAGGCACAGATTCTTGACCTTCTTCGTGACCTTAAGGACAGAATCAACAGCTCAATCATGCTTATCACACACGACCTTGGTGTTGTTGCTGAGATGGCTGATTATGTTGTTGTTATGTACGCTGGCCGTGTAGTAGAAAAAGGTACAGCCCAGGAAATCTTCAAGGACCCTAGACATCCATATACAATCGGTCTCATGAAGTCTAAGCCTGTAGTTGGACAGAAGGTTGATGAGCTTTACTCAATCCCTGGTTCTGTTCCAAACCCAGTAAATATGCCAAATTATTGCTATTTCAAGGATAGATGTGATATGTGCATGGGATGCTGCAATGGTGATTTCCCAGAGGAATACTATGTATCACCAACACATATGGTAAGATGTTACAGATGTAAAGAGGAGGGTGAAAGACATGAGTAACGAGAAAGATTATATTCTAGAAGTCAATCACCTTAAGAAATATTTCCCTATTAAGGGAGGCTTCTTCGGTGGTGTAACTGGAGAGGTTAAGGCTGTTGATGATGTCTCTTTCAAAATTGAGAGAGGCACAACAATGGGTCTTGTAGGTGAGTCTGGTTGTGGTAAGTCTACAACAGGACGTACAATCCTTCGTCTTATCGAAAAGACAGAGGGTGACGTTATCTTCAACGGCAAGGAAGTTTATGATAACGATAAAAAGGAAATGAGAAACCTTCGTACAAAGATGCAGATTGTTTTCCAGGATCCTTATTCATCACTTTCACCACGTCTTCCAATCGGTGAAATCATTGGTGAAGCTGTTAGAGAACATGGTCTTGTAGATAAGAAGGACTATGATGAATACATCTCAAAGATTATGGCAGAGTGTGGTCTTCAGGAGCACCACAAGGATAGATATCCTCATGAGTTCTCAGGTGGACAGAGACAGCGTGTATGTATCGCTCGTGCACTTGCTCTTAATCCTGACTTCATCGTTTGCGATGAACCAGTATCTGCTCTTGATGTTTCTATTCAGGCACAGATTATTAACCTTCTTCGCAAGCTTCAGAAGGATAGAGGTCTTACATACCTCTTCATTTCACATGACCTTTCAGTTGTAGAGCACATCTCTGATACTGTTGGTGTTATGTACCTTGGCGGTCTTGTTGAGACAGGTAAGACAGAGGATATTTTTGCTAATCCTCTTCATCCATACACAAAGGCATTGTTCTCAGCTATTCCAATGCCAGACCCTGATTTCAAGAAGGACAGAGTTCCTCTTGAGGGTGATATCCCATCACCAGCCAACCCACCTAAGGGATGTAAGTTCCACACAAGATGCTCAGAGTGCATGGGTATTTGTAAGGAAGTTGCTCCAGAAGCAAAGGATATGGGTAACGGCCATGTTGTAAGATGTCACTTATATGATGACAAATAAAATTTAGGAAATTTTAATATGAAAGATAAATTTGATTATTTAAGAAAGATATTTTCTTGTGACAATCCAAATTTACTTTTCAAGGCATACAAGTCTCTCAGCAATGAGGGACTTGAAGTCTATATAGAAGTAAATTATGGAGATTTTAAAATAGTTAATGATAAAAGCGATTTTTCAGAAGCTGACACTTTATATGTTCCAGCAGCGGATTGGGCTTTTTCAAAAGAAATTTTGACAAAAGAGGGTCTTTCAGAGTATATTACTGAGTATGTTATCCCTTCTCATATTCAGGCAGAAATCGATAAGACAGAGGAGATATTATTAAAGAAGCGAAAAACAGTATATATAGAAACGCTTGTAGTTTTCGTTCTCTTTGTGTTTTATATTATTTTTACAATGCTTACGCATTAGAAGGAGTTATATTTGGAAGATTTATATCAGGTTGGAGCAATTACACAGACTCATGGTATCAAGGGTGAAGTAAAGGTTTTTCCTTTAACTGATGATATTTCACGTTTTAAAAACATGAAGCATCTACTTTTGGACGGAGGCAAGGACGGCTATATCGAGCTTGAGGTTCAGAACGTTCGTCAACAGAAGAATATCGTTATTCTTAAATTTAAGGGAATCGACAATATTAACGATATCGAAAAATATAAGGGACGCGGTCTCTATGTTACAAAGGAAAACCGTGTTGAGCTTAAAGAGGATGAATACTTTATCGCAGATTTAATCGGTGTAAAGGTTTATCTTGATACAGATGAGAATACAGAATTTGGTGAGATTACAGATGTATTGCAGACAGGTGCAAATGATGTGTATGAAATCGAAATGACAAATGGCTCATCAGTTCTTGTCCCTGCAATCAAGGACTGTATCAAAGCCGTAGATATGGAAAACAATAAAATGATTATTCATCTTTTGGATGGATTGTTAGGAGAATAGATTTATGAAGTTTTATATACTAACATTATTTCCAGAGATGATTGAAGGAGTACTTAACACAAGTATTCTTGGCAGAGCTAAAAATGCAGGCTGCATTTCCTTTGAAGCAATTAATATCCGAGATTACACATTAGATAAGCATAAAAAGGTAGACGATTATCCTTATGGAGGTGGAGCTGGCATGGTTATGCAGGCTCAGCCTATATATGATGCATACCAGGCTGTTTGCAAAAAAGCAGGTCATCACGTTAAATGTATTTATCTTACACCACAAGGACAGCTTTTTACTCAGCCAGCGGCTAAAACACTTGCCTTAGAAGAGGATATTTGCTTGCTTTGTGGCCACTACGAAGGTATTGATGAGCGAGTTTTAGAGGAAATCGTTGATGAATATTATTCTATTGGTGATTATGTGCTTACAGGTGGAGAGCTTCCATCTCTTGTTATGATTGATGCTATATCAAGAATGGTTCCAGGAGTTCTTACTAATTCAGATTCTGGTGAGGATGAATCATTAGAAAACAATCTGCTTGAGTACCCTCAGTATTCAAGACCTGAAACCTGGAATGGACGAAAGGTTCCACCTATTTTATTATCAGGAGATCATGCTAAGGTTGATGCATGGAGACATGAGCAATCAATTGAGCGTACAAAGGAAAGAAGACCTGATTTATACGCAAAATTTCTTGAAAATGATTGTTGAAATTAATGTAAAGTCATGCTATCATTAATGAGTTGCTAAAGAAGAGATGGTCCGCTGTTATTCAATAGGGAATATCAAGAACGTCGCCAGTTTAGGAGGATTTAAAATGAACGCAAACGAGATTATTAGAAACATCGAAGCAGCTGAGCTTAAGAGCGAAGTTACAGAGTTCGCAGTAGGCGACACAGTTAAGGTTTACGGCCGTATCGTTGAAGGTAACCGTACACGTACTCAGGTATTTGAAGGTACAGTTATTAAGAGACAGGGCGGAAGCAACCGTGAGACATTCACAGTTCGTAAGTCATCAAACGGTGTTGGTGTTGAAAAGACTTGGCCACTTCACAGCCCTAACGTTGAGAAGATCGAAGTAGTTAGAAAAGGTAAAGTTCGTAGAGCTAAGCTATTCTACCTCAGACAGCTCACAGGTAAGAAGGCTAAGGTTAAAGAGAGAATCTAGTCTCGAAAGTTCGAACAGTCGCAGGTTTTGCGGCTGTTCTTTATTTTTATTGCAAAGTGCGGTATATTTATACTAAAGATTAAAAGGATACTTAGTATGTTTACATCAATTAGCAATTTTTATAGTAGTTTATTCCGCCGCAGGTCAAATGGACTTAATTTTAATAGACGGCGTAGAAAAATCAATTTCGATAAAGTTCAATATGTTCTTATATTTGCTCTTGAGATTGCGGTAGTTATCGCAGTCGCATTTGGCGTTGTACTTGCGTTTGGAAAGCAGGTAGAATGTTCTAATGCATCTATGGAACCCACATACGAAACATCCGATATATTACTTGTAAACACTATTGCTTATAAATTTTCTGAGCCAAAGACAGGTGAGGTTATTGCATTTAAGCCAAAGTCTAATGTTAATGCAAGCTATAGTGTTAAGAGAGTTATTGCGGTTCCAGGGGATACCATTTATATAAACAATGGTCGTATCTACATTAATGACGAGATTTATAAAGAAAATCTTGAGGTAGAGCGCATAGAGAATCCAGGTATTGCTGCATCGCCAATTACTTTGCTGGAGGACCAGTATTTTGTTTTAGGTGATAATCGTAATTCTTCTGAGGATTCTAGATATGAGAGTGTTGGATTCGTTTCAAACGAGGATATATTAGGAAGAGTTTGGATGACTTATCCTTTCAAATAATAAATTAAGAGGTGCTTATGGAATTTCAATGGTATCCAGGCCATATGACGAAAGCAAAACGTCAGATGCAGGAGGATATAAAGCTTATAGATTTGATTATAGAGGTTATTGATGCAAGATGTCCTATTTCTAGTACTAATCCAGATATCAATGGTCTTGCAAATGGTAAGCTTAGATTGGTCCTTCTTAACAAATCTGATCTTTCGGATAAAGCTGCCAATCAAAAATGGATAGAATATTACAAATCAAAGGGATATTATGCTGTAGAGCTAGATTCTAGAGATAGAAAAAATATGAAGGGTGTACAGGCTACCTTGGACGAGGTCTGCGCTGCTAAGTTTGAAAAGGACAGAAAGCGAGGAATTAAGAATCGACCAGTTAGAGCTATGGTAGTTGGTATTCCTAATGTTGGTAAATCTACATTTATCAATTCCTTTGCCGGAAAATCAGTGGCAAAGACTGGCAATAAGCCAGGTGTCACAAAAGGAAAACAATGGATTAAGCTTAATAAATCTGTTGAGCTTTTAGATACGCCAGGTATTCTTTGGCCTAAATTCGAAGATAACACAGTAGGTCTTCATCTTGCATTCATTGGTTCTATTAATGATGCAATTATCGAAACCAGGGAATTGGCATTAGAGCTTACTGATTTTTTAAAGGAGCAATATCCTGGAGTTTTAAAAGCAAGATACGATGTTGATGAGGATTTAATTAATCACGAAATCATTTCTGGTATCGCTGCAAAAAGAAACTTTGTGAAAAAAGGTTCTGAGTTAGATTTTGACAAAGCTTGTTTTGTACTTATAGACGAATTTAGAAATGGTAGTCTAGGAAAAATATCACTTGAGAGGCCATAAACATGAATGTAATCGACTTTAACGAAGAAGAACAGCAAATTAAGAAAAACATTGAAAATGCAAGAAAGAACATGAAGGATGTTGAGGACTTATCAGAGTTTGCTTCAAAAGACAGTAAACCTTCCGAGGATGGTGATTCAGAAGAAATCACCAAGGAATCTATTGGTAAGGAAGTCATAAGCGTTATTATTAATGTTCTTATATGTTTTGCCATTGTATTTCTAATTACTCATTTTGTAGGACAGCGTACTGTTGTTAGTGGATCTTCAATGGAAGATACACTTTCAGATGGTGATAATCTTATTGTTGATAAAATCAGCTATAGATTCCATGATCCAGAGCGTTTCGATGTTGTTGTATTTCCATATCAGTATGAGGAGGATACATACTATATCAAGCGTATTATAGGTCTTCCTGGAGAGGTTGTTCGTATTGATATTGATGGTACTATCTACATCAATGACAAGCCTTTAGAAGAAAACTATGGAACAGAGGTTATTCTTAATTCAGGTCTTGCATCAAATGAAATATTACTTGGCACAGATGAATACTTTGTTCTTGGAGATAATCGTAATAATAGTACAGATTCACGTTTTGAGGCCGTTGGAAACATCCATGGGGATGATATTGTAGGTAAAGCGTGGGTTAGAGTATATCCTTTTAACAACTTTGGACTGGTAGATAACATAGAATAAGATGAGCGATAAGAAAATTTCAGAAATCCAAAAAGAATACAAAGAAATCTCTATAGATGGTTTGCCTAATTTTATTGAAGAATATATTTCTGATGGCAGACCTGGAGTTTCAAAAATCATCGGCGTTGCTCAAAAGCGAATGGAAAAGCTTAGAATTGAGCAGGAGCGTATAGAAAAGCTAAAGGAATATGAAAATCAATATTGGCAAACTTACGATTATATTGGTGGAATAGATGAAGTAGGCAGAGGCCCACTTGCTGGCCCTGTTGTTACAGCCTGTGTTATTTTGCCAAAGGATTGCAATATTCTTTATATTAATGATTCTAAAAAGCTTTCTGCTGCAAAGCGTGATGAGCTTTACGATATTATCATGAAGGAGGCTGTTTCTGTTAGCATCGGTGTAGTTTCAGAACAGCGCATTGATGAAATCAATATTTTACAGGCTACTTATGAGGCTATGAGACAGGCTATTTCAGAAGCTTCAGTTGAGCCTCAGGTTTTGCTTAACGATGCAGTCACCATTCCTGGGGTAAATATTCAGCAGGTCCCTATAATTAAGGGTGATGCTAAATCTATTTCTATCGGTGCAGCAAGTATTATTGCTAAGGTTACCAGAGATAGAATGATGGTGGAATACGATAACATTTATCCAGAATATCATTTTGCATCAAACAAGGGCTATGGAAGTGCTGAGCATATTGCGGCCTTAAAGGAATATGGCCCATGCCCAATTCACAGACGTTCATTTATTGGAAACTTTATATAATAGGTGATTTATGAACATTAACACTGGACTGAATCCTTACAACTCTAATTATGTAAATCAGGCTGCTGATAGAACAAAGATGAGTCAGAGTCAGTCGTTGACAGGTAGTGTTGCAGATACCTTAAAAGAAGGAGAAGTTTTTGAGGGCTCTGTAAACTCTATCGAAAACGGAAAGGTTACCATTGGACTTGCCAATGGACAGACTATGACTGCGCGTCTTGATTATGGCGTCAATATTACACCAGGGCAGTCTGTGTTTTTTGAGGTTAAAAGCAATGATGGTAATCTTGTGCAAATTCGTCCAGTTTCTTTAGAGGGTCTAGCTGCCAATCCCACACTTTTAAAAGCCCTTGATATGGCTAATCTTGTGGCAAATGAGCGTACCATTAATATGGTTAATTCAATGATGCAAAACTCTATGTCCATTAGTCCAGAGAGTCTTGCAGCTATGAATAGGGTTATGATAAATAATCCTGAAGCCAATATTAATACACTGGTTGCAATGAGTAAGGCAGGAATGGAGCTGACACCTGACAACGTTAACATGTTCCAAAACTATGTTAATGACAAGGCTGTGCTTTCAAACAATTTTGAAACAATATCTAATATGCTTCCAGAGCTTATGGCATCAGAGGAGCTTTCTACAGCTGATGTGATAAATATTAGCAATAGCATAAAAGAGATTTTTGTAGATGGTATGGAGCAGGCGGCCGCTTTAGAGCAGGTTACTACAGAAATGTCTGCTACAACAGAAAATATATCCTCCCAGCTAGCAGGTAATAATCCTGAAAGTGCATCTTCTATATCTGTAGAAGTGATAGAAGAAGGGGCTGCTACCGTTAAAGAAGCAGCGAATCTGGCAAAACAGCTTGAAATTACTATGGATAAAGGGCTAGAGAATATTCAGGCTAATAATGGCGCGCAGGAAAGTGCCCCTGCAGCCACAGCTGAGTCGACAACCCAAAGTCAGCTTGAAGCAAAGTCTTCAATTGAATCTAACCTTGCTCAAAACGAAATGGGCGAAAATGTAATTAATAGCTTTGCCAGTGAAAAGCAGGTATTGTCCTTTAATACAATTCTTAACACTCTTCCCGATTTTCCAAAGGATAATACGGCTATCTTTGCTGAAAATGGAGCCCTTAAGGCAGATGCAGATGTTAATCAGCTCTTTAGGGAAATTACGGATTATCTTAATAATCATCCTGATATTCCAAAAGAAACCTTGAATGATATAGTAAGAGAGCCTTTGTATAGAGGTTTGCTAAAGAGTATTATTTCCAATAGCTTTGCTATGGAGCCTAAGGATGTGACAAAGCCAGGAGAAATTTCAAAGCTTTATGAAAGAGTCTTAAAGCAAACAGAGGCATTAGATAAATTGGTGGCAGCCTTTAATAATAAGGCGGCAGAATCCATCAAGAATCAGACCAGTGAAATAAAGCAAAATATCAACTTTATGAATTCTGCCAATGATATGTACAATTTTGTGCAGATTCCACTTAAGATGTATAATCAAAATACTGATAGCATGCTTTACGTAAGGCAAAACAAAAAAATCTCCTACGAGGCAGGCGAAGAGATTACTGCATTTTTACATTTTGATATGGAGTATCTTGGTTCTACCGATGTATTTATTAGCTTGAAGGAATCAAATGTGGGCTGTAAATGGACTCTTGCCAATGAGGATTCTATGAAGCTTATAGAGGATAATTTGGATATACTTACGGAACGTTTGGCAAGAAAAGGCTTCAATGTTTCATCTGAGGTTACCTGTGGGGAACCAAAGGCAAGTAATGCTTTTGATTTTCTTGGAGTACCGCCTGTAGAGAACAAGGTTTCAAAAGATGGAATGGTTCACAGATATAGCTTTGACATGAGGGCTTAAGCATGGCAGCGGAAAAGGATTTTGATAAAAACAAAACTGCAGTTGCACTTTCCTATGAGGCGGGAGATTCTGCGCCTAAAATACTAGCATCAGGAAAGGGTTACGTGGCAGAACAAATTATTGAGGAAGCCAAGAAGGCGGATGTGCCATTTTATCAGGATAATGAGCTTGCCCAGACTCTTAGTAAACTTAATATAGGAGATGCAATTCCACCGGAATTGTACGAGGTTGTTGCGGAAATCTTGGTCTTTGTTAACGACATGGAGAAGATTAAAGCAAAACTTGCTTAGATTAGAATTGAGGTTTATTTGAATAGTAGAAAACAAGGGAATGATTTTGAAAAACTTGCAGCAAATTTCCTAAAAACCCAGGGAATGACTATACTTAAACTAAATTTTTATTGTAAAATGGGTGAGGTCGATATAATTGCTAAAGACGAGGAGTACCTAGTCTTTGTAGAGGTAAAATATCGAAAATCTTCTGCCAAAGGCTCTGGCTTTGAGGCAGTTAATTTCAACAAAATGAGAAAAATCAGTCGTGTTGCTGATTATTATATGTTTAGTCATCATTATAGTGGTGACACAAATGTTAGGTTTGATGTAGTTGTTATAGAGGAAGGACATTTAAAGCATCTAAAAAATGCTTTTGAATATATACCAGTATGTTAAATTCAAGTCATAAAATAGCCAGTATTATGGAAGGCAGCCCCGCTGAAAGAGCAGGCCTTTTACCTGGCGATATAATCACAAAAATTAATAATGTAACACTTGTAGATATTTTTGATTATCATTATTATTCGGACGATGCAAATATCACTGTTGAGCTTTTGCATGAGGATGGAGCTACCTCTACTGTTTTAGTTGAAAAGGAAGAGGGGGAGGATTTAGGAGTAATTTTTTGCAATGGTCTTATGGATGATTACAAATCCTGCTCCAATAAATGTGCCTTTTGCTTCATAGATCAAATGCCACCTGGCATGCGTGAGACTTTGTATTTTAAGGATGATGATACCAGACTTTCATTTTTGCAGGGTAATTATGTTACCCTTACAAATATGAAAATGGCGGATTTAGATAGAATCATCGCTTACAAGCTTGGACCTATCAACATTTCTGTTCATGCTACCAATCCAGAGCTTAGAGTTAAGCTTTTGCACAACCGATTTGCAGGAGATATATTAGATAAGATTCGTAAGCTTTACGAAGCAGAGATTCCTATGAATGCTCAGGTAGTTGCGTGCCCAGGCTTAAATGATGGGCCTGAATTAGACAGAACAATATCTGATTTGCTTCAATTTGCACCGGTAATGAGCTCCATGTCTGTAGTTCCTGTTGGTGTAACAAAATTTAGAGACGGACTTTTCCCATTAAGGACTTATACAGCTGAGGAAGCTGGCAAGGTTATTGACCAGATTGAGCATTGGCAGGATGTTGCTATGGAACGCTTTGGCAATCATTTTGTTCAGGCTTCTGATGAATGGTACATATTAGCAGGAAGACCTCTTCCAGAAGCAGATAGATATGACGGTTTTATTCAGCTTGAAAATGGCGTTGGAATGCTTCGTCTTTTACATGAAGAGGTTTTAGATGCTCTTGAGGACATCAAAAAGCCATTATTTATGAAAAAACGTCATGTTACGATTGCAACAGGAAAGCTTGCAGCTCCATTCATGAGAGAGCTTGCCGCAATAATCACTGAAAAGTTTAAAAAGGTTACTGTTGATGTTGTTGCAATAACAAATGAGTTCTTTGGTGAAGAAATAACAGTTTCTGGACTAATCACTGGCCAGGATTTAATTAAACAGCTTAAGGACAAAGATTTAGGAGATAATCTTCTTTTATCTTGTACAATGCTTCGAAGCGGGGAAGAG
This sequence comes from Pseudobutyrivibrio sp. OR37, assembly GCF_900113655.1. Lineage (GTDB taxonomy): Bacteria > Bacillota > Clostridia > Lachnospirales > Lachnospiraceae > Pseudobutyrivibrio. Next base: position 72,671 of record NZ_FOQF01000003.1, on the reverse strand, counting down.
GTTTTTCTTGATGATATAACTCTCTCAGAGCTTGAGGATGCTTTACAAGTTAAAACACGTATAGTACAATCAGACGGTCGCGACTTCGTATACGCGATAATCGGACGATAAAATTTACGCTGTGTTCAAAATCTCACGTTAACAATGATTCCGAATTCTTACGTCGACTGATGTCTCCTTCAGAATTGAAATACATTGTTAACTAGATTTTGTTCTACAGTTTATAGATGAGTAATCAGTAGTTCACAAGCTATTATGATTCTCAAGAGAAGCGTTCTGCTGAACGGAGAATTATAATGCTTGTGAACGTAACTGATTACGGACTAGGAAAGAAAGAGGTAAGATATGGCAAGACCAGTTGTGGCTATTGTTGGCCGCCCAAATGTTGGAAAATCTACGCTTTTTAATGCACTTGCTGGAGAGCGTATTTCAATTGTAAAAGACACACCAGGTGTCACAAGAGATAGAATTTATGCAGATATTTCATGGCTTAACTATGATTTTACTATGATTGATACAGGTGGTATTGAGCCGGATTCAAAGGACATCATTTTGTCCCAGATGAGAGAACAGGCTCAGATTGCCATCGATACTGCAGACGTTATTGTTTTCCTTGTTGATGTAAAGCAGGGATTACAGGATAGTGATTCAAAGGTTGCAGATATGCTTCGTCGCAGTCACAAGCCTGTAGTACTTGTAGTTAACAAGGTAGATAGCTTTGAAAGAGATATGGCAGATGTTTACGAGTTCTATAATCTGGGAATTGGTGATCCAATCGCTATTTCAGCATCTTCACGTCTTGGTTTTGGTGATATGCTTGATGTTGTATGTAGCTACTTCCCAGAGCCTACAGGGGATGAGGAAGAGGACGATACTCCAAAGATTGCCGTTATCGGTAAGCCTAATGTAGGTAAATCATCTCTTATTAACAAGCTTTGTGGTGAGGACCGTGTTATTGTTTCAGATATCGCTGGTACTACTCGTGATGCAGTAGATACAAGGGTTCGCTACAATCACAAGGACTATATCTTTATTGATACTGCAGGACTTCGTCGAAAGAGCAAAATCAAAGAAGACTTAGAGCGTTATTCAATTGTTAGAGCTGTAGCTTCTGTTGAAAAAGCAGATGTTGTTATCATTATGATTGATGCCACTGAAGGTGTTACCGAGCAGGATGCAAAGATTGCTGGTATTGCTCACGAACGTGGAAAGGGTATAATTATTTGTGTAAACAAATGGGATGCCATTGAAAAGAATGATAAGACTATGAAGGAGCACGAGACAAAGATTCGCCAGATTCTTTCGTTTATGCCTTATGCTTCAATTCTTTTCATATCTGTTAAAAGTGGTCAGCGTCTTGGAAAAATTTACGAGACAATCGATGCAGTTATAGAGAACAACTCTATGCGTATTGCAACAGGTGTCCTCAATGAAATCGTATCTGAGGCAGTTGCACTTCAGCAGCCACCTACAGATAAGGGTAAGAGACTTAAGATATTCTACACAACTCAGGTTGCGGTTAAGCCGCCTACATTTGTAATTTTCGTTAATGAAAAATACTTGATGCATTTTTCATACGTTCGTTATCTAGAAAATCGAATTAGAGATGCCTTTGGTTTCGAAGGAACATCTTTAAAATTTATTATTAGAGAGAGAAAGGAAAACGAATAATGGCTGTAGTGGGGAGAATTTTAGCAATTATTATTGGGTATTGTTTTGGAATGGTTCTGATGGGATATTTCATCGGAAAATCAAAGAACATTGATTTAACAAAGGTTGGTAGCGGTAATTTAGGTTCTACCAACACTATGAGAAACTTAGGTGTTCCTGCAGGTCTTATTACACTTGCATGGGATTGCTTTAAGTGTGTTATAGCTGTATTTTTCATTTGGCTTACATTTGGAAGATTCGTAGAAAACGTAAATATTTATATGGTATATGCAGGTTTGGGCTGTGTACTTGGACACGATTTTCCTTGTTATTTACATTTTAAGGGTGGCAAGGGTGTTGCATCTACTTTAGGCTTCATCATTGCACTTTTCCCAATGGGAATTCCAATTCCTGCAGTTGTATTTATTGGTCTTGTTGCTTTAACAAGATATGTATCACTTGGTTCTATTATAGGTGAGCTTTCCTTTGCAATTGAAATAATCGTTGCAGCATGCCTTGGACTTTTATCTGAAAAGTATCCAGGTGGACAGCTTAAAGAAGTTGTAATTATTTGCTGTATTGTTTCAGCTCTTTCAATTGCACTTCATCATGCAAACATCGGACGCTTACTTAACGGCACCGAGAATAAGTTTTCATTCCACCCAGAGACAAGAGCGTAAAGTAACGGGCAGCTGGTAGGTAACAATCTCTATATTACTAAAGGAGCCAATCTCGCGACGTAGTAATATAGAGATTGTTGCCGTAACCAGCGTAATTTTTATAAAGACTAGAGGTAATTTATGGCAAGAATTAGTGTACTTGGTGCAGGTAGCTGGGGCATTGCCCTGGCTGTTATGCTTAATAAGAATGGTCATGAGGTAAAGGTTTGGTCACACAGACAGTCACAGGTAGACCAGATGAACGATACTCATACCAGCGATAAAATTAAAGGCGTAAAGCTTCCAAAGTCTATGGAGTTTACTGCCAACATTGAATCTGCTGCAAAATCAGCAGATGTTATTTTGTTCTCAGTTCCTTCAAAGGCTACAAGAGAGACTGCAGAAAAGGTTAAGGATTTTGTTAATTCAAATCAGATTTTTATTACTGTAACAAAGGGTATTGAAGAGGATACCTTATATACTCAAACAGAGATATTAGAAGATGTACTCGGAGCTGATAAGAAGATATGTGTTCTATCAGGTCCAAGCCATGCAGAAGAGGTAGTTGTATTCAAGCCTACTTTAGTTGTAGCTGGCTCAACCGATAGGCAGACAGCTCTATTCGTACAGAATCTTTTCATGAATAAATATTTTAGAGTTTATTCGTCCCCTGATGTTAAGGGTATCGAGGTGGGAGCTGCTCTTAAAAATGTCATCGCTCTTGCTGCAGGTATGTCAGATGGTCTTGGTTTTGGAGATAATGCAAAGGCGGCTCTGATTACACGTGGTATTAAAGAAATTTCAGAGCTTGCTGTTGCAATGGGTGGACAGGCAGAGACATTAGCTGGACTTACTGGTGTTGGCGATTTAATTGTCACATGCTCATCTATGCATTCTCGTAATAGAATGGCAGGATTTTACATTGGTCAGGGGATGTCCAAAGATGAGGCCATGGAAAAGGTAGCAATGGTTGTTGAAGGCGTTTATTCAGCTAAAGCTGCTAAAAAATTGGCAGAAAAATATGATATTGAAATGCCTATCGTTGATGTGGTAAATGCAGTTCTTTTCGATGGCATGGCTGCAAAGGATGCGGTCTATGAGCTGATGACTCGTTCAAAGAAAGATGAAACATCAGATTTAGAGTGGGAGTGTTATGATGTTCAAAAGATGTAAGGAATGGTTGCACTTCTTCGGTGTAACCTTTTTTATTTTAGGAATAATTGTTTTAATTTCGGCTGGAATCATGGTTTTTAGTCACATTAGTGCTACGTCAGGAAAAAACGATTCTAAAGCCGACGGTTTTACAATCGATTATTATGAAGTAAATCTGGATGTAAATACAAAAAATCAGATTCATGTTATAGAAATCATCGGTGTTAATTTCTATGAAACTGGGCATCATGGGATTTTTCGTTTTGTTCCAGAATGGCTTAAATATACTTCAAAGGATGGTAAAACTAAATCTAGACGAGGGGTAATAACAAATCTACGTTGCGAAAATGAGGACTATGAAGTAGATACAATTAAAGGCAAGCAAAGAGTCAAAATTGGAAGCGCCTATGAAACCTTAGATACAGGAATCCATGAGTATGTGATTTCATATGACTATGATATGGGCGGAGATATTTATAAGGGCTTCGACGAACTGATTTTTCATGCTTTTGGTGATTACTGGGGCACAGAAATAAATGGAGCCAAGGTCACTATAAATTTGCCAAAGAAGATTGACGATACAAGCGCTGTTAGATTCTTTGCAGATAAAAAGCGTAAAAAAGATATTACTTCTTACGTGGATTATACAGTCGAGGACAATACTATTGTAGCTCAGGTGTCAAAGGATTATAACCTTAATGGCGCACTTACTGTGGATGTGGAGTTGCCAGACGGTTATTTTGAAGCTGCTCAGGTTAATTACAAGACAACTGCATTTGTATTAAGCGCATTGTGTATGCTTAGTCTTTTAGTTAGCTTTTTCTTTTGGAATAAAAACAAAGACAGTGATTTGTTTGACAAAGGTGATGTATCAGGAATTAATGTTGGTGGGCTTGAAGCTGTTGAAATGGGATATATTTATGGTGGAAGTGGCCAACTGTTACTTATTACAGTAATCATTCAGCTGGCAACCAAAGGGTATATCCGAATCAAGAATCCAAGTAGCAAAAAGAAGCTGACATTACAAAAAGTAAACAAGAGCGAGGTCGCATTGTCCGATGCAGAAAAGCTTGTATATGACGGGCTTTTTAAAAATGGTTACAATGTTATTCCGGCTGAGGATACTCGTATACGTAAGCTCAATAGTAAGCTTAATAAAATGTTAGAGGAGAAATTCGATTCTAAGATTTACAATATTGCATCCTATGTTGAGTTTATGATTTCAAGCTTTTTGTTTTTGATTTCTTCAATAGGGATATGCGTTGCCTATATTTGGTCAGAGGATATGGATCCAACCCTTAGATGGTTCTTTTTACCTGCTTTTTTATCAGTAATAGCTACTGGTTTTTTTGCAGTCAAAACTCCTAAAAAATCTGCTTATGGTGAAGAGCTTATAGCTAGGATAGAAGCATACAAGAATTATTTATCTACAATCAAGAAGCAGGATCTAGAGGCTAAGATAAAAGACGACCATGATTACTTTGATGAGATCCTTCCTTATGCCTTTATATTGGGTATATCAAAAAAGCTTGTGCAGAAATATGATTACACTGCAAATGCAACAAATAGATATATTAAATATACAGATAATATAACAAGCTCTGTATATTACACAGATACATCTACAAGTAGCGGTTCTAGCTCTAGCTCTAGTTCAGGATGTGGCGGCGGATGCTCATCTTGTGGTGGTGGATGTTCTTCTTGCGGCGGAGGCGGCTCATGGTAAGAGAATTTGTATTGCAATGGCATATCAGTGAAAGCTGCAATCTTAAATGCTTACATTGTTATCAAGAAGGTCATGCACCTGTTTCACTTAATAGTGAGCAGCTTTTTGACATTTTAAATCAATACAGACAGCTTCTTAAGAAGCAGAAAATAAAAGGACATATTAATATAACAGGAGGGGAACCACTGTGTTCTCCTCATTTTTTTGAGCTCTTAGAAGAGTTTAAGAAGGATAGAGATTTATATAGTTTCTCGATTCTTACAAATGGCACGCTTATCACTGATGAGATAGCAAAAAGGATTGCCAGTTATGGCCCAGAATACGTTCAGGTGAGCCTGGAAGGCAGCAAGAAAACTAACGACTATATAAGAGGCAAGGGCGTTTATTCTAAAGTTGCAAAGGCTGTAAAGCTGCTGAAAAAGTACAATGTTTATGTTTCTTTATCTTTTACTGCAACGGCTCTCAATTATAAAGAGCTTCCAAAGGTCGTTAAGTTTGCAAAAAGATATGGAGTGGACACTGTATGGTCGGATAGATATATTCCATTGAATTCTCCAGAAGTTAACCTTTGCATGAATAAAGAGCAAACGAAAGAGTATCTTGATATAATCACAAGGGAGAGCTTTGCACTAAGAAGACAGGGCTGTAAAACAGAAGTGGCGCTATATCGTGCCCTGCAATTTTTAAAGACTAATAATTTGCCATATTCCTGCACAGCAGGAGATACCTTGCTGACTGTCATGGAAAATGGTGATTTAGTTCCTTGTAGACGTATGCCTATAGTGGTTGGGAATCTGCTAGAGGATAACATGATGGATTTATATTATAATTCTAGGGTGCTACAGGAGCTTAGAGATGATACTACCCCTGATGAATGTATGGATTGTGACTATTGCTCATTCTGTAAAGGTGGGCTAAAGTGCCTTACTTATGCCACCTATGGTGATTTAAATCATAAAGATGTAGGGTGTTATTATGACTAAATTGTGAAACTTTATTTTGTGGTACAGAAGTCTATTGACTACTAGATAATGTGGTGGTAGTATAATTCTATCAACACAATATCTAGTAGTTTTTTATTTGTGGGAAACTAGATATTGACAGAATATTATATACAAATGCAATTATTTTTAGATAAAACCCGGAGGTTGTGATGGAAAAATTTGTTGTTAAGAAGGACGGCGCACTGGAGCCTTTTAACGTACAAAAGGTTGTAGATGCTGTTGGTAAGTCAGCTACACGTGTGCTTGTTAAATTTACACCTGAGCAGGAGCAGTTTATTTGTCAATTTGTTGAGGAAAGAGTGGAGGAGCTTGGCCTTGAGAAAATTGAGATTGCGCAAATGCATAATATTGTTGAAGGTGCTTTGGAACGTGTTAATCCTATGGTGGCAAAGTCTTACAGGGATTATCGAAACTATAAGCAGGATTTCGTACAAATGCTTGATGATGTTTACAAGAAGTCTCAAAACATTATGTACATCGGTGACAAGGAGAATTCAAATACAGATTCTGCGCTTGTCTCTACAAAACGTTCATTAATCTTTAATGAGCTTAACCGTGAGCTTTATAAAAAGTTTTTCCTTACAACAGAAGAAATTCAGGCTATCCGTGATGGATATATTTACATTCATGATATGAACGCCAGACGTGATACCATGAACTGCTGCTTGTTTGATGTTAAATCAGTACTTGAGGGCGGTTTTGAAATGGGTAACATCTTCTACAACGAGCCAAAGAGCCTTGATGTAGCATTTGATGTTATCGGTGATATCGTTCTTTCTGCGGCCAGCCAGCAGTACGGTGGTTTCACTATTCCACAGGCAGATCAGATTCTTGAAAAATATGCTCAGAAATCATACGACAAATATGTTGAAAAATACATAAATCTTGGAATTGAAAAGGATAAGGCTGAAGAAGTTGCTATGGCTGAGGTTCAGCGTGAGATGGAGCAGGGCTTCCAGGGGTGGGAGTACAAGTTCAACACAGTTGCATCTTCTCGTGGTGATTATCCATTTATTACTGTTACAATTGGACTTGGAACTAGCGTTTTTGCAAAGATGGCATCTAAGGCATGCCTTAAGGTTCGTTCAATCGGCCAGGGCAAGCCAGGCTTCAAAAAGCCAGTTCTTTTCCCTAAGGTTGTTTTCCTTTATGATGAAAATCTCCATGGTCCTGGAAAAGAGCTCGAGGATGTTTTCGAAGCAGGTATTGATTGCTCTAGAAAGACTATGTATCCTGATTGGCTTTCACTTACGGGAGAAGGCTATATTGCTAGCATGTACAAAAAATACGGCAAGGTTATTTCTCCAATGGGATGTCGTGCCTTCCTTTCACCATGGTATGAAAGAGGCGGCATGAAGCCGGCTGATGAAAATGATGAGCCTGTATTTATTGGACGTTTCAATATTGGTGCAGTATCGCTTCATCTGCCTATGATTCTCGCAAAAGCTCGTCAGGAATCTAGAGATTTCTACGAGGTGCTTGATTACTATTTGGAGATGATTAGAAAGCTTCACATTCGTACCTATGCATACCTTGGTGAGATGCGTGCATCTACAAACCCACTTGCATATTGCGAAGGCGGCTTCTATGGTGGACACCTTGGCTTCCACGATAAGATTAAGCCACTTCTTAAGGCAGCTACAGCATCCTTTGGAATCACAGCATTTAATGAGCTTCAGGAGCTTTACAATGGCAAATCTTTAGTTGAGGATGGAGATTTCGCTATCGAGGTTCTTAAGCATATAAACGAAAAGGTTAATCAGTTTAAGGAAGAGGATGGCAATCTTTATGCTATCTACGGTACACCAGCTGAAAATCTTTGTGGCTTACAGATTAAACAGTTCAGAAATAAATATGGCCTTGTAGAGAATGTATCGGATAGACCTTATGTATCTAATTCATTCCATTGCCATGTTACAGAGGATATTACACCAATCCAAAAGCAGGATTTAGAGGGACGCTTCTGGGAGCTTTCAAACGGTGGTAAAATCCAATATGTTCGTTATCCAATCAACTATAACCGTGAAGCAGTTAAGACTTTAGTTCGTCGTGCCATGGATAAGGGATTTTACGAAGGAGTTAATCTTTCCCTTTCATATTGCGATGATTGTGGTCATCAAGAGCTTGAAATGGATGTTTGTCCAGTATGCGGTAGCAAGAATCTTACAAAGATTGACCGCATGAATGGATATTTATCTTATTCACGTGTAAAGGGCGACACTCGTCTAAATGAAGCAAAAATGGCAGAAATAGCCGATCGTAAATCAATGTAAATATAGAAGAGCAATTTATAGTTAATAAGCTATTATTGTTCTGAATGAGACATGTTAGTCGAATGAAGAATAATAATGCTTGTTAACGTAATAAATTGCGGACTAGGGAGAGAATAGACATAATGAATTACCATAATATTACGAAGGATGATATGCTCAATGGTGATGGCTTGCGCGTAGTACTTTGGGTAGCAGGTTGCGATCATCATTGTAAGGAATGCCAGAATCCTCAGACCTGGGATCCTGACAGTGGCATCAAATTCGACGATGCAGCAAAGGAAGAGTTGTACGAGTCATTATCTCGCGACTATATATCAGGCATAACATTTAGTGGTGGTGACCCACTATTTCCTGGCAATAGACAGGAAGTGACGGCCCTTGCCCGGGAGATTAGGGAGAGGTTTCCCGGGAAGACCGTCTGGCTCTACACAGGTTTCTCATTTGAGGAAATAAAAGAGCTAGAAATTATGAATTATTTGGACGTATTAGTTGACGGAGAATTTGAAATTGATAAGATAGATTTGCAGGCAAAATGGAGAGGAAGCATTAATCAGCGAGTTATTGATGTACCTCAGACACTTAAGCTAGGTCAGATTGTGCTTGCATGTGATTAAAATATAGGGAGAATTAAATAATGGATATTAATATTAAGCGTTTAACAGACTCTGCTAAGCTTCCAGATAGAGGTTCAGCATTTGCTGCAGGATATGATTTGTTTGCAGATGTTACAGAGGATGTTACTATAGAGCCTCACGAGACCAAAATGATTGGAACTGGTCTTGTAATGGAAATCCCAGAGGGATATTTCGGAGGCATTTTTGCAAGAAGCGGTCTTTCAGCAAAGGAAGGACTTAGACCTGCCAACTGTGTGGGTGTTGTAGATGCAGACTACAGGGGAGAAATTAAGGTTGCTCTTCACAATGATGGAGAGGTTCAAAGAGTTGTGACACCTGCTGAGAAAATTGCTCAGCTTGTGGTAGTTCCATTTTTACCTGTTAGCTTTAATGAGGTATCAGAGCTTTCTGATACAGTCCGAGGAGCTGGTGGATTTGGTTCTACAGGAAAACACTAAAGCTTTTAATTGGCGCCTGGTTTTTCCAGACGCCTTTAGCTGTTTTTTATAAAAAATTTGAAAGAGAGTAAGTTTATGGCAAAAAAGGTTACTTATGATGAAAGTAGCATATCCGTTTTAGAGGGACTTGAGGCCGTTAGAAAACGTCCTGGTATGTATATTGGTTCCACATCTAGAAAGGGTTTGAATCATCTTATTTACGAAATTGTAGATAACTCTGTGGATGAACATTTAGCCGGCGAATGCGATACAATTTATGTCACACTAGAAAAGGATGGCAGCTGTACAGTAGAAGATAATGGGCGTGGTATTCCTGTTGGTTTACATGCAAAGGGAGTTCCTGCTGCACGTCTTGTTTTCTCTACACTTCACGCTGGTGGTAAGTTTGACGACAGTGTATACAAAACCAGTGGTGGTCTTCACGGTGTAGGTTCATCTGTTGTTAACGCACTTAGCACATATATGACAGTTGATATTTCACGTGAGGGATATGTTCATCACGATAGATACGAAAGAGGTGTTCCAGTTGAGAAGCTGGTAGATGGACTTCTTCCAAAGATTTCAAAGACAACAAAGCATGGTACAAAGATCAATTTCTTACCAGATCCAGAAATCTTTGAAAAGACATATTTCAAGGAGGACGATATTAAGAGCCGTCTTCATGAGACAGCATATCTTAATCCAGGCCTTACTATAATTTACGCAGATTTACGTCAGGAAGAGCCTGATTATGAGACCTTCCATGAGCCAGATGGTATCAAAGGCTTTGTAAAGGAAATCAACAAGACTGCAGAAGCGCTTCATGATGTTATTTATTTTAAGGGCAGCGCTGATGGAATCGAGCTAGAGGTAGCATTCCAATATTGCAATGAATTCAAGGAAAACATCCTTGGCTTTTGTAATAACATTTACAACTCTGAGGGTGGTACACATATTACTGGTTTCAAGACTGTTTTAACTACAGTCATTAACAATTATGCCAGAGAGCTTGGCATTCTTAAGGATAAGGACGCTAACTTCACAGGCGCCGATGTAAGAAACGGTATTACAGCTATTGTCAGCATCAAGCATCCTGATCCTCGTTTTGAAGGACAGACTAAGACAAAGCTTGATAACCCAGATGCATCAAAGGCTACACAAAAGGTATGTCAGGATGAGTTTATTCTTTACTTCGATAGAAACCTTGAAACACTTAAGGCTATAATTTCCTGCGCAGAAAAATCTGCAAAGATTCGTAAGTCTGAAGAAAAGGCAAAAACAAATCTTCTTACAAAGCAGAAGTTCAGTTTTGATCAGAATGGAAAGCTTGCCAACTGCGAATCAAGAGATGCCAGCAAGTGTGAAATCTTCATCGTAGAGGGAGATTCCGCTGGCGGTTCTGCTAAAAAGGCTCGTAACCGTATGTATCAGGCAATCATGCCTATTCGTGGTAAGATTCTTAACGTTGAAAAGGCTTCAATGGATAAGGTTCTTGCAAATGCTGAAATCAAGACACTCATTAATGCCTTCGGCTGCGGTTTCTCAGAAGGCTATGGTAATGATTTTGATATTTCAAAGCTTCGCTATGACAAGATTGTAATTATGGCCGATGCCGACGTGGATGGTGCTCATATCAGCACACTTCTACTTACATTCTTTTATAGATTTATGCCAGAGCTTATTAGAGAGGGACATGTATATATTGCTATGCCACCTCTTTACAAGGCAATCCCTACAAAGGGTGAGGAGGAATATCTTTATGATGATGTTGCTCTTGAAAAATATCGTAAGAGAATGGTTGGAAAATCCTTCACCTTACAGCGATACAAAGGTCTTGGTGAAATGGATGCGGAACAGCTTTGGGAGACTACCCTTGATCCAGAACGTAGAAAGCTTAAGCTTGTAGAAATCGAAGACGCTCTTATGGCATCAGAGGTTACAGAGCTTCTAATGGGTAGTGATGTTGCTCCAAGAAAAGAATTTATCTATAAACATGCTAAGGAGGCTGAAATAGATGCCTAGTGAAATTATAAGAACAGAATATTCTGAGATAATGCAGAAGTCTTTCATAGACTATTCTATGTCGGTTATTCTTGCTCGTGCAGTGCCTGATGTTAGAGACGGCCTTAAGCCTGTTCAGCGTCGTACACTTTACGATATGTACGAGTTAAAGGTAGATTACAACAAGCCATATAAAAAGAGTGCCCGTATCGTAGGTGATACCATGGGTAAATATCATCCACATGGTGACAGCTCCATTTACGAAGCACTTGTTGTTATGAGTCAGGACTTCAAAAAGAGCCTTCCACTTGTAGATGGTCATGGTAACTTTGGTTCTATCGAAGGTGATGGTGCCGCTGCCATGCGTTACACCGAGGCTCGTCTTGCAAAGGTTGCCCAGGAGGTTTATCTTGGGGACCTTGATAAAGATGTTGTAGATTTTGTTCCTAACTACGACGAGACAGAAAAGGAGCCAGAGGTTCTTCCTGTTAGGGTGCCAAACATCCTTATTAATGGTTCTGATGGTATTGCCGTAGGTATGGTTACATCAATCCCTCAGCACAATCTTGGTGAAGTTATTGATGGCGTTATTGCCTATATGAAGGATCCAGATATTAACACAGCACAGATGCTAAAGGTTATTCCTGGTCCAGATTTTCCTACAGGTGGAATCATCACAAACAAGGATGATTTGCTTGAGATCTACTCTACAGGTGTTGGTAAAATCAAAATCCGTGGTAAGGCGGAAATTGAAAAGATTAAGGGCGGCAAGGAACAGATTGTTATTACTGAAATTCCTTACACAATGATTGGTGCCAATATCGGAAAGTTCTTAAATGATGTTTATTCTTTAGTTGAGACTAAAAAGACTAACGATATCACTGATATATCAAATCAGTCTAAGGGCGAGCAGATGAAGATTGTTATTGAGCTTCGTAAGGGAGCTGATGCTAACAATGTTCTTAATCTTCTCTACAAAAAGACTCGTTTGGAGGATACCTTTGGTGTAAATATGCTTGCGGTAGCTGATGGCAAGCCAGAGACTCTTGGTATCGTTCCAATCATCAGACATCATGTGAATTTCCAGTATCAGCTTTGCACTAGAAAGTATACACATTTACTTAGCAAGGAACAGGATAAGAAGGAGATTCAGGAAGGCTTAATTAAGGCTTGTGATGTTATTGATTTAATCATTGAAATTCTTCGCGGTTCTAAGGATGTAAAGCAGGCCAAGGCTTGCCTTGTTGATGGTGTAAGTGTTGGTATTAAATTCAAATCAGAAGCTTCAAGAAGAGCTGCCGAAGAGCTTCACTTTACAGAGCGCCAGGCTCAGGCAATTCTTGATATGCGTCTTCATAGACTTATTGGCTTAGAAATTGAAGCCTTAAGAGGTGACTATCAGGATACCTTGGACAAGATTGCTACTTATTCTAAGATTCTTTCTAGTCGCGCAGAAATGGCGAAGGTTATCATTAAGGATCTTCACGCAATCAAAAAGGAATATGCCACTGAAAGACATACTGTCATTGATAACGTTGAAGAGGCTGTTATTGAAGAAAAGCCAATCGAGGTTATTGATGTAGCAGTTCTTATTGATAGATTTGCTTATGCAAGAGTAGTTGATATGCCTACCTTTGAGCGTAATAGAGAGGCTGCTGAAACTGAATCGAAAAAGATTATTCTTTGTAAAAATACCGATAAGCTTTGTTTATTTACAGGAAGCGGTGATATGCATACTATCAAGGTTCTGTCACTTCCATTCGGTAAATTTAGAGATAAGGGTCAACCTATTGATACAGCCGAAAAGGGCTCAAAGCTTGATCTTAACAAAGAAAATCTGATTTTTGCAGATTCAATGGAAAATGTTATTTCTAAGAAGCTTTTATTTGGTACTAAAACAGCCATGATTAAGCTTGTTGATGGTAAAGAATTTGATGTTTCCAGAAAAGTAATTGCTGCTACAAAGCTTGCTGATAAGGATGAGTTAATCTGTGTCAAGGTGCTTAATCCAGGAAATAGTGTAGTTATGCAGTCTAAAAAGGATATGTTCCTTCGTATAGAAGGGGATACTGTTCCTGAAAAGAAGAAAACAGCCGTTGGGGTTCGTGGAATGAAGCTTGCCAAGGGTGACGAGCTTATTGATATCTATGTTCTTGAAGAAGGCGAAAATATAGATGTTAAGGTTAAGGACAAGACCGTAGCAATTGGCAGATTACATGTGGCATCAAGAGATACAAAGGGCGTTAAGAAATGATAAAAAATGTTTATTTTGATTTAGACGGTACACTGGTTGATTCAGCTCCTGGAATCATCGACGGTTTAAAGGTTGCACTTACAAAATACGGATATGATATTCCAGATTATGTCACTCTTCGCAAGTGTGTAGGACCACCATTTACATATTCCTTCCCTAATATTTTACATATTAGGGAGGAGGACTTTCATGGTGCTGTTGCTACCTACAGAAAGTTTTATGATGACGAAAATGGAATGTTTAATGCTAAGGTATATGCAGGTATTGAAGAGGTCCTTTCGGATTTGGTAAAAAGAGGCTATTGCCTGTTTGTTTGCACTTCCAAGCCTGAGCCTACAGCAAGAAAGCTTCTTAAGGAGCTTGGCATAGACCATTATTTTACAGATATTTGTGGAGCAACACTTGATGCTAAAATCGATACTAAAGCAGAAGTTATAGAGCTTTGCTTTGAAAGGGCTCCATGGCACAAGCGTGAAGAGACAGTTCTTATTGGCGATACAAAATATGATGCTGAGGGTGCAAAGCAAACTGGTATTTCCTGCATAGGAATTACCTGGGGCTTTGGCTCAAGATGGGATTTGGAGGATGCAGGAGCAACTGTTATTTTTGATTATCCAGGCGAGGTACTAGATTACATTGAAGCAAATTAAAACAAATCGCATTGTACAAATTATATATCCACTGTTAGTTTATTTTATTGTATATCAGTTAGGGGTTGCTCTTTTAATTGATATAATAGGCGATAAATATGGCAAGCTTACATGTCTGCTAATTGCAGGCATTGTTTGCATTATACCTATGTATATTATCTATCAATCCATACCAAAGCTAATCCCTGAAAAGCTAACTGATAAGAGACAGCTTGTAAACTATATTTTATGGGTGATTGGTGTAGTAGCTCTTGGAATCGTTCTTAATATTTTGCTTACCCAGACAGGCATAGCTCAGGTATCTGAGGGCTTTAAGCATGCCGAAAACACCTTGTCAGATGGGAATCTCATTATCAAGGTTCTTTGCAACTGCCTTGTGATACCTATATTAGAAGAGCTGTTACTTAGAGGAATAGTAACAGGCCAGCTATACCTTTGGTATGGCCTTATTCCATCAGTGCTTATTTCTTCGATTTTTTTTGGAATTCTGCACAATAATATAGTACAATTTATATATGCTTTGGTTGTAGGCATTGGTTTAGGGGTTATGTATGTTAGGACAAAGCGGCTTTCATTGTGTATAGCAGCTCATTGTCTTCTTAATCTAATCGTTATTATTTTTAGCTAGAACTTATCAAGGAGGAGAATATGGCTTCAAACAAAGAAGAAATTAAAGATTCAAAGGCAGGCCTTGTAGCTAATATAATTGGAGCGTTAGCATTCCTTGCTGTTGGTATTTGCCTTATAGCTTTTGATGCTGCTCTTATTGCGAAGATGATATATTCATTTTCTATATTAGGTCTTGGCATCCTGTTTATATGTTTTGGAATGTATTACATGATTAAGTATTTCTTTAATCGTGAGTACATTAGAATTACCAGCTACGGTTTTACAATGGGCGTAATTTTAGTAATTATTGGAGCTGTTTTCATAATAAATGCAGATGTTGTATCCTCATTTATTGATGCATTAGTTTGCCTTATAGGCGTAGTTTTTGGTGCAGTTATGCTTCAGCAGTCTTTTGCGCTTTTTCATATTCAAAGAGGCTCATGGTTCTTAAGCCTGCTTCTTGGAATTGCTACAATCGCTGGAAGCATTTATATTTTGCTTACTCCTATTAAGATTTTCGCAGGTTCAATGATTTCTTACATTTATTTAATTGTTGTGGGAGCTTTTTCTTTATTCTCGCTTTTACTTATGGTTATTGGTCTTAACGATCATAAAAAGGATTCTGATAGGCTTTTCAAGCGAAACATGGAGGAATCACCTCTCATGTCAGGCAAAAAGGCAGATGATTCTATCTTTGAGGAGGAGCCTTTCTTTGAAACACATGAAGAAAAGGATGACAAACCAGCTGAGGGCTCTGACGATTTATTTGAGGAATAAATTTTATGGCTAACATTGTTGATTACTTAAAATGGAGAGGGGATGTCCCCTTTGATATAGCACCATTTAACGAGGTGGATGCACTGGTTCTTTGCGAGCTGGTGTATTCACCTTTTGATGGTTTAGTGCCTGGTCCAGGACTTAAGGAGAAGATTTCCATTGAGGATTTAACAGAAAAGTTCTTTACAAAGTTTTCTGAAAAGGAGCTTATGAATAGAACAGCTCTTACAAAGCTTGCTCCATTTATGTTAAAGGAGATGGTTCATACCAGAAGATTTGGTGGGATGAAGCTTTGCGGCTTTACCAATGAAGTAGATGCAGATAATCAAAGTCAATTCTCTGTATGTACCTTTTATCTCTCAGATGGCACTATATTTGTTGCTTTTAGGGGCACAGATGATACCTTGGTAGGTTGGAAGGAAGATTTTAACATGTGCTTTTCTGAGGGCACGGGAGGTCAGCTTAAGGCTGTGCAATATCTTGATACAAATCTTGCCAGAACCATGAAGCCTATCAGAATTGGCGGACATTCTAAAGGTGGCAATTTTGCTGTATATGGCAGTGCTTTTTCCAAGCCTCACATCAAGGATAGTATTATAGATATTTACAATTTTGATGGTCCTGGGTTTATCCCAGAAATTCTTAAAAAGACGGAATACAAGCAGGTTGCTAAAAAGGTCCATAAATTTATTCCTGAGGAATCAATTATTGGGCTGATGCTTTATACAAAGTCAAAAACCAAGATAGTTGCTAGTAATTCTAAAGGAATCAATCAGCATGATCCAATGTCCTGGATGGTAACAAGGGATAGCTTTGAATTTAAGGATAGTGTGGCAGCTTCTTCAAATATGATTGACGAAATTATTACAAATTGGGCTCTTTCAGTGGATTATGATACAAGGGCAGCCTTCGGAGATATATTTTTCTCATCCCTGCAATCCGCTGGCGCCACGAGACTTTCCCAGATTACCTCTAGCAAGGTAAAATCTGTAGCATCTATTAAAAAGGAAATCCAATCCTTAGAGCCAGACAAGCAGGCTTTAATAATGGATGTGTTTATGAAGCTACTAACTGCAGGGGGCGATAGCCTTAAGAATACAGTGCTTTCTAAGATTCCGAAAAGTCCAATAATGAGAAAAAAAGAGATATAACGAGAAAACGAGAGTAAATGAGAGGATTCTGTTGATTTTGCTACAAGAATTTTACTTGCAACAATGTTGATAGAATCCTATTATACTTTTTGTAGTTAGCACTCGATTATAATGAGTGCTAATAAATGATAATTGATAATTTATTTTAGGAGGTAATATAAAATGAAATTGGTTCCATTAACTGACAGAGTTGTATTAAAACAGTGCGAAGCTGAAGAGACTACAAAGTCTGGTATTATTTTAGCTACAGCAGCTCAGGAAAAGCCACAGGAAGCTATGGTTATTGCAGTTGGTCCTGGCGGGGTTGTAGATGGTAAAGAAATCACAATGCAGGTAAAGGAAGGCCAGAAGGTTATCTATTCTAAATATGCTGGTACAGATGTTAAGCTTGAGGGTGAAGAATACATTATCGTTCGTCAGAATGATATTCTTGCAATTGTAGAATAATATTTTGACAGCATTTGATTTAACTAAAAGAAAGCGAGGAAATTAATTATGGCAAAAGAAATTAAGTATGGCGCAGAAGCTAGACAGGCTCTTGAAGCTGGTGTAGATAAATTAGCAAATACAGTTAGAGTAACAATCGGACCTAAGGGACGTAACGTAGTTCTTGCAAAGTCTTACGGTGCTCCACTTATCACAAACGATGGTGTTACTATCGCAAAGGACGTAGAGCTTGATGATCCATTCGAGAACATGGGCGCTCAGCTTGTAAAGGAAGTTGCTACAAAGACAAATGATGTTGCAGGTGATGGTACTACTACAGCTACAGTTTTAGCACAGGCTATGGTTAAGGAAGGTATGAAGAACCTTGCTGCAGGTGCTAACCCAATCGTTCTTAGAAAGGGTATGAAGAAGGCTGTAGATTGCGCTACAGAAGCGATTGTTGGTATGTCTAAGGCTGTTGATGGTAAGGAGCAGATTGCACGTGTAGCTGCTATTTCAGCTGGTGATGACGAAGTAGGTCAGATGGTAGCTGACGCTATGGAAAAGGTTTCTAACGATGGCGTTATCACAATCGAAGAATCTAAGACAATGCAGACAGAGCTTGACCTTGTAGAAGGTATGCAGTTCGATAGAGGATATATCTCAGCTTACATGTGCACAGATATGGACAAGATGGAAGCTAACCTTGATGATCCATACATCCTTATTACAGATAAAAAGATTTCTAACATCCAGGAGCTTCTTCCAGTACTTGAGCAGATCGTTCAGTCTGGTGCTAGACTTCTTATCATTGCTGAGGATATCGAAGGTGAGGCTCTTACAACAC
This sequence comes from Pseudobutyrivibrio sp. OR37, assembly GCF_900113655.1. GTDB lineage: Bacteria > Bacillota > Clostridia > Lachnospirales > Lachnospiraceae > Pseudobutyrivibrio. The sequence continues at coordinate 54,441 of NZ_FOQF01000003.1, read as the reverse complement.
TTATCCTTAACAAGCTTCGCGGAACATTCAACGTTGTAGCTGTTAAGGCTCCGGGATATGGCGACAGACGTAAGGAAATGCTTCAGGATATCGCTATCCTTACAGGTGGTCAGGTTATCTCTGAGGAGGTTGGCCTCGAGCTTAAGGATGCTACATTAGAGCAGCTTGGACGCGCAAAGAGCGTTAAGGTTAACAAGGAAAACACAGTAATCGTTGATGGTATGGGCGATAAAGATGCTATCGAGGCTCGTGTTGCTCAGATTCGTGGTCAGATTGATGAGACAACATCTGAGTTTGATAAGGAAAAGCTTCAAGAAAGACTTGCAAAGCTCGCTGGTGGTGTTGCAGTTATCCGCGTAGGTGCTGCTACAGAAACAGAAATGAAGGAAGCTAAGCTTCGTATGGAGGATGCTCTTAACGCTACTCGTGCAGCTGTTGAAGAAGGTATCATCGCAGGTGGCGGAAGCGCTTACATTCACGTTCAGAAGAAGGTTGCTGAACTTGCTGATACACTTACAGGTGATGAGAAGACAGGTGCTAACGTAATCGTTAAGGCTCTTGAGGCTCCACTTTTCTACATCGCTGCTAACGCTGGTCTTGAAGGCTCTGTAATTATTAACAAGGTTCGTGAGTCAGAGGATAGCATTGGTTTCGATGCTTATAACGAGCAGTACGTTGAAATGGTTAAGTCTGGTATCGTTGATCCTGTAAAGGTTACACGTACAGCACTTCAGAACGCTGCATCTGTTGCATCTACACTTCTTACAACAGAGTCAGTTGTTGCTGACATTAAGGACCCTGCTGCTGATGCTGCAGCTGCTGCGGCTGCTGGTGCAGGCATGGGTGGAATGTACTAAAATTTTCGCTTTTAGGTTTTAATTCACCGCTGATTATGATAAAATAATCAGCGGTGCTTTTTAATTTAAGCCATAAAATTTAGAGGTGATTTATGAAGAAAGTAGCAATACTTACAGATAGTAATAGCGGCATTACACAGGCACAGTCAAAGGAGCTTGGAATCTTTGTTGAGCCAATGCCATTTTATATTAATGGAGAATTATATTACGAGGATATCGATTTATCCCAGGACGATTTCTATAAGAAACTTACAGAAGGTGGAGAAATCACAACTTCAATGCCTATCACAGGAAATCTTATGGATACTTGGGACAAGATTCTAGAAGACTACGATGAATTAGTTTACATTCCAATGTCTTCAGGACTTTCATCATCCTGCGATACAGCTAAAATGCTTTCAGAGGATTACGATGGAAGAGTCGTAGTTGTGGATAATCAGCGTATTTCTGTTACACAGAAGCTTTCAGCTTTAGAGGCTAAAAAGCTCGCAGATATGGGCAAAACTGCTCAGGAGATATGCGATGCATTAATGGAAATCAAGGCAGCATCTACTATTTATATCACAGTAGATACTTTGGAATATCTTAAGAAGGGCGGCCGTCTTACACCTGCAGTTGCAGCTATCGGCTCATTACTTAAGATTAAGCCGGTTCTTTCAATCTACGGAGAAAAGCTAGATAAGTTTGCAATGGCCCGCACAATGAAGCAGGCTAAATCTATTATGATAGATGCTTTGAAGAAGGATATGCAAAATGTTCTTCACACAGATAATCCGGATGATGTGATTATCTCAATTGCACATACACAGAACCAGGAAGCAGCAGAAAAGTTCAGAGAAGAACTTTTAGCAGAATTCCCAGGTAAAGAAATCTGGATTGATCCGTTATCACTTTCAGTTTCATGTCATATTGGACCAGGCGCTTTAGCTTGTACAGTGACTAAGAAATTGATTGATATAAATTAAATATTGTTTTTAGGAGGATTGTTATGGTTAAAGCAGTTGTAGGCGCTAATTGGGGCGACGAAGGCAAAGGAAAGATTACTGACATGATGGCAGCTGACGCAGACATCATAGTACGATTTCAAGGAGGTGCTAATGCAGGACACACTATCGTAAACAACTATGGTAAATTCGCACTTCACACATTACCTTCAGGAGTTTTTTATAATCATACAACAAGTATTATTGGAAACGGTGTTGCACTTAACATCCCTGTTCTCATTAAAGAGATTAAATCTATAGAGGAGAAAGGGGTTCCAGCTCCACACATACTTGTGTCTGATAGAGCTCAGATTGTTATGCCATATCATATCCTTTTTGATCAATACGAGGAAGAAAGATTAGGTAAAGCTTCATTCGGTTCGACAAAGAGTGGTATTGCACCATTTTACTCTGATAAGTACGCTAAAATCGGTTATCAGGTTCAGGAGCTTTTTGATGAGGAGCTTCTTAAGGAAAAGGTAGCTCGTACCTGTGATCAGAAGAATGTTCTTCTTGAACATTTATATCACAAGCCACTTCTTACAGAAGAAGAGCTTCTTAATACACTTCACGAGTATAGAGATATGATTGCTCCTTATGTATGTGATACATCAGCATACCTTTGGAATGCAATCAAAGAAAATAAGACAATCCTTCTTGAAGGTCAGCTTGGAACTCTTAAGGATCCAGACCACGGAATTTATCCTATGGTTACATCTTCATCAACACTTGCACCATACGGATGTATTGGAGCTGGTATTCCAGCCCAGGAGCTTAAGCAGGTTGTTACAGTATGTAAGGCATACTCGTCAGCAGTTGGAGCAGGTGCATTCGTTTCTGAAATCTTCGGTGACGAAGCAGATGAACTTAGACGTCGCGGTGGTGACGGTGGTGAGTTCGGTGCTACAACAGGTCGTCCACGTCGTATGGGATGGTTTGACTGCGTTGCTTCTAAGTACGGTTGTAGAATGCAGGGCACAACAGATGTAGCATTTACAGTAGTTGATGTACTTGGATATCTTGATGAAATTCCAGTTTGCGTAGGTTACGAAATCGATGGAGAGGTTACAACAGACTTCCCTGTTACTTCAAAGCTTGAAAAGGCAAAGCCAGTACTTAAGACACTTCCTGGATGGAAATGCGATATCAGAGGAATTAAAAAGTACGAGGATTTACCAGAAAATTGTAGAAACTATATTGAATTCATTGAAAAGGAAATTGGATTCCCAATCACAATGGTTTCAAATGGTCCTGGAAGAGAAGATATTATCTATAGATAATTAATTATTGAGGGTTATGAAAAATATTATTAATTCGAAAAACATTAAAATAGTATTACTCATTTTAGTGGTTGTGCTCCTTGCTCTGCTTTTCATATTTACATTTAACAAAAAGCACATAGGAAACAAAAAATGGTCTTCCTCTAAATCAATTGAAGCTGTTACTCCAGAGGATTTAGATGAGGAAAGTGTTATAGAGGATGAGGGCGAGATTATTTTTCTCATTCCGCAGGAAGAGATATATAGCTTTTATTTTACTGATAATAACGGTATTCTTTTAAAGTTTGAGCGCAAGGACGACCAGTGGGTATATACAGACGATGAATCCTTAGATATCAATGAGGATAGAATAGATAAGGTTTTAAATTATTTTACTGATATACGTTTTACAGATGTAATAGCTGGTGAAAACGCAGAAGATTATGGTATCACTAAAGATTCGCCACAGTATTATGTATACGATGCAGCCGGGTACGCTACAATCATTTCAATTGGTGACACAGATGCTGATACGGGTAGTGTTTACTTTGCACTAAATAACGATTTTTCAGTTATTTACGTCAACAGTGGCAAGCTGAAAAATGTCAGCCAATACGGCATAGAAGACTTAATTGCGTTAAATTAATTGACACATTAGTTTTATTATAGTTTACATCTTTTGCGGGCTGTGATATTATATATCGGTACTAATTTTACTGTAACTCAGGTTTTGGACACTCCGACCTTTACCTTAGTTACGGCATACATATTTTATAGGAGGTAATTCAAATGATTACAAAAGAGAAGAAACAGGCAATTATCAATGAGTACGCTAGAACAGCTGGTGACACAGGTTCTCCAGAGGTTCAGATCGCAGTTCTTTCAGCACGTATCGCTGAGCTTACAGAGCACCTTAAGGCTAACCCAGGTGATCATCACTCACGTCGTGGTATGATGAAGATGGTTGGTAAGAGAAGAAACCTTCTTGCTTACCTTAAGAACACAGACATTGAAAGATATCGTTCAATCATTGAGCGTCTTGGTTTAAGAAAGTAATCTATAGGAGCGGAGTACAATTACTCCGCTCATTTTCTTATGAATTAGGTATAAAAGCAAAATCCGAAGCCACTGAATTAGGAGCGAAAATATGTTAGTTTTATTTTTTCTCGCTTCGTTTTCAGTAGTTTCGGGTTGATGCTTAAATATATAAAATATTTAAAGGAGAAAGCCATGAAGACTTTTACAATGGATTTAGCTGGTAGAACACTTCGTGTTGATATCGGCAGAGTTGCTGCACAGGCTAATGGCGCAGCATTTATTCAGTATGGTGAGACAACAGTATTATCTACTGCTACAGCATCTGATAAGCCTCGTGATGGTATCGATTTCTTCCCACTTTCAGTTGAGTTTGAAGAAAAGACATACGCTGTTGGAAAGATTCCAGGAGGTTTCAATAAGAGAGAAGGAAAGGCATCAGAGAATTCTATCCTTACAGCACGTGTTATCGATAGACCTATGAGACCTTTATTCCCAAAGGATTATCGTAACGATGTTACTCTTAATAACATGGTTATGTCTGTTGATCCACAGTGCAGACCTGAGCTTGTTGCTATGCTTGGTGCTGCTATTTCTACATGTATTTCAGATATCCCATTTGATGGCCCTTGTGCTATGACACAGATGGGTATGATTGATGGTGAGTTTATCGTTAACCCATCTCAGGAGCAGTGGGATAAGGGTGACCTTAAGCTTACAGTAGCATCTACTCGTGAAAAGGTTATTATGATCGAAGCTGGTGCTAATATTATTCCTGAAGACAAGATGATTGAGGCTATTTACAAGTGCCATGATGTTAACCAGACAATCATCGCATTTATCGATGAAATGGTTAAGGAATGTGGTAAGGCAAAGCATGAATATACATCATGTGCTATTCCAGAAGAACTCTTTGCAAAGATGAAGGAAATCGTTCCACCATCAGAGATGGAAGAAGCTGTATTCACAGATGAAAAGCAGGTTCGTGAGGAGAATATCCGTCAGATTACAGAGCGTCTTGAGGAAGCATTTGCAGAGAATGAAGAGTGGCTCGCTGTTCTTGGCGAAGCTATTTATCAGTATGAAAAGAAGACAGTTCGCAAGATGATTCTTAAGGATCACAAGCGTCCAGACGGTCGTGAAATCACACAAATTCGTCCTCTTGCAGCTGAGGTAGATATCGTTCCTCGTGTTCACGGTTCTTCAATGTTTACACGTGGACAAACACAGATTTGCGATGTTGTAACTCTTGCACCTCTTTCAGAGGCTCAGAAGATTGATGGTCTTGATCCATTCGTTACAGAGAAGAGATACATGCATCACTATAATTTCCCTGCATATTCTGTAGGTGAGACAAAGCCATCACGTGGACCAGGACGTCGTGAAATTGGTCACGGTGCATTAGCAGAGCGTGCACTCCTTCCTGTACTTCCTACACCAGAGGAGTTCCCATACGCTATTCGTGCCGTATCTGAGACATTCGAATCAAATGGTTCTACATCAATGGCTTCAACATGTGCATCATGTATGTCACTTATGGCTGCTGGTGTTCCAATTAAGGCTATGGTTGCTGGTATCTCTTGTGGTCTTGTTACAGGCGATACAGATGACGATTTCGTACTTCTTACTGATATCCAGGGTCTTGAAGATTTCTTCGGAGATATGGACTTCAAGGTTACAGGTACTAAGGAAGGTATCACAGCAATTCAGATGGATATTAAGATTCACGGTCTTACACGTCCAATCGTTGAGGGCGCTATCGCAAGATGTCGTGAAGCTAGATTCTTTATCATGGATACATGTATGAGCAAGGCTATCGCAGAGCCACGTCCACAGGTTGGCGAATATGCTCCAAAGATTATTCAGCTTTCTATCGACCCAGAGAAGATTGGTGATGTAGTAGGTCAGCGTGGCAAGACAATCAATGAAATCATTGCAAGATGCGATGTTAAGATTGATATCACTGATGAAGGCAACGTTTCTATTTGTGGTACAGATGCTGCAAAGATGGACGAAGCTAAGCGTATGATTGAAATCATCACAACTGATTTTGAGCAGGGCCAGATTCTTACAGGTAAGGTTGTAAGTATCAAGGAATTTGGTGCATTTGTTGAGTTTGCACCTGGCAAGGAAGGAATGGTTCACATTTCTAAGATTGCTAAGGAAAGAATTGATAGAGTAGAAGATGTACTTACTCTTGGAGATACAGTTAAGGTTGTTTGCCTTGGTAAGGACAAGATGGGACGTATCAGCTTCTCTATTAAGGACGTACAGTAAAATTTTGAGTTCATTTTGCGCCTGGCAAAAGTCAGGCGCATTTTTTAGGTAAAATATATGCTTCTTAACGTTTCACATATTTATAAATCATTTGGCGAAGACAATATCATAAAGGATGCCACATTTACTGTTGATGAAGGTTCAAAGGTAGCCATTGTAGGAAATAATGGTACTGGTAAGTCTACACTTCTTAAAATCATCATTGGCGAGCTTAATGCTGATGAGGGTGAAGTGACTCTTAAAAAGGATGCTACCTTTGGATATTTGGCTCAGTACCAAGAGGACCATTACGGAACAAATATCCTTGATACAGTTTTAAATGCTAGGGCAGATTTGCTTTCTATGGAAAAGCGTTTAGCCGCTATGGAAGCTGAAATGAGTCAGGTGGCAACAGCCGATATGGCAGCCTTTATGGATAATTACCATAAATTACAGCATCAATTTGATATTGAAGGTGGATACACCTTCCGCTCTGAAGCTATAGGCATTTTAAAGGGCTTGGGCTTTGAAGGCGATGATTTACAAAAGAGCATGAATGAGCTTTCAGGTGGTCAAAAGACCAGAGTTAGCTTGGGTCGTCTTTTAGCATCAGCACCTGATCTTTTGCTTTTGGATGAGCCTATTAACCACTTGGATTTGAATTCTATAGTATGGCTTGAAGGCTATTTGTCATCTTATAAGGGCTCTGTTGTAATTGTAGCTCATGATAGATATTTCCTTGATAAGATTGTAGATCATGTAGTGGATTTGTCCTACGGCAGAACCTCTGTGTATACAGGTAATTATTCTGCCTATGTCGAGCAGAAGGCAGTTTATCAGGTTACCTATGAAAGAGCCTATGAAAAGCAGCAAAAGGAAATAGAACATCAAAAAGCAGTTATTGATAAGCTTCAATCCTTCAATAGAGAAAAATCTATTAAGAGAGCAGAAAGCCGTAAGAAGCTTCTTGATAAAATGGAAGTGATGGATGCGCCTGATAAGGAATCTGCTGGAATGCGTTTAACACTTGAGATTGAAAAGGAAAGTGGTAAGGATGTTCTCGATTTTTGTAATGTTACAAAATCTTATGAAGATAAAAATATCTTTACCGATTTATCCTTTGAGGTCCACAAAGGGGATAAGATTGCCATTTTAGGTGATAATGGTACTGGAAAAACAACAATCCTAAAATGCATTAATGGACTTACTTCCTTTGAAACCGGCGAAATCAAATTTGGTGCAAATGTTACTGTTGGATATTATGACCAGGAACAGCAGGGGCTTACAGAATCAAATACAATCTTTAGTGAATTACATGATGCTTACCCATTCCTTACAGAAACAAAGGTTAGAAATACCTTGGCTGCATTTATGTTTACTGAGGATGATGTGTTCAAGCGAATCATTGAACTATCAGGTGGTGAGCGCGGTAGAGTGTCTTTGGCTAAACTGATGCTTTCAAAGTCAAATTTCCTAATCCTTGATGAGCCTACCAACCACTTGGATATGGATTCAAAGGAAAAGCTTGAAGATGCTCTTAACGAATATGATGGTACACTTTTATACGTTAGCCACGACAGATATTTTGTTAATAGAACAGCTAATATTATATTAGAGCTATCAAATGGTCGTTTGACAAAATACCTTGGTAATTATGATGATTATATTGCTAAAAAAGAGCAATTATACGGAAATGCTAATGGTAATGCCAATATTGGTGGAGAAAGCCAGGCAGTGGAAACTGCAGCCAAACTTGACTATAAAGAACAAAAAAGAATTGAAGCAGAAAAGCGTAAGCTTCAAAACCAAATAAATAAAATCGAAGATGAAATTGAAAAGCTTGAAGCAGAAAAAGCAAAGCTTGAGGAAGAGTTTGTTAAGCCTGAAAATATGACTAACTCTGCAAAGCTTAATGAATTATCTGCAAAGCAGGCTGAGGTGGATAATAAACTAGAGGAACTCTACGAAAAATGGGAAGAATTGAATGCAGACTAAAAATGATGTTTGTTAAAATCTTGACATAGTTTTATCTGAATTTTATAATTAAATTACAGTGCAATGAGGAGGCGTTAGATTTGGATAAACAGATATCACAGGCGGTTATAAGAAGACTCCCAAGATATTACAGATACTTAGGTGAGCTTTTAGACGACGGTGTTGAAAGAATTTCATCAAACGATTTAAGTAAACGCATGCATGTGACTGCATCACAGATTAGACAGGACCTTAACAATTTTGGCGGCTTCGGTCAGCAGGGATATGGCTATAATGTTGCTTATCTTCATGATGAAATTGGCAATATTTTAGGCGTTAATGATACACATAACGTTATTGTTATTGGTGCTGGTAATCTTGGTCAGGCTATTGCAGGCTATGTTAAGTTTGAGCGAGTTGGATTTAAAATTATTGGATTGTTTGATGTCAATCCTGAGCTTAAAGGTAAAATGGTAAGAGATTTACCAGTTCAAATGTTAGATGAATTACCAGAATTCATTAAGAACAATAATGTGGAAATAGCTGCCCTTACATTACCTAAGCAGAATGCTAAGAGTACAGCTCTAAAGCTTGTTTCTCTTGGAGTACATGCTATTTGGAATTTTGCCCATGTGGATTTGGATGATATTCCAGATGTAGTTATTGAAAACGTACATCTTTCTGATAGTTTAATGCAGCTTTCCTATAACATTTCACAGCATAAAAAGTAGGTGATTTTATGGCTGAAAGAGATTTTTCTTCTGCACTTGCAGATATTAAGATACCTATCCTTATATTAGACCAAAAATGGCACAGGCTGTTTGCTCTAGGTGGTAAGCCAGAGGAAGTTAAAGAGCTTGAGGCCAAGGAAAACGAGCTTATAAAGCGAGAAGCTGAAATCAAGCAGGAACTTAAGGATTTAAAGAAGGTTAAGGAAAATCTTATGGCTTCTGTTATGTCTAATATGGAGGGAACCTCTGATTTAGTTTCCAAAAAGTTAGATGATGATAAAAGACTACTTGAGGAATGTAAAGAGCGCATCGAAGCAAATGAAGATGAGCTTTTAGACATTCCAAAGCAAATAGATGAAGTGAATAGAGAGCTTATGATTGCATCTATGGATTTTTGTTATGATAAGCTTCGCACAAACTCAAAAGAGGCGGAGGAAATCACTGAATGGATTAAGGATGTAAGAGTTAAGCTTAAGAAAAATGTTATTAGAAAGCATAATAGAGAGATTAATAATAAAGAAATCTATTCATATATGCATGATGTGTTTGGAATGGAGGTCCTTAATCTTTTCGATATGCAAAATGGGGAGTTTTACATTGGAAGCCTTGATGACAAGGCAAATCCTACGTCTGATAAGCAGTCTGATGACAAGGAAGCAGGCGATAAGGAAATTACCAATGTAGACCTTGAGGACATAGATTTGGACGCAGTGGCCAAGGAGACAAAAGAGGATGAAGCAACTGCGACTGATGAATTAGAGGAAGGACAAGCTAATGAAACCGATTAGCGAAACTTTTCACGAAATTTTTAAAGACTAAACACTTATATGTTTAGTCTTTTTTAATTAGGTATGTTATCATAGTAAGGTAAGAGTTTTGTATAAGGAAAGGAGTTTTTATGGAAGACGGGTCGAATCCCTATTTGTTAATTTTACTTGTTATTATTGCAATAACGGAACTTGTTTTTATTGTTATTCTCTACAGGCGGTCTAAACAGGAAAATGTTACGGAAGAGGATGTTATTTCTCTTGTAAATGAAGGCCATGAAGATGGAAATATTTTGGCTTCCGAAGCGGCTATGATTCAAAATATCTTTGAATTTTCAGACACTGATGCAAAGGATATTATGACTCATAGAAAGAGTATTGTTGCTATTAATGGTGATTGTTCATTACGAGAGGCCATCAGCTTTATTAATAATAATAATATGAGCCGATACCCTGTTTATATCGAAGAATTAGACAATATCATTGGAATTCTTCATATTAAGGATATTCTTAATTTTTATGATAAAGATATTGATAATATAAAGGTTAAGGATTTGCATGAATTCCTTTCGGTTGCGGAATTTGTTCCAGAGACTCATGGTATCAACACTTTATTTACCAAAATGCAGTCTAAAAAGAGGCATATGGTTATAGTGGTGGATGAATATGGCCAGGTATCAGGCTTGTTATCCTTAGAAGATATACTTGAGGAGATTGTTGGTAATATCGAAGATGAGCATGATGAGGATGAGGCATCAATTGAAATAAAGACAGATGACTCCTATCTGATGGATGGTTCCACCACACTTGAAGAGGTAGAGGATATATTAGGAACAAAGTTTTCAGATGACTACGAAACCTTAAATGGTTATCTGATTTCCCTATATGGAAAGATTCCAGAGGATGGCAAATCCCTTACACTTGAAGATGATAACTATGTTTTTTATATTAAAAACGTGACAGATAAAGTAATTGATGGAGTTTACGTCAGAAAGAAAAGGCACGTTGAATAAAAAACTGTTATTTGATATAATTTTTTAGATTCAGAATAGAAAAGAGGTATTAATTTTATGTCAGGACATTCAAAATTTGCTAATATTAAGCACAAAAAGGAAAAGAATGATGCTGCAAAGGGTAAGATTTTTACAATAATTGGTCGTGAAATCGCTGTCGCAGTTAAAGAGGGCGGTCCAGACCCTAATAATAATTCAAAGCTTCGTGATGTTATCGCAAAGGCTAAAGCTAACAACGTACCAAACGCTACTATCGAAAATGGTATCAAGAAGGCAGCTGGTAACATTGATGCAGTTAACTATGAAAACGTTAGCTACGAAGGCTACGGCCCTAATGGTACAGCTATTATTGTAGATTGCCTTACAGACAACAGAAATCGTACAGCAGCTAATGTAAGAAACGCATTTACAAAGGGTGGCGGAAGCATTGGTACACCTGGTTGCGTATCATTTATGTTTGATAATAAGGGTCAGATTATTATTTCTAAAGAAGACTGCTCTATGGATGCAGATGATTTAATGATGATTGCACTTGATGCAGGCGCTGAAGACTTCTCAGAGGAGGAGGATTGCTTTGAAATCTACACAGCACCAGATGATTTCTCAGCAGTTAGAGAGGCTCTTGAAGCAGAAAACATTCCTATGGCTGACGCAGAGGTTACAATGATTCCTCAGACATACGTTGAGCTTACAGATGAGCAGGATTTATATAAGATTAATAAGATTTTAGATTTACTTGATGAGGATGATGATGTACAGAACGTATATCACAACTGGTCTGAATAATTACTAAAATATATTACTAAAATAAGAGGGGTTGATAACTAATGAATAAGATACTATTTGCGGCCAGTGAATGTGTACCATTTGTTAAGACCGGCGGCTTGGCAGATGTTTGTGGCGCATTACCTAAGGAGTTTTCTAAGGAATACTTCGATGTTAGAGTAGTTTTGCCATATTATACTTTTATACCTGAGAAATACAAAAAGGATTTTAAATTTTTAACTAGTTTCCAAATGAATATGGGACCATTAGTAGGAACAAAGTACGTTGGTGTTTTTGAGTACGAGCTTGATGGGGTCACCTTTTACTTTATTGATAACCACGATTATTTTGATTGTTTCTATCCATATTCAGAGGATAGATGGGATCTTGAAAAGTTCATCTTTTTTGATAAGGCTGTTCTTTCAATGCTTCCACTCATTGGTTTTCAACCAAATCTCATTCATTGTCATGATTGGCAGACAGGATTTATTCCTGTATATCTTAAAAATGATTTCCAGGGGGATCAGTTCTTCTGGGGCATGAAATCTGTTATGACTATACACAACCTTAAGTTCCAGGGTATGTGGGATACTAAGACTGTAGCTGGTATTTCTGGCCTTTCTATGAATCTCTTTACTCCAGATAAGCTTGAGTACAAGAAATGTGGAAATATGCTTAAGGGTGGTTTAGTATACGCTGATTACATTACAACCGTTTCTGGTAAGTATTGTGATGAGATTCAGATGCCATATTATGGCGAGGGCTTGGATGGACTTCTTAGAGCTCGTCATTATGATATGCAGGGTATTGTAAATGGTATTGATAACGAGGTATACAATCCAGCTACCGACACTAAGATTTACAAGAATTTTGATATTAATTCTTTCCGTAAGAATAAAAAAATCAATAAGACAAAAATTCAGGCAGACCTTGGCTTAGAAGTGGATTCTAAGAAATATATGATTGGTTTAATTTCACGTCTTACAGATCAAAAGGGGCTTGATTTAATTAATTATTGTATCGAGGGAATCGTTGATGATTTCACTCAGCTTGTTGTAATTGGTACAGGCGAATCTAAATATGAAAATATGTTTAGACATTATGCATGGAAGTATCCAGAGAAGATTTCAGCAAATATTTGCTACGATGATAATCTTGCTCACAAGCTTTATGCTGCAGCGGATGCTTTCCTTATGCCATCTAGATTTGAGCCATGTGGTTTAACACAACTCATTTCCTTTAGATATGGCACTGTTCCAATCGTTAGAGAGACAGGTGGCTTATCTGATACTGTTGAAGCTTACAATGAATATATGAAGACAGGTGACGGCTTCTCATTTGCAAATTATAATGGTGACGAGCTTTTAAATACTGTTAACTACAGTAAGTATATATTCTTTGAGAAGAAGGCTCAGTGGAATAAGATGATTGAGCGCGGCATGAGTAAAAACTATTCATGGTCTGTTCAAAAAGAAAAATACGAAAATATTTATAACTATTTAATTGGTTAGAAATATAAATTATGCAAAAGAGAATAGTTTGACTATTCTCTTTTGAATGTATGAGGTTATATTTTGGCACAAAAAGGGACGAATAATTCTAAAAGAAAATCAAATAGCAAGAAATCCCAAAACACGACTAAGAAGACTACTAACAGAAAGAATACTAGATCAAAGGCATCAGAGGTAGAATTTGAGGATCCATTTTTCGAAGATTCTTCAAAGGAAATTATCCTTTGGGGCTCTATAGTTCTGTGCATTTTACTATGCATTAGTAATTTTGGATTTGGTGGTATGGTAGGAAATGCTGTATCTAATTTTCTGTTTGGTGTTTTTGGAATCATCCAATTCGTACTACCGTTTATGGTAGCTTTTTCAGCATTTTTTATTATTTCAAATTATGGCAATAAGGTAGCTGTGGCTAAGGTGGTTGCAGGTACTGTATTACTGATATTCGTTAGCGTATTTGTTGAGCTTATTTTTAATGGGCAAAACATTCTTACGCCTATTGAAGCCTTTGACTTTGCCAAGGAGCATCACTATGGTGGCGGCCTTATTGGTGGAACCATTGTGTTTGGCATTTTTGACAGCTTTGGATTGCTGGGAGCATATTTAATAGATGTTATCTTTATGATTGTATGTGTAATCATTATCATGGAGCGCTTTGCTTTTGATAAGGTTCAGCAGTCATCAAGATATCATGCAGATAGGGCAGCAGCTAAAAGACGAGCTAGAAGAGAAAGACAATTACTTGAACGAGAAGCAAATCAGGTTAGATTTAATGATAATCGTCAAGCTATTATAGATAAGATTAACGAGGATAGAGAGCTGGAACAGCAGCAAAAGAGCAAGCGTGGTGGAATCAGACGTGATAGAAAGCATTCTGGCATTACTAGTGATACTACACTTATGCCTGATTATTCTGAGGTTACCGCTTCTGGGGATGTTAATGAAATCAAATTTAACATGGCTGATGGTGAGTCAGATGTGGAGGTTACATCTACAAGCCGTCATAGATTGCTTTCAGGAGAAAACAAATCCAGAAGTATTCATTCCTTTAAGAATATTTCAGATGAAGCTGATATAGCTACAGTTGTCACACCTCAGGCGCAGCCTGCAGTTTCACCAGAGATTCCGGTGACACCGGCTTCCCCTGTTATTAATACAGCACCTCCTATTATCAATACCCCTGAGCCTCCTAAAAAATCAGTGGTAGCAGATATTCCAGAGGAAGAGCCAGCCCCAGTTATGGAGCAGCAGACTACTAGAAGGCCAAAGCCATCTGCATCTACAAAGGATGAAATCGAAAGCACTTCAGAGTCCCTTAGAGCACAGGTGGAATCAGATAAAAAGAAAGCTAATAAGCCATATAAATATCCACCACTCACACTTCTTAATGATACTAAGAAAAATGGTGGGGATTCCAAGGAATATCTTCAGGAAATGGCAGGAAAGCTTCAGAGAACTCTTGGTAATTTTGGAGTTCAGGCAAATGTTACAGAGGTTACACTGGGACCATCAGTTACCCGTTACGAGCTTGAAATAGCCGAGGGTACACGTGTATCAAAGGTCGTAAATCTATCTGATGATATCAAGCTTAATATGGCTGTTACAGATGTCAGAATCGAGGCACCAATCCCTGGTAAATCAGCAATCGGCATTGAGGTTCCTAACAAGGTTAAGTCAATGGTAGGCTTTAAAGAGCTTGTTGCGTCGAAGGAGTTCAAATCAGCTAAATCAAAGATATCCTTCTGCGTTGGTAAAGATATTTCTGGTTCAGTTATTGTTGGAAATATTGAAAAGATGCCTCACTTGCTTATTGCGGGTGCAACTGGTTCTGGTAAATCAGTATGTATTAATACAATGATTATGAGTATCCTTTATCACGCCAGCCCAGACGAGGTTAAAATGATAATGGTTGACCCTAAGATGGTAGAGCTTTCTGTATACAACGGCATTCCACATTTACTTCTTCCTGTTATTACAGATGCAAAAAAGGCAGCCGGTGCTCTTCATTGGGCTGTTAAGGAAATGATGGATAGATATGAGTTGTTTAAGGATGCAGGAGTTCGTAACCTACAAGGCTTTAATGAAAAGGTTGAAAGCGATGCTCTTCCGGATTCTATTCCAGAAATAAAAAGAGTCAGAATGCCACAGCTTGTTATTATACTTGATGAGGTTGCAGATCTTATGATGGTAGCTGCTGCAGACGTAGAGGATTCCATCGTTAGACTTGCTCAATTGGCACGTGCGGCAGGTATTCATTTGATTATTGCCACACAGAAGCCTACTGTTAATGTTATTACAGGTTTGATTAAGGCAAATGTACCTTCTCGTATAGCATTTTCTGTTTCATCTAGTAATGACTCAAGAGTCATACTTGATATGAATGGTGCAGAAGATCTTTTGGGAAATGGTGATATGCTTTATGCACCGCAGAATCTTTCAAAACCAATTCGTGTACAGGGCGCTTTTGTTAGTGATGAAGAAGTTAGTGCAGTCGTTGATTTCTTAAAGAACAACAACGAAGGTGCAGAATATAATAGTGAAATAGAGAATCAAATTCAAAACTCTGAGGCAGGCAATGGTTCGGTATCTATATCTGGTGAGCCAGATAATTCTAGAGACCAACTTTTTAATGAAGCCGGTCGCCTTGTTATAGAAAACCAAAAGGGTTCCATTGGATATTTACAAAGGAACTTTAGAATTGGCTTTAACAGAGCTGCAAGAATTATGGATCAACTTGCGGAAGCAGGAGTTGTTGGGCCGGAAATGGGTACCAAGCCTAGAGAAATCCGTATGTCTATTTCGGAGTTTGAAGAACTAATTAAAGCACAGTAAAGGGAGTCATGCACATGAAGACAGACATTCAAATCGCACAGGAAGCAAAAATGGCAAATATCAAGGAGGTAGCGGCATTACTTGATATTCAGGAGGACGATTTAGAGTTATACGGTAAGTATAAAGCTAAATTTTCCGATGAATTGCTTGCAAAGCTTAAGGACAAGAAGGATGGTAAGCTTGTTTTAGTTACAGCTATCAATCCAACTCCTGCCGGTGAGGGTAAGACAACAACATCAGTTGGTCTTGGCGAAGCAATGGGAGTTCTTGGTAAAAAAGCTTGTCTTGCACTTAGAGAGCCATCTTTAGGACCTTGCTTTGGTATTAAAGGTGGAGCTGCTGGAGGTGGATATGCACAGGTAGTTCCAATGGAGGACTTGAATCTTCATTTTACAGGTGATTTTCATGCAATTACATCTGCTAACAATTTGCTGGCAGCTATGCTTGATAATCATATCCAGCAGGGCAATTTACTTGGAATTGATCCAAGACAGATTGTTTGGAAAAGATGTCTTGATATGAACGATAGAGTCCTTAGAAATATTGTTGTTGGACTTGGAGCTAAGGCTGATGGAATGGTTAGAGAGGATCATTTTGTTATTACAGTAGCTTCTGAGATTATGGCGATTCTTTGTCTTGCTGACGATATGCATGATTTGAAGGATAGATTAAGCAGAATTATTGTTGCTTATACATTTGACGGAAAGCCTGTTACTGCAGGAGATTTACAGGCTACAGGTGCTATGGCAGCACTTCTTAAGGATGCTCTTAAGCCAAACCTTATTCAGACATTAGAGCATACACCAGCTATTGTACATGGTGGACCATTTGCTAATATCGCACATGGTTGTAACTCTGTTCGTGCCACAAAGGCAGCTATGAAGCTTGCAGATATTACTATTACAGAAGCAGGCTTTGGTGCAGACCTTGGTGCAGAGAAATTCTTTGATATTAAGTGCCGTATGGCTGGCCTTAAGCCAGATGCAGTTGTGCTTGTTGCAACAATTCGTGCACTTAAATACAATGGTGGCGTTCCAAAAACAGACCTTACTGCAGAAAATTTAGAGGCTTTAAAGAAGGGTATCGTAAACCTAGAAAAGCATATTGAAAACCTTCAAAAGTACAAGGTACCTGTGGTTGTTACCCTTAATTCATTTATTACAGATTCTGAAGCTGAAACAAATTTCGTTAAGGAATTCTGTGAGTCTAGAGGATGTGAATTTGCCCTTTCTGAAGTATGGGAAAAGGGTGGCCAAGGTGGCGTAGAGCTTGCCAAGAAGGTATTAGATGTTCTTGAAAACAAGAAGAGTGAGTTTGAGCCACTATACAAGGACGAGCTTTCTCTTAAAGATAAAATCAACACAGTTGCAACTGAGATTTATGGTGCAAAGGATGTTGCTTATTCACCAGCTGCTGAAAGAGAATTAAAGAGAATTACAGAGCTTGGTATGGGGGACTTCCCAGTATGTATGGCTAAGACACAATATTCTCTTTCTGATGATGCTACAAAGCTTGGAAGACCAGAAGGCTTTACTCTTAATGTTAGAGAGGTTTATGTATCTGCAGGTGCAGGCTTTGTGGTTGCGGTAACAGGTAATATAATGACTATGCCAGGCTTGCCAAAGCAGCCAGCAGCTAATAATATTGATGTGACCGATGACGGTGTTATAACAGGATTATTCTAAAATATGAATTGTAAAAAATGTGGAGCTGAAATTGAAAATGGTTTAATGTACTGCCCAAAATGTGGGGAGTCTATTCAGCTTGTCCCTGATTACAACGTTTTAGAGGAAGAATTGCTTTCTAAGGTTGTAGAGGATAAAAACAAAAGCAAGGATGACAAATTCGCAACAGGCGTATATAAATACACTGAAAAGCCTGAAGTGAAAGAAAAGCCAATAGCTCCTAAGACAATTCCATCAGAGGAATCGCAGGTTTTTACAAAGAAAATTAAAACATTGATATTTATCGCCTTTATTCTGATTGCTATTATTGGCGCTTTCATGATTATTCCTTATGTTGGCAGTCATTCCTATGACAATATAATGAATAAAGCTGTGGATGCAGAAAATAACACAGAATATGCAAAGGCATTAGGATACTATGAGGAGGCCTTCGAAATAAATAGCACATCCTTTGAGGTAATATATGGCTTAGGCAGAATGTATTATCGTGTTAAGGATTATGAAAACGCAGTATTATATTTAGAGAAAGCCCTCGAAAGTGATCCTAATAACAAAAATATTTATACCTATTTGCTGGATTCACTTAGTATTCTAGGAGACACTGATAGTATTTATGAGTTGGCTCAAAATGCTACAGATGAGGAAATTAAGACCTTGATTAGCGGATACATTTTGCTTCCGCCGGCATTTAGCTATGAGGCAGGAGAGTATGATAAGGATTTTCTTTTACAGCTTACTACAACAGGGGATTATCAAATCTTCTATACTGTAAACGGCAAAAATCCTACCACCTCCGGAAAACTTTATTCTAAACCTATACAAATCACAGAAGGAACAACAGAGGTAAAGGCTGTTGCTCAGAATGAAGTGGGAGAATATTCAGAGGTTGCAAGCGCTAAATATGTGGTAACTCATAAGCAGCTATCATTGCCTGTAGTTTCACCAACAGATGGCGTTTACACCGAAAAGGTAATGATTTCAATTGATGTGCCTGAAGGCTGTAAAGCCTACTACACCTGGGATGGAACCAATCCTGTTCAAAATGGTATAGAGTATATGGAACCATTCCCGATTATTGAAGGTACAAGTGTTTTATCAGTAGTAATTGTGGATGAGGACGGTAATGTAAGTCCTACCTACCATGGCAATTACATTTATCAATCTTAAATTTAACATTTTGTTCACATTTATTACTCTATTTATACATAATTAATTAGTAATATAAAAGCATCTCAATAAGAGATACATTTTTCATAACATTATTCTCCCTTTGAAAGACACGTCACCGCAGGCGTGTCTTTTATTTTAAGCATTTTTTAGAATTTAAAGGGGTGACTATATATTGTTTAATTAGGGTAAATGGGCTAAAATAGTAAACATGAATGTAAGAATTCTATGTGTTGGCAAAATTAAAGAAAAGTTTTATAGGGACGCAATTTCCGAATATTCAAAACGCTTGTCCAAATATTGTAATCTTGAAATAGTTGAAGTAAACGATGAAAAGACATCTGAAAATTCAACAGAAACTGAGATTAATATAATAAAGGATAAAGAGGGAGAAAGAATTTTAAAGCATATCAAAGATAGAGATTATGCTATTGCACTTGCGATTCAAGGAAAGCAGCAGGATTCAGTTGCTTTTTCAAAATATATTGAAAATCTTGGCGTTACAGGTAACAGTTCTATATGTTTCATTATAGGTGGCTCTTTAGGGCTATCTGATGCTGTTATGAAGCGTTGCAATGCATCTATTTCTTTTTCCAAAATGACTTTTCCGCATCAGCTTATGAGGGTAATCCTTCTAGAACAAATCTACCGAGCTATGCGTATTATGAATAATGAGCCATATCACAAATAGTTTTAAAAAGGGGTGTATTTAATCATGAGAATGTATGATTTAATCGAAAAAAAGAAAATGGGGGAGGCTCTAACAACAGAGGAAATTTATCATATTGTTAATGGCTATACACATGATGAAATTCCAGATTATCAGATGTCTGCTCTTTTAATGGCAATATATTTTAAGGGCATGGATGTTAGAGAACGTTATGATCTTACAATGGCTATGCGCGATTCAGGAGACATTCTTGATCTTTCTTCAATCGATGGAGTTAAGATTGACAAGCATTCTACTGGTGGTGTAGGCGATAAGGTAACACTTGTACTTGGCCCTATTATTGCATCTATTGGAGTTCCTGTTGCAAAAATGAGTGGCCGTGGCTTGGGTCACACAGGTGGAACTATTGATAAGCTTGAAGCATTCCCAGGTTTTAATGGAGCTTTATCTGAAGAGCAGTTCATTAAGCAGGTTAACGATATCAAAATCGCCGTTACTGGTCAGTCTAAGAATTTAGCACCAGCTGATAAAAAGCTTTACGCTTTACGTGATGTTACAGCTACTGTTGATGAGATTTCACTTATCACAGGTTCTATTATGTCTAAGAAGCTTGCGGCTGGAACAGACGCTATCGTTCTTGATGTAACAGTTGGTGATGGCGCATTTATGAAGAACAAGGAGTCTGCTCTTGAACTTGCTAAATCTATGGTTGATATTGGTAAGCGTGCAGATAAAAAGATTGCAGCCGTCCTTACAAACATGGATGAGCCTCTTGGCTTTGCTGTAGGAAACAATCTTGAGGTTATAGAAGCAATCAATGCCTTAAATGGCAACGGCCCAGAGGATTTAATGGAAGTAGTTTACGAATTAGGTTCTCAGATGATTGTATTCTCAGGCATCGAAACAGATAAAGCAAAGGCTAGAGCACTTATGGAGGAGGCTGTCGCAAATGGTAAGGCCTTCGAAAAATTCCTGTCCTTCATCGAAGCACAGGGTGGAGATGCTTCTTACGCAAGGGATATTAACAAGTTTGCTCCTGCAAAATATGTTATCCCTGTAGAAGCTGAGTGTGACGGTTATGTTCATGCACTTAAGGCTGAAACCTTTGGACTTGCTTCCATGTCACTTGGCGGCGGCCGTGAGACCTTCGAGGATGTTATCGATATGTCAGTTGGTATTATCCTTAACAAAAAGGTTGGGGACGAAGTTAAGAAGGGTGAGCCTATTTGCTACGTTCATGCAAATGACGAAGCAAAGGCAAAGCACGCTATTGAAATGATTAAGGGTGCAACAGTTGTTAGCCCTGAAAAATGTGACCACATGAAATTGATTATAGATATTGTAGAATAATATGAGTGATTTTTCTTTAAGCATTAGTATCCCTGCTGATCACGCCTCTAATATTTTTGGTCAGTTTGATAAAAATATTAAGGCTATCGAAAAGGGAATGGATATTTCCTTTATCACCAGAGATGATTCTATTAAGGTGGTTGGAGATAAAGAGCATGTGGAACACGGTGTTATCGTGGTGGATGAGCTTTTATCTCTTTCAAAAAAGGGAAATATAATTACTACACAGGATGTTAATTACATTATGTCAGTTGAACAGGAAAAGATTGTAAACCATGATGTTTCTGAAGCAAGAGGTGAGATTATCTGTCACACAACAACAGGTAAGCCTGTTGCTCCCAAAACACTTGGTCAAAAGAAATACGTTGATGCTATTACAAATAATATGATTGTTTTTGGTGTTGGACCTGCCGGTACAGGTAAGACTTATCTTGCTATGGCAAAGGCAATCACAGCTTTTAAAAATGAGGAGGTTTCAAGAATTATCCTTACTCGTCCTGCTATTGAAGCTGGTGAAAAGCTTGGCTTCTTGCCTGGCGATTTGCAAAGCAAGGTTGATCCATACCTTAGACCATTATATGATGCCCTTTATCAAATAATGGGTGCTGAAGCTTTTCAACGTAATATGGAAAAAGGATTGATTGAGGTTGCTCCTCTTGCATATATGAGAGGCCGTACCTTGGACAATGCCTTTATTATTCTTGATGAAGCACAAAATACAACACCAGCCCAAATGAAAATGTTTTTAACAAGAATCGGCTTTGGTTCAAAGGCAGTTATCACTGGCGATAAGACTCAAAAGGATTTGCCTACTGGTGTTAAATCTGGTCTTGATGATGCCATGAGCGTCCTCAAGAATATTGAAGATATTAAGATTTGCAATTTGGATGCAAAAGATGTTGTGAGACATCCACTTGTTCAGAAAATTGTTAATGCTTATGAAGTGCATGATAAAAAACTGGAAAGCAGAAAAAGGAAAAATAATGAGACAGACAGATAGATTTTCTACTAAGAGAGTTGGTTATGCTGTTTTAATTTCGCTTATTTTTATAGCTGCTAATACGCTAATGTGCTCGATTGCATCAGTATTAGTGGATAAATATATTTGCATGATTGCAATTAATATTTGTTTTTTCTGCCTATTTTTACTTTTAATAATTCGCAGAAGGCTAGAGAATAAGCTGCCTGAATATAATTACATATCTTATGGTAAGATTGCTTTTGTGGTTGCCTTAGATTGGGCTTTAACAATCCTATTTAGTGTTTTTGCCCCTGATTTTTTTGCGCCATTTATTGTTTTACCGATTATTGCCAGTGCTGTTTTTGATGACAGTTTATCAAACGCCTTTGGCTTGTATTTAGTAATTATTACAGCCTTGTGCTTTGATTATAGCGTTTATATGATAATCTGCTATATTACCATGGTGCTGTTTGGCAATATGCTTGCTCACCTGCTTAGAAATAGTGAGAATCTACAAAGGCTCTATTCCCTCATTATTCTTTTTGCTGTTACCACGTTACTATCAGTAATTTTTTATTATTTTAATTATCTTGAGCTTCAGCTTTCAGTACTTGTATACGGACTTTTTGCTGGAGTGGCGGCTTGCCTGGTTACTGTAGTGCTATTGCCTATACTTGGGCTTTTTGTTGAAAAGGCGCAGATTATTCCTTACGAGGGCTTTATTGATCCTGATTATTCTTTAGTAAATGAAATTCGAATGTTTTCAACTATTGAATATCAGCATGCCAAAAGAATATCAGCCCTTTCTAAAAAGTGTGCCAAGGCAATAAATGCCAACGAAGGGCTTGCAGCCTGTGCAGCTTTTTATTATCGATTAGGCAAAATCGAGGGCGAACCGATGATTGACAATGCTATTAAAATAGCCAACAATCATTGCTTTCCAAATGATGTAATTAAAATAATGTCAGAGTATGGCGGCATAGTATCTTTGCCTAGTACAAAGGAATCAGCGATTGTTCACATGGTAGATTCTGTTGTTACCAAGGTAGAATTATTTGATTCAGATTCTATGAGCAGCTCATGGAATCAGAACATGGTAATATACCAGACAATCAACGAATTATCACAAAAAGGTTTTTATGATAATTCTGGACTTACCATGAACCAGTTTTTAATTATTCGAGATATTTTAGCAAATGAGGATATTTTAGCATGACAGTTTTTATTGAAAGTGAATGTGAAGTAGGATTTGAATTTGATTATGAAAAGATAGCAAAGGATGTTATCAACACAGCTATTGACTACATGAAATTCCCATTTGAAGCAGAATTAAGTGTCACACTTACTGATGACGATGGAATCCAAACTATAAATAAAGAATTCAGAGGTATTGATTCACCTACAGATGTTCTTTCATTCCCAATGATAGAATATACAACAGCTGGTGATTTCTCTGAAATAGAAGAAAATGATGATTTATTTAATCCAGAATCAGGAGAGGTAATTCTTGGAGATATTGTCCTTAACGTTCCTCGCATCTATAAACAGGCGGAAGAATATGGACATTCTACTCTTAGGGAATACGCTTTTCTTATAGCCCATAGTATGTTACATTTATTTGGGTTTGATCACATGACAGAGGATGAAGCTTCAGTCATGGAACAAAAACAACGAGAGATATTAGAGATACTTAATATTTCTCGAGATTAACGAAAAGGAGACATTAATCTATGAAAAAACAATTGGTATCCGCAATGCTTGTACTGGCAATGTCAGCATCTCTTATTGGCTGCGGTAAAAAGGATGCAGCTGAGGCTGATTCAACTACCACAATCGAGCCAGAGGAACAGGTAGAGGCTGTCGATGATTCCGTTGCTTTTTGGGATCAAACATCAGAGGATGGAAGAGTACATAGTTATTTAACTGGTGAGTGGGTAGACCCAAGTTATGGAAGAAAGCGCCCAGTAGCAGTTATGATTGAAAATACTAAGGCATGCTTACCACAGTATGGTATTGGTAATGCAGGTGTTATTTATGAGTGCGTTGTTGAGGGTGGCATCACTCGTATGATGGCTATTTTTGATGATTATTCTAATCTTGATCAGATTGGTAATATTCGAAGCTCTCGTCCTTATTATGTTTATTTTGCCAGTGAGTATGATGCAATTTATATGCATGCAGGTGGCAACCCAGCAGCTTTTGAGCTTATCGATGATAAAAATCTTGTAGATAATCTTAATGCTTTAACACTTGAGGGTAAGAAGGGTTCATCAGCTTCATATCGTACAGGTAAGACTGAGCATACTCTTTACACAAATTCAGAGGGTATTGATATCGGTATTCAGAAGCTTGGATACGATACTTCACTTCCTTCAAACTACGAGCCACACTTTAAGTTTGCTCCAGAGGGTAACGCTCTTGAAAATGGACAGGATTGCCAGGCAATTCAGTTGTACTATTACACAAACAAGCCTTATTGGATTTACAATGAGGATGATGGCTTATATTACAGATATGAGTTTAATCAGAAGCAGGTAGATGCTTTATCTGGTCAGCAATTAACAGCTAAGAATATCATTATTGAAAATGTTGATTGGTGGATTTATGAAGGCTCTCAGTATCTTGGTTATGTACTTTCATACAACACAGGTACTGGTAAGTATATTTCCAATGGTAAGATGGTAGATATTGTATGGTCTAAGGACGGAGATACTGATGTAACTCATTACTACGACTTAAACACTGGAGAAGAAATCCAGCTTAACGTCGGAACTACTTGGATTCAGGCTTGTCAGAAGGAATACACTGATGAGACTCAGTACTATGCAAACAAATCAGAATTTAGTAAGGCAAATTAGTTTTATATGACAAAAAGAAACAGAAAAGGCGATGCCGGTTTCTTAATGCAGGGAAGTATCCTTGCTATAGCTTCAATTATTAGCCGTATTGTGGGACTCATATATAGAATCCCACTTACGGCTACTATTGGGGATACGGGAAATGATTATTACGGTACAGCTTACGAAATATACAACATAATATTACTTATATCTTCATACAGCATTCCGCTTGCAGTATCAAAGCTGGTATCTGCCAGAATGGCGAAGGGGCACGTAAAGGACGCAAATAAAGTTTTGCACGGAGCCCTTCTTTTTGCGTTTATTAGTGGAGGTGCAGCCTCACTAATCGTTTTCTTTGGAGCGGAATTTTTTACAGGAACACTTTTAAAGACACCTTTGTCTGCAATAGCATTAAAGGTTTTAGCACCAACACTTTTGGTGGTTGCAGTTTTAGGTGTATTTAGAGGTTTTTTCCAGGGCTTGGGCACAATGATTCCAAGTGCTATTTCTCAAATAGGAGAACAGATTGTAAATGCCATTATTTCAGTGGTAGCTGCCAATATATTATTCAGCTATGGTAAAAGAGTAGGCGGTGTTTTAGGAGATGTAAAGAATTATGCAGCTGCATTTGGTGCTGCAGGCGGAACTTTAGGTACTTCTACAGGTGCAGGTTTTGCTTTAATCTTTATTTTGTTTATTTTCTTTGCTTTTACAAAGTCATTTAAGAAAATGCAAGCCAAGGACAAGACTACAAGGCTTGAAACCTATAGTGATGTTCTTCCGATTTTGATAATGACTATTATTCCTGTGCTACTTAGCACAACGGTTTATAATATCAGCTCAATTATTGATCAGGGTATTTTCAAAAACCTGGCATTACTTCAGGGATATTCTGTTGCTGAAACAAGTAAGAGCTGGGGTGTATTTACTGGAAAGTATAAAGTACTTATTAACGTACCTCTTTCTATTGCCTCTGCTATGGCAGCATCAACAGTACCTAGTCTTACTGCTGCATTTAATTCCAACGACAAAGCCTTGGTTAAAAAGCAGATTAACATGGCAAATCGTTTTGTTATGATAATCGCCTTTCCTTGTGCGGTTGGTATTATGGTTTTAGCATCACCTATACTTCAGCTTTTGTTTAATGATGCAGAAAAATCATCTGCTATGATGCTTGTTATTGGTGGGTGTTCAGTTGTATTTTATTCTCTATCTACCTTATCAAATGGTATTTTGCAGGGTATTGATAAGATGACAATTCCTGTTAAAAATGCACTTATAGCACTTGTTGCACATTTGGTATTACTGGTGATTTTGATAGAGGCCTTTCATCTACATATTTATGCTGTAATTATTGCAAATGCTTTTTATGCATTATTAATGTGCTTCCTGAATCAATCGGCAGTCCTTAGATTTTCTGGAGCCTCAATTGATATTAGAAAGGTAGTGCTTGCACCTTTAGAAGCATCTTTACTTATGGGTGTTGTTGCATTTTTAATGTATCATATGTTTGATGCATTATTCGTATTATGCACCTCCGCTCGAATTGCAAATTTCTTTGCATGTATTATTGCTATATTGATTGCAGTAGTAGTATATTTTGTTGCCTTGCTTTTATTTAGAGGTGTAGATGAAGAAACACTGCTTAAGTTCCCAGGTGGCAATAAGCTTTGTAATATAGCATATAGTTTACATTTATTGAGGTAGTTCTATGAATACAGATGAAAAGATTTACGACGTTTGTATAGTTGGAGCTGGTTTTTCTGGACTTGTTCTTGCAATTAAGCTTGCAAGGGCAGGTCTTTTGGTATGTTTAACCGATTTAAATAAAATGGTTGGCAGAAAGATTTTATCAACCGGTAACGGACGTTGTAATTTTACTAATAGCAGACTTGGAAAAGAATACTATTATAGCAACTCTGATTTGTCCTTCATTTCTGATAATCATCAGGAGTTTAGACAATTCCTTAGAGAGCTTGGTGTATTTGATAAAGATTTAGATGGATATTTTTATCCCTACACTAATCAGGCGAAAACAATTAGAGAAGCTTTGGAAAATGAGATTAACGCTTTAGGTGTTGATTTATATTTGGATAATAGAGCTACGGATATTTCTTTTGATAACGTATATACGGTAGTTACAAATAAATCCAAATTAATGGCAAAAAAGGTATGTGTTGCATGTGGTGGATTATCAGCAGCAACTTTAGGTTCTTCAAAATTTGGCTATAAAATGGCAAACAAATTTGGAATGCACACCACCAAGCTGGCACCTTCCTTAGTAGGTGTTACATCTTCTGATATTTGCCTTAAGGAGCTTGCAGGTGTTAGAGCTTCTGGAAGAGTTACCTATAAAGATCATTCCTGCGAAGGCGAGATTCAGTTTAATAAGGATGGTGTTTCAGGATATCCAGTAATGTGCATCAGTCGTTTTATTGGTTTAGATGAATTGGATAAGAGATTATCGGATATACGAATTGATTTTGTTCCTTATCTTACAAATGAGGAGCTTACCGAGGAAATAAAAAATAGATTTTCTAAAAATCAAGACCAGACTATTATTAGCAGTCTGCTTGGCTTGTGTAATGAAAAGGCTGTTGAACAGGTAGTTAGCTACTCAAGAATCTATGGAGATACGGCAGTTAAAAAGCTTGATGATGAAGATATAGAAAATCTTGTATATAATTTTAAAGCCTTTTCTATATCAGTAAATGGTACTAAAGGCTTTGACAATTCCCAGGTTACTGCAGGTGGCGTTGATTTAGCAGATATCAATTTGGATACCATGGAGTCTCTTACAAAGTCTGGGTTATATTTTATTGGTGAGGTTTTAGATGTGGATGGAATCTGTGGAGGCTACAATCTTACATGGGCTTATACTTCTGCAATTCTTGCTGCAAATGATTTGATTAAGGTGATTAAATGTTAAAAATAGATCAGATAAAACTAAGTGTATATGATGATGATGCTAAAATTAAGGATATGCTTGCCAAAAAGCTTAGAGTTAATGCTTCGCAGATTAAGGAATATTCCATTCTTAAAAAGTCTGTAGATGCTAGAAAGAAGCCAGATGTCTTTTATGTATATTCAATAATTGCTTCTCTTTCTGCAGAGGATGAAAAACGAATCCTTTCAAAAGCAAAAAAGGATAATAATATCAATCCTTATAAGCCTATCGTATATACGATACCTACTCTAACAAAAGCTACTTCTAGGCCTATCATCATAGGTGCAGGACCAGCGGGGCTTTTTGCAGCCTATATAATGGCCTTAAACCATATGAATCCTTTGGTATTAGAACGAGGAAAAATGGTAGAGGACAGAACAAAGGATATATTAAAGTTTTGGGAGACGGGTGTACTTGACACTTCTTCAAATGTGCAGTTCGGCGAAGGTGGTGCAGGCACCTTTTCTGACGGTAAGCTTAACACACTTGTTAATGACAAAGAGGGGCGCAATAAATTTGTTTTGGAAACCTTTGTTAAGTTTGGTGCTCCAGCAAATATTCTTTACGATTACAAGCCTCATATTGGTACAGATATATTAAAAATTGTCATTGAAAACATGCGTAAGGAAATCATCAGCCTTGGTGGCGAGTTTAAATTCAACACTAGAGTAGATGATTTTGTAATCGAGGATAATAAAATTAAAGGCGTTATATGTCAGGACAAGACTTATGAAAGTGAGACTGTAGTTCTTGCTATTGGACATAGTGCCAGAGATACCTTTGAAAAGCTTTTTAATAAAGGAATACACATGGAAGCCAAGGATTTTGCTGTAGGCTTTCGAATTGAGCACCCACAGGAAATGATTTCTATGTCCATGTATGATAAAGCTTTTACAAAGCTTGAACCTGCTCCATATAAGCTTGCTACAAACCTTGAAAATGGAAGAGGTGTTTATTCCTTCTGTATGTGTCCAGGCGGCTTTGTGGTTAATTCTTCTTCAGAAGAAAATCGCCTTGTAGTTAATGGAATGAGCTATTCAAAACGAGATAGTAAAAATGCCAACAGTGCTATTGTTGTTTCTGTTGGTGAAAGGGAATTTGATAAAACAAATCCACTTTCAGGAATTGCGTATCAGCGTCATATTGAAGAAATGGCATTTAAGGCAGGCATGGGCAAAATTCCTCAGCAGTTATACGGGGATTACAAGGCCAAAAAGCTTAGCACCTCCTATGGTGCATTTACTTCTGAAACTAAGGGCAATACAGCCTTTGGTATGCTTTCTGAGATATTTTCTCAAGATATTTACAACTCTTTTATTGACGCAATGGGTACCTTTGGGTCTAAAATAAAAGGGTTCGATAGAGAAGATGCAATTCTAAGTGGTGTTGAAAGTAGAACCTCATCACCAGTTAGAATTAATCGTAATGAATTATTTCAAGCAAATGTGTCAGGTCTTTATCCATGTGGTGAGGGAGCTGGCTATGCAGGGGGAATCACCTCTGCAGCTATGGATGGAATCAAGGTTGCACAAGCAGTTATTTCAAACATAAATTTATAGAATAAGGTGGGAATACTAGTGGCAGAATACACTCCAATGATGCAGGAGTATCTTAAGACAAAAGCTGAATATAATGATTGTATCTTATTTTACCGTTTAGGTGATTTTTACGAGATGTTTTTTGAGGATGCAAAAACAGCCTCTAAAGAACTTGAACTTACACTTACAGGAAAGGCTTGCGGCGCGGAAGAAAAGGCTCCTATGTGTGGAGTCCCATTTCATGCTGCCGACACCTATATTAATAGATTGGTTGCAAGAGGCTACAAGGTAGCTATTTGCGAGCAGGTGGAGGACCCAAAGGAAGCAAAGGGCTTGGTTAAGCGTGAGGTTATCAGGGTGGTTACTCCTGGAACTAATATTGACCAGCTGGCTTTAGAGGAAGGAAGCAATAATTTCATCATGTCCCTTGTTTATAGCAAAGGGATTTTTGGCATTGCTGCTTGTGATGTATCTACTGCCGATTTCTTTCTTACACAGGTCAATAGCACAAGAGCCTTAACAGATGAGCTTTTCAGATTTAATCCAGCGGAAATCATTTATCATAAATCACTTTATGAATCTGGAATTGATATTGCTGATTTGGCAGAAAGATTAGAGTGCGCTTTATCGCAGCTGGATGAATCATATTTTGATGATACGTTAAGCACTAGAGAGCTTTTAAATCATTTCAGGGCCCATTCATTGGAGGGCTTGGGACTTATTGATTTCCCAATAGGAAAGGTGGCTGCAGGATCCCTTTTGATTTACCTTAAGGAGACTCAGAAATCAGAGCTTACACATCTTACTCATGTAACACCATATACAGATGGTAAATTCATGCTAATTGATAGCTCTACAAGACGTAACTTAGAGCTTACAGAAACTATGCGTGACAAGCAAAAGCGTGGTTCACTATTATGGGTTTTAGACAAAACAAAAACTGCAATGGGTGCACGTCAGCTAAAAAGCTTTATAGAGCAGCCTTTAATATCAGTTGATGAAATTATCAGAAGACAGGATGCTATCGAGGAAATCAACCAATCCTTAATTGATAGAGAGGAGCTTCGAGAGTACCTTTCTTCGGTTTACGATTTGGAGCGTCTTATTACAAAAATCACCTATCAATCTGCTAATCCTAGAGATTTGATTGCCTTTAAGCAGTCTATTGGAATGCTTTCTCCAATCAAAGCTTTATTAAATGGTTTTCATAGTCATTTGCTTAATGATTTGAATGCCAATATAGATGATTTAAAGGATTTGTTTGTTTTAATCGATGAGGCTATTGATGAAGAACCACCTATTTCAGCCAGAGATGGTGATATTATTAAAACTGGCTACAACGAAGAGGTGGACAAGCTTCGCGCAGCTAAAATCGATGGCAAAAAATGGCTTGCTGATTTAGAGGCAAAGGAACGTGAAAAAACTGGAATCAAGAATCTAAAGATTAAGTTCAATAAGGTCTTTGGATTTTACCTTGAGGTAACAAATTCCTACAAGGATTTAGTTCCAGATTATTATGTTAGAAAACAGACTCTTGCAAACGCTGAAAGATATTACACTCCAGAACTAAAGGAGCTTGAGGATAGTATTCTTGGAGCGGAAGATAGATTAAACACAATCGAATACGAATTTTTCAAATCTGTTAGAGACACTATTGCAGGGGAGGTAGATAGAATTCAGATCAGCGCAAAGGCTATTGCTGTTTTGGATGCTATCATATCGCTTGCTGTGGTATCTGAAAAAAATCACTACGTTAAGCCTGTTATTAACAATAGAGGAGTTATTGATATTAAAGATGGTAGACATCCTGTTGTTGAGCAAATGATTAATGCAGACCAATTCATTTCTAATGATTGCTATTTAGATTTGGATTCTAACACGATTGCTATAATTACTGGCCCAAATATGGCTGGTAAATCTACATACATGAGACAGGTTGCTCTTATTGTGCTTATGGCGCAAATAGGTAGCTTTGTTCCTGCAAAGGAGGCTACTATCGGTGTAGTAGACAGAATCTTTACCCGTGTTGGTGCATCAGACGATTTATCTACGGGCCAATCTACCTTCATGGTTGAAATGAACGAGGTGGCAAATATTCTTAACAACGCTACCAATAAATCCTTGTTGATTCTTGACGAAATCGGCAGAGGAACCTCTACCTATGATGGTCTATCTATTGCCTGGGCAGTTGTTGAGCATATTGCTTATAATATTGGGGCAAAGTCTTTATTTGCCACACATTACCACGAGCTTACAGAGCTTGAGGGACAGTTAAAGGGAGTACATAATTACTGTATCGCAGTTCAGGAATTAGGGGAGGATATTATATTCCTTCGCAAAATTATTTCTGGCGGCGCGGATCAAAGCTACGGTATACAGGTTGCCAGACTGGCAGGGCTGCCTGAGGAGGTGTTATCTAGAGCCCGCACAATAGTTAATTCTCTTAATGAAAACGATATTGCTGCGGTTTCAGATAAAATTGCTTTCCAGGAGAAGATGGAAGAAAGGCTTCAGTCTTTGGAGGGAATTTCCATTTCAGAGTCAGATGCCGCTGTTATATCTGAATTGAAGGATTTAGATGTTACCAAAATCACTCCTCTTGAAAGCCTGAACATATTGTATGAATTACATAATAGGGTTAACGAATAATGGGAAAAATTAATTTACTAAGCCAGGAAACAATCGACAAAATTGCTGCAGGTGAAGTGGTGGAACGACCAGCATCTGTGGCAAAGGAGCTTATTGAAAACAGTATCGATGCTGGGGCAACAGCCATCTCAGTAGAAATTAAAGGTGGCGGCGTGGAATATCTTCGTATTACGGATAATGGCTCCGGAATTGATAAGGATCAAATTCAAATTGCTTTCTTGCGACATTCTACCAGTAAGATTCAATCAGCAGAGGATTTGGCTTCTGTACGCTCACTAGGTTTTAGAGGTGAAGCTCTTTCAAGTATTTCTGCAGTTGCCAAGGTGGAGCTTATTACAAAGACTAAGGATTCATTGCTTGGTAGCAGTTATATTATTGAGGGCGCCAAGGAGATTTCTTTCAATGATATCGGTGCACCAGATGGAACCACCTTTATTGTAAGACAGCTGTTTTTCAATACACCTGCAAGAAAGAAATTTCTTAAATCAGAGAGTACGGAAGGTAGTTATGTGTTTGATGTGGTAGAGCATCTGGCACTTTCTCATCCTGAAATTTCCTTTAAATTTTTGCTAAATGGCAAGGAAAAGCTTATGACATCTGGAAACGGTAGTCTGTCCGATACCATTTATCAAATTTACGGAAGAACTATTGCTTCAAATGTACTTGATATTGACTACGAGGATGAAAAGGTAAAGATTACTGGCTTCATTGGACAGTCGGTTATAGCTAGAGGAAATCGTGCTTTTGAGCATTTCTTTGTAAATAATAGATATATTAAAAGCCCACATCTCTCCAAGGCCTGTGAGGAGGGCTATTACGGCTTTTTGATGGGACATCAGTATCCATTTTTCGTAATTAATATAGATTTTGATGATGATGTTGTTGATGTAAATGTGCATCCTACGAAGCAGGAAGTTAGGTTTGAGGATGAGGCTATTATCCTTGAAATTCTCACAAAGACTATCAATAACAGACTTCGCAAAAGAGAAGATGTTTTAGAGGCACATATTGATGAGCCTAAAAACAATCATACTCCTACATCTACCTATACACCTATGACAGAAGCTGCGCCTGTCACATCTTTTGAAAATAAAAGCAGCTACACAGAAGAAATTATTCCGCCTATTCAGCCGGTTGAAGAAGAAAAGGTGGTGGAATCACCTAAGCCTGCACCGGTAAAAATGCCAGAGCCATTTGAAAGAGATAGATTAGAAAAAATAAAGGCTCAGGTTACAGCTCAAATTAGAAGTGATACACCTTATGAAAAGAAGTTTGCCGAAAAAAATAGAGGTGGAGAAAAGTATGAGCAGATTAGCTTTTTAAAGGAAGAAGCAGTCAAGGAGCATAAAATAATCGGTCAGGTATTCGATACCTATTGGATTATCGAGTACGATAAAAAAATGTATATTATCGATCAGCACGCTGCCCATGAAAAGGTGCTTTTCGAAAAGACTATGGCTCGTTTAAAAAATAATGAGATGACCTCACAGATGATTAGCCCACCAGTCATCATTTCTTTAAGCCCACAGGATATTTTACTTTTTGAAAATTATCATGAGGCCTTTGAAAAAATCGGCTTTAGTATAGAATCCTTTGGTGGCAACGAGCTTGCTATAAACGGTATTCCAGGAAACATGCTAAACCTTGATCCAAAGGTTTTATTTATGGAAATATTAGCAGAATGTGATAAATACAAATCATCAGATTCATTTGATATGATTGTGGAGCGAGTTGCATCTATGTCCTGCAAGGCAGCAGTAAAGGGCAACAATCGCTTATCCTTCCCAGAGGTTAAGACACTTATTGATGATTTAATGAAGCTTGAAAATCCATATCATTGTCCTCATGGCAGACCAACAATGATATCATTTTCAGAATATGAACTAGCTAAGAAATTTAAAAGGATTGTTTAATGAATAATTTAGTTATTTTGACAGGCCCAACTGCTGTAGGAAAAACATCGCTTTCTATTAATCTCGCCAAGGCTATAAATGGCGAGATTATTTCTGCTGACTCAATGCAGATTTACAAAGGGATGGACATTGGCACCGCAAAAATCACCACTGAGGAGATGGACGGTGTGCCACATCATCTTATTGATGTTATTGAGCCTACAGAGGACTTTCATGTGGTGAAATTTAAAGCCATGGTAGAGGCTGCAATTGAAGAAATTTATAAAAAAGGCAAGGTGCCTATTATATGTGGAGGCACAGGCTTTTATATTCAGGCTATTTTATATGATATTGATTTTACAGAAAATGAAATAGATAAAACATATAGAAAAAGTCTTGAAGCTTTTGCTGAGGAAAATGGAGAAGAGGCACTTCATGATAAATTAAAGGCTATTGATCCAGAATCTGCAGCATCAATTCCAGCGGCCAATGTAAAACGTGTTATTCGTGCTATAGAATATTTCGAACAGACCGGGGAGAAGTTTTCTAAGCATAATGCCACTCAAAAAGAAAAAAATAGTCCTTATAATTTTGCATATTTTGTACTGAATGATGATAGAACTTTGTTGTATAATCGCATAGATGCAAGAGTTGATAAGATGATTGCAGACGGACTTGTGGATGAGGTTAAGGAATTACTTCGTCAAGGGGTTAAGCCAGGTATGACAGCAATGGATGGCATCGGCTACAAGGAATTGCTTGATTATCTTAACGGCAATGGTACACTTGAGGATGCGATTGAATTAATCAAGAAAAAATCCAGAAACTATGCCAAAAGACAGCTTACATGGTTCAGACGTGAAAGAGATGTTATTTGGCTTGATAAAACTGTATATGATACAGAAGCTAAGCTTTTAGATGAAATTTTAGCTAAGCTTAATGAGAAAGGAATTATAGAAAGTGTTTGAGATTTATAAGAATTTTGGTATTTCAAAAGAAGTATTCGATTACGGAAATGAAATTATAAAAAGCCTTGAGCCTAGATTCAAAGAAATTGATGATGTGGCAGAATATAATCAGCTCAAGGTTTTAAAGGCAATGCAGGAGCATAAGGTCGCTGCTGAATGCTTTAATACTTCTACAGGCTATGGCTATGATGATGTTGGACGTGATACTCTTGAGAAGGTTTACGCATCAGTGTTTAAGGCAGAAGATGCTTTGGTTCGTCCTCAGATTACCTGCGGAACACATGCACTTGCACTTGCTTTAATGAGTAATCTTCGCCCAGGAGACGAGCTCCTTTCACCTGTTGGCAAGCCATATGATACTCTTGAGGAGGTTATTGGTATTAGACCTTCTAATGGTTCGCTTGCAGAATATGGAATTACCTACGCTCAGGTAGATTTACTTGAAAATGGCGATTTTGATTATGATGGTATCAAGGCTGCTATCAATGATAAAACAAAGCTTGTTACTATTCAGCGTTCAAAGGGCTATGCTAACAGACCTACTTTGTCAGTTGAAAAAATCGGTGAGCTTATTTCATTTATTAAGAATATTAAGCCAGACATTATCTGTATGGTAGATAATTGCTACGGCGAATTCGTGGAGAAGATTGAGCCAACTGAGGTTGGTGCTGATATGTGCGTTGGTTCACTTATTAAGAATCCAGGCGGCGGTTTAGCTCCAATCGGTGGTTATATCGTAGGAACAAAGGCTTGTGTTGAAAATGCAGCACATCGTCTTACATCACCTGGCCTTGGAAAAGAAGTTGGAGCTTCACTTGGTATCATGCAGTCCTTCTATCAGGGCTTCTTCCTTGCACCAACAGTTGTTGCAGGTGCACTTAAGGGTGCTATTTTTGCAGCAAATGTATATGAAAAATTAGGTTTCCTTTGTGTACCAAATTCTACAGAGGAAAGATACGATATCATTCAGGCTGTTTCCTTCAACAAGCCAGAGGGATTGATTGCCTTCTGTGAAGGTATTCAGGCTGCTGCACCAGTTGATTCTTACGTTACTCCAGAACCTTGGGATATGCCAGGCTACGATAGTCAGGTTATTATGGCTGCTGGAGCCTTTGTGCAGGGTTCATCTATCGAATTATCTGCAGATGGCCCACTTAGACCACCATACACAGCATTTTTCCAGGGCGGTCTTACTTGGAATCACGCCAAGCTTGGTATCCTTAAATCATTACAAAAACTAGTGGATGCTTGCCTTGTGAACCTATCACAACTGTGTTAAAATTTGTATGATTGTGAGCATTTTTGTTTGCAGAAACTTTTATATATAAGATGGAGGAATGTCATGGCCAATTCATTTGGTATTGATATAGGAACACAGAACCTAAAGGTTTTTAGTGGTTCTAACAATCAGATTACAAATATTAAAAATACAATCGCTATTGTTAACAAAAATCAGATGTACTCATACGGTGATAGCGCTTATTCTATGTATGAAAAGGCACCTGAAACTATAGCTGTTTCATTTCCAATTGTTTCTGGAGTAATTGCAGATTTTGATAACATGCAGACTTTATTATTCCAGGTTTTGGAAAACGATTTAAAGGGTAAAATCAAAGGAAGCGACATTGTAGTTGCAGTTCCTACAGATATTACAGAGGTTGAAAAGAAGGCTTTTGCTGACTTATTTAGCAAATCTAAGAATAAGCCACATTCAATTCGTATATGCGAAAAGCCTATTGCATCAGCAATCGGTTTAGGTCTTGATGTTTCTGAGCCTACAGGTGTTATGGTTGTAGACTTAGGTGCTGATACTACAGAAATTTCAGTTATTTCTTTAGGAGGACTTGTTTTATCAGAGCTTCTTCCATTTGGTGGTAACCAAATTGATGAATCAATCGTTACTTACTTAAAGCGCAACTTCAATCTTGTTATCGGTCAAAAGACTGCAAAGCAGCTTAAAGAGGAAATCGGTTCTGCTCTAGAGGGAAGAGGAGAAAAGCTTACTGTTGTAGGTCGTGATGTGGTAAGCGGACTTCCAATTGAAATGGAAATCGAAAGCGACACAATCTACAATGCAATTAGCGCAGATCTTGAGACCTTCTGCACTAACGTTAAGCTTATTCTTGAAAAGGTTCCACCAGAGCTTGCAAAAGATATTGTTCATTCAGGTATCTATCTTACAGGTGGTACATCTCAGTTATATCAGCTTCCTGATTTATTCTCTGAGGTTACAAATATCAAGGTTAATGCTTTTGAAGAACCACAGGAATCTTGCGTAAGAGGTCTTGGTCAGGTGCTTTCAGATCCTAAATTCAAGATTTATGGTTATGGTATGAAACATAGAATTTTTAAATAATTAAGAGGTAATATGAGACAAAGAAAAGCGAGTGGTGGTATTCCAAGTAAATACTTACTCATGATTTTATCTATTGTTTGCATAATGCTTTTATTCTTTAGTTATTCAACAGGATTTTCTGGTGGTCCTCTTGAAACTATTGCAAACCACATGTTTATTCCTATGCAAAAGGGAATAGATTATATTGGCAGTAGTATTGCAGTTTCATCCGCTGATACTAAGACAAAGGAAGAGCTTGTTGAGGAAAACGAAGAATTAAGAGCACAGGTTGATGATTTAAATTCTACAATCAGCAATATGGAGCTTAAGATAAAGGAATTATCTGAGCTTCAGGAATTATATGAACTTGACCAGACATACTATGATTATGAGACTACAGGAGCAAGAATCATTGGTAAAGGTACCTCAAATTGGTTTAATACCTTTATTATTGATAAGGGCTCTAAGGATGGAATAGAAAAGAATATGAATGTTATTGCTGATGGTGGCCTTGTGGGCATCGTTTCATCTGTTGGAGATGGATATGCCGTTGTTAGAGCTATCATTGATGATACTTCAAATGTAAGTGCTACTATTTCATCTACAGAGGATAATTGTATTGTTTCTGGATCATTAGAAAACATGACCAGTGATAATCTTATTCTGTTTTCGAATTTGGATGATGACGAGGATAAGGTTGCTATAGGTGATGTTATAGTCACTTCAAATATTTCTGATAAATATTTGCCTGGTTTAATGATTGGATATGTATCAAGCGTCAATTTAGATGAAAATGAGCTAACAAAATCTGGAACAGTTACACCAGTAGTTGATTTTAAACATCTTTCAGATGTTCTTGTTATTTTACAGCAGAAGGAGTCTTACAAGAATGAGTGACATTAAGCTATATATTAGAAGAGTACTCATAATTGCAGTTGTTATATATGTAAGCTTTCTTCTGCAGGTAGGTGTTTTTTCACGTCTTCGTCTTGCAGGAGTTACACCTAATATATTAGTGTGTATCGTTGCATCCTATGGTTTTATGAAGGGCAGAAGATATGGTACCGTAATAGGATTTTTCTCTGGCCTATTGCTAGATATTTTTTCAGGCGGTATTTTTGGCACCTATGCAATGATTTATATGTATATTGGCTTTCTAAATGGTTTATTTAGAAAGCAATTTTTCGGTGATGATCTTAGACTGCCAATGATTCTTATTGGCACAAGTGATCTCATATATGGAATAATTACATTTTTAGTTTTATTTGCTATCAGATCTCAGCATGATTTTTACTTTTACTTAATGAATATCATTTTACCTGAGGTTGTTTACACATTAGTTGTATCCATTTTTGTTTATTATATTATTCTTCATTTAAACAATTGGGTAGAAAAATTAGAAAAGAAAGGTTCTGATAGAATTGGAAATTATTAAGGACTTTTTACAAAACCTATTTTCGTCGCGTATTCGTGTAGTTTCAGTAGCAATGGTTTTATTTGCTACTGTTCTTATATCACGTCTTTTTTATTTGCAGATTATCAATGGTAGTGAATACCAGGATAATTACAATCTCAAACTTGAAAAAACTGAAACAATTCCAGCCACAAGAGGCAATATTTATGATAGAAACGGTAATTTGCTGGCTTACAATGAGCTTGTTTACGCTGTCACAATTCAGGATAACGGAACCTACAGCTCTAAGGCAGAACGTAGTAAATCATTAAATAGCGAAATTGGTCGTATCATCAAAAAGCTTGAGGCCAACGGTGATAGAATCGATAACAATTTTGGAATATTTATTGATTCCTCTGGGCA
This sequence comes from Pseudobutyrivibrio sp. OR37, assembly GCF_900113655.1. Classification (GTDB taxonomy): domain Bacteria; phylum Bacillota; class Clostridia; order Lachnospirales; family Lachnospiraceae; genus Pseudobutyrivibrio. Next base: position 15,643 of record NZ_FOQF01000003.1, on the reverse strand, counting down.
GTATCAATTTTTAAATTCGGGCTCATCCTTACAGCGTTTTAGAGCTGATGTCTTTGGTAAGAGCAGCCCCGATGACCTTGAATATAATGAAAAGCTTGGATTTGACGAGGCTACAGCTACTCCTGATCAGATTATGGATTATCTCCAGGGGGAAAAGGTCTACAATATTTCTGATAAGTACTCTAAAAAGCTTAGATATGAAATAATGGTTGTTCGTTACAACATGGGCCAAAATTCCTATCAAAAATATATTTCCACTGTAATCGCATCAGATGTTTCAGACGAATCAGTTGCTTTTATAAAGGAGAATATTAACGAATTAACTGGTGTTGATGTAGAGCAAAAATCCCTTCGTCGTTATGTAGACAGCGAGTATTTCGCTCATATCATTGGCTACACTGGTCAGATTTCTACTTCAGAATATAAAGAACTATCAAAAAATGATGAGAATGTTGAAGCCACTGATGTTGTTGGTAAATCTGGAATTGAAAAGTACATGAATGATTATCTTTCAGGTACAAAGGGTTACGAAACACTTTACGTTGATAGTGTAGGTAACACAATTGCAGAGGGTGATCATAAGGCATCAGAATCTGGAAATGATGTTTATCTTTCTATTGATATGGATTTACAGAAGGCTGCTTATATTTTGCTTGAGCAGGAGATTGCCGGTATTTTGTATTCTAAGATACAAAACATTAAGGAATCTAATATTAATTCATCATCAGATGTAGTAGTTCCTATATATGATGTTTATTATTCATTAATAAAAAATGGGTTAATAGATACAAATGCTTTCAATGATCCGAATGCTTCGGATATTGAAAAAGCAGTTTTAGCTGCCTACGAGACTAAGGAAAAGGAAGTATTGTCTACCCTTAAGGCTCAGCTTCGCACCAATAACGAAGCGATATATAGTGAATTGCCTAAGGAATATCAGGCATACTCTACCTATATTGTTACAAAGCTTAAGAGCTTAGGTATTTTTGACGCAAGCGCTATTGATACATCTTCAGAGGTTCAGACCAGCTGGACATCTGAGCAAATGGCAGTAAATAAATATTTGATTTATGCAATTGAACAAAACTGGATTGATATTACCAAATATGAATCTCAGGCAAAGTATGCAGATACAGAAGAGCTTTACAATGATTTGATAGATTATGTAATTGATTATCTTTCTACTGATGTTAATTTTGAAAAACTTGTATATAAGTATTTACTTTTAGACGATGGAATATCAGGTAATCAGCTTTGCTTGATTTTATACGAGCAGGGAATCTTATCAAAGGATGATGAAGACTATGCAGCCCTTTCAGGTGGAGGCATTACAGCCTTTGATTTCATGAAAAAGAAGATAAAATCACTTGAAATTACACCTGGTCAGATTGCTCTTGACCCTTGTTCAGGTTCTACAGTAATGCTTGATACAAAAACTGGTGAAATCCTAGCTATGGTTACTTATCCTGGCTATGATAACAATAAATTGGCCAATTCAGTTGATTCGGATTATTATGCTTATCTTACAAATAGCGCAGCTAATCCACTTTATAACTATGCTACACAGCAGAGAACGGCTCCTGGTTCTACCTTCAAGATTGTAAGTTCCACAGCTGGTCTTGCTGAAGGTGTTATTACAACTACTTCACAAATAAACGATTTAGGTCAGTTTACAAAGGTTTCAAACAACCCTAAATGTTGGATTTACCCAAGCAATCACGGTAATATCAATGTTTCAGAAGCTATCAGAGATTCTTGTAACTACTTCTTCTACGAAGTAGGCTGGAGACTTGCAGGTGGTGATGGTGCTTATGATGATGTAAAAGGTATTGATAAAATCACCAAGTACGCTTCACTTTACGGTTTGGATGAAACTACAGGTGTAGAAATAGAGGAGAATAGTCCTCATATTGCTACTGAATACCCTGTCATGGCAGCCATCGGTCAGTCTGATAATAACTTTACAACAGTTGGCTTGGCCAGATACGCCACAGCAATTGCTAGTAGAGGTAATGTTTACAATCTTACTTTGTTGGATAGTGTAAGAGATGCAGATGGTAATGTTATAGAGGATTATAAGCCTAGCATTCGTAATCAGGTAGATGTATTAAATACTGCTGAATGGGATGCTGTTCACTATGGTATGAGGATGGTTTGTGAATCCTTATCATCCTTTAATGGATTTTCTGTAGAGGTGGCTGGTAAGACTGGTACTGCGCAGCAGGTATCTAACCGTCCTAACCACGCTTTGTTTATTGGTTTTGCACCATATAACAATCCTGAAGTATCAATTGCAACTCGTATCGCCTATGGTTATACCTCTCATAATGCGGCAGAGGTTTCAAAGGATATTTTGGCATACTACTTTGGTGTTACTGAAACAGAAGACCTGTTAGATGGAGAAGCAAATATAGTTTCTAATTCAGGAAATGAGTTTACTGATTAAAATATTGGAGAATAAAAATGAGTAATGAGGCTGTTATTTTAAAAAGTAATAAATATGGATTAACCTTGCAACTGGATGGAACAATTCCTTTTGAAGAATTAGTTAGAAAGGTTTGCGAGAAATTTGCTTCTTCGGCAGATTTCTTCGGTGAAACCTCAATGATTCTTGAAACAATTGGAAGAGAGCTTACTAACGAAGAAGGACTTATTCTCATTCAGGCAATCGAACTTAATTCCAAAATCAAGGTTATCCTATTAAATGAAAACAATGAGCTTAAGGATACTAGAATGCTTGGTCAGATAGACCGCTTCTATAAGGATGATATTTTTGAGAATGCTAAAATCATCCGCGGCAGCGTAACTAAGAATGATATTATAGAATCTGATTCAAGTATTGTTATCCTTGGAGATGTAAAATCTAAGGCCAGTGTTAAAGCTAAGGGAAATGTTATTGTCTTTGGTGATTTGGAAGGTTCAGCTTATGCAGGCTATCCTGATAATACTGGTTGCTATATTGTGGCTGGAGAGCTTAATTCTAAAAATATTCAAATAGGTACAATTACTGGTGATATTAAGGTTCAGGAAAAATGGTCATTAAGAGTTCATCGTAAGGCTAAGGAACCTATGGGAATCACTGTTTGGAATAAAGAATTGCTTGCAGAACCACTTTCAAGTGGACTTTTAAAAGGAATAAAATAAATGTTTCATAATTATAAATTTAAAAATCTTGATATTAAATTAATAATTGCCGTTATAGCTCTTACCATAATCGGAATTTTCGTAATTGGAAGTGCCAATGAGTCAAACCAGCAAAAGCAAATTCTAGGTATGATTTTGGGCATTTTTATAATGACCATTATGGCATTAATTGATTATGATTATTTATTGCATTTTCATTGGTTTTTCTATGGATTTGTAATTTTGCTTCTTGTAGCTGTATTGTTATTCGGTGATAAAACCGGTGGTGCTACCAGATGGATTGATGTAGGTATCAGATTTCAGCCATCAGAGTTAGGTAAGATTTTACTTATTTTGTTTTTCGCCTGGTTTTTTATGATGTTCGAGGAAGATATAAACAAGCCTAAAATTCTAGCTTTGACAATAGTTTTATCGGCTGCACCTTTAATTTTAATACTAAAAGAGCCAGATTTATCAACTACAATAGTCACAATGATGATTATTTGTGTTATGATATTTGTAACAGGAGTTAGTTATAAGCTAGTTGGAGCGGTACTTGGTGTTTCGATTCCATCAATAATTATATTGCTTGTTCTGATTAGTAGAGAGGGACAAACAATTCTTGATGAATACCAGGGCTTGCGTATCCTTGCATGGCTTAAGCCAGAGAAATATCCATCTAGCTCTTACCAGCAACAGAATTCTATTATGGCGATAGGTTCAGGACAGCTACTAGGTAAGGGACTTGGCAATGAAGCCTTTGATTCTGTTAAGAATGGTAATTATATTTCAGAACCTCATACTGATTTTATTTTCGCTGTTGCAGGCGAGGAACTAGGATTTATTGGTTCAGCTATAATTATTGCTTTAATTTTCTTTATCACTATAGAGATATTGCTTTTGGCTAAAAGAGCTAAAGATATATCTGGAAAACTAATTTGTGTTGGTATGGCTACATTAATAGGCTTCCAAAGTTTTGTTAATATCTGTGTTGTTACAGGACTTATGCCAAATACAGGTTTACCATTACCTTTTGTTAGTTATGGTTTGACATCACTTGTTACTGTTTATTTTGGTATCGGAATTGTGTTAAATGTTGGTCTTCAATCTAAAAATAATAATGGGAGGCTATTTTAAATGAATATTGGATTAGTGGCACATGATTCTAAGAAAAAGCTTATGCAAAATTTTTGTATTGCATACAGAGGTATTTTGTGCAAAAACGAAATTTTTGCAACAGGAACTACTGGCCGTTTAGTGGAAGAGGTAACTAATCTTAACGTGCATAAATATCTGGCTGGCCATTTAGGTGGTACTCAGCAGCTTGGCGCTCAGATTGAGCAGAATGAAATTGACTTGGTAATATTTTTAAGAGATCCTCTTACAGTTAAATCTCACGAACCAGATGTTAATAGCATTGTAAGAATTTGTGATGCAAATAATATTCCTCTTGCCACAAATTTAGCAACTGCTGAATTGCTTATTAAATCACTTGATAGAGGAGATCTTGAGTGGCGTGAAATGTATAAATAAGATTTTTTCTATTATATTAATACTATGTCTCATGTTGTCGTTAGTAGGTTGCAAGAGTGATGATACTTCCGTTGCCACCTACGATATGTACGACACTTCCACTGTATATGGGATTACTCATAATGGTTCATCTTCGGATATAGAGCTATTTGCAAAGGATTTATGTGTAACAGGTACAGAGGATTTAGGAACTTCAGCCGTGGATTCTCAGGTGGCTGGGGCAGCTGGTGCATTTAATACTACAGAACAAACAGTGGTATATGCCCAGAAAATTCACGAAAAAATGTATCCTGCATCTACTACAAAAATCATGACTGCCTACATAGCTTGTTTATATGGCGATTTAGATGAGTTCTATACTGTAAGTGCTAATGCAGTTAAACAGGACAGTGATTCGTCTGTTATTAATCTTAAAGAGGGAGATGTAATTTCCTTAAGAGATTTGCTTTACGGGTTGATGCTTCGTTCCGGTAACGATGCAGCTGTTACAATAGCAGAAGGAATTAGTGGTGATGTAGAGACTTTCGTTGCTAAAATGAATGAAACTGCCAAATCACTAGGTGCTACAAATACTAACTTTGTAACACCTAATGGTCTTCATGATGAAAATCATTACACTTCAGTGTACGACATGTATCTCATTTTAAATGCAGCTATGAAAAATGAGACCTTCTACAATATATTTACCGCAAGTAACTACACTGCCAATTACACAAGCGGCGGTTCTCCAAAGACAGTAGAGTGGAACACAACAAATCAATATACTACAGGTAAAATTACCACTCCTAGCGGTTTTACAATAATCGGTGGTAAAACAGGAACTACTGGAGCAGCGGGATATTGCTTAGTTCTTCTTTCAGAAAATGAGGACCATGACAAGATAATATCGATAGTTTTTAATGCGGATTGCCGTTCAAACCTATATCTACTAATGAACGAAATTTTGAGTAATTATTGTTTATAAATAACTATTTAGGTTTTTATAGTGTTATGCTATGATAATTATAAATAATAACTTAAGGGAGGTATTTGGACATGGTGGAAATTATTTCAGGCGAAAAGGGCAAAGGCAAAACAAAGTATCTTCTTGATAAGGTTAATTCTGATATCAAGAATGTGGACGGTGCAGTTGTATATATCGACAAAAATACAAAGCACATGTATGAGTTAGATTCGAAGATTCGTTTGATTAACATGGGGGATTATCCAATCGAGACTTCGAATGAGTTTTTAGGCTTCCTTAGTGGCGTTTTATCACAGAATGCGGATATTCAAGAAGTCTTCCTTGATAGCTTTTTAACTGTTTCTAATATCAATGATAACTCAGCTTTAGCTGAAGCCATTGATAAGCTTGATGAAATTTGCAGCATGTTTAGTGTTAAATTCGTGCTTTCGGTTAGTAAGAATGAAAAAGATTTACCAGAAAATGCGAAGGAAAAGATTATCGTATCTTTATAATAAATAAATCTTAGGGCACGATAACGTGCCCTATAATTATGTATATATGGCAAAAAAGAAGAAAGTAAAAAAGAATGACAAAATAATTAAATATCCGAAGCAGTATCATTTTTCTATTGGATTTATTATTATCGGCGTAATGTTTATTTATATGCTTTATCATTTATTTACCTACATTACCGCTGATAATATTACTGTTTATGAGGTTTCGCAAGGTTCCATATCATCTAATCTTGAATATAATGCCTTGGCTATCAGGCAGGAGCAGGTGGTTACTGCTGAAAATAATGGTGATATTCTTTATCTTGCTGAAAATTTTGGTAAGGTTGGTGCCAAAACCCAGGTTTACGCATTGGATACAACAGGAGAAATCCTTTCATCTATCGAAGAATCCACCTCGAAATCAGAGATTCAGTTGGATGATGAGGATTATTCCAAGCTTCAGTCAATTGTAGCTAATTACATGTTGACCTATGATCCTATAGATTTTAATAAGACTTATACCTTTAAGAATGAATTAGATTCTCAGGTTGCCCAGCTATATACAGTTTCCGCCATGGAGTCTATGGGAGAATCCTTATCAAATGCCATTTCTGCAGGATCTTTTAACATTTATAGCAGTCCGGTTCCAGGGCTTGTGGTTTATTCTATTGACGGTTTAGAGGATATTACAGTTGACAATTTTGTATCTGAATCCCTTGATATATCAAATTATTCAGCTGTAAATCTTAAGGCGCAGGAATCTGTTATTGCCGGTCAGGCGGTATATAAGGTTATCACCTCAGATCATTGGAATTTGGTGCTTGAGGTAGATAAGGATTTATATGAATCCCTGCAAGGCGAGACCTATCTTAAAATTAAATTCTTAGAGGATGAAACTGAAACATGGACTAATCTTGATTTTACGGAAAAGGCTGGAAAGTATTATCTTATACTATCGCTTGACGACTCAATGGATAGATATGCTGATTCCAGATTCGTTCATATACAGATTATTAATAACAATATTTCAGGTTTAAAGATTCCTAATTCATCTATTGTTGAAAAGGAATTTTATACTATACCTAAGGATTATATGGTAATGGGCAATAATGATGATAATGCCGGTTTTCTTCTTAAATCGGAGGCAGGAAATGTTGTCATTAATCCTACCGTTTATTATGAAAACGATGATTTTTACTATATAGATAACGAATTGGTTAGCCGAGGTGATAGGTTTATAAAGCCTAATTCTAACGAAGAGTATGTTATAGGCGCCGATACAGGTAAATTAAAGGGTGTATTTAATGTAAATAAGGGGTATGCTGTATTTAAGCAGATAGAAATACTGTATCAAAATGATGATTATTCCATCATCAAAACTGGAACTAGTTATGGTATATCGATGTATGACCATATAGTTCTTCAGGGTGATGAGGTAGAAGAAAACACGATTATCAATTAAAGGAGACATTATGCGACAGGAAGAATTAAAGAATAACCTTAAGGATGTAGAAAGAAGAGTAGCAGAGGCTTGCAAGAGAGCAGGTAGAGATAGAAGTGAGGTTACTCTTATAGCTGTTAGCAAAACAAAGCCTGTAGAGGATTTACAGGTTATCTATGACGAAGGAATTCGTGAATTTGGTGAGAATAAGGTTCAGGAGCTAACAGGCAAAATCCCTGAAATGCCAGCGGATATTAATTGGCATCTTATTGGGCATCTACAGAGAAATAAAGTTAAATATATCGTTGATAAGGTTAAGCTTATTCATTCTGTTGATAGCTATAGATTGGCTGAAGAAATCAATATTCAGGCTAAAAAGCACGGTGTTGTTGTTCCTATTCTTATTGAGGTAAATGTTGCAAATGAAGCTTCTAAGTTTGGCGTTAAATACGAAGAGGCAAAGCAACTTTGCCAGGAGATTTCTCATCTTGATGCTGTCCGCATTGAAGGTCTTATGACAATAGCACCAAATGTTGTGGTTCCAGAAGAAAATAGAGCAAATTTTCACAAAATAAAGGATTTATCTGTTGACATAGCTAATGAAAACATTGATAATGTAAGTATGAATATTATATCTATGGGAATGACTAATGATTTTGAGGTTGCCATAGAGGAAGGAGCTACTCATATTAGAGTTGGCACCGCTATTTTTGGAGAGAGAAACTATAGCATATAAAAGAGGAGCAATACAATGTTTGAAAGAATGTTAGACGCAATGCATCTAAGTGATGATTACGACGATTACGATGATGACGATTTATATGATGAAGAGGAAGAAAAATCCTTCTTTAACAAGTTTTCTAAAAATAATGAGGATGAAAAGCGTCCAGCTTTAAACAAACCAGCTGAAAGAGAGACTAGAGCTGTAAAGCCAGCTCCTAAGATTACACCTATGAGAAATAAATCGAAAGGAACTGTTATGGAGGTTTGTGTAATTAAACCATCTTCATTTGAAGATGCTAGAGAGATTTCTGAGACATTATTAGCAGAAAGAACTGTTTTACTTAATATGAAGGGATTGGACTTAGGAGTTGCCCAGCGTATCATTGATTTCACTTGTGGTACATGCTACGCAATCGATGGTAATCTCCAGAGAATCGAAGATTACATCTTCATTATCACCCCTGCAGGAGTTGAGTTATCTGGTGATTTGGCAGGAATCGTAGATGCCTTTGACTTCACAGGAATTCAAACAGGCTTTTAAATTTAGGCACCAGGCCTTATGTCTGGTGCTTTTTATTTATATATATGTTACAATCTACTACAGGTTTATTGCTTAATGTTATGGGAGAAATGTATGAGAGACTTGAATATTAATTACGAAGGAATGCCATGTTATAAGATTTGTTTTAGGCCAGATTTTAATGATTTGCTAGATTGCTTTAATTTGGAGGTAAACCGTAAATACGATAATATTTGTATTGTATCGGATTCCAATGTTGCACAAATATATTTAGCTGAAGTTTTGGATATATTTAAGCAGACTGATAGTAAAGTCTGTTCTTTTAGCTTTGAAGCTGGCGAGGCTTCAAAGAATCTTGAAACGGTAAATATGCTTTATGAACATTTGATACTAAAGCATTTTACTCGTAATTCTTTATTGGTAGCTCTTGGCGGTGGCGTTGTCGGAGATTTAACTGGCTTTGCTGCGGCTACATTTCTTAGGGGAATCGATTTTATTCAAATCCCAACCACTTTATTATCCCAGGTAGATAGTTCTGTTGGTGGCAAAACAGGTGTGGATTTTAAAGGCTACAAGAATATGGTTGGAGCGTTCTACATGCCGAAGCTTGTCTATATGAACCTTGGCACCCTCAATACCCTTGATGATGATAATTTTGCCTGTGGAATGGGCGAGGTCATCAAAAGCGCTTTAATAGCAGACAAGGATTTCTATGAATGGATTAAATTAAACAAGGATCTTGTATTGGCAAAGGATTATGAAGCTTTAGCTCATACTGTTTCCAAATGCTGTGAAATCAAAGGCCATGTTGTAGAAATTGATCCAAAAGAAAAGGGTATTCGTGCCTATCTTAATTTTGGTCATACTCTTGGTCATGCAGTTGAAAAGCTATGTAACTTTAGTCTTGGTCATGGTCAATGTGTCTCTATTGGTATGGTTTGCGCTCTTTATTTATCAGGAAAGCTTAACTACATAACTGATTCAGAAATTTTAGATGCAATTAACCTATTAAAGGAGTATAATTTACCTGTTTCTGTTTCCGGATTAGATGCAGGGGAGATTTTAGCTGCATCAAAATCAGATAAAAAGATGACAGATTCAAAAATAAAGTTTATTATATTAAAAAATATTGGCGAGGCAGATTCATATATTGATTTCTCAGACGAAGATTTGCTTTTTGCCATTGATAAGGTGTTAGAATAATGTTTTACAGAAAAAAGAAAATTACTTCATTTATTTTTGCGCTAGTTGTTATTTTAGTTTTAATTCTTTTTGATCAGTTTACAAAGGATTTAGCCGTAGCTTATTTAATGAATAAGGATGATGTTATATTAATACCTGGTGTATTACAATTTCACTATTTAGAAAATACAGGCGCAGCATTTTCATTATTAGAGGGACAGCAGACTTTATTTGCGATTATTACTCCAATACTTATTTTATTTATTATTTATTTAATGGTAATAATGCCTCGTGTCAAGAAATTTACAGCACTTAATTACGTTTTCTTATTTTTAATTGCGGGTGCTTTTGGTAACTATATTGATAGAATTATCAATCATTACGTTGTAGATTTTATATATTTCTCTTTGATTGATTTTCCAGTATTTAATGTTGCAGATTGCTACGTTACAGTTAGCGTTATAGTTTTATTTATCCTGGTATTATTCTATTATAAGGATGAGGATTTCGAAGAAATAAAAGATAATCTAAGGTTTAAGAAGAATGGATGAATTTAATCTTTCAATTGAAGATTCGTCTGATGAAGGTATTCGCATAGATAAATATCTTGCATCAGCATTACCAGAAAAATCACGAAGCTACTATCAAAAAGCCATTGATAGTGGCTTTGTTTTAGTTAATGGAAAACAGGTCAAATCTAAATATCAAACAAAGCTTGGTGATGATATTGTTGTGAGCATCGAGCCTGTAAAGGAAATAGATATTGAACCAGAAGATATACCTATTGAAATTTTATACGAGGATGATGATGTTATTGTTGTAAATAAGCCAAAGGGCATGGTGGTTCATCCTGCTCCTGGCCATTATAGCGGCACACTTGTTAATGCACTTATGTATCATTGCAAGGATTCCTTATCAGGCATCAATGGGGAAATTCGTCCGGGTATTGTTCATCGTATAGATATGAATACCACTGGCTCTCTTTTGGTTTGTAAGAACGATAAAGCTCATAATGATATTGCTGCCCAGATTAAGGTTCATTCTGTAAATAGAATTTATAAGGGAATCGTTGTTGGAAATTTCAAAGAAGAAGAAGGCACTGTAAACGCCCGTATTGGCCGAAATCCCAAAGATAGAAAAAAGATGGCTGTAGTAAGTGATGGCAGAGAAGCAATCACTCATTTTAAGGTTTTAGAGCAGTATAAAGGCGCATCTTTAGTACAGTTTAAACTTGAAACTGGTCGTACACATCAAATCCGCGTTCACATGGCTCATATTGGCCATCCATTGCTTGGAGATGAGGTATACGGCAAGCCTGTTAAGAATTTACAAGGACAAACTCTTCATGCCCAGACATTAGGCTTTATTCAGCCAACATCTGGGGAGTATGTAGAGGTAAATGCACCTCTACCTGCATATTTTGAAGATTTGCTTACAAAATATCGTAAAACTATTTAATCCTTACGATGAAAATCCACTGCATTACGTGCCTGAAGCTTGTGTTCGTCTTCAATGGCAGCATAGTAGTCGATAGTAGTGTTAATGTTTTCATGACCTAATACATCGGCTACCAGGCGGATATCCCCAGTTTCACGATAAAGGGCAGTACCATAGGTACTTCTTAGCTTATGTGGTGTGATTTTCTTGTTTGGAACTACCATTTTAGCGTATTTCTTTACTAAATTCTCAATCGCATCTACACTAATTCGTTTTCCCTGCAAAGAATAGAAGAGAGCAGTTTCATGGCCTTCAACAGGGATAATATATTCCCTTTCACCGTTAATATAGTCTTTTAGGACTTCTGCAACCTCGTCATTGAAATAAATAATATCCTGTCCGCCACCCTTTCGAACGATTGTTAAAGAATTAACATGAAAATCAACGTCAGTTAAATCCAGACCATTACATTCGCTGACACGAATTCCTGTATTAAGCATTAATGTAAGGATTGCCAGGTCGCGGCCACGTGTTTTTTGATTGTATTTTCGTTGGCGTTCAGATGTATAGGCGCTGCCTGAATCAATTGCATTTAAAATGGCCTGAACCTCATAATTGTTCATACGAACGATGTTTTTGTCCTTCTTAAGCTTAGGTAAATCTACAAGCTGCATTGGATCTTTCGTAACATATTCGCGAACAGTTAAGTATTTATACATGCTTCTAAGTGGCGACAGTTTACGTGCAATGGCGCGTTTATTGTTTTCATGTTGCTCACCAACGGTGTTAAGCTCAAGATATCTTTTATATTTTTCAATATCATCAGCAGTAACTTTATTAAGAAGCCCGTAATCAATTTTTTTGACATCGTCGACCTGTAATTCCACATCTGGACCTGCTAAAAATCGAAAGAAGGTAAGCAGGTCATAACAGTATGCAATTAAAGTGCTGGTCTGAGTGGTTTGTTCCTTAGAATAAATATAATCAAGAGCTGGCTTAGGAAGTAGAGCCTGAAGCTCACGTAATTTTACTTTTTGATTTTTTGATTTATCTTTATAGAAATCTGAATCTTTTCCCATAAATAAACCTCCCTTAAATGGCTTTACAATAATAGGATACCACACTTTTGGGCATTTTCATATACTATCTATCGGTAAAACAGATATTTATCCGATAGATAGATTTATCAAAATACTACTCTCTTTGTCAATAACTTTTAGCTAAACCAGCTCCTTATAATATGTTTATTTATTTAGACAAACTTAAATTTGATTATTTACGTCGAAGTTCTTTAATAAAGCATACACTAACCACTACCATCATTATCGCCAATGCATCCGAAGCAACCAACTGTCCAATCGCAGCCGCCGGAATTGGTTGTAATGGCCATGGCTCAATAAAACTGGCAAGACATGCCCTAAATATCCAAACCACTGTAAGAAAGAAATAAAAATAAATAATTTCTCGATTTATTGCCAATGCTCTTTTTCCTAACACAATTAGCATCGTGCTTAAACCAAACAGCAGTAACGAAAAGCAATAGTTCGTATAATCAATCCCCACTATAAGATTTTCATATTGCATTGGAAGATAGTCATACCACTGAAACATCCATGGGACAAAGAAATGCCACACTCCCACTAAAGCACTTATTACAACTGAAATATAATACAGAATCTTTATTCCTTTTTTCAAAATTAGTCACCTCTGTAAACTTGAAGTTGTCGACATGCCCATCTTCTTGAACTAGCGTTCAAGAAGCATCCCTCGCTCTAAAGAGCTCGGGCAACAACGATTTGCCGTCAGAACCACAATTCAAACCACTCATCACCAGAACTCTTGAACCCAATTGATTTGAACATTTTTTGACTTTGTTTATTGAATGAATATATATTGGCCCGAACGCTAGTCATTCCTTTCTTCTTTGCTAATATAATCATATCGTTAACACAGCGTCTTCCTATATGCCTATTCTGATACTCTTTACATATAACAATGGCAATTTCACCATTATCTCTAAGTGAAACGTCTCCAACTAATACTCCATTATATTCAATATAGTAACAATCTCCATGGATACAAAGGTAGTCATACATACTATGCAAAAGCTCCAGGTCATATGGCTCGTCCCTATTATCAACTTGCTTACATACATCCAAATCCTGATACCAGGCAAGTGATACCTCATCATTTCTGTAGTAAGGGACTAGCCTTATCTCATTATCCACATATCTTTCTGACATCTTTAGCAGTCTAAGTACACGAAGTTCCCTTTTTATCATTACTTCATCAAAAAAAACATCACTTTTATAAATATCATTAGCCTCTATAGCCGCTTCAATATCAACAATCTTGAGAACAAATTCCGCATCCTGTTCATAAGCGTCCAATTCCTGATCTACCAGTTCATCCTCTACATCGCAAAAGTAATAATAGTTCTCCTGCTCGAAAACAGTATTCTCAGCCTTGTCGCTCTTTTGCCTGCGAAGTACACTTCCAAATTCCCGGATGCTTTCCGGAATCACAACCATTCCGACTTCCTCTCTGACTTCACGAATCAAAGCTTCTTTTTTATCTTCATCATCATGTATTCCGCCTCCGGGAAATTTATAGTATTTTTCTCGTTTGCTATATACAAGAGCCATCTTGTCACCCTTGATAATGATAGCTCTGGCTGATGGCCTTCGAAAAACAGAATCCGTTTTTTTATAGTCTTTTAAATCTATTTCAAATAGTCTTTTCATACTCTTTTAGTGCTGTATATCCTATTACTTAAATATTCCTCCAGCGATATCCTTGATTTCTTTGATATCAATCTTTCCATCTGCTAGAGCATCTTTTACTTTTTTTACGTCAGCTTCATCAACCTTTACACCAGCTTTGTCTAATAACTCCTTTGCCTGACTTAAATCTGCTTTAGAAATCTGCTTCATTAAATCTTTGTTACCGCCTAATTGTTTGATAATGTCTTTAATATCAGCCATAGAAAAATCCCCCTTCTCTTTGAAAACCAATACTGTTCCATATTTATATATTATAAAGATATATGCCATATAATTGCAACAATGTATATTAAAGTCGCGAATCTGTTGAATTTGCATATATTTATTCATAAGTAAATAGTAACTGTTAACCACTTATTAAGCTTGGGGAGGTTTTATGATGGCAACTAAACATTCATTCTATTCTTCCTTTATAAATTGGAATTTAATTGACTCTCCATAGATACCATTTTATGTTTTATATACTCATCTGCTTGCTTAAGCAATTCTTTTTTATTTTCATGCTCTATAGTTATGAGCGAATCTTCAAGACTCAAGCTTTTTAACGACTTGACCTCATTAGGTCTTGTCACTCTGGGTTTTGCATCTGAATAATGAGCTAAAAAATATACAACTTGTTTTGTAAAATCCGGCTTTTCCGCAGGATTGTATTGTTCACATACCTTAAAATCAGTAATGAGTTCAACTTCAAGATTTGTCTCTTCTTTAATCTCACGAATTGCTGTCTGTTCTTCCGTCTCTTCGTTTTCCATACGTCCTTTTGGAAAACTGTGACATCCACTATTTTCTTCAACTAGCAGATACTTTATGACGCCGTTGTCTACTGTATATACTATTGCCCCACAAGATTTTTCAAATATCATATATCTGTCTCCTCAAACTTTTTATAGTCGTTTAAATCTATTTCAATTAATCTTTTCATATTCTTTTAGTGCTGTACATTCGCGTTTGTACAATCCATAAACAGCATAATCTATATTATCTTTTTTTCATTCTTATCCATGGGTAGCTAATAAATTAGCTCCCCACTATTAAATTATAGAATCACTTGATGCTGATGAAGAAATAATCACCCCCTAAGAAAGAATAATCTATATATTAATCCTATTGCGGCCAGGTGTGTCGGATAATACCAATAGAAGAACTTACCCAGCCATTTGCACAATGTCATTAAGTTAACATTGCGGTGGAGGCTACGATGAAGAAAACGAGATTGAAGTGATATGCTTCAATCTCGTTTTTTCCTTTTTTAGACATTAAAAGAAGACAGATTGTATATCTGCCTAAATAACATTTTTAACTTTTCATTTTTATGCTACTCTATATAAGAAACCTCTAAAGATTCTTGCTGACTGGTATCTTTCACGATGTCGGTCTGGTCTAATGGGTACAAGATTTCTTGATATGATGGTTTCTAAATCAGGTGGAGATGTAATACCGCGGTAAAACTTTTTGCACATG
>NZ_FOQF01000045.1 GCF_900113655.1 Pseudobutyrivibrio sp. OR37 | reverse complement strand
TAATGACTTTTTCCATAGACAATTTTCTTTTTCGTGAGAAATTTCTTTCAGAATCAATACAGAAAGATTTTGCATTATCTGCAATTGTTTTAATTTGTGACATCAAAAGTTTCTTTACCATTTGTGGTTTCATGTGCGCCTCCCTGAAATTTGTAAATATACTTACAATTTCAAGGGCCGCTTTCGCTACCTCTGAAAATAATCAGTAGCGAAAGCGGCCGCACTTTTCTGCATTAATGTCAACCCTTTATAGAAAAAAGACCCCTGCATCATTCCTGATGCAGAGATCTTTATACATCCCTCTTAACTTAATGACATTGGGCTTATGCTTCGTCAGTTTTTTATCTATAATATTATTTTTCGGTGACTTAAGGGACAAAGTAGAAAAACTGCATGTAGAGTCATTGCATAAGTCGTGCTACTATATCAAGGCAATTTTTTAACAGTGTTTTATTAGAAAAAGAGGTAGTATGCAATTCACTATAGAGTACGATGTAGAAGAAAAACCAGTTGAGGAGGAATATTTCTTCGAGGCAAAGGCAGATAGTCTTGATGATTTAATATCATTTTGCAAGACAATTGATATCAGCGATCCGGGGGAAGCCAGCATCAGAGTTTATAAGGATGAACATTCTGGAAGCTATGTGGTTCCTTTTGTAGCTAACGGACCAGTATCACCATTAAATTATGGAGAATACCTTGATGTTACCCGTGTGGAAGAAAAGTACTGGGGCATAGACGAGCGCAGAACCTACATTACAAATTTAGGTATGCTTGCTATGATGTCGGTAATCGCTTAATGAAATTGGTTAATATTTAAACTAATCCTTATTAAAATAGAAAAGTATAGATACAATAATTATTATTTGCTGTAGAGTTTTCGTTGCAAAACTCTACAGCTTTTATTATAATTCTTGTTTAGTTAGATAAAGTGCGAGAGGTATAAATAAATGAAGCATAATTTTAAAGCAATTGAGAAAAAATGGCAGGCAGCCTGGGAAAAAGATGATATTTTCAGAGCTGTTGATGGTTCAGATAAGCCAAAGTTCTATGGATTGGTTGAATTCCCATATCCATCAGGAGCTGGTATGCACGTTGGACATATCAAGGCTTATTCTTCAGTAGAGGTTATTTCTAGAAAGCGTAGAATGCAGGGCTACAATGTATTATTCCCTATCGGATTTGATGCATTTGGTCTTCCTACAGAAAATTACGCTGTAAAGACAAACACACATCCACGTAAGATTACAGACGACAACATTAAGAAATTTACAACTCAGCTTAAGAGCGTAGGTTTCTCATTTGATTATAGCCGCACAATCGATACTACACAGGAAGATTACTACAAGTGGACACAGTGGATTTTCCTTAAGATGTTTGAAAAGGGATTAGTTTTCAGAGATAAGACTCTTGTTAACTATTGCCCACATTGTAAGGTAGTTCTTTCAAACGAGGATTCACAGGGCGGTAAGTGTGATATCTGTGATACAGACGTTATCCAGAAGGAAAAGGACGTTTGGTATCTTCGTATTACAGAGTACGCTGATAAGCTCCTTCAGGGACTTGACGGTCTTGATTTCCCAGAGAACATTAAGCAGCAGCAGGTTAACTGGATTGGTAAGTCAAAGGGTGCTTTCGTAAACTTCACACTTGATGGTATTGAGGACAAGCTTGAGATTTACACAACTCGTCCAGATACACTTTGCGGTGTTACATTTATGGTAATTGCTCCTGAGCATCCATATATTGATAAATACGCTGACAAGATTTCTAACATGGACGCAATCCTTGCATACAGAGCTGAGTGCCAGAAGAAGTCTGAGTTCGAGCGTACACAGCTTGTTTCTAAGGATAAGACAGGCGTACGTGTTGAGGGCTTTGATGCAATCAACCCAATCACAGGAAAGAAGATTCCTGTATTCATTTCAGATTACGTAATGATGGGCTACGGTACAGGTGCTATCATGGCTGTTCCTGCTCATGATCAGCGTGACTGGGACTTCGCTACAAAATTTGGCATCGACATCATCCCTGTAATCGAGGGTGGCGATGTTACAAAGGAAGCTTACACAGGCGAAGGTAACATGATTAACTCTGAGTTCTTAAATGGTCTTAACAACAAAAAGGACTCAATCGATAGAATGATTAAAGAATTAGAGAAACTTGGCTGTGGTAAGGCTGGTGTACAGTTCAAGATGAAGGACTGGGCATTCAACAGACAGCGTTACTGGGGCGAGCCTATTCCAATCGTACATTGTCCTACATGTGGTGATGTAGCAGTTCCATTTGAGGAGCTTCCACTTAAGCTTCCAGTAATGGAGAAGTTCGAGCCAGGTACAGACGGTGAGTCACCACTTGCAAGAGTAGAAAGCTTTGTAAATTGCAAGTGTCCTAAGTGTGGTGGTGCTGCAAAGCGCGAGACAGATACTATGCCACAGTGGGCTGGTTCATCTTGGTACTTCCTTCGTTACATCGATCCACACAACGATAATGAATTTGCTGCTATGGACAAGCTTAACTACTGGATGCCAGTTGATTGGTATAACGGTGGTATGGAGCACGTTACACGTCACTTAATTTACTCACGTTTCTGGCATCACTTCCTTTATGACCTTGGTGTAGTTAATACTCCAGAGCCATACTTAAAGAGAAGCGCACAGGGCATGATCCTTGGTGAGGATGGACAGAAGATGTCTAAGTCTCGCGGAAACGTAATTGATCCACTTGATATTGTAGATGCATACGGTGCTGATACACTTCGTACATACGTATTATTCATGGGTGATTACGGCGCAGCAGCTCCTTGGTCAGATGCTTCAGTCCGTGGATGTAAGAGATTCCTCGAGAGATTCGCAGGTCTTACAGATATGGTTACTGACGAGGCTAATAGTGAAAAGATTGAAACAGGAATTCATAAAACAATAAAGAAGGTTTCAGAGGATATCGAGGCTATGAAGTACAACACAGCTATAGCAGTTATGATGGGACTTCTTAACGATATCGTTGCTGAGGGACATATTACAAAAGAGAATCTTACTATTTTAGTTAAGCTTCTTTGCCCATTTGCACCACATCTTGCAGAAGAGATGTATGCAGAGCTTGGCGGCGAGGGATACTGCTCACTTTCACAGTGGCCAGAATTTGATCCTGCAAAGATTGTAGAATCAACAATCGAAATCGCAGTTCAGGTAAACGGCAAGCTTAAGGCTACAATCACAATCCCTAACGGCTGCGACAAGGACACAGCCCTTGCCACAGCAAAGGCTGACGAGGCAGTTGTAAAGGCTATCGATGGTAAGAACCTGGTAAAAGAGATTTACGTACCAAACAAAATCGTAAACCTTGTTGTAAAGTAATATTTAATAGCGGACTAGAAAAGGAGAAAATGTATGAGCAAGATTCAGATGACAACACCCCTTGTAGAGATGGACGGAGACGAAATGACTCGCATCCTTTGGCAGATGATAAAGGACGAGCTTTTACTTCCATTTATTGATTTAAAGACAGAGTACTATGACCTTGGTCTTGAACATCGTAACGAGACAGATGATAAGGTTACAGTAGATTCTGCCGAGGCTACCAAGAAATACGGTGTTGCCGTCAAGTGTGCCACAATCACTCCTAACGCTGCAAGAATGACAGAGTACAATCTTAAGGAAATGTGGAAGAGCCCAAACGGCACAATCCGCGCAATCTTAGATGGTACAGTATTCAGAGCTCCAATCGTTGTAAAGGGAATCGAACCAAATGTTAAGTCATGGAAGAAGCCTATTACTATAGCTCGTCATGCTTATGGTGATGTTTACAAGAACACTGAAATGAGAATCCCTGGCGCTGGTAAGGTAGAGCTTGTTTACACAGCAGAGGATGGAACAGAAGAGCGTGCGCTTGTTCATACATTTAATGGTCCTGGTGTTGTTCAGGGCCAGCACAATATAGATGCTTCTATCGAGAGCTTCGCACATAGCTGCTTCAAATTCGCTCTTGATACAAAGCAGGATTTATGGTTTGCTTCAAAGGATACTATTTCAAAGAAGTACGACCACAGATTCAAAGATATCTTCCAGGAAATCTTTGATAAGGAATATAAGGATGCCTTTGATAAGGCTGGAATCGAATATTTCTACACACTTATTGATGATGCCGTTGCCCGTGTAATGAAGTCTGAAGGCGGATTTATCTGGGCATGTAAAAATTATGATGGTGATGTTATGTCAGATATGATTTCATCAGCCTTCGGTTCACTAGCTATGATGACATCAGTTCTTGTTAGCCCACAGGGTTACTATGAATATGAAGCTGCTCATGGTACAGTTCAGCGTCATTATTACAAGCACCTCAAGGGTGAGGAGACATCTACTAACTCAGTAGCTACAATCTTTGCTTGGACAGGAGCCCTTAGAAAACGTGGAGAATTGGATAACATTCCTGAACTTTCAGCTTTTGCAGATAAGCTGGAGCAGGCTTGTATCAAGACAATCGAGGATGGCAAAATGACAAAGGATTTAGCCCTTATCACATCTATCGATAATCCTACAGTCCTTAATTCCCGCGATTTCATCATCGAAATCCGTAAGACTTTCGAGTCACTTTAAAATTATCTGACAACTACATCTAGTGGTACGATTTATTGACATCCACTATATAGTCTTTTATAATAGTCTCATACGTGGTCTCTACGTATGAGACTATTTTATGTTCGTAGAAGATTCTAATGAATCTGTAGATAATTAATCAAAATGCCACACAACCTTCGCGAGCGCGAGGAAGAGGGCCCCATGGAGTTAAGGAGGGACCCTTTAGGGAGGTTCCCTTGACTCCAATGGGAGATGGCTTCCGGGAGCACGGAGTACTAGGATGCATTTTGATGTATTTAGAGAGGGAGATATATTAATTTTGGAGATGAATGTAAAGCTTCAGGCGTTTGAGGGTCCTTTGGATCTACTCTTACATCTGATTGATAAAAATAAAGTTGATATTTATGATATTCCAATCGTTGAAATTACAGATCAATACATGGAGTACGTCCGTGCCATGGATAATAGCGATTTGGATGTCATGAGTGAATTTCTTTTGATGGCCACCACTCTTTTGGATATCAAAAGTCGTATGCTTCTTCCTAGAGAAGAAAAGGAAGAGGAAGACGAGGAAGAGGAAGATCCACGTGCAGAGCTTGTTCAGCAGCTCCTCGAATATAAGATGTATAAGACTATTTCTTATCAGCTTAGAGATAGACAGATGGATGCAAGTCTTGTGTTTTATAAGGAACCTACTATTCCAGAGGAGGTTCTTAAGTATGAACAGCCGGTTGATTTGGATGAGCTTGTAGGAGATTTAACCTTGAATAAGCTTAATGAAATCTTCAATCAGGTGCTTAAGCGTCAGGATAATAGACGAGATCCTATTCGTTCTACCTTTGGTAAAATCAAAAAGGAAGAGGTTAGTCTGGAACAGAAAATGGAATGGACTATTGCTTTTGCAAAGTCTCATAATACCTTTAGCTTCAGAAATCTTTTGGAGGCTGCACATTCCAAGACAGAGGTAATCGTTACCTTCCTTTGCATCCTTGAAATGATGAAGGCTGGTCAGATTAATATCACACAGGAAGATACATTTACAGATATTGTTATCGAATCTAAAATCGCTGCTTAATAAATGGAGAAATTATGGAATTAGAAGAGATTAAAAATATAGCCGAGGGAATATTGTTTACAATGGGAGGAACTGTTGAACCTTCCAGAATTGCAAAGGCTCTTGAAATAGAAGAAAAGAAAGTTATCGAAGCAATTGAGGCTCTTAAAAAGGATTACGAAGAACAGAACAGAGGTATCTCTATCACTCAGATTGATGGTGCCTATCAGATGTGCACTAGCCCTGATATTTATGAATATCTTATTAGAATTGCAAAACAGCCTAAAAAGCATGTCCTTACAGATGTTCTCTTGGAGACACTTTCAATAATTGCATATAAGCAGCCTATTACAAAATCTGAAATCGAAAAAATCAGGGGCGTATCATGCGATTTTGCGGTTTCAAAGTTAGTTGAATTCGGTCTTTGCACAGAGCTTGGACGCTTGGATGCTCCTGGACGTCCTATGCTTTTTGGTACTACTGAGGAATTTTTACGCTCATTTGGCGTAAGTTCTATTGAAGAGCTTCCAGAGCTTTCTCAATCACAGATTGAAGAGTTTAAATTAGAGGCTGAAAATGAGGCAAATAATGTAGAGGTGACAGTGTAAATGTCAATCAAAAAACCACCCAAATTTTGGAGTGGTTTTTTTGTTACTTTTTTAACGGCATTTTAATACAACTGGATTGAAAATATGGGGTAAAAACGATATTATTAAACTTGCGAGAAATTTTGAAATATTTTATATAAATGGAGGTAAAAGATGGGTAGTGATTCAAATCAAGCTCAGGCTAGAATCAATGCTTTATTGGACGAAAACAGCTTCGTTGAGTTGCAGTCTTTAGTCACAAGCAGAAGCACAGATTTTAATCTTGATGCAAAAAAAGAACCATCAGATGGTGTAATTATTGGACATGGTCTTGTAGACGGAACTTTAGTTTTCGTATTCAGTCAGAATGCCGATGTTTTAGGGGGCACAATTGGCGAAATGCATGCTAAAAAGATTCTTTCTGTATATGACATGGCTCTTAAAGTGGGGGCTCCAGTAATTGGTTTTATCGATTGTGGTGGCGTTCGTTTACAGGAGTCATTTGATGCTCTTGAGGCTCTTGGCTCAGTAATTGAGAGAGCAGCCGATGTCAAGGGAGTTATTCCTCAGCTTATGTGTGTAGCTGGCAACTGCGGTGGTGGACTTTCAGTTCTTCCTTCACTTGCAGATTTCACATTTATGGTTGAT
Organism: Pseudobutyrivibrio sp. OR37; assembly: GCF_900113655.1. Lineage (GTDB taxonomy): Bacteria > Bacillota > Clostridia > Lachnospirales > Lachnospiraceae > Pseudobutyrivibrio. The sequence goes on along the minus strand of NZ_FOQF01000045.1, from coordinate 9,998 downwards.
GGTGCATCTCTTTATATTAATTCGCCAGATACTATCAAAGGAAATGATACTGATACATCTTCAGCTAAATTCCAGTTTAACGAGGCTGGTACCGTAGATGTTTGCGGTTCTCTTGCTGAAGTAGTTTCTTCTATGAGACAGGTCATTTCTATGATTCCTAATGATATCGTAGAGGCTTCTGATGATCTTAACAGAGCAGCAGAAGGACTTGAAGGTAAGCTTACAGATGCAGCTGCAGTTGCTACAGAGCTTGCTGATAATAGACAGTTTATCGAGCTTAAGGCAGGATTCGCTAAGGAAATGGTTACAGGTCTTATGAAGCTTGATGGAGTAACAATTGGTGTTGTAGGTAACCGTGAGGTTGATGGAGAGGCTTATCTTTCAGCAATTGGATGCGAGAAGGCAGCAGATTTCGTTGATCTTTGCGATATGTACGAAATCCCAGTTCTTTCAATCACAAATGTTACAGCCTTTAAGGCATGCCAGTGTCAGGAAAAGCGTCTTCCTAGAGCACTTGCTCAGATGACACAGAGATTTGTTGATGCTAGCGTACCAAAGCTTAACCTTATTACAAAGCAGGCTTATGGAACACCTTATGTTCTTATGAATTCTAAGGCTCTTGGCGCTGATTTAGTTTACGCTTTTGACTCAACATCAGTTGGTGCTATGGAGGCTTCTAAGGCAGCAAAGATTCTTGCTGATAATGGAACAGATGCAGCTTCAATTGAAAAGAGCTACGCTGAGCTTCAGGATAGCGCTCTTACAGCTGCTGCACATGGACACATTGATAGAATCGTATCTATGGCAGATGCAAGAAAATACATTATTGCAGGATTTGAAATGTTCTTTTAGAGCAGGAAGGTGACATTATGAGAAAAAAATTATTAATGGTTGTCTGCACCTTGGTATTAATGCTTGGCCTTACTGCTTGTGGAAATAATCAGGATGAGACTATTGGTGGTCTTCCAATTTCTAATTACGAACAGATGCTGAAGAATACAATGGCTCAGCTTGAAACTGTTGATGCAGTTACTGCTGAAGGCTATGTTACTCAGGCGCAAAGCTCTGACGATGCAGTCTCAGCTGGATTGTTCAGTGATTGGCAGGAATGTTACCCAGTTAAAGGAGATTTCGTAGAATACTACGATAATAACAAAGTAATTGGTGGCATCAATATTGGAAAGCTCAATATTGGTGGAGTCAAAGCATTTGATGTATCAAAGTCAGGCAAGACAATTACAGCAACACTTGTTGGACATTACTCAAAGAGAGATTTAAAGCTTACAGTTGTATTTAACGCAAATGATATGAAGAGCGGAGCAACCGCAATTAATATCGAGCCTGTATATTCTCTTGGTGAGACAATGGCAAAAGCAGGACTTAATACAGTAATGGGTATCCTTATTGTATTTGCAATGCTTGTTGTGATGTCAGGTGTTATTAAGAGCTTCGAGCTTATTTCAAAGGTTCAGAACAAGCCAAAGGCTAAAGAGGAAGTAGTAGTTGCTACTCCAGCCGCTGTATCTGCACCAGTTAAAAATGAAACAGATGATTTGCAGTTAGTTGCAGTTATTGCAGCCGCTATCGCTGCTAGCACAGGCGCTTCTACAGATTCGTTTGTAGTACGTTCAATCAAGAAAAGACGTTAATGTTTAGGAGGAATACCATGAAAAATTATACAATTACTGTTAATGGAACAGTTTATGATGTAACTGTAGAAGATAAGGGAGGTTCAGGAGTTTCTCCTGTAACACCTGCTGCTGCACCAAAGGCTGCTGCTCCAGCTCCTGTAGCTACAGGTTCTGCTGGCTCAGTTAAAATTGAGGCTGGTGCTGCTGGAAAGGTTGTAAAGATTGCCGCTGCTGCTGGTACTGCAGTAAAGAAGGGTGATCCAGTTGTTGTTCTTGAGGTTATGAAGATGGAAACACCAGTTGTTGCACCTTCAGACGGAACTGTTGCATCTATCAATTGCAACGAAGGTCAGCAGGTTGAAGCTGGCGCATTACTTGCAACTATGAACTAATAGGAGGAATTCACATGAGTTACGTTGGAGAGACATTGTTAAACCTCGCTCATCAGACTGCATTTTTCAATCTGACTTGGGGTAACTATGTCATGATAGCGGTTGCCTGTGTTTTCCTTTATCTAGCAATCAAGAAGGGATATGAGCCTTTACTGTTGCTTCCAATCGCTTTTGGTATGCTTCTTGTAAATATCTATCCTGATATTATTGCTTCACCTGAGGAAACCTCTAATGGTGTAGGCGGCTTGCTTTATTATTTCTATACTCTTGATGAGTATTCAATTCTTCCATCACTTATTTTCATGGGTGTTGGAGCTATGACAGATTTTGGTCCACTTATTGCAAATCCAATAAGCTTCTGGCTTGGTGCTGCTGCACAGATTGGTATTTTCACAGCTTACCTTCTTGCAATCCTTTTAGGATTCTCAGATCAGGCTGCGGCTGCTGTATCAATCATCGGTGGTGCAGATGGACCTACATCTATTTTCTTGGCTGGTAAATTAGGACAGTCTTCACTTATGGGACCTATTGCTGTGGCAGCATACTCATATATGTCACTTGTGCCTATCATTCAGCCACCTATTATGAAGTTACTTACTACAAAGAAGGAACGTTCAATCAAGATGGCTCAGCTTAGACCAGTATCAAAGCTTGAGAAGATTTTATTCCCAATTGTAGTTACTATCATCGTATGTTTGATCTTACCTACAACAGCACCACTTGTTGGTATGCTTATGCTTGGTAACTTATTCAAGGAGTCAGGTGTAGTTAACCAGCTTACAGAAACAGCATCAAATGCTCTTATGTACATCGTAGTTATTTTACTTGGTACATCTGTAGGTGCTTCTACATCAGCTGAAGCTTTCTTAAATGCTGCTACAATCAAAATCGTTATTCTTGGTCTTGTAGCTTTCGTATTTGGTACAGCTGCTGGTGTATTATTCGGTAAGTTATTATGTCATCTTACTCATGGTAAGATTAATCCACTTATTGGTTCGGCTGGTGTATCTGCCGTTCCTATGGCTGCTCGTGTTTCTCAGAAGGTTGGTGCAGAAGAGGACCCAACAAACTTCCTCCTTATGCATGCTATGGGACCAAACGTTGCCGGAGTTATCGGTACAGCTGTTGCAGCCGGCGTATTTATGGCGATTTTCGGCGTCTAGAATACGTGTAAACTTTAATTATTAGGAGGAAAATATAATGGCAGATATTAGTCCAAAGCCAGTTAAAATTACAGAGACAGTGCTCCGTGATGCACATCAGTCTCTTATAGCAACTCGTATGCCTACCTCTATGATGCTTCCTATCATTGATAAGATGGATAAGGTTGGATATAACGCCGTAGAGTGTTGGGGTGGTGCTACATTTGATGCTTGCCTTAGATTCTTAAAGGAAGATCCATGGGACAGACTTCGTCAGCTTCGTGATGGATTTAAGAACACAAAGCTTCAGATGCTTTTCAGAGGCCAGAACATCTTAGGATACAGCCAGTATCCTGATGATGTTGTTGAATATTTCGTTCAGAAGTCAATTGCAAATGGTATTGATATCATTCGTATTTTCGACTGTCTCAACGATATCAGAAATCTTCAGACAGCAGTAAATGCTACTAACAAGGAGAAGGGACATGCGCAGGTTGCTCTTTCTTACACACTTGGAGAAGCATATACACTTGATTATTGGAAGGATATTGCAAAGCGTATCGAGGATATGGGGGCTGATTCAATCTGTATCAAGGATATGGCTGGTTTACTTGTTCCAGCTAAGGCTTATGAGCTTGTTACAGCATTAAAGGAATCTACATCACTTCCAATCGAAATGCATACTCACTACACATCTGGTGTTGCTAGTATGACATACTTAAAGGCTGTTGAAGCTGGTGCAGATATTATTGACTGCGCTATGTCACCATTTGCACTTGGTACATCTCAGCCAGCTACAGAGGTTATGGCTGCTGCATTTGAAGGCACACCATACGATACAGGATTTGATCAGGAGCTTCTTTCTGAAATTGCTGATTACTTCCGTCCATACAGAGAAGAGTGCATCGAGAGCGGTCTTATGTCAACAAAGGTTCTTGGTGTTAACATCAATACACTTCGTTATCAGGTTCCTGGCGGTATGCTTTCAAACCTTATCAGCCAGTTAAAGGAGCAGGGTAAGGAAGACAAGCTACGCGAGGTTCTTGAGGAAGTACCACGTGTACGTAAGGATCTTGGTGAGCCACCACTTGTTACTCCTTCATCACAGATTGTTGGTACACAGGCTGTATTTAACGTTCTTATGGGTGAGAGATACAAGGTTGTTACAGAGCAGACAAAGGATATCCTTCTTGGTAAATATGGCCAGACAGTTAAGCCATTCAACCCAGAGGTTGTTGAGAAGGCACTTGGTGCTGATAAGGATAAGGCTATCACATGCCGTCCAGCAGATTTACTTGAGCCAGGTCTTAAGAAATTTGAGGATGAGTGTGCTAGATGGAAACAGCAGGATGAAGATGTTTTATCTTACGCTTTATTCCCAAAGGTTGCTACAGAGTTCTTCGAGTATCGTGAGGCTCAGCAGACAAAGGTTGATCCTAAAAAAGCTGATACAGTAAATAAGGCTTATCCAGTTTAATAATTAAACTTAAATTTAAATGGCAATGCAAGATTTCTTGCATTGCCATTTTTCGTGTAATATAATATAAATCTCTATAAATAGTTAATGAGGTATATTATGGCAACCACAACGGATTTAATTTCAAAGATTAATGAAAATTATGGCAAAATGTCTAAGGGACAAAAATTACTTGCAAACTATATTATCGATAATTATGACAAGGCAGTTTTTCTTACTGCAGCCAAACTTGGTGAAATTATAGGCGTTTCTGAGTCCACTGTAGTTAGATTTGCATCCTTTATAGGCTACAAGGGTTATCCGGAGTTTCAGCAGGCTTTAGAGGGAGTAGTAAGAGCCAAGCTTAACACCTCCGACAGAATCGAAATCACTAGTGGCGGTATTGAGCAGAACGGTGTTCTTCGCACAGTTCTTTCTTCCGATGCCCTTAAGATTAAAAATACAATGGAAACCATCGATGAGGCTGCTTTTGACAATGCCATCGATACCATTCTTAATGCAAGACGCATCTATGTGGTTGGTATCCGTACCTGTGCGCCGCTTGCATCATTTCTTTCATTTTATTTAAATATGATATTTGATAATGTGGTAAATCTGCAGACCAGCTCTACATCAGAGCTTTTTGAGCAGATGATTCATATAAATGAGGAGGATTGCATTATTGGTATATCCTTCCCTAGATATTCTATGCGCACCTTAAAGGCTTTAGAATTTGCAAATAATAGAAGGGCCAATGTTATTACAATCACAGATTCAATTCATTCTCCAATGAATCTTTACAGCTCCTGCAATCTTATTGCAGAAAGCGATATGCATGCTGCTGTTGATTCTTTGGTGGCACCTCTTTCTGTTATTAATGCCTTAATTGTAGCGCTGTGCACAAGAAGACAGGCAGTAGTTGCAAAGAATCTAGAAATGATTGAGGACGTATGGAACAACTATCAATTTTATGAAAATGATGAAATTGATATGGTTGAAGATTCTCTAAAAATGTATTATCCAGGAGATTTTAATGAGTAAGGTTATAGTTATAGGTGGTGGCGCAGCTGGAATGATGGCTGCTTATGCTGCTGGAATGTGTGGCCATAAGGTTACACTACTTGAGAAAAATGAAAAGCTTGGAAAGAAGATTTACATTACAGGCAAGGGCAGATGTAATTTTACTAATGCCTGCAACGAGGAAGATTTTCTTAAAAATGTAGTCAGCAACCCTAAGTTTTTATATAGTGCAATCTACACCTTTAATTCAGAGGCGATGATTGATTTTATCGAAATGCACGGTACTAAAACAAAGGTGGAAAGGGGTAATAGAGCTTTTCCAGAATCTGACCATGCATCAGATATTACAAAAGCTTTGAAAAATGCATTACTTGAATATAAAGTAGATATTCAGCTTAACACTGAGGTTAAATCCATTCTTGTTGAAGGCGACAAGGTGACAGGAGTTGAGCTTAAGGACAAAAAGAGGATAAGCTGTGACGCTGTTATTCTTTGTACAGGCGGTCTTTCTTATCAAACCACAGGTTCTACCGGTGATGGCTTAAAATGGGCTAAAAGCCTTGGACTAAAGGTTACAGATACCCGCCCAGCATTGGTGCCTTTAAATGTGGCAGAAGCTTACGTTCCACAGATGCAGGGCTTGGCATTGAAGAACGTTAACCTCACCATCTGTGATAGTAAGAAAAAGCTGTACGATGGCTTCGGTGAAATGCTGTTTACTCATTTTGGTGTGTCAGGACCTCTTGTTCTTTCAGCTAGTTCTATTATTGGCAAAAAGCTTCAATCTGCTGGCAAGCTTTCAGCTACTATAGATTTAAAGCCTGCTTTATCTTTTGAAGAATTAGACGCAAGAATTCTTAGAGATTTTAATGACAACATGAATAAACACTTAAGTTCTGTTTTAAGAGGCTTACTTCCAGCATCTATGGTGCCAGTTTTTATTGAACTTTTGGATTTTGATGATATGAGACAAATCAACTCAATCACTAAGGAAGAAAGACTTGCGATAATTAATCTTTTGAAGGTCTTTCCATTTACAATTACAGGTCTTCGTGAATATAAAGAGGCTATTATTACACAGGGGGGAATTTCGGTAAAAGATATTGACCCTTCCACAATGAAATGTAAAAATATAAATGGGTTGTCCGTTGCCGGTGAGGTACTTGATTTAGATGCATACACAGGTGGCTTCAATCTTCAGATTGCTTGGTCTACAGGCTATCTGGCTGGATTATCGATAGAATAAATTTTGGAGGATAGATAAATGGCATTTAATGTTGCAATTGACGGACCTGCTGGAGCAGGAAAATCTACTATAGCTAAAGCGGTAGCTGCTAAGAAGGGATATGTTTACGTGGATACAGGAGCTATGTATAGAGCAATGGCTTTATATTTCCTTAGAAGCGGTATTTCAAAGGACGACGAGGCTAAAATTTCTGCATCTGTAGATGATATTAAGGTTTCTATCAAATATGAGGATGGCGCTCAGCACGTAATCCTTAACGATGAGGATGTTACAGGCTTCATTCGTACAGAGGAAGTTGGAAATATGGCTAGTGCTACATCAGTTTATAGTGCGGTTCGTACAAAGCTTGTTGCTCTTCAGCAGGAGCTTGCAAAGACTACAGATGTAATCATGGATGGTAGAGATATCGGAACTGTAGTACTTCCTAATGCAGATGTAAAGGTATTCCTCACAGCATCTGTTGAGTGCCGCGCTAAGCGTAGATTTGACGAGCTTAAGGCTAAGGGTGAAAATCCTGATTTTGATCAGATTGCAAAGGATATCGAGGATAGAGATTACAGAGACTCGCACAGAGAAATCAGCCCACTTAAGCAGGCAGATGATGCAATTCTCGTAGATAGCTCAGAAATGACTATTGATGAGGTTGTTGACACAATTATTAATCTTTGCAATAAATAAAGGATAGATTATGAAGGTTATTTTAGCTGAATCTGCTGGCTTTTGCTTTGGCGTGCAAAGAGCAGTAGATGTTGTAAAAAAACAGATTGCAGAAGGTGACGGCCCTCTTTATACCTATGGTCCAATCATTCATAATGAAGAGGTTGTTAGAGAATTTGAGGAAAATGGTGTTACTGTAATGGATGAGGATAGTACAGCTGATTATGAGCCAGGAACAGTGATTATTCGTTCTCATGGTGTTACAAAGGCGGTAGAAGATAGCTTAAAGGCTAAGGGCCATAATGTAATCGATGCCACCTGTCCATTCGTTAAAAAGATACATAGAGCTGTTGAAGAACATTCTAAAAATGGCGAATATATCGTGATTATTGGCAATCCTGACCACCCCGAGGTAAGAGGAATTGTAGGCTGGATTAACGGCAATGATTATAGTGTGATTTCAGATGAGCAAAGCGCTAAAGACTTTTCAGTTAATTCTGATAAGGATATATGTATTGTTTCTCAAACCACCTTTAATCATAATAAATTTCAAGAATTAGTTGAAATTATAAACCAAAAAGGTTATCATATTATTGTTTTGAATACAATATGCGATGCGACTAACAAACGTCAAGTGGAAGCAGCGGATATTGCTTCATCGGTGGATGCTATGTTAGTAATAGGAAGCAAGAATTCCTCTAACACACAGAAGCTGTATGAGATATGCAAAACACGATGCAACAATACTTACTATATACAGACGGCTGATGATTTCCAGCCTTCTGACCTTAGTTCCATTGAAAGTGTAGGTATTACCGCAGGGGCATCTACCCCAAACAATATTATTGAGGAGGTTCAAAAGAAATGTCAGAAATGAGTTTTGAACAAATGCTGGAGGAATCATTTAAAACTATACACAATGGAGAGGTAGTAGACGGTACTGTTATAAGCGTAAAGCCAGATGAAATCGTTTTAAATATCGGTTACAAGTCAGATGGTATCATTACACGTTCAGAGTACACAAACGAATCTAATGTTGATCTTACTACTGTTGTTAAAGTTGGTGATCCTTTATCAGCTATCGTTATCAAGGTAAACGATGGCGAAGGACAGGTACTTCTTTCATACAAGAGACTCGCTCAGGAAAAGGGCAATGAGAGACTTGCAGAAGCTTTCGAGAACGGTGAAGTTCTTACAGCTACAGTTGATAAGGTACTTAAGGGTGGCCTTACAGTTGTTGTTGATGAAGCTAGAGTATTTATTCCTGCTTCATTTGTATCAGATGTATACGAAAAGGATCTTACAAAGTATCAGGGTCAGGAAATTAGCTTTGTAATCACAGAATTCGATCCTAAGCGTCGTAGAATTATTGGTAACAGAAAGACTCTTCTTGTTGCTGATAGAGCAAAGGCTCAGGAAGAGCTTATGGCTAAGATTGCTGTTGGTCAGGAATTCGAAGGAACAGTTAAGAATGTTAAGGACTTCGGTGCTTTCATCGATTTAGGTGGTGCTGATGGTCTTCTTCATATTTCAGAGATGAGCTGGGGCCGTGTTGAGAATCCTACAAAGACTCTTAACGTTGGCGACACAATCAAGGTATTTGTTAAAGAAATCAAGGACGGCAAGATTGCACTTTCTTGCAAGTTTGATGATGCAAATCCATGGAATGGTGCTGCTGAGAAGTATGCAGTTGGTTCTGTAGTAAAGGGTAAAGTAGTTCGTATGAAGGACTTCGGTGCTTTCGTAGAGCTCGCTCCTGGAATCGATGCACTTCTTCATGTATCACAGATTTCTAAGGATCGTATTGAAAAGCCTTCAGATGTTCTTACAGTTGGTCAGGACATCGAAGCAAAGGTCGTTGAATTCAACGATGCTGAGAAGAAGATTAGCCTTTCTGTAAAGGCACTTCTTGAGCCAGAAGCATCTGATGATGCTGAGGTTGCTGATGTTAACATCGAAGAAGTAGCTTCTGAGGAATAAGATTGATTTTTAAGAGTCATTGGTTATATAGCCAATGGCTCTTTTTTTTATTTTCGAAGAATTATAACAATAAATACACAAATCATTAGTATAATGAACTCAATTTATAGCGGAACTATTTGAATATTATATGAATAGTCTAGCGGTGATATGTCAAGATGAAAAATCTTGAAAAGTCCCTTTCTTTTTGGTTATTTTTCAAAAAAGAAAGAACGACCGCCTAAGCCCTGCCGTACTGTTTCAAAAAAACAGGGCGTTAACTCCTAAAGTAGTATTTACTACTTTGAAACAGGAGCTTTGTATAGCTGATTAGTCTTCAGCATACTGTAGACCAATCTAGCAAATTTACGGGCAGTAAGTGCGAGTGCGCGTTTGTGCTGGTTCCTGTTGACTTCTTTGTATTTGATGTCATAGAAGCGCTTGTATTCTGTGTCGCAACACACGTGAGACCAAGCTCCTTCACACAGGTAGTAT
>NZ_FOQF01000030.1 GCF_900113655.1 Pseudobutyrivibrio sp. OR37 | reverse complement strand
GATTTCTCCTCTTAACATTATGGATTTGGACGAGGTTCTAAATTTTGTTCAGGATAAAAAGCCTGATGTAATCATCAACTGCGCAGCAGCTACAAACGTAGATGGTTGTGAAAAGGACTGGGATTTTGCATATAAGCTTAATGCACTTGGCCCTAGAAACCTGGCTATTGCGGCTAAAAAGGTTGGTGCCAAGCTTGTTCATGTCAGCACAGATTATGTTTTCCCTGGCAATGCAACAAAGCCTATCACAGAATTTGACCAGCCAGCACCAATCAGTGCTTATGGCAAAACAAAATACGAAGGCGAAAAATTCGTTCAGCAGTTTGCTGATAAGTGGTTTATCGTTCGTACAGCATGGCTTTACGGCGATGGAAAGAACTTTGTTAAGACAATGCTTAGTCTTGCAGAGACACATGACGAGCTTTCAGTAGTATGTGACCAGCTTGGTTCACCTACATCAGCAGCAGAACTTGCTAGAATGATTCATCATCTTGAGCCTACAGACAACTATGGAATCTTCCACGGTACCTGTGAAGGTGATACAAACTGGGCGGATTTCACAGAGGAAATCTTTAAGCTTAAGGGCGTTAATGTAAAGGTCAACCACGTTACTAGTGAGGAGTACAAGCGTATGAATCCTGCTAGTGCCGACAGACCACACTACAGCATTTTAGATAACTATATGCTTCGTTTAACAAGCGGCTATAAGATGGCTGATTGGAAGGATGCATTAAAAGAGTATTTAGTATAGTTAGAATGGGAGAAATGTAAATGAAAGGTATTATTCTTGCGGGTGGCTCTGGAACCAGACTTTATCCACTTACAAAAGCTATTTCAAAACAAATTATGCCAATTTATGACAAGCCAATGATTTACTATCCATTATCGACATTGATGCTTGCAGGTATTAGAGAGGTTCTTATCATCTCTACACCAAGAGATCTTCCAGTTTTCAAGGAGCTCTTAGGAGACGGAAGTCAGCTTGGAATGGAACTTCAATATGCAGTTCAGGAAGCTCCAAACGGACTTGCCGAGGCATTTATCATCGGTGCAGATTTCATCGGAAATGATGCTGTTGCACTCGTACTTGGCGATAACATTTTCTATGGCCAGTCATTCTCAAAGGTTCTTCTTTCAGCTGCAAAGCGCACTGAGAGCGAGCCAGGTGCTACTATCTTCGGTTACTATGTACGTGACCCAAGAGAGTACGGAGTAGTAGAATTCGATGAAAACGGCGTAGCTATTTCTATCGAAGAAAAGCCAGCTCAGCCAAAGAGCAATTACGCTGTTCCAGGTCTTTACTTCTACGACAATTCAGTTGTAGAAATCGCAAAGACAATCAAGCCATCGGCGCGTGGTGAGCTTGAAATCACAGCAGTAAACAACGCATATTTAGAGAAGGGCAATCTTCACGTTGAAACACTTGGCCGTGGATTTGCATGGCTTGATACAGGAAACCACGACATGCTTCTTGCAGCTGCCGAATTCGTCAGCACATTCCAGAAGCGCCAGGGTATGTACGTATCATGCATCGAGGAAATCGCCTACAAGCGCGGCTTCATCGACAAAGAGCAGCTTTTAAAGCTCGCCGAGCCACTTATGAAAACAGACTACGGCAAATATCTCGTAGACGTAGCAAATGGACTATAAAGGCTTCCCCTTGAGGGTTGCTAGGCTCCAGTGGAGCCTGTTTAGCAACGACCGAGCCGGGAGGCGAGACAAGCTGTCACCGCAGGTGACTGATGAGGTGGAAAATTAAAGTAAGGAAGTAATTAAAATGGCAATTACAGTTGAGAAAAATGTAAATGGTATTGAAGGACTTTGCGTCATCACTCCAAAGGTTTTTGGTGACGACAGAGGTTACTTCATGGAAACTTATAATGAAAACGATATGAAGGCAGAAGGCCTTGACTACGAATTCGTTCAGGACAATCAGTCAGCTTCAAAGAAGGGCGTACTTCGTGGATTACATTTCCAGAAGAACTTCCCACAGGATAAGCTTGTCCGTGTAATCTCAGGTGAGGTTTACGACGTAGCTGTAGATTTACGTGAAGGTTCTAAGACATTTGGTCAGCACTACGGAATCCTTCTTTCAGCAGAAAATAAGAAGCAGTTCATGATTCCAAAGGGATTTGCACATGGCTTTTTAGTAGTTTCTGATTATGCAGAATTCTGCTACAAGGTAACAGATTTCTATCATCCAAATGATGAGGGCGGTCTTATGTTTAACGACCCTGATATCAATGTACAGTGGCCTATTCCAGAAGGAATGACAGAGGCAGATTTAATTCTTTCAGATAAGGATAAGGTAAATGCTTCTTTCAAGGATTACTGTAAAGAAAAAGGAATATAAATATAATAGACAGTATTTAGAATGATATGTCCCCTCTTTACTGGACAATGAAAAGTTCAGTAAGGGGGCATTTTTATATTGAGAATCTTGATTGCACATGCGTTACCCAATATAATATCCTTGAAATAAACAAAAGGGAGATTTTATTCTGGCTGAAATCAATATTATTAAAAGACAAAATGTATATTCTCAATCTGATGAATCGCATTATTACGCGCTTGCAAAAAGGTTTTGTAATATTAAATCCTACTCATACATATTATTTGCAATATTAGCAAGACTTTGCGGACCAACCTTTCGAGATAATTATTGGTGGAAGCTTGATACTAAAATTGAATATGGGCGTGCCAAGTACTTCTTTCCTTGCGCTAAATATCAACATTTACTATAATTTATTTGGTACATTATCGTTATTAAGTGGAGAACAGTATGATACTAAATAGTATTGAAATTAGAAATTTTAGAGGAATAGAATATAGAAATTTTGATTTTAAGCCTGGCTTTAATCTTGTTATTGGTGAGAATGGAAAGGGAAAGACATCTATTCTAGAGGCGATATCTGTAGGATTGGGAGGCTTTATTGCTGGAGTTCCAAATGTGTATTCTAGACATTTTTCTATTGATGAAATACGTGCAGAGTATCAGCGAGCAGGCGATGGTTCGTGTATAAAGCTTACACATACTCCTGTCGAGGTTACTTGTTATGCAACAATTCATAATCAAAAAATTGAATGGATTAGAACCAGAAATAGCGTTAATGCATCTAGAAGTACAATACAGCCTAGACAAATAGTAAAATTGGCAGAAGAATTATCCACAAAAGAAGGCGGTGAATTACCTATTATTGTATATGAGGCTGCGGCTCGTGTGTGGTCTCAAAAGAACGATACAAAAATCACTAAGGGTAATAAGCAGGATAGAAGCCTGGGATATAGAGATGCTCTTGGTGAAGCATCTAATATAAAAAGGTTAAAAAACTGGTGTGTCAAAATGGAACTAGCTAGTTTTAGGATGCAAAAAAAGATTGCTGAATATGAAGCTGCCAAAAAAGCCGTAGCAGAGTTCATGAGTATCATGGAAAGTGGTGTACTTAGGGGGGACTATGAGATATTCTATGATCATCAGCTAGAGGAAATAATGTACTCTGCTGGTAATGATATTTTGCCTGTTAATCAATTAAGTGCAGGATATCAATCTCTTATCTGGATGGTATTTGATATAGCATATCGTATGGCTGTGTTGAACCCTGATTATGGATTTGAAATTACAAAGACTGCTGGAGTTATTCTGATTGATGAAATAGATATGCACCTTCACCCAAGATGGCAATGGAATGTAATAGAAGCACTTCGTTATGTCTTTCCAAATGTTCAGTTTATTGCAACAACACATGCGCCTATTATCATTGCATCGGCAAAAAATGTTAATATCATAGATATTGATGAGGAAGATTATTATTATCGTACTTCAATGTATGGTTTAGATGTGAATGCTACACTGGAAAATTATCAGAAAGCGCAGTCACTACCTAGTGCAGTAGACAGAATAGTAAATGATTTTAATCGTTCTATCGATAATCAGCTACTAGATGAAGCAGAAGAACATTTGATGGCTTTGAAAAGGGAACTGGGGGATGAACATCCAATGGTTGTTAAATGTAGGGAGCGCCTTGAATTAGAAAAGATGTTTACGGAGTAATTTATTATGATATATATAAAGAAGGGGCAAGAGCCGAAGTCACTTACTGAATATAAGAAAAAAATTGGTGCCTCTTATGCTGGATTAGAGACAGAATGTAAAGATGATATACGTAAGTCTTTACTGCATGAACAGGGAAATTTATGTGCTTATTGTATGCAAAGAATTTCTGAAAATGCTATGAAGATAGAGCATTGGATACCTGAAGAAAAGCTTACAGATTATGAGCGGCTAAATTATAATAATATGCTCGGGTGTTGCTATGGACATGAGAAAGATACAAAATCTTCTGAATTAACATGTGATTCTAACAGGAAAAGTGAGAAACTTACAATAGACCCAAGAGATGCTACATTAATTTCGTTGATAAAGTATAATACTTTGACAGGTGAGATTTATTCTGATAATGAAGAGATAAATAAAGATTTAAACAAAACATTAAATCTTAATTCAAAAACATATTTCCTTAAGGAAAATCGTAAGGCTGTATATGATGAATTCATTAGAATAATGTGTAAAAGAAAGAAAAGTGGCACATGGTCTAATGGAGATTTGCGCAAAATATATCAGCATTATCTCAGTAGAGATGATAAAGGCAATCTAAAGGAATACTGTGGAATAGTTTTGTGGTATCTTGAAAATAGAATTCGATAGTATAAATAAGAGAACCTCGCTTACCCAAGCGAGGTTCTCTCTTTATAATCCATCATAAATATCGCAACAAAAAGTAATAAGAATGAATACATATTAACAGTATTTAATGTAGTCAGTAGATACACTAAACCGAGCATCAGATATGTAAGATTGTTTCTAGCCAGCATAAACAGTGCAATCAGCAATAAGGAAATACCTATTAACCCAAGCAACCCTTCATAGGCCACCACTTCTACAATTCCTACATCAATTGCAGGTCGAGATAGCCATTTGTCGTAAACACGATATTTCACTTCTTTTCGTTCTAACGCACCAGAACCTAAACCAAATATTGGAGAAGTGTTAAGAGTGTATGTGATTCCGGAAAGCTGTACTTTTCTGGATCCAACCCCGCCTTGGTTAGCACCATTAGCTTTGTCATTTCCTCCATATCCCTTCACCCCTTCAGGAGCCCCTTCATTCAAATCAAAATCAAATCCTACTTCGTTAAGTATAGATTTTCCAGTGCCCACATAGAAGTATTTAAAATACGGATTGCCGCCACATGTAATTCCGATGAAAAGCAATAGGCTGAGTAATATTACAGCAGTATGCTTGATAAATGGGATGAGGCGCTGTTTATCCTTGATAAAAACCAATATATATACAAGAAAAATTACAGGTAAATAAAAGAAATCAGCTCTAGAACCAGTATGAATCAATGCAAGTATGCAAAACCATACAGATACTAAATATCTCTTCTTGTGATACAGATTATAAATATAAATAATTATAGGTAGAACAAGCACACACATATTTGCGTATAGTCCTGGCATACCGAAGGTGGTGGTGGCTCTAAGCAATCCTAATCGCACATAGTGTTCGTTGATTACTGATCTGCTTACAGTATACAGTGAATCGAAAGGCCTAACAAATGAAACGCTTTCGAATATACCTATTATAAAAAATACAGTTGCCACTCTTACAATTACAAGAAACAGCTTGTCTATTTCTTCTTTGGTAGGCGCTAGCATATAAAAAGCAATCAAAAAAAGCATCTGTTCAAATATGATTAAAAAGATTGTTTTTACAGCCTGAGAATAGGTGCCCGCATAATATAGATTAGAAAATATTCTAAATACAAAATATCCGCCAATCAGCAAGAATTCCTTTGGTACAGATTTTATATTCCTCCCCTTTAAGGTAAAGCTTCGCCTTCTGTTAATAAATGCATAAAGGTAAAACACTATAAACATCATTCTGGCGACAGTGAAAATAGGGAAATCATTCCCTAAATCTACACCATAATATTCCGGTAAAAAAAGCATACACGGAACAAACAGATACAGATATTTTTTCTTTATAAAACAAATGATATTAGCAGCTAAAAGTGCTGCGGAAAAAGTGATTAATATAATGGTTCCTAACATAAAAACTCTCCTAAATCCATTTGAATTATATCAGAACAAAAGCCTAAAACAAAGCTATATAGCATTGATAAAATACACATTAGTAAAAATTATGTAAAAATAGACAAAAAACTAAAAACTTTGATTAAAATTATTTGGTCTAATATCAATGTACATATTGTAATTCTGATGATATAATCTAGAAGATTGCGATAGTGCGCTAATTTTATACGGAGAGGATAGAAAAATGTACAAAAATGAGTTAGAAATTGATGTGGGAAGATGCCTTAGAGCATTAGTTAAAAAGAAAAAATTTATTGCTTTATTTGCAGCATTATTTTTTATAGTAGGCATTGGCCTCACACTTGATATTGGGCAGGATATGTACACAGCTAACGCTACAGTTTATGCTCAGGCGGATGGCACTTTTACAGATGCGGCTAATGCGGTTACAGCCATGAATGCATATCTTGATGTAGCAAAATCATACAGAGTATGCCAAAGAGCAGCTCTTATCGTTGGACGTAGTGATATAGCAGCTAAAGATGTACAGGATTCAGTTGCTGTATACACATCTGGTACAAAATCTGCTTCTAGTACTACTACTAATTTCATGAATAGTTCGGCTACAATCATTACTTTTTCAGCAACTACTGCAGATGCTGCTCTTTCTATGGAGATTGCAGATGCTATGGCAGAATCATACGCAACTGAAATGGAGAGTATCCTTAGCACAGATGCAGTTAAGACACTTGATTCAGCTGTTTCTTACGAAAAGACAAGGGACGCACAGCTTGAAGCATGGAAGAACAGACTTTTTGTTGCTTTAGTAGGCGCCGTATTAGCTTGCCTTGTGGTTGTTGCTTGTGAGATTTTTGATAGAAAGGTACGTACAGTACGCGAAGCAACTATCAGGGAGAATATTCCTGTACTTGGTATCATTCCAGATTACAAAGAATAGGAGAAGAAGT
This sequence comes from Pseudobutyrivibrio sp. OR37, assembly GCF_900113655.1. Classification (GTDB taxonomy): domain Bacteria; phylum Bacillota; class Clostridia; order Lachnospirales; family Lachnospiraceae; genus Pseudobutyrivibrio. Next base: position 33,118 of record NZ_FOQF01000030.1, on the reverse strand, counting down.
GGTGAAAAAATTAGATATTTACAGAAATGATAATTATATACTTAACGATGCATTTGATCAGGCTGTTATGAATATTCATATTCTTAAAAAGCAGCATGGTTATAAGAGCTTTGTTATCACCGGATGTGAAACAGGTGATGGAACTACTACAGTAGCTATCAATCTAGCAGCAGCCTTTGCGGGGGCAGGCTACAAGACGGTTCTTATCGATGGTGATATGAGAAAGAAAAATCGCTACAAGAGACTTAACGAAAATACATCTGAAGGCCTTTCAGATTATCTTATGGATAGAGTTGCTCTTGATAACATCATCACAGAGACTACTACTGAAAATCTTTCATACATCCCATGTGGTGAGCTTATTGATAATCCTGTCAGATTACTTTGCTCTAGCAAGATGAATGATGCTCGTGCAGAGCTTGCGGAATCATTCGATTTCATCATATATGATATGCCAGCAGTAAATGCTGCTATGGATGCCAAGGTTATGGCAGTTAGTGTTGATGCAGCCATCCTTGTATCTGCTATCAATGGCACCAGCAAAAAGGGCCTTTATGCAGCAGCTAATACATTAGCAGAAGCTAATGTCAATGTGATTGGAACAATCATTAACAAAATGGATATGGAGCAGTATGTTACATACCGTGAGGATTATGATTACTTCCGCAATGAAAAATACGTTAAAAAGAACAATAAAAAGGCAAAGTAGAGGAGAGGATAATGAAAAAGATTAATTCAATTTTAAAGTCACTTTTTGTTTGCCTCTTCGCAGTGGTTATAGTAGGGGCTAACGCATCATTTGTATCTTTTGCAACAGAAATCCAGGAGCCAGCAACACAGGCTGAACAGGATTCAGAAGCATCAGCTGAAGAAAAACCAACACCAGCAGAAGGTTCTCTTGTTGCTATAGTAGAGGTAGAAAGCTACACAATAGATGGTGGAATGCTTGAGGCTGGTAAGGATGTTACAGTAAATTTTAATCTACACAACACTAGCAACAGCTCTAGCGCAACCAGCATTATTATGACAATGTCCAGTGCGTCAGGAATGATTTATCCTGTATATGGTACTGATAATCAGATTTATGTAGGTACAATCGGTGCAGGTGAGACCAAGACAGTTTCAGTACCTGTTACTGTAAGCTCTTTCTTCAGAGTAGATTCTGTAGATATCACTTGCCAGTTTGATTACATGACATTGAACAACAAAATGGCAAATTCTTCTACAATCGTAATTCCTGCTTCAGGCGGAACTACACTTGGTGTTAAATCAATCGATTTATCGTCACATGCTATAGTTAATGGTAAATCACTCCTCAGCTTTAGATATGCTAATAACAGTGAAGTAAACATTACTGATGCTAAGCTTGTTATCGAAGGAAATGTTTCTAATAGCAGTAAGTCAATTAAGCTTGATACAGTATATGCTGGTAAGAGCTACAATAAAGATTTCTATGTTACATTCGTTCAGGATGGTGATCAGGAGATAAAAGTAACTCTTGAATACACAGATATAGATGGCAAAGAGGTAAGTACATCACTTGGTACATACAGAATCCTTGTTAGCAAGGAGACAGAGGAAGAGGTTGTTCCTACTGGAAATAGAATGCTTTCATTGGCTGGAAAAGCAGTTGCAGCAATAGTTCTTGCTGGTGCAGCTTGCCTTACATTCATTTATATTAAGAAACATTAATTAGTTTTTTATATTGAGGGAGAAAGAAATGAAAATAGCTATGATAGGTCATAAGCGTATACCTTCGCGAGAAGGTGGCATCGAAATAGTAGTGGAAGAGCTCGCTACTAAGATGGTTTCTGAAGGCCACGAAGTATATGCTTATAACAGGGCGGGGCATCATGTTTCAGGTGCTGAAAATGATGTCAAAAAGGTTAAAGAATACAATGGCATTCACATTATCACCGTACCTACCTCAGAAAGAAAGAGCTTAAATGCGGTGATATATTCAGTGCTTGCTACCATTCATGCATTGTTTTGCCATTACGATGTAATTCACTATCATGCTTCGGGCCCATGCGCAATGCTTTGGCTTCCACATTTGTTTAGGATTCACACAGTTGCTACCATTCACGGTATTGATAGCCAGCGTGCTAAATGGGGTGGTTTCGCCACCAAATATCTTGAATTCGGAGAAAAATGTGCAGCTAAATATGCAGATGAGCTCATAGTTTTATCAGAAGGTAACAAACAATATTTTAAGGATACCTACGGAAGAGAGGCCACCCTTATTCCTAACGGTGTTTCACAGCCAGATGTGCTTGGAGCCAATGTTATCACTGAAAAATTTGGCTTGAAGAAAGATGATTACATTTTATTTCTGGCGCGTATAGTGCCAGAAAAGGGATTGCATTATCTCATCAAGGCTTATAAGCAGATTCGTACAGATAAAAAGCTGGTTATTGTTGGTGGTACTAGCCACAGCAATGACTACGTTGCTAAAATTAAAAAGGCAGCACGTGATGATGACAGAATAATGCTTCTAGGTTTTCAGCAGGGTGAAGTATTGGATGAGCTTTATTCAAATGCTTATTTATATGTGCTTCCTAGTGATGTAGAGGGAATGCCTATTTCATTACTAGAGGCAATGAGCTATGGCAATTGCTGCTTGGTAAGCGATATCAACGAAACAGCAGGAGTAGTTCAAGACAAGGGTATTACATTTAAGAAGGGCGACGTTGAGGATCTCAAGAATAAACTGATCGAATTGTTAGATGATGAAACAAAAGTAGAGACATACAAGGAACAGGCAGCAAGTTTTATTCTTAATAAATACAATTGGGATGACGTTGTAAAACGTACAATTCAGCTTTATAAATGCGGGGTCAAGGCTATTTAAGCGGGTCATGAAAAATATAGCAATTATTACACCATGTATCCTACCAGTACCAGCGGTAAATGGTGGTGCTGTTGAGGAATTGGTTACACATTTAATAAATGCAAATGAAACTTCTAAGGAGTTGGCGATTGATTTGTATTCAATCGCCAATACTTCCTATTCAAATTTTTCCTTTAAAAACACTAATATAATATCGATTTTCCCAACTAGTTTTGATACTAAAATTGACAATTTTATAGATATATTTAATCGTAGATTTTTTCCTAACGGATTTAGAATCTTGGACATGGAAATAGCTAGGGCATTTAAGTCTAGGCTAGCAGAAATTGAGAAAGAATATGACGCAGTGATAGTAGAAAATCAAATGTCTACTGCCCTTGAAATAGTGCAGATTAGAAATGATGGACACAGCTTTCCTATCTACTTTCACATGCATAATGATATAGATGTATACCGTAGTCCACAGTACTGTAAACAGCTTGCAGCAAATGGAGTGCAATTCATAGCGGTAAGTAATTATATTAAATCACAGATATTAAAATATGCTCCAAAGGCTGTGGTTTACTTGCTTTACAACGGAATTGATTTTTCAAAATACTCACCTGTGACATTAAAGAATACTAGCCCCACCCGTTTCCTCTATGTAGGCAGAATCATCTCTGAAAAGGGTGTGCTAGAGCTGGTACAGGCATTTGATAAAGTAAGCGCAGATGCCACATTGGATATAATAGGTTTTTCTGCAAAGCCCACCAGATACGAAAAAAAAGTGCTAAAGATTGCCAAAAAATCTAGGGGCACTATTAAATGTAAGAAAAGAATAGCTACCTTCGAGCTTGCAGAAAAATATAGTGAATATGATGCAGTAGTTATGCCTACTATCGCTGAGGAGCCTTTTGGGCTGGTGGCTCTGGAGACTATTGCAAAAGGCTTGCCACTTATCACTACTAATTCAGGAGCTATTCCGGAAGTGGTTGGTGACATGGCCATAATCGTTGATAAAAATAAGGATTTTATACCTAATTTGGCTCATGCCATGGATGCTGTAGCTTCGGATTTTACCATGCGAGAAAGCCTTTGCAGGAAATGTCAAAATCTGGCAAATAAAAATGACAAGTTTAACATAGAAACATACTATGACAACCTGATGAGTTTCCTAAAAGATACGAATATGGAAGAAAAACTGGTTTCGATAATTGTGCCAGTATACAATGTGGCATCCTTTCTGCCACGCTGTATAGATTCCATACTTGCTCAGACTCACACCAATATAGAACTAATCCTTGTGGATGATGGTTCTACAGATGAAGGCTCAATGATATGTGATGACTATGGTACTAAAGACTCTCGCGTCAAGGTACTTCATCAAAAAAATAGAGGCCTTTCTTCAGCTAGAAATGTAGGAATTGATATAGCATCGGGGGAGTATATCTTTTTCGTAGATGGGGATGACTATATAGAAGCTAGTACAATACAACACTTACTTACTGTAGCTGATAGCACAAAGGCAGATGTAGTTGCCTGTGGTTTTTCACATTTGACAGATGGCTATTTCAGCGGCGATGAGTCAGAGGTTAGATTTACCAGCACAGCACCTGGCATTTGGGATGGAACAGAGGCTGTTGTTCAAATGATGACTACTAATAATATTTGCACTGTTGCCTGGAACAAGCTATATAAAAAGCATTTATTTACAGGAGTTAGATACCCTTATGGCAAGCTACATGAGGATGAATTTACTACCTACAAGCTTCTTTATGAATCAAAGATAGTTACCTACGTCCCTCATACCTATTATAAATATTATCAAAGAGACCAGGGAATAATGGCCGAGGGACTTGTAAACAGATATAAGGATTATCTAGATGCAATTCTAGATAGGATGGATTATTTCACAGATTTAGGGGAGAAGAATCTGGTGGAATACAGTCGTATCGTAATTTTGGAATATATTAAGTACGTTTACAGAAATGCAAAAGATAAAGATTTAAGGAGGCACCTACACCGGGAATATAAGTTTTTGCTAGATGATGGGGTCCCAAAGATTGAGGGAAGCAAAAAGCGTACAGCTCTTTGGTTATGGAATTATATTAAATATTAAATTATGAATGCTAATCCAAAAATATCGGTAGTGATACCTACCTGTGATTCTGAAAATTTTATATCTGAATGTCTTGACGCTACCATTAATCAGACCTACACCAATCTTGAGATTCTGATAGTGGATGATGGTTCTAGTGACAGTACTTTTTCCATATTGCAGACCTTTGCCAATAGGGATTCTCGAATCAAACTATTTAGACATCCTAATAAGGGTGTTTCCACCACAAGAAATAAAGGCATTCATAATGCTTCAGGGGATTATATAGTCTTTTTTGATGCAGATGATGTACCAGAATTAGATTTGGTGGAATCCTATGTAAAAGCATTGCATGAGTGGCAGGAAAAGCAGGTAGCTTTTATATGTACGGGAATGTTTTTTGACAATCAATACAATAAATATGTGGGCGATAAGACGTATATTTTAGAGGTTGCTCACGGATATATTGAAGGTGAAAATTATATTCTTTCCCGCAGCTCGGCGGCGACATTAGCTTGGCTTAAGCTATTCAACTTCGTCACTAACAAATGCTACAATTTGGAACTAATCAAAAAAAACAATATTCTTTTTGACGAGAAAATCCACATTGGGGAGGATCTTAAGTTTAATCTGGATTACCTTGATGCTGATTTGGGAAATATCGGAATGATTAATAGGCCACTATATCATTATGTGAAGCGGACTAACAACAGCCTTTCTATTTCATATCACAATATGGATTTGGAAGATACTAAGGCTATATACAGAAGGTTTATTAATTGGGAAGTAAATCAAAAGAATGTAACGATTGATAATACACTTGTTGTCAAAGCCATTTTTATTAGTGATTGGATTAGTAGGCTGACGGCATTGTACGAAGAGCATCGATACGAAAAGACATTTGCTGCTGCCAAAAAGACTCTCAGAGATGACATACAAAGTGTGGAATTTCAGCGAATGTTAAAAGAGATATATAAGGCAAAAAAAATTAGCACATTGAGATATATGTGTTTAAGAACAGGAGTCTTTGAAGTGTTTTATTTCTTCAGAGGCATATATCAGATTTTGAAGGGCTAGAAATAGATTATGAAAAAAAAGATTCTTATGATGAATGATTTGGTTTTTGGCGGTGGTGTTGAAAAGCTTATGTACGACCTGGTGATGGCGTGGCATGGGAAATACGATATCACAGTAATGTCATATAAATATGATGACAGATTTTATGATGTATATCCAAAGGACGTAAAGTATCTTTCAGAGAGTGTTCCAAAGGAATATAAAAATAATATATTTGTTCACGCATTAAGCTCTTTAAACAGAAGATACTACGGGGCTACTATCGTTCGAAGAATCGAAAAAATGGGATTTGATGTAATGCTATGCATGAAGGATGGGGGCACCATGTGGTCTGCTCTTAAGTACAAAATCCCTGTTAAATATGCATGGAATCATACAGATTACAATAACCATTACTATACCATGAGCGCATTTGGCAGCGCCCAGGGTGAAGTAGAAGCAATGCAACAGTACAAAGGAATTGTTTGCGTTTCCCAGGATATCAAAAAGGGTATTTGTGATGTAATTGGAGATCCAGGCAATCTAATTGTTAAATACAATCCCATAAATGTAGAAAATGTAATAGAGATGGCCAAAGAGCCAGTTGTAGATATAGATTCATTAGATTTACCAAAGGAAGAGCAGCCTGTCAGGTTTGTTTCAGTAGGGCGTTTAAACGAACAAAAGGGCTACACTCTTTTGATTGAGGCCTGCAAAGCACTAGAGGATGAAGGCTACAAATTCGAGGTGATTGTGGTAGGTGCTCACGAAAAATGGGGCGAGGAAACCAGACGAATCAATGATGCTTTGGCGAGAACAAAAGTGAGCAGCATAAAGTTTATTGGTGGCCGCAGTAATTCCTACAAGTACATGGCTATTGCAGATTGGTTTATATCTTCATCATTGTACGAGGGGTATTCATTGGTGAGTCAGGAAGCAGCCGTACTTGACATTCCTATGCTTCTTACTGATTGCTCAGGAGTTAGAGAGCTACTTGGAGATAGTGAATACGGAATTGTTATGCCAATAAATGCTATAGCCATTTACAAAGCAATGAAGAGAGTACTAGATAATCCAGAGCTTCATGAATATTACAAGAATAAAATTATAGAAAGAAAATCTATCATTACATATCAAGAAAGAATAAAAGAAATAGAAAAGCTTATTGAGGAATAGCGATGGAAAAAGAATGGTCAACCGTGATAGAGCCTAAGGCACCACTTTTTAGTATCCCGGTTAGAGAAATAATTAAATATCGAGAGCTTGTGTGGACTTTAGTAAAACGTAATTACGAAGTTCAGTATAAGCAGACTATTTTGGGGCCATTATGGCTGATATTCAATCTCATAATCAATTCAGGTATCTTTTCGTTCGTATTTGGATATGTTGGAAATTTCGATACAGATGGTACGCCATACTTTTTATTTTACATGGCAGGAAGTGTTGTTTGGGATTTCTTTGCAAATTGTTTTACCAGCAATACCTCGGTTTTGATGGATAATAGCTATTTGTTTGGAAAGGTCTATTTCCCAAGGCTGATTATGCCTATTTCAAATATATTATTTAATGCGATTAGAAATGGTATTAAATTTTTGGTGACACTTTGCGTATGGTTGGCCTTTTATTTAAATGGTGATGTGGAAATGATTTCGATTAGGATTATTGGAATTCTACCACTGGCACTGCTTGCAGGTGTGCTTGGAGCGGCCCTTGGAATGATAGTTTCCTGTCTTACCATCAAATATCGTGATTTTACGCATGTAACAGGTATAGCGATTACAGTTCTTATGTACCTGTCGCCTGTTATGTATACTACAAATCAGCTTCCAGAAGCTATTAGGAATTTTGTTTATATAAATCCTATGTCATCCTTAGTGGAGGCTTTTAGGTATTGTGTGATAGCTTCGGGGCAAATAAATTATATGGCATTACTATATAGTATCGTATTTACGATAATCGCTGGCGCCGTTGCTGTAGTAGCTTTCAACCAAACAGAAAAGAATTTTATAGATATTATATAGAAGAGATATAGGGAGATTTAAATGAAATTCAGTATTATTGTTCCTATTTACAACGTGGAAGAATATCTTGAAAAATGTTTGGATACTATAGTTAACCAGACCTTTGATGATTACGAAATCATACTTGTGAATGATGGAAGCACCGATTCATCAGAAACCATTTGCAGAAGCTATATGAAGCAATCTAAAAGAAACTATCAAATAATCAATCAGGAAAATGGAGGCCTTGCAGCTGCAAGAAACACAGGTCTATTAGTTGCAAAGGGTGATTGGATAGTATTTGTGGATAGTGATGATTTCGTTTCATTGGACTTGCTGGAGTGTCTTGATAAAGCCATGGCGAAAGTAGATGCAGATTTATACACATATAATCACAACAGAGTGGACCTGCGTGGACAAAGGACTAGCAAAAAGCTGTACGCTGTTGAAAACAATCTCATAAAATTTACTTCGGAAAAAGAAAGAAATCAATTTATCAGTGAAGAGTTTTTAAATTATAGCCTAGGGTGGGAAGCCTGGGGAATGATTTATAAAAGAAGCATTATAGAAAGAGAGAAACTGTTGTTTCAAAATACTGTGGAGGTTTTTGCGGAGGATTTGTGTTTTGCCATTCAGTACATGATGCACGTGGAAAAAATCTATGTGTTGTGCAATCTTTTGTATAATTACCGAATCAGGCCAGGCTCACTTATAGAGACAGCAGCCCCAGAATCTATACTGCCACGTATTTACAAGCTTGCAGAATTTTTATACACCGATGGCAAGCTAAATAAAGCCTTGAAGAAAAATTTCTCGCAGGTATATAAATTATTAATAGATTTTCATATTAGATATAATTTGTCGGATTCATCAGCTGATAGCATAGCTGAGCAGCTAAATGAATTGAAAAACACTACTAAATATCATAGAAAATGGTATAAAAACAATGACAGATAACAAAGACTTAGTATTAAAAATTGAAAATGTAGGCAAGGATTACATGCTAGGCGCTGTTAGTGGCGACACCCTAAAGGATGCCTTAAAGCTTCGTTTGAACAAGTCAAAAATGAATGAAGTAGATGTAGCCAAGCTTCACAATAGATATTTCAGTGCATTAGATGATGTGTCTTTTGTGGTATCAAAAGGAGAATGTGTGGGCATTATCGGCTCAAATGGGGCAGGCAAATCTACGCTTCTCAAGCTTATATCTCGCATCACTACTCCTACCAGGGGGCGCATTTGTATCGATGGCAAAGTGGCCAGCATGCTAGAGGTTGGAACAGGCTTTCATCCAGAGCTTACAGGACGTGAAAACATTTATCTAAATGGCTCTATCCTTGGAATGAAACGCCAGGAAATCGATAAAAAGATTGATTCCATTATAGAATTTTCTGAATGTCAGGATTTTATAGATACGCCAGTCAAGAGATATTCATCTGGTATGTATGTAAAGCTTGCATTTTCAGTGGCGGCTCATTTGGATGCAGACATCATGATTATGGATGAGGTCCTTGCAGTTGGGGATGTTAAGTTTCAGCACAAATGCTTGAATAAAATGAAAGAAATTGCCAAAAACGAAGGAAGAACAGTGCTTTATGTCAGTCACAATATGGATACGGTAAGCACATTATGTGATAGATGTTTAGTGCTTAACCACGGCAAACTTGCTTTTGATGGTCCTGTTGATGAGGCGATTAAGCTTTACAACGGATCTGAGGTTAAGACTAATACAACTGCCGATTTTGCAAAATATATCAGACCAGGCTGGTTGCAGCGTGATGATATCAGACTTACATGGGCAGAATATGGGTCTTCTTCCTATGATGAAGTTGTTTCAGACAAGCTAGATATTAATTTCAAATATATATGCAATAAACCAGTCACAAAAGTTGGCTGCAGGGTAGAGCTTATAGATGAAAAGGTAGGCCGCCCTTTTGCAACACAGGTATTTTATGATGTTGCTGGTGGGGAAGCTAATGATACAGGAAGCTTTAAGGTATCAGTTGATTTAACCAGGATAATGAATGGCAACTATAAGACATTCTATACTTTATTTGCCTTAAGTCCTTATGATGATGGCATCGATTTGGATTGCGTCAGCGGATTGGAAATTAATATAAATCGCCCTCATGAGGAAGGACGCCTAAGATGGCGTCAAAATTCATGGGGCAATGTAAAGCTATAGAAAACAGGACAATAGCAGTACGCTAGCCTGTGTAAGGATTTCTTAGAATATGGTATTTCCTTTAAGAGCCTTTGGATGATTCGTATATGCGATAATACGTCGCAGCCGCTTCGGTAGCTTTTAAGCAATGTGTACATGCTGTATTCAAGGGTATCATTATAGGCTGTGATGATGGCTGGAATATATGCATCATCTGCCATACTTAGCATCAAATCAAAAGCAGGCTTATATATGTAGGAGCCGTCTTTTATCAGGTTTAGACTAGCGGTGGCAGAATTGTCATTTTGTACATAATGATAAAAAGACTTGTTGATATATTTGATTGATAGGCTGTGGTCAAGGAACAGATTAAATTGAAACAGCAAATCCTCACAGACACTTATATCGGTATTGAACAGGCGGCCTTGTAACAATTCTGCTTTAAATAATCGGGTGCATAAAAAGCCTCTGATATCATCGGAAGTGAACATTGCATTGATAAATTCACTGGAGTCTAATGTGGACTTTTGATAGCCGTTGTAAGCGGTTACCACATTATTTTTATGAGTGTAATATCCGCAAACTACACAATCACAGTTATCATCGAAAAGCTCTAGCATTGTCTCATACATATCAGGCTCAATGTAATCATCAGCGTCAAGAAAGCTAATCAGATTGCAGGAAGCCTGGGACAAGCCAGTGTTTCTAGTAGCAGAAACACCGCTGTGGGTCTTGTAAATATATTTAATCTGTGGATGATTTACAGCGTAGCCTTGAACCACTTGCTTTGAATTATCCGTAGAACCATCATCTACAAGAATGATTTCGTCTGGCACTACAGAGCCAGCAAATATACTATCAAGCATTCTTGGAAGAGCGGTTGCGTTATTAAAAAATGGAATTATTGTTGTAATCGTTTTTTTCATATTTTGATTATATGTTAAATAGAGAACTACTTCAATTAAGGAGATCACATAAATGAGCGAATTGTTAATTCCAAAGACCATACATTACTGTTGGTTTGGCAATAATCAAAAACCTGAATCAGTTTTAAAATGCATTGAAAGCTGGAAGAAGTACTGCCCGGATTTTGAAATAAAAGAGTGGAATGAAACTAATTACGATATCCACAAGCACCCTTATATGGAGAAGGCTTATGCAGATAAAAAATGGGCTTTTGTTCCAGATTACGCAAGGCTAGATATTATGTATGAACACGGTGGGATTTATTTGGATACTGATGTTGAAGTGATAAAGGATCTTTCGCCACTTTGTGAGCTGAAGGCCTTCAAAGGATTTGAAAATGATCAGGTGGTCAATGATGGACAGGGCTTTGGCTGTATGCCACATCTTCCTATCCTAAAGGAAATGCTTGCCTGCTATGATGGGGACGAGCCATACGAAATGGTAGATGGCAAGCTTCAAAATATTGAAAGCCCCAGGTTATGCACCAAGGTGCTGTTAAGGCATGGCTTAAAGCAGGATGGCAAAAGACAAAAGGTTGCAGATATAGATATTTTTCCTACAGAATATTTTTGCCCGAAGAGCTGGGCTACAGGGCTGATTAATATTACAGATAATACGTATTCAATTCATCATTTTGATGCCAGCTGGCACGATAAAAAGAGTACAAAATATATTGTCCTTATGCGTAGTTTAAATAGAGCTTTCGGTGAGAAATCAGGTATGAAGCTCTTCAAGGGCTTAATGGATTTTAAGGATAGCATCAAAAGGACTATTAGATAAATTATATGGAAAAGTTGGTTTCGGTTATTGTACCGGTTTTTAATGTGGAAAACTTTATAGATGTTTGCGTAGAATCGTTGATAAAACAAAGCTATTCAAATATAGAGATAATACTGGTGGATGATGGATCTACTGATAGCAGCGCCATGCTTTGCGATAAATGGGCTACGGTGGATACTAGAATAAAAGTGATTCATCAGGCCAATGGTGGCTTATCTGCCGCAAGAAACACTGGCTTAAACCATGCAGCAGGTGAATATATTTGTTTTGTGGATTCTGATGATTTTGTTCAGGAAGACTATGTCAAATGCATGGTAGATGCCATTGAAGATACTGGTGCTGAGGTGGCCTTTTGCGATGTTGTTACCTCCAGATGGCCGGTGCTTGTGTCACCTATTACATCAAACCGCATCCTGGATGCAGCAGAATGCAGGCGGTGGCTTGATAATCTGATTTCAAGAGAATATGCATTGATGGTAGTGTCATGGAACAAGCTCTATAAAAAAGAGCTTTTCGACAACAACAGATTCGAAGAAGGCAGACTTCACGAGGATGAGTTTATGATTAATAAGCTAATCTTCAGTATCGAAAAAATGGTTTACGTTCCACTTGAAGAATATGTTTATAGAATGAATTCTTCAGGGATTACAGGAAAAGAAAATGAATATAACATAGCTCATTTAGATGCTATAGATGCATTTGCTGATAGGATTGATGTTTCACTTGAAAATAATGATATAGGATTTGCCAAAATTACATTGAGAAATACCTTGTACAAGCTGGCAGATTATTACTTCAAGATGGAAGAACATCATCATAATACTATCAAATCAAAAATGAGAAATGTTCTGGATAAATATAGCGAAATAGTTACCACAAGGCAGAAATTCAAATATGAATTGTTTATGATTTCGCCAGCGGTATTTAAATTAATATTTCGCTAGATGTTAATTACGGAGAATAATATGAATGAGAAGACATTTAAAATAAAAAATACAGCAGGGATGTTTGACCTTATAAAGGGCGTAACTATGCTGATGGTTATATATGTTCATACATACGCGCTGTTTCCAAATTCCTTTATTTTTAAGAATACCTATCAGGCTGATTTAGATGCAATGATAAAAATGCATCTACTACCACATTTGGGGTTAACTATTTATAGTATTTTTGCTCATTCTTTGATGCCCGCATTCTTTATCGTTAGTGGCTATGGAATGCGAAAGATGGGTATAGGTAAAAATATCAAAAAGCAGGCAAACACACTGCTTATTCCTTATGTCATAACAGCTGTGCTAACGGCGATGCTTCATTTGTGTACGCACTATACACTGTATCATTATCTGCCTGGTTCTATAAAGGAAACCTGTAGAATCGCAGGTGGATTTTTACTAGGACTTTCAAAGACCAGCTACTACTTTGATGTAAAGATTTTTTCATGCGGGCCCATATGGTTTGTACTCTCATTATTTTGGGGATTAATTATTTTCAATATATTGCTTACTTATGTGCCAGATGAATTTTTATGGTATGCATCAATCGGTGTAGCTTTTGTGGGCTGGTTGCTTAGCCTTGGAAATACTGTTCCATGGTGTATTTCCCAAGGAGCTGTTTGTGCATTCTATATATGCCTTGGATATCATGCCAAAAAGAAAAAATGGTTTACAGGCGGCTTAGGTACAAAGGCAAAGCTGGCATTGTTATTTTTGATTATTCTTCCAAATGCCTTTATGCGTTACATCGGATATATGGATGGCATGGCAGATAATGTGTATCCCTTTGGTATAATCACCATTCTCTTAAATGGCTACATGGGACTAATTATGATTTATGCTTTTTTGCAGCTTAATAGATTCTCAGGAGTAATCACATCATTTATCAGAAAAATAGGTAGATTATCCATATATGTTTTATGTGTTCATACCATAGAGATGATGGGATTCCCATATTATTATTTCGCAGACAAATGGACTGGTAATGTAACTGTAGGATGTATATTGCTGTATTTAGTTAGAGCCACAACAGATCTGATAATCTGCTTTGGTTTTGTGACTATTAAAAATAAAGTGGTGGAATTTATTAATTCTAAAACGGAGAAATAAATGTACGATTTTTTTGAGAATATAAAATCATATCATGGAAGAATTGCATACAGATATTTTAGGGACGATATTTTACATGAAATCACTTATACACAGTATTACGCTAATATCGTGGAAGCGCTTTCTAATTTGCAGAAAAGTTACGGAAATATTGAAGGCAAGCATGTAGCGATAAAGGGAAATAATTGCTATGAATATCTTGTTTTATTAGCAGCACTTATTCTCGGAAAAGCTGTAGTAGTTCCTATAAATGTTCGTGAGTCAAATGAAGTGATTGAAGAGATATTGGTTGATGCAGAGATTGACTATGTGATTAGTCAGGAATCCTTTAAAGATTTTTGTAGCTTTAAGAATGAAAAGGAAGGGGAATACAGTTTTGATTTAGATGACGAAAATCGTCTTTCGATGATTATCTATACATCAGGCACTACTGGCAAGCCCAAGGGAGTAATGCTTACTCTTAAAAATCTCTTCGGAAGAAAACGTAACATTCTTCCAAAGGAATTTGTAGGTGATGAAACCAAGGATGATTTGTTAACTACATATCTGGTATTTCCATTGTATCATGCGGCAGGCTTGTGCAGCTGGCTCAGCTGGTGTAATAGAGGCTGTATGACCTACATCAATGAAGACGTTGGAAACATGCTAAATGAATTACAGGAGATAAAAATAGATTTTGCCTTTGTATCGCCTGCCACAATGAAGCTGTGGAAGAAGCGCCTTAAAAGAGGTGGCGTTGAAAAGCTTGGAGGTGTTAAAGCTGTTGGTACAACAGGCGCACCAATGGATAGAGAAATCATTGATTTCTTTCTGGAAAATGGCATAGATTACTGTCAATTTTATGGAATGACAGAAACATTTGGAGATGTTACCTACAATAGTAATGTGGCCGATAAAGTCGTATCGGTAGGACAGAAAACAAATGATGCTGTTATTAAAATAATAGATGATGAGATTTGTGTTTCAAGCTGGAATTGTATGAAGGGATATTACAACAATCCATCGGAAACCGCAAATACGATAATCGATGGAATGATTCATACTGGAGACTTGGGATATATTGATGAGGATGGATATCTTTATATCACAGGGCGCAAGAAAAATCTTATCATTCTGTCCGGGGGAGAAAATGTTAGCCCTGAAGAGCTGGAGAATCTTTTGTATAAAAATCAATTAATTAAAGAGTGCAAGGTTTTTGAACGCGAGGACAAAATAGTTGCAGCAGTGTTTGCTAAAGAAAGCGATGAGGAAACTATCCGACAATATGTTTCGGATTTAAATAAAGAGTTGCCTATATTTAAAAAGATTCATGTTGTTGAGTTTCAAAATAAAGAGTTTGAAAAAACAGCCAGTGGAAAAATTAGGAGGTAGAAAAATGGAAAAATTTGATGAAGTAGCAAAAATAATTGAAGAGGTTGCAGATATACCTGTAGACGAAATCGAAGAAGATAGTTCTTTAATTGATGATTTGGATTTATCGTCACTCGAGATAATGACAATCTTGAACAATGTTTCTAGAAAATTCGGTGTAAAAATAACTGAACAACAGACACTTGAGATTGAGACAGTAGGAGATATTGTAAAAGTACTTTAATTGGGGAGATAAAGGTTTTGAATTATGGAAAAGATACAAATTAAAAACACAGCAGGCATGTTTGACCTTTTAAAGGGTGTCACAATGATGCTTGTAGTGTTTGAGCACACCATTCAGGATTTAGGTGTGTCAAGAGATGGAACAGCCCTACAGATATTAGGTATAGTTATGGTCGCCTTGTTCATCTCTAGCGGTTATGGATTTAGAAAGAAGCCTGTTAAGAAAGCATTTGAACAACAAGCCAAGCTTATACTGTTACCTTATGCAATAACGGCTTTCTTTATATGTATTGGGCACGCAGTAATACGTTGGTTTGTATGGCATTCTAAAAGAGTGGCTGTTGTAGAAACTTTAAAAGTATTTGCAGGATTGGTCTTAGGTCTTTCAGATACCATTGTTATTAAGGGTGTGCAATTGTTTTCTTGCGGGCCAATGTGGTATTTATTGGCACTGTTTTGGGGATGGATGATATTGGATTTCATCCTTAGCTATGCACCAGAAAAGTGGCATATTATTATAGTATTGCTAATTAGCATTGTTGGTGTTTTCCTTAGCTATATTAAAATAAGTGTTTTTGGAGTGGGCAGAGGTATGTTTGCACTTATGTATTTGTACATAGGTTACTATTGCAAAAAGCATAAATTATTTACCTCAGAATGGAGTAGGGCTTTTAAAATCCTCTTTACGGTATTTTTAATTGCCATTATGGTTGGCTTTATTTTACTTCCTGGTTTGAGATTTCCATTGCTACTACTCTCAATGTCACTATTTATTGTAGCGCCGGTGGTTTTTATGAAAATATTTTTGCTATTAAATCATTTTTTCACTGGTTCTATTTCTAATAAAATCAGAACGTTAGGAAGATATTCCTTGTATTTTTTGTGCGTACATTCATTTGAGTACATATCAGTTCCATGGTATGTGATTGGAGAAAAGGTGAATGGCATAATAACCTTTATTTTTGTGTGGGTTATAAGATTTTCTTTAGATGTATTATTATGTGCCGTGGTAGTAAAATACGCCCCTGTTATTAAGGATATAATTAGTAAAAAATACTCAAAGATTAAAGGGTGACTATATACAGATAAAGTATATAAAAAATTAAGTATTTTTATGCACATTTTTTGCAAAAATTGTTGTATATTATATACACTGTGAAAAATGCGTGAAATCCACTTTTGGGATTAAACGGAAAGGGAGAAAGTTATATGACAAAAGAACAAGCAATTGAACTTCTCGAAAGTCGCGGACAGGGTCATGTTATGCGTGGCTTTGATAATCTTTCAGAAGCTCAGAAAGAATCATTTTTAGCTCAGATTGATAATATCAATTGGGCTGATTTCGAGCTTATCGGTAACGATTCTGCATCAGCTAGGGGAGAGTTTGCAGTACCACCTGCAATCGAGCTTTCAGAAATCGCAGCCAGAAAGGATGAGTTCGAGGCAGCAGGTCTTGAGGCAATCAAAAAGGGTGAGGTTGGTGCTATCTTACTTGCTGGTGGAATGGGAACACGTCTTGGTTTTGATCTACCAAAGGGTTGCTACAATGTTGGTCAGACACATGATTTATATATCTTCGAGTGCCTTATCAACAATCTTCTTGAGGTTGTTAAGAAAGCCGATGCTTTCGTACCTCTCTACATCATGACAAGCGAAAAGAACGATAAGGCTACTAGAGATTTCTTCGCAGAACATGATTATTTCGGATACAATTCGGAATATGTAAAATTCTTTATTCAGGATATGGCATGTGCTGTTGATTATGACGGCAAGCTTCTTCTTGAGGAAGAGGGACGCCTTGCTACATCACCAAACGGAAACGGTGGCTGGTATGCATCTTTACTTAAGGCAGGCCTTAAGAGCGACATCCAGGCTAGAGGTGTTAAGTGGCTTAATGTATTCGCTGTTGATAATGTTCTTCAGCGTATCGCAGATCCATTATTCGTAGGCGCAACTATCCTTGGAAATTATGTTTCAGGTTCCAAGGTCGTACGTAAGGTTGAGCCAGCTGAAAAGATGGGACTTCTTTGCCTCGAGGATGGCAAGCCTGGCATCGTAGAATACTACGAAATGTCAAAGGAGATGTCAGAAGCAAGGGCAGCTGATGGCAGCTTACTATACAAATATGGTGTTATCCTTAACTACTTATTCTCAGTTGAAAAGCTTGATGAAATCGTAGATAACAACATGGTAGTTCACATTGTTGAAAAGAAGATTCCTTATGTAGATGCAGCCGGAAATAAAGTATCTCCTACAGAGCCTAACGGCTACAAGTTCGAGTTACTTGTTCTCGATATGATTCACATGATGGATAACAATTTAGCATTTGAGGTAGACAGAAATTATGAGTTCGCACCAATCAAGAATCTTCACGGTGTAGATTCAGTTGATAGTGCAAGAGAGTTATTGGAAAAAAATGGTGTAGTGCTTTAAGCTAGGGGGTCTAATGTATAAAAGAAAAAAGAAATTTTGGGCGAAGCATTGGGACTTTATAACATTAGATACATTGGCAGCATTACTAGCTTTAGCAATTGCGATTTACATTAGATATGACAGTGTAATAATAGGAGATGCATATTTCCCACACAAATACATCTATGCAAACTTATTTACGATGATTATTTTCATCAGTATCTTAAATGCTTCACTTCGTGATCCATATACAGGTATTGTACATCGTAATAAATATCAGGAATTAGGGGCAGTAGCCCTTCATTCATTTGTTAATTTGTGTGGCTTGCTTATTTTTCTATATGCGTTCAGATATTCAAGCTACATTTCAAGAGCAGTGATTTTTACCTGGGCACCGCTGATGGTTCTCATCATGTTTGCCTTCAGAATCATGTTCAAGCGTATCATTCGCTATAGAAAGCTTGAGGATGTTAACAAATCTTCAATGCTTGTTATAGCCGATTCAAGCACAGTTAAGCATTGCTTAGGACAGCTTGCCAACAATCCTTACGTGGAATACAAGGTAGTTGGTTGTGCAGTAATCGATAAAAACTGGGTAGGTAAAAAGATACAAGGCGTCCCAGTAGTTGGTGATTGTGATTCGGTTTTTGAATACATCCGTACACACGTTGTCGATGAGGTTTTCATCGATGGTAAAAATAGATACAGTGAGGAGCTTTTGGCTGAGCGTCTTGCAGATTTGGGATGCACAGTTCACATTTCACTCATCCACACTGATCACTTACTTAAGAATCGTGCTATTGAATACTATGGTGATTACATCACCATGACAACTAGTATGCACATCGCTACTAATCGCGAAAGCTTTGCAAAGCGTTTAGTTGATATTCTTGGCAGTCTTGTGGGCTTGGTATTTTGTGCTATTGCATTCATATTCCTTGCACCTATCATCAAGATTCAGGCACCAGGTCCTGTGTTCTTTTCACAGACACGTGTGGGCAAGAATGGCCGTAAGTTTAAGTTTTATAAGTTCCGAAGCATGTATGTAGATGCAGAAGAGCGAAAGAAAGAATTGATGGCTCAAAACGAAATGAATGGTCTTATGTTCAAGATGGAAAATGATCCTAGAATTTTCCCAGCAGGTCATTTCATTCGTAAATATTCTATCGACGAATTGCCACAGTTCTGGAATGTTTTAATTGGAGATATGTCTCTGGTAGGTACCAGACCACCTACAGAAAATGAATACGAACAATACGATTTACATCACAAGGCACGTCTGGCAGGCCGACCTGGTCTTACCGGTTTGTGGCAGGTTTCAGGTCGTAGCAACATCACTGATTTCGAGGACGTTGTAGCCCTTGATACTCAGTACATCAGAAACTGGTCCCTTGGGTTGGATATCAATATTTTGTTCAGAACAGTAGCAGTAGTATTTAAAGGTGCTGGCTCTAAATAGACAAATCACCCCCGTAAAGGTTATAATAATCTTTACGGGGCTTTTTGTTAATTAAGCCCTTTCAAGGAGATAAGATGAAAATTACAGTTATAACCCCATTTTATGAAGGGGATAAATACATGGATGGATTTATTGATAGTATGCTATCTAACGAATTGGAGCTTAAGCAGGCAGGCCATAGTCTGGAGGTCATCCTGGTTAATGATAGCCCATGGAAAAAGCTTCAGGTTCCATCCGAAGAAAACAGTTTCATAAAGGTTGTCACCAACGATGAAAATAAGGGCATACACTATAGCCGCGTGACTGGTCTAAATGTTGCCACTGGAGATTATGTAATGTTTTTGGACCAGGACGATGTGCTTGAGGGTAATGCATTGGTGCAGATGCTATCAGCCGCCATTGCCAAAAGCTCTAAGGTGCTTGTATGCAATGCCCTGCTAGAGCAGTCCGATGGCTCAAAGCTTTTATGGTACAGAAACGATTATCACAAATCTTTGATTAGCGATTTAGCTACCTACCTTAGAATCGGTATTCAGATAATATCACCAGGCCAGTGTCTCATCAAAAAGGATATTGTGCCTGAATTTTGGCAGGAGCATCTGGTTCAGAAAAACGGCGCCGATGATTATTATCTATGGCTGCTTCTTCTTGCAGCAGGTGTTAGATTTGATTACTTGGACCAGCCGTTGTATACTCACAGATACACCAAATCAAATCTTTCCAAGGATACCAATATCACTGATGCATCAGTTTATGATTTTCTGGATTTGTTGGCTGAGTGTGATTATTTCAAACAGGAGGATATTTTCACCTTGCACGAAATGATTACCTACAAGAATCAGTTTAGAGCCAGCTCTACACTTGGAAAGATAACTTGCTCACTTGCAAATCTTGGTTTATTTATTGATAATCTTAAGTTTAAAAAATACACGGGGACGGGTTACGGTTTTAACAGATAATGAAAAATATTGCAGTTTTACTTGCCACCTATAATGGGCAGGAATACTTAAAACAGCAGCTTGATAGCTTGCTTAAACAGACATTTTCAGATTTTAGAATAGTAGTTCATGACGATGGCTCCACAGATGAAACTGTGGCCATTTTAAATGATTATCGGGACCAATATCCTGATAAGCTAGAGCTGCTTTTCGGCGAACCTTGCGGCAGCGCCAAGGCTAATTTCCTTTGGATGCTTGGTAAGGTAGATGCCGATGTTTATTTCTTCTGCGACCAGGACGATGTTTGGGAATCTACCAAAATCGAAAAGTCGCTTAAGACATTAGGCCCAGCGGAAGCACCTAAATGTGTATTTACAGATATGTGGGTTGTAGATGAAGGTTTGCAGGTTCTTTCTGATTCGTTTATACGATACATCGGAAGAGAGCCAGGTAACACCTCCTATACACAGATTTTAATTGATAATCCTGCAGCAGGATGTACCATGTGCTTTAACAGGGCACTTAGGGATTTAGTTGTAGCTGCATTACCAAAGCTGAACCTTGAAAATATACCAATGCACGATGCTTTTGTGCTTGATATTGCAGCCATCACGGGCGAGGTCTTGGCTTTGGATGAACCACTTGTATATTACAGACAGACAGGGCATAATACTATGGGCGCCACCACAGAAACAGATTCCGACAAACGAAATCGAAATGTATCTGATTTAAAAAATGGCAGCCTTCTTGAAAAGAAAAAAGCTTTTGTAAATGAGGCAAGAGCTTTTGCGGGAGAAATCGCCAAGGCAGATTTCATCCCAAAGGATAAGAAAAACATCCTAATTAGATTTTCCAAAATCGGAGAAAAATCCAAGCTTAAAAGAATGAGCTTTTACAAAAAATACAATTTTACCAGAGCACACCACAATTGCTGGTTCAGGCTGTGGGTATAACCTTAAGGAGATTAGGTTGATGAAAAAAACTTTACTCTATATTAAGAAGCATGCGGATTTTATAGTTTTAGATTTGGCAGCATTGATATTTGGATATTGGCTTGTCACTAGATTCCGTTACAATTTTAGCGCCGTTCACCATGGCGAATTGTTCTTCGATTATGGTGTGGTTTTAGTTGCGGTTTATTTGGTTATCTTGCTTATCAGTAAGAATCTTTCAGGTGTAATCAAAAGAAGCTTCTTCAAGGAATGTCAAAGCATTTTGGTTCAGGTATTTGTAACATGGGCTTTCTTCACCGTAGTTTTATACACTATCAAGACTGCCCAAAACTTCTCACGAAGTGTTTATGCAGCAGCCTTTGCAGTATGCTATATGTTTATAATTATCGGGCGCAGCGCTTTAAAATGCTTTATCCGTTTCAGTCGCTTCCACTCACAGCTTTGTCCAAAGTTGATTATTGTTTGCGATGGCAATCAAACTCAAAAGACAATCAAAAGAGTTCTTAGAGGTTCCTTCGAAAACGACTATGAAATCGTAGGCGTGGCAATGACAAAGGAAGCTGATAATGATTATGTAGACCACTTTGATTCTGTTGTGGGCCTGGATAAACTTGAAGAATTTTTGGTTGATAAAAAGGTGGATGAAGCATATCTGGAGCTTAGCGATGCTACAGTGGAAACAGAGACAATCGACACACTCTTAAAGCACAACATTCTAGTGCACCGCAGTCTTCAGGACAGCGCTATGAATTATGTTGAGCAGGAGATTGATGAAATCAGTGGTCACTCCGTAATTACGATACGTGACACTCAGGTTTCATTTGTTACCAGGGCAGAACGATTAGAGTCTGCATTCTTTAGAATGATTACAAAAAAGGATTAGTTTGTTTTATGAAGTCAGCAGTATTTTTTGACATAGATGGTACACTTTGGAATTACGAAAAATATATTCCAGATAGTTGTAGAGAGGGCATTAAAAAGCTTAGAGAAAATGGTCATCTAGCTTTCATTTGTAGTGGAAGAGCCAGATCCTTTATACAGGACAAGGATTTGCTTAGCTTAGGCTTTGATGGAATTGTTTGCTCCTGCGGTTGCCACGTGGAAATCAATGGAGATGTTTTATACGAAAAGGTCATCGACAAGGAATTCGCCAAAAAGACTATCGAAATGATTAGAGATTATGGCTTTAGACCAATCCTTGAAGGCCCTAAAAAAATCTACATGGATGATGACGAATTTGGCCATGATGATTATTTTGGCAATGTACTTCGCCGTGATTTAGGTTCAGATTTAGTTACAATCGGCGGCGATTATTATGGTGATTGGGTTATTAATAAAATGTCCTGCGCCACAGATGTTGAGGCAGATAAAAGAATAGAATGTTTTGAACGTCTTTCAAAGCATTATTCAATAATAGCCCATAACGATGAAGTGTGCGAGCTGGTTCCAGCAGGACACAACAAGGCTACGGGCATGCTAAAGGCTTGTGAGCTGGTAGGTATCGACCCAGCCAACACCTACGCCTTTGGAGATAGTGAAAATGATCTTGATATGCTGGAGGCGGCACATGTTGGTATCGCCATGGGCAATGGCACCGACAGAGCAAAGGCTGCAGCAGACTATGTCACCACAGCCTTTGATGAGGATGGCATTTATAATGGCCTCAAGCATTTTGGTTTGATTTAAAAATACATAAGAATTTTATCAACGGACAACTTTGCAGATGATGGTGCAGGTTGTCCGTTCCACCAATAATCATTAAGCTCATGCTTGGTGTAAGCACTTCCATCAAAATCAATATAGCTATCAGTCAATGCTTTGTCTGAAGTATCTGATAGATTAATAGTTACCTTTCCAGTATTGGAGGTAACATAGGCATATCCAATTGTTTTTCCATTCCCCGATTTTACATAAAAAATCAATTCCTCCAGGACCTCAGAGGCAGTATAGTAGATTTCTATCTTCTTAACCCCTAATGGGATGTGGCCCTTGTGCAGGCTGCCGTTGTGAAGCTTGACCGAGGCGTGGGTGTAGCCATAGTGAATATCATTTGGACCTGAACCCATTGGATTAATCACGGTGGCGCTGTAATCATTATCCTTGTAATTCGAAGCATTAGAATCATTCAGGATTACCTTCGCTGGCTCCATCGGCTTTCGATTATCTTTGTTGACCACCATCCTATAGGTTTCTCCATAAGCACCTGTGGCTTTATGAGTGGTGATTCCATCAATTGTGTCGTGGGTTATTACCGGTGAGGTCAAAATCATGTTATGACTTTTATCTAAGGTATTATCCTTTCTACAAGTATAGGTGATGGTAGCGGTGGAGTAGTTCTCGCCCCATTTTATACTTCCATTGTAGCTATGCTCATTGATGTCGCAATCATTTATCGGGCTTTCTACAAAAACTGTAGGCATGGCATCTACTCGTGCATAGGTATAGTATGTGGCTCCTTCAGGCGAGCTTGAGCCTGAAGCGTTTGTTGCATCTGCGCTAGAACTTGCTCCAACTGAAATCTGAATTTTTGCTGCTTCTAGCATTGAAACATCAGTAAGTCCTGAAACATCAAATTTATAGAACTTGGTTACGTTTTTCTTGTTTTTGGTTGGCACACCGCCTAGGGTTTCATAATCTTTAAACTTCACCTCACCTATAGGATCAATGCCTTCACTACATGTTATCTTAAAATCTTTTTTTCTTGATACAGAGTGGGAATTCGTATTTCCATTTGTCGGTGGGTCCTTAGTCATCTTACAAGCGTATTCACCCTCAGCATAGATACCTATGATGATGAATTGTGGATTTGACACGCCATCTGGATTACTTTCGCTTGGAAGAATATCCTTGAGATTCAGGGTAGTTAAAAGATGTGCATAAGCCACGGCAACACCAGTACCCTCACCATGAAAAGAACTATGCCATGACTTAGCCGTTTGTCTTGTGTTTCCCTTTGAAATCATAAGATTATTCATGGGGATGTTTAGGCTGTTTGGATTAGTATTATCTAAAGGTCTGGTGTGCTTTACCATATATCGATATTGATATCCGTTTTGGTCGTTGATAGACTTTCCGAAGGTTGCACTGACAGTTTCGTTTGCATTTATATAGTAAAGGGCAGTGGTATTGTTTTTTAGAGCCATGGCAAATCTATCATAATCAGTCATCTTATGTATGCAGCTGGCGTGGTCGCGGCAGGTGTTTTCATTTTCAAATCCACCGCACCAGCCTATGGCAAATTTAAACATTTCCGCCAGATTATCCACCTGTTCAAGCTTGGCTACATTGATGTTTGTATTTTGATTAAGCCAGGCGCCACCACCTTGCTTGCTATCCACAACATAGTTGAAAAATTCCTGGCCGTATCCACGATAATTGTTGGAAGCATCAGTACTACGTGCAATCAATTCATAAATCGAAGGATATTTTTTTGCCAGCGAATTAGCCTCATTATCTACATAATCATCATATAGGTATCGCTGATAAGATTTCAGCCAAGCCACCTGCGCATCATTCAGATAGGTTTCCGAACCGTCCCCTTCATACAGGAAAGCCAGGCAGGATAGCATCCAAATGTCGAAGGGCTGGCCGTTGTAGCTTACATCCTTTAAAAGGTTATTACTTCCTTTAACCACATGGCCTGCTTTATCTACTGTGTTTACACCAATGTAGGCTCCATCCGCAGTAAGCTCTGCCATGGCTTTGGCAAAATACTGATAGGTCTCAGGATTTGTGAGCTTCGTATATACGATATTCTTCATAAGGTTTTGTATATTCGTTGTCTCATTGGGATGAAGCTTCGATTCTATTGGGGCGTAACCAGGTAGCCCCACAAGCTCTCCTAAAAATTCTTTATTCGAAATTAATGACTGTCCTAGGAAGGCATCAAAATCCTTGGAATCCTTTGCAAAATTTTTCCCTTCAAAGCTTTTGGGACCTTCTCCTAAGGAATGATAATCAGTGGTTTCATTCACATAGTAGCCGCCCTTGCTTTGGGCCTTCGACCAGTTAGGATTTTTCCATTCTTCATAAAAAAGTCGCTCCCAGATTTTTTTTACGGTAGTGCTTTTTTGCGATGCATTCTTGGAAAGATAGCTAGGGTAGAAGCTTCTAGTGGGAATAAAGTTTTCACTAAAGCCGGCAGCTGTGGTAGTTACAGCGCTTTCCGCAGCAGTGACAGTGATAGGCTGCAGTATGCCTACGACGCTTGCTACAATAATCGTGGCGGCAAGTATCCTTTTTCGTATTGCTTTTAAATTTATTTTTCTAAACATCTATACTTCCTTTTAATCATTGCGGGATTGATATGCTCTTGCTTCTTCAATGTTTTCATTTATGTCAAAATAAATGACGATGTTGTACGTCTCGGGACATTCCTCTGGAAGTGAAATATGCTCTTTGAGATATTCTTCTATATCATTTTTGCTGTCATTACATTCCAGTGCCGAATCTAATAGCTGCTGACAAGAGGTCTGCTCGTCACACACATCAGTGGAGCCTATGAGGATATAGTCTTCATAATAATTGCCATCATCATCAAATAAACCTACCATCTGGTATGTGGTTAGGGTTAGGCTGGAGAATGTGAATTCATCTTCCTCCTCGTCATGTTCAAGTTCCTTTTCTTCAAGTTCATCTTCGCTGTCTAGGTCGGCTTTCTCTTCATCTGTTTCTAATTCGGAGTCCTCTGTTTCAGAATCCGTTGGTTCAGCATTCTCTGTTTCAGCATCCTCTGGTTTAGCATCCTCTAGTTCAGCTTCAGCGTCCACAGCTTCAACTGTTTCATCCTTGGAAGCCTCATCCCAGGCTGCTTCGTTTTCAGCTTCCTCCGTATGCTCATTTATCATCTCAAGCTCTGCCGCCTTAACCTGTGGCATAGAAGCGTTCAAAAGCAGCGCAGTCATAGTTGCAATAAAAGTAATTACTTTCCTAATCTTCATATCATTACGTCCTTTCATAAATAATCTAGGCTAGAATGGATAGAACACATCCTCAACCCAATATCCGTAAACTCCATTTTTATAGGCAAAATCAAAATCAGTTCCATCAGCATTTTCCTGCTTCGTAGGAGCATCAGATGCCTTCGATTTTTTCTCCAAAAACTGAATTCGCTCCTTTAGCTTTTCAAGCTCGGCGGAGTTAGAGTTGGCGTTATCATTAATCAGCTTAAGCAACAGCGCGCACTGCTCATCTGTAAGTGATTTGTTATTGTTGATAAGCTCAATCAAAGCCTCCTTTGTAAGCTGTAGATTTTTTGAGCTTTTCTCGTCCAGACTTTTAATGCTGTCGGTACTTTTCTTGTCCAGATCATTGATGCTGTCGGTACTTTTCTTGTCTAGCTCATTGATGCTGTCGGTGCTTTTCTTATCCAATTCATTTATGTTGTCTGTAGTCTTTTTATCTAGCTTTTTAATACTATCAGTAGTTTTCTTATCCAAGGCATCAATCCTTCTATTTGCGTCATCAATCATCTGGTTAACCCTGTTATAGTGTGAAAGCTCAAGGACAGTCAGCTTATCCAGCAAATCCCTAAGCACAGCAATCTGCTCATCCGTATATACGTTAGTGTTCTTGATTTCCTGCTCCAGGGTAGCTTTAAGCAGCTCAAGAGAAGCAGCGTTTTCCTGAATGTATTTATCAAGCTTCACATTGATTTCCTTGATAGCTGTAGAATCTGTCAGCAACACATCAATATCCATATTTGAAATGTAGTTGGCAATTTCTTCCATCAGCTGCTCCTTTTGTGTGGTAGTGAAGGCCTCTGATGAATTAATTGTCTCTGACAGATGCTTCAGGATTTTTCTTCTGGCGGCTTCTTTATCCATGCTGCCATGTGTGTATTCCGAAATCGCGTCCAAATAGGAATCAGTAATGTAGTCTTCAATCTCAGCCAATGTCAGCTCCGAGGCAGACACCTTGTTAAGCCCTGCAATATTTTTAATGCCTTTGATTGTGAAATGCCCGAATATCAAAAGCAGCACCAAAGCAAGGGTTGAAATAAATACTGCAATGCCATTCAAGGTCCCGTCAGGGTATCTGTAGGTGCTAATAATTTCCTGCAAAAGGGTAGACTCCTCCTGTGTCAGGCGCTTTTTATTTCTCATATAAATAGTTCTCCTTTAATAAAAATACTGTTTTAAAATGTTGTTTATAGTGTTATAGCTCAGGGGATTTTCCGAGGTTTCGAAAGAAGCGATTAGATTATCTCCAAGAATAATATTTGCCTTTGCATAGGTTTGGATTTTCGAAGCAAAGCTTTCATAATAATTTTCATTATCAATCATCCCAAAATGCTCCCAATAATATAGTTCTTTGGTAACCGGATGAAGTAATGTGAAATCAGGTGCAATAGTGATATTTCCTATTGTTAATAGATTTTCATAGCGAAATGGAATATTGTTTTCAGCTAGAGCCATGGCAATCATGGATTCCGATTTCGATCTAACCATAATTCCTCCAACTGTTGGATGCACAAGTGATTCAGGATGCTTTTGATTCTTTGGGTAATCTGCTTTCATCCAATACGCAGCTTCTAATGTATTTTGAGACAGGAAGTCTGATAATAATTCTAGATATGCCGGGTCTGACAAAAGCTGATGCAGCTTCTCCCTCGATTTATTTGTAATGGAAGGAGACTTTGATAAATCTCTTATCTCAGCTTTAATAACAGCAATCTTCAGTTTCAGATACTTCTTAATTGCAAGCTTTTTCGCAAGCTTCACCTCGCACTTCTTTAGATATTTAGTGCCACCTTCGGTAGAATGAAACCACTTGTAATTATCTCCTGCGTGGCTGATGGAAATATGCCCCTCTGGTAAAGAGTTATAAACTTTATTTAGTTTTTTTAATGTTGTTAATAGTTTTTGTATTTGTTTATCTTCGTCTATATACAATTTCTCCTTTCATGTTTTTTTTACCAGAGATTTGCGTTCCCCTTGCAAGTCTTTAGTACATATTAAAAATGGAATTTCTTGACGAATGTCAAAAAAAGATTTAAACGATTCGTGTGGTAATATATCACACTGATAAAATAATTACAAGTATAAATTTATTTTATTTTAGCTGTTGATTTATAACGTTACGCAATTTGCCCAGTTACTCCCGCAGCTGGGACTCATGGGAGATAGGCTAAAAATAAGGCCTTTTCAGAAAAAAGTATATGCTGTGTGAAGACTTAAAAATATATACTAAAAATCAGCAAAAAAAGTAGGCCGATTTCAAAAATGGTATATATTGTGTGAAGATGCTTCTATATATACCAAAACAGAGATAAAAATGTCTGATTCACCCTAAAAAAGGCTTTGAAATTGATTTTTTGTAGCTTCCTTATACTTTTTTTCTGGAAACAGGCTGATTTTCCGCGAAATCAAGTATATATTTAAAGAAATTCACACAGGATATACCAAATACAGATTTTCACTAAATGCAGTGATAGCAAGCTCCCGCAAGACCAGCTTAAGGCTGTGAAAGTATCATTAGATACGCTGGCGAGACCTTGACATTCCGGAGGAATTTTTCTATTATAAGAAAAGTTAAATGCGATGATGAAGAGGAGTAATCAGTGTCGTCCTATAGAGAGGGTTGCTCACCGGCTGAAAGGTGACCTAGGAGCAGAGCTGACGAAGGTAGCTTCGGAGCAGATGGTGAACAAAGCATCCTGGTGATAGCCATGCAGATGTACAAACCATCCGAGTCGTTCCCGTAAGGAATAAGATGAGATATAAATGCAGGTGGTAACGCGACCGTATCGAATATGGCGCCCTGTGTGTCGAATTTACCGACACATGGGGCTTTTTTTATTATTTCGAAAAGTAAGGCGCGTTGTTAATCTTGGCAAGCGTGAGCAAGAGGGCCCCATGGCTTGCAACAGAGGGGACCCACACCGGCGGGGAGTTTCTGTTGCAGGCCAATGGGAGATGGCTTGCGGGAGCATGAAAAACTAGGGCGCGCCGTAGTAACTAGAAAGGAAATGAGGATGAAAGAATTAGCAAAGACTTATGATCCTAAGGGTCTTGAAGACAGACTCTATAAGAAGTGGGAGGAGAATGGCTATTTCCATGCTGAGGTAGACCGCAGCAAGAAGCCATTTACTATTGTGATGCCACCTCCAAATATTACAGGTCAGCTTCACATGGGACATGCACTAGATAATACAATGCAGGATATCCTTATCAGATATAAGAGAATGCAGGGCTACTCAGCTCTTTGGCAGCCAGGTACAGACCATGCAGCTATCGCTACAGAGGTAAAGGTTATCGAACACCTCAAGAAGCAGGGCATCGAAAAGGATAGCCTTGGACGTGAAGGCTTCCTTGAAAAGTGCTGGGAGTGGAAGGATGAGTACGGAACACGTATCATCAACCAGCTTAAGAAGATGGGTTCATCTGCTGACTGGGAGCGCGAAAGATTCACAATGGATGAAGGCTGCTCAAAGGCTGTAGAAGAAGTATTCGTTAAGCTTTTCAACGAAGGCTACATTTATAAGGGAAACCGTATCATCAACTGGTGTCCAGTTTGCCAGACATCTATTTCAGATGCTGAGGTAGAGCATGAGGAGCAGGCAGGACATTTCTGGCACATGAAGTACGAAATCGTAGGCGAGCCAGGTCGATTCGTAACATTCGCAACAACACGTCCAGAGACAATGCTTGGTGATTCAGCTGTCGCTGTAAACCCTAAGGATGAAAGATACCAGGATATCATTGGTAAGACTGTAATGCTTCCATTCGTTAATCGTGAGATTCCAGTTGTTGCTGATGAATATGTTGATATGGAATTCGGTACTGGTGTTGTTAAGATTACTCCAGCACACGACCCTAACGATTTCGAGGTAGGTAAGAGACATAACCTTCCTGTAATCAATATCCTTAACGATGATGCTACTATTAATGCAAACGGTGGCGAGTTCGAGGGTATGGATAGATACGAGGCTCGTAAGCTCATTGTTCAGAAGATGGATGAGATGGGTCTTCTTGTTAAGATTGAAGAGCATACACATAATGTAGGAACACATGATAGATGTAAGACTACTGTAGAGCCTATGGTTAAGCCACAGTGGTTCGTTGCAATGGAAGAGCTTGCAAAGCCTGCTATCGAAGCTATCAAGACAGGCGAGCTTCAGTTCGTTCCTAAGAACTACGACAAGACATATTTACACTGGCTTGAGAACATCCGTGACTGGTGTATTTCACGTCAGTTATGGTGGGGACACAGAATCCCAGCATACTACTGCGAGAAGTGTGGTGAGACAGTTGTTGCTAAGTCAGAAGACGCTCCAACAGTTTGCCCTAAGTGCGGACACACTCACATGAAGCAGGATGAGGATACACTTGATACATGGTTCTCATCAGCACTTTGGCCATTCTCAACACTTGGTTGGCCAAATAACACAGAGGAGCTTGATTATTTCTATCCAACAGACGTACTTGTTACTGGATACGATATCATCTTCTTCTGGGTAATCAGAATGGTATTCTCAGGCTACGCTCACACAGGAAAGTCGCCATTCCACACAGTACTCATCCACGGCCTTGTACGTGATTCACAGGGACGTAAGATGTCTAAGTCGTTAGGAAATGGTATCGATCCACTTGAGATTATTGATAACTACGGCGCTGATGCACTTCGTCTTACACTTATCACAGGTAATGCACCTGGTAACGATATGCGTTTCTACAACGAGCGTGTTGAAAACAGCCGTAACTTTGCAAACAAGGTATGGAACGCTTCACGTTTCATCATGATGAACCTTGCTGATAATGAGGTTACAAAGCCATCTGATGCAGACCTTGCAACAGAAGATAAGTGGATTATCTCTAAGGTAAACAGCCTTGCAAAGGATGTTACTGAGAACATGGATAAGTACGAGCTTGGTATTGCAGTTCAGAAGGTTTATGATTTCATATGGGATGAGTTCTGTGACTGGTACATCGAAATTGTAAAGCCAAGAATGTACTCAGAGGAATATACAGCTAGCAAGAATGCAGCACTTTGGACAGCTAAGTTTGCACTTACAAATGCCCTTAAGATGCTCCACCCATTCATGCCATTCATCACAGAAGAAATCTTCTGCACACTTCAGAGCGAAGAGGAAACAATCATGCTTTCAGCTTGGCCTGAATACGATGAGGCAATGAACTTCCCAGTTGAAGAAGCAAAGGCCCTGCGTGCTAAGGACGTAGTCCGTGGCATGAGACAGCTTCGTACAGATATGGATGTTCCACCTTCAAAGAAGGCAGCTATCCACATCGTAGCTGATGCTGCAGATGTAAGAGCAACATTTGATGAGATTACACCAATCTTCAAGACTCTTGCTGGTGCAACAGAAGTATTCATCCAGGCAGATAAGGCTGGCATCTCAGATGACGCTGTTTCTGCGGTTATACCAGACGCAACACTTTTCGTTCCACTTGAAGACCTTGTAGACTTCGAGAAGGAAAAAGAGCGTCTCACAAAAGAAAAAGAAAAGCTTGAAAAAGAGCTTGCAAGATCACGCGGTATGCTTTCAAATGAAAAGTTCATGAGCAAGGCACCAGAAGCAAAGGTTGCTGAAGAGCGTGAGAAGTTAGCAAAATATGAAGCAATGATGGCTCAGGTTGAGGCACGCCTTGCTTCTATGAAATAGGAGGAAACTATGGATATTAAGAACATTTTAAGCAAGTGCGATCACACATTACTTGGTGTTGACGCAACATGGAATGACATTAAGGGGATTGTAGATGACGGAATGAAGTACGAAACTGCTTCAGTTTGTATTCCAGCTAGCTTTGTAAAGCAGGCTGCTGAGTACGTTAAGGAGCAGGGCGGACACCTTCCAATCTGTACAGTAATCGGCTTCCCTAACGGTTATGCTACAACAGCTTCAAAGTGCTTCATGGCATCAGATGCTGTAGATAACGGTGCTGAGGAAGTAGATATGGTTATCAACGTTGGTTGGGTAAAGGAAGGACGTTACGATGATGTTCTTGCTGAAATCAATGCAATCAAGGCTGCTTGCAAGGGTAAGCTTCTTAAGGTAATCATCGAGTGCTGCTTACTTACAGACGAAGAAAAGATCAAGATGTGCGAAGTTGTTTCAAAGTCTGATGCAGATTATATCAAGACATCAACAGGCTTCTCTACAGGCGGAGCTACATTCGAAGACATCAAGCTTATGGCTGACCACATGACAAACGGCAAGCTTATCAAGGCTGCTGGTGGTATTGCTTCACTTGACGATGCACAGAAGTTCATCGACCTTGGCGCTAGCCGTCTTGGAACAAGCCGCGTTGTTAAGGCTGTTAAGGGATTACCAAACGACGGAAAGTACTAATCCTACATTTATGAAAATTTAATGAAAATTTAAGCAAAATGCTGAAATTTCATGACAAATCTCTGATAAAAACCTATAATTAATTTGATAAAGTTTATTCAAACTAACAAGTTTTTTAGGTAATTGCGAAACTCGCTGATGCTCGTCCGCAATCTTGATTATAAAATCGGATATTTCGCGCATAGGCGCGGAATTACTTTTGAAAGATAATTTTAGGCGCACTAAATAAGCCTGACTTATGAAGTTGGTAAGTCCTAAGCGATTAAAGGTTTCAGGCTACGGACAAATTCATGGTGGTTAATTTTATCAGCCAAAATGACAGTTACAAGCTGAGTTATTCCAGCAAGTATCAGATCAGCATGAAGAGTTTTTTCGTTTTGAGTTCTGCGTCCAGCAAGGCAAAGGTTTTCTTTGATGTGATTAATGTCTCGCTCAACCGCGGTCCTAATTTTATAA
>NZ_FOQF01000027.1 GCF_900113655.1 Pseudobutyrivibrio sp. OR37 | reverse complement strand
CCAAAGTAACGCTTGCAAAGGGTATTTACGGGTTCTGCCCGTTGATGCATAGAAATGATTTCTGAAAGAAATCGGGATAATTTCATCAAGATTGATATAGGTTTCTAATAGAGCCAGAAACGCAGGCTTGTCATTTTCAAGTTTATCTTGGCAGTCTGAATAAATATCAGCCAAAGAAAGCTGTTTATATGGTATCATATATATCAGAATAACTCCTTTCTTGGTTAGTACAGTGGTTTCTCGTCAATTCTATTGTACCATATCAGTGGGGAGTTATTCTTTTTTAGTTAACAAAAAATGCCGCATTTACGCGGCTTGTGGCGTTTTGCAAACGCCTATATCATTAATGTAAACGGGGGAGAGTATGATGAAATTCAAGTCTATAAAAAATGTAATCAAAAATTTAGCAATATGCGTTACTGCAAGCTCTACAATTCTATTTTCTACCACTATTTCGGCAAATGCAGCTTCATATTCCGTGACACCTGAAGCGGGAGTGCTTTTATCTTGTGCAGGCACTGAAGTTTTTTCCGATGCAGATCCTGGCAGCTACGTTACAACTTTAAATCCTAATATACCTGTAAATGTTACTGGTCGCACCACCAACGGATTTTGGCAGATAGATGTAAACGGAACACCTTATTATATTTCTCAGCAGGCCTTGTCCACATCGCCAAACACCACAGCCTACAAGCTAACATCCTTTGACGCAAAGGCCGCGCTGGTGGCAAACGCTTCAAATGGAAAGCTGATATACACTCAGGGTGCTTTGGACAAACTGGAGCCAGCCAGCACCGCAAAAATTATGACTGCCTTACTCACCGTGGAGGCAATCGAGGCTGGCAAGATATCTCTTGATACTCCTGCTGTAGTTTCAAACACAGCTATAGCAGCACTTCCCGCAGATGCAAGTCATGTAACACCAAGGCTTAACGCCGGTGAAGTGCTAAATGTAGATCAGCTTCTTACCGCTACCATGGTTAGCTCTGACTGCCTTTCCTGCAACGTTTTAGCAGAATTGATAGCAGGCTCAGTTCCAAATTTTGCAGCACTGATGAATGCCAGAGCTGCCCAGATGGGATGCGTTAATACCAATTTCACAAATCCTTCTGGCTACCCAGATGAAAAAATGTACACCAACGCATATTCACTATACATAATTACTTTAAACGCCATCTCACATCCACTTTTTAACCAGTACTTTGGAAGATCCAATGCAGTCTTGCCAGCCACTAACCTTTGCGCTACACCTAGAGTACTGGCAAATACCGATTTACTTATGGATACAGCCAGCATATACTACAATCCTACAATAATCGGCGGCAAAACAGGTAGCGCCAACAGAGCCGGCCAATGCTTGGTATCCGTAGCATCCACCGAGGGAAAAACTATAATCTCCGTAGTCTTAGGAGCCAAAAATCGCACCATGTTTGACGGCTCTAATGTAGCCATGCGCTATGTCGAAACCAATCGCCTAATCAACCTGGGCTTTGAAAACTATTAAAAATAAAAGCACCTACAGACAAATGCCTGTAAGTGCTTTTTTTGATTATTCTACAGAATTGATTAATGCAAAAATCTCTTCTTTGATAGCTTTGTTTGTTGCAAGTGCGTTCTCGCGAGAATCACGGTTTGAGTAGAAATAGAACTTAATCTTTGGTTCTGTTCCTGAAGGTCTGATTGCAAACCATGAGCCGTTGTCTAAGAATAGGCGGATTGCATTCTGTGCTGGGATATCTTCGTATCCGTTAATGTAATCGATTACCTTTTCAACCTTTGCGCCAGCAACCTCTGTTGGAAGGTTCTCTCTGAACCACTTCATCATACGCTGAATACGCTGTGCTCCAGGGATTCCCTCAAGGATGATGTTTGGCTCGTCCTCTGCAAAGAAACCGTACTTAGCGTAGATTTCCTGAAGAACATCCCAAAGTGTCTTACCCTGCTTGCGATAATATGCAGCTGCCTCAGCAACCATCATACCTGCTGAAATACCATCCTTGTCGCGGATGTCTTCGCAGATAGCATATCCAACTGACTCCTCATATCCGAAGAGATATGTGTAACCATTCTCGTGAAGAT
The DNA here is from genome assembly GCF_900113655.1 of Pseudobutyrivibrio sp. OR37. GTDB lineage: Bacteria > Bacillota > Clostridia > Lachnospirales > Lachnospiraceae > Pseudobutyrivibrio. Next base: position 47,875 of record NZ_FOQF01000027.1, on the reverse strand, counting down.
ATGGGATTTTTCCACAAATGTTCTTAAATCCAGTAAGAGTTTCAAACATTTCCACACCATAAGCCTTTGCCATGATTGTAGAAAGTGTAGATGTAACGATGGATTTAACCATAGCGCCCTTAGCTGGAAGTGTGCCAGCATCCTTGTGTCCTTCAAGTACATAGTTTACAAGAAGGTATCCTGTCTGGTTACCATTAAGTGGTACATAGTTGCCCTCGCTGTCGCGAATCTCGATAGCAAATCTGTCTGAATCTGGGTCTGTAGCCATAAGAAGCTCAGCACCAAACTTGCGTCCATATTCCTCTGAAAGCTTGAAAGCCTTTGGATCTTCTGGGTTTGGATAACCTACTGTTGTAAAGTTAGGATCTGGGTTCTCCTGCTCTGGTACGATTGTCCAGTTAGAGAAGCCTCTGTCTGTAAGCATCTGTCTGAATGGGATTGAACCGCATCCGTTAAGTGGTGTGTAAACAAGTGGAATGCTAAGGTCAAGCTCGTCTCCTTCGTGAATTGCAAGAGACTCAATCTTGTCTAAGTATTCTCTATCATACTCTTCACCAAGAACTGTGATTTTGCCTGCCTTTACGCACTCATCAAAATCAGCCTTCTTAATACCGTTCCACATATCAACAGCGTTGATGCACTCTGTCATGCCATCAGCGATTTCAGATGAAACCTGGCATCCGTCATCCCAGTATGCCTTGTAGCCGTTGTATTCCTTTGGATTGTGGCTGGCTGTGATGTTGATACCTGAAACTGTGCCAAGTCTTCTAATCATAAATGCAAGCTCTGGTGTTGGACGAAGGTCTGGGAAAACGTAAACCTTGATTCCATTAGCTGCAAAAATACCTGCTGCAAGATGTGAGAATTCCTTTGAGAAATGGCGTGGATCGTGGGCAATAACAACACCCTTATCCATTGCTTCCTGTCCCTTTGAAACGATGAAATCTGCAACACCCTGTGAAGCCTTGCCAACTGTAAAGAAATTCATTCGGTTTGTACCAGCGCCAACCTTACCACGAAGGCCTGCAGTACCAAATGAAAGATCCTGATAAAATCTATCTTCTATATCCTTTTCATCATTCTTAATAGCTTCAAGCTCTGCTTTTAATGGGTCATTAGCGTCAAGCTTCTGTAACCACTCTTCATATCTTTCCTTGTAGCTCATTATTTCCTCCTTTAATCAGATAAATCAATATCCATATTTATATTAAAACTGTATTGTGGATATTCTTTTTTAATAGCCTCAACAATTTCGTCGAATAAGCTTCTTCTGTTTGGCGCATCAAAGCTGATAACCAAATCGAAGCTTACAATCTGCTTCTGCTCGTCAAAATAGAAGCCATGAATTTGTTTTACATAATCGAATTTCTTTGCAAATCTTGATAATTCTTTTCTCAATAAATCTGCAGGGGAATCCTTTTTATTTTTGCAATAAATGCCTATACCCTCTAAAACTACCTCAGTCTCTTCCATTACCTTATAGGTAATTTCGCGCTGTAGCTGGTCAAGACGAGCCATGCTCATATCCTCGTCTACCTCAATATGAATTGAGCCAACATATCTCTCTGGTCCATAGTTGTGCAAGCTTAAATCATATGCACCAAGCACTTCATCAAAGCTAACAACTATTCGCTTGATTTCGTGGGAAAGCTGCATCTCAATACGCTCTCCAAGTATATGGGAAATTGTGTCTGCAATCATTTCATAGCCTGATTTGATAATCACTATAGAGATAATCGCACCAAGCCAAGCCTCAAGGCTGACTCCTGAAATAATAAAAATTATGGCAGCCACAAGTGTAGATGTTGAAATTACGGCATCAAGCTTTGCATCTTCACCAGATGCAACCAGAGAATCGGAATTAACCTCTTTACCTACCTTTTTAACGTAGGTGCCTAATACGATTTTTACAACCACTGCCACTGCCACAATAATAAGGCTGGTAGTAGTGTATTCTGGCGTTGATGGATTAATAAGCTTCTTAACAGACTCAATTAACGAAGTAATACCAGCATAAGAAACGATAATAGCAATAATCGCAGCACTGATATATTCCACTCTTCCATGTCCAAGTGGATGTTTTTTATCTGGCTCCTTGCCTGCTATCTTTGTTCCAATTATCGTAATTACGGATGATAAAGCATCACTTAAGTTGTTAACCGCATCCAGTACAATGGCGATAGAGCCAGTGACTGCACCTACAAATGCCTTAAAGCCTGCAAGTAAACAGTTTGCCACTATACCAAGGATACTTGTCTGTATAATCTTTTTCTTTCTATCCATTTTAATTACTTTTTATTCTTAAGATTCTTAACGTAGGTCTTAAGTTCCTCCTTAGTCTTCTTATTTAGTTTTTCCATTTTCTTAAGCACCTCATATTCTGCAGTGCCCTCGCTTGCTATAAGGAAGTCCACCTCTCCTGCCCCCTTTGAAGGAATGGTGTCCTGCAAAACCTCAAATGGCGAAACATCAAGTACGTCACAGATAGTCATGATTTTATCTGCAGAAGGATTGGTCTTTTTCCTCTTCCAATCACTGATGGTACTCTGGGCAATCCCCGTACGTGTAGCCATCTCAAGCTGTGAAACCCCTTTTTCTTCCATTAACATGAAAATTCTCTCGCTAATTATCATAATGCACCCCCTCCTTATGGTATATACGATAATTATACTCAATTATGATTATTGTCACAAGTTAAGTCTACATTAAGTTTTTTTCATGGTGTTTTTGCTTTTCCAGGTACATCAGCTTATCCAGGTTCTGCTGGAAATCCGCGGCACTTACACCGCTGCCATGGAAGTATTCTTTGCAGCCGCAGCTCACATCCACACCTTTAGGCCAACCATGCTTTTTTGCAGTTTTTGCCAGTGCAGCATGGAGCTGGTCAATCCTCTTAGACATTTCATATTCCGAAAGATTATCTACTGCCACGCAAAATTCATCTCCACCGAAGCGGCCAATATTGGCATCTGCCCCAAAAATATCTACCAACAAATCAGCTACAAGCTTGATTGCCTTATCCCCTTCATCATGGCCCATGCTATCATTTATTTCCTTGAAATTATCTATGTCTATCATCACCGCCATAAAATCTCTTCCATTGGCGGAGGAATTTTTTACCATATCCTGCAGCTTTATATCCAGGCCACGCCTGTTAAGCACCCCTGTAAGATAATCTACATTTACATCCTTGCTTTGGAAAAAGAAAAATACAATTAGACAGCCTAGGGAAATGCCCGCGTAGGTTGTATCAAGATTGGCCAGGAAAACCTGCAACACCGCGCCAACAAATGAAAATACTGGCAAAAATAGCACGGTCTTCTTATACTCACTCATGAAATTATCTCTGAACATAACAGCGTAAACTACCAGAAGGCATATAAATATCATAAGCATTATTGCTCTTAGATAGAAATATTGCCCACGATAATATATGTTATCCTCGAAATAGAAAAACCATCTTGTGTTAAATAGAACTGAAAATGTTACTAAAAGAATATTTGAAATTGCGAATAGTTCAAAGGCAATCCTAAAGACGTTTCTTGAATATTTATTGCCCTCATCCATCCAGCAATCCATATAATATATGGCAAATAGAATGTCTACCGGATCCAATAAGAAAATCATGAAGTAACCTATCCTTGCCAAAAACAGCAATTCTTCCGGATAGGTTTCTCCAATTCTTCCTATAGATTCCGAGGCGAGCAAAATAAGGGTGCAAGTAAGAATGGCGGAATACTTTCTACCATTCTGTAGCTTTGATGATTTGTTTTGGAAAATCAACAAAAGCACCAGCAGAAACGATGTGAAGAAATTCAGTGTTACCCAACTCTCTACCTCTAACATAGCTCACCTTTCACTATCTATTTCCTAATAAAATCAATACTACAAAATGTAATTTACCATATAAAGTTTATAAAAATGTGAATAAACGCCTGTAGGCAGTTACTATTAGCATACTGTGATTTGATACTCACTTAGGAAGCTATCATTTGTATTGAGGCTGTTACCGTACTCTCTCTCCTCAAGCATCTGGTTGAAGCCTACTCTATCGCATCTTCCGTACCATGGCTCGATGCATACAAATGGCGCATGCTTTCCCACTGGTGACCACACCCCAAATAGTGGAGTAGGGCAGGTAACTGTGATAAATGGTTGCTTGTTGCTATCAAGTATTGTAACCTTATCAGCCTGCTTGTCTTCTATAACAAGGGCATCCTTGGCAAATACCTCATCTGACATCTTTAATACGCCGCTCTCTAATTTGTAAGTATCCTGCTGGTCTGAAAGGCAACCGCTGCCATCATTTGCAATAACATTTGCGGTAATTGCATCTACTGGCTTGCCTTCCTTTTCGAATAGCAAATAATCTGTATCAAGGCTACAGTTAAATGCAGGATGCGCTCCAATTGAAAAATGGATTCTTCTGTAATCTGTGTTGTCCACCTTCCAGCAAACCTTAACTGTGGAATCCTCTAATATATAGCTGATTGTGAGCTTGAAATCGAATGGATACTTCTCGTGAGTCAACTCATTTGAGGTCAACTCATAGGTAAGCCTGTTATCCTCTTTTGCAACAAATGTGAAATCCATATCTCTGGCAAAGCCATGCTGCCCCATCTCATATATGTTGCCCTCATAAATTGACTTTTTCTGATAGTAGCAGCCCACCACTGGGAACAACACTGGTGAAGTTCTTCCCCAAAATGCTGCATCCGCCTGCCACATCATCTCTCTATTATCGCTTTTACGAATTAATGACTTTATCTCTGCTCCATGGTCTGAAACAGTGAGCTTTAACTTCTGATTTTCTATTATTTGGTTCATTTTGCGCTCCTTCTTTATCTTCCTCTTGTCTGTTATCCTAATGTATTATACCAAACATTGGAAGTTATGGCATATTTCATCTTTGGTTGGTAGATTTGTTCCAGCGTTTGGGTGCGGGTTACGGTAAAGCTGTTAAATTCTTTATTTTTAACGTATCCCATTTTTTTCTATTCTCGTCTGCATACATAAAATCTAGAATGGCATCACATTTTTCCGTAAATTCTTAGATGTCCACATTGTTGCTGTTACATAAGAATCATATGCTTTACTTGTTTTACCGTAGTATTCAATTTGGGCAAAGCAAATCACTACGACATTTTTCTTTAAGGAAGGCTTTTTTATGTATTTTTTAGTCCTTAATGTTTTTGCTCCTACGGTAAATCTGTTAATTAGCAGTCATTTTCATGTAAATTCATATTCTTAGAGCTGTTTCTGCTATATTCAACTATTGCGCCTATGAACTCATCTCCATATTTTTCAGCTTTCGCTTGGCCAACACCTGATACATCCAGGAACTCATCTATTGTCTTTGGACATTTATTAACCATGTCAACTAAAGTCTTATCGCTAAATACGATATAAGGAGGCATCCCCTCTTCTTTTGCTAATCTCAACCTAAGTTTTCTAAGCAACTCAAATAAAGTCTCATCTTTTTTATCTTTAATATTATTGCTAGGAGCTTTTTTCTTTACACTTTTGCACTGCTTTACATTATATGGCTCTGCTTGCTTCAATCTATCAATATTTCCCATTCGAAGAACACTATATTTACTATCTGTTTGAACAAGCAGGCCGTCACAAATCATTTGATTAATTAAAGTTCGCAGATTAACTTCTGTTTCATCCTTAAGCCGCCCATAAGACTTGTAATTTACAGCTCCAATATCTATTAGTTTTGAGCTTCTTGCGCCTCTAAGAGTTTTTATTACAACATTTATTCCGTAGCTTCCCTTTGTTTCGGCAACACAATTAATAACCCATTTTGCCTGTTCTTTCATATCAGCAACTTTGTATTCTCTACTGCAATTGCCACATTTATTACAATCCCCTTTTTTATTTTCACCAAAGTAGGTCAAAATATAGTCTCTTAAACAACTTGTTGTTTGACAATATTCAATCATAGATTTTAATCTCAACGAGTCATTATGCTTTACAAGCTCTACATCTTCGTGTGATACATTACTAAAATCCTTATTTTCAAGCAAAAACTTATTTATCACTATATCCTGGGATGAAAACAACAATGTACACTCAGCTTCTTCACCATCTCTACCAGCTCGTCCTGCTTCCTGATAATAGTTTTCAATGCTTTGTGGCATATTATAATGAATTACAAATCTAACATTAGATTTATCTATTCCCATTCCAAAAGCATTAGTTGCAACAATAATATCTTTTCTATCATAAATAAAGTCATCTTGATTCTTTTTTCTATTGCTATTGCTTAAACCAGCATGATACATAGTTGCATTAATGTCCGCCTTTATTAAAGCTTCGTATATTTTTTCTACATTTTTTCTTGTTGCGCAATATATAATGCCAGCCTGATTTTGATGTTGAAGTATGTAATCAACAATGTATTTCTCTTTTTTGGTGGTTGCTTCCACTCGATAATATAGATTAGTTCTATCATAGCCTGTACTAGTTATTTGCGGATTTATCAATTCTAATCTTTTAATAATGTCATTTTTAACAGCAGCAGTTGCCGTGGCTGTAAATCCGCTTACTACTGGTCTTTTGGGTAATCTTTTTACAAATTCTGAAATTCTAAGATAGCTTGGTCTAAAATCCTGGCCCCATTGTGAAAGACAATGGGCTTCATCTACTGTAACCATAGAAATGTTTAACGACCTGCAATATTCCCAAAATTTTACGTTATCTAATCTTTCTGGTGAAACATACATTATTTTGTATTTTCCAGCTGAAACATCTGCGAAAACTTTAGCTATTTCCAAATCTGTCAGATAAGAATTTATATAGCAGGCTTCTATCTGAGCGCTTTTTAGCGCCTTCACCTGATCTTGCATAAGTGATATTAATGGCGAAATCACAATTGTAATACCATCAAACATTAATGCTGGTATTTGATAACATATCGATTTACCTGCCCCAGTAGGCATAATTGCCAAACAATCATTTCCTTCTAAAATAGTATTGATGACAGATTCTTGACCTTCTCTAAAATCATCATAGCCATAATACTTCTTTAAAATACTTATAGGTTCATTTATATTATTCATTATTTCTCCCAACTAAACGCAATATTCCTTGATTTTCTTTTCTATTTCTTCTATGTCCAAAGGTCGTTCCATTGATTCCATTGAAAAGACAATGTTATTTCCTATCGTGTAGCCTGCCCTCTCATATTCTCTTAGCTTATTAAAGTTTTTAATTGCATACTCACCATCATCAATCATACCTAGATGTTCCCAATATATAGTTTTCCTTTTTCGAACATTCAATATTGCAAAATCTGGATAAATGACATTATCCTCTGAAAGCTTCAATTCAGGTTCGTATACATAATCTAAGCCATATTCATTAAAATAATCCGCTATAATCATTTCTGATTTAGATCTAACAAATTCTCCTCGTCGAGTTTTAAAGTTCCCCTTCTCGTAGAATTTATTTTGATTCCCAAGCATTTCACTTCGCCATCTGGATATGAACAGTCCATCTGTTTCCGCAAGGGGAACTATCACATTTTTTCTCTCCTCATTGTAGTTTTCATAAATATTGTTAATCTCTTTCACATCATAATTTTTAGCGAATGATTTTATTGATTTTTCAAGCTTCAATAAAAGCCTGTTTACTTTTTCTTCGTAATCACGTTGCAAATATTTGGTGTAATTCTTTACATCCTTCTTAGCTATATATTTTCGTTCACCATTAATTGCTTCATAATATTGATAGGTTCCATTACATTTGGAAATATATATATGTTTTTTAGGAACATCTTTATATTTAATCATATTTCTATTAGATTTTTTAAGCAGGTTCTGAATCTCTTCAAGCTGGTCAATTAATAGACTACTAATATCTTCAATCATCAAAATATCTCCTTGTCTCTCTTAAGTATCGAAAATGTATATTTAACATAACTGGTTTTGGGGATAAAATACGGAAATACTAAATACCACATTAGTTTTACCGTACACTGCCAGGTCGGCTGATATATAGGCATACGTAAAGAAATACATATACACTATGTTTCATGTAATAATTGATGCGTAACCGCTATTGCAGATTACATCTATTACCAATTATTAATTTTTGTAGATTTTAATTTGCGAAATTTACCTAAGAAATTTCAATATCGTCATCTTTTATGAAATAGGAATTATTAGATTGAAAAAATCATACGGAATACTAGACAAAAATTTGCGCTCTTACGTACTAAATTCACAGCTGTACATTAATAACGCTCTATTAATATACTTTCATGTATTCGTTTAGTCAAGATGTTTGTTATATTATATTGTATTTTTGATTAAACATGTTTTCTCATAACGTCGCATAACTGAATCCCCCGAAATCTAGCTTTACCCCTTAAAAACACAGCGAGACCACCAACTATTGCATTCACAGTAATCCTAAACTTCAAATTTCATAGAATTACTGGTGCAAATAGAGGTAGTCTCGATGCATTTATCTCTTTATAAAATTTACCAATGTGTTTTGTGCTCATCAATAACTTCATCGGTTTCCAGGTTGACTAGGTAGAAGCCCATTAGCTTGGCTTCGGATTGGCCTAGGGAATTGCCGTTTTCATCTAGAGGCTCTGCTTCTAGGACAAGCTCGATGCAGCTATTGCCGTTGTCGTCGTCCTTTGTGCCGTTGTCATAAAGGATGTATACGTAGTCATCGTCCTGGGCCACTGTACCCTTGACGTAACCCTTGGCCGTGTAGCCTAATTCCACAGCGAAATCGTCGATGACTCCGTCCTTCTGCAAATAGTTGCACAGCACAATCATTTTATTCATAATATCTAGCTCTGTTGGATATGAATCCTCGTAGTATTCATCCTCAGAATAATCGCTGTATTCCTCATAGCTGTCGCTGTAGTCATAAGCATCAGTTTCGTATTCATCACTGACTTCGGTTTCATCACTGCTAAGTCCGTACCAGAGGGCATCATTTGAGAAAACAACAGCAATCGCTATAACTATAGCAATTATTAGTTTTAATGGTTTATTTATCGGAGCCTGCAGGTCTAAGGATTTATTTCTTTTTACAAACATGCAGATAGAAATAACAATGCTCATAAAAATAATACCAAAACCCATTGCCTGCAAAATACCAAGTAATAAAATGGTTGTTTTAGAAAATCCATAGGCAATAAGCATTGTGTAATCTATACAAGCCACCATTAAAGCTATTATTACAATTACATATGCAAATAAAAGTCTAACGCCCTGTGGCTTTTTCTTTTCAGCCAAAAGCTTTTCCCTGTCTATTGAAGCTTCCTCAGAATCCAGCCATTCCTGCAATATTTTAAGAGCATTTGGCTGATAGTTGCCTGTGACCAGGCTAAGAGCTTCGCGGCATTTGGCTTTATCTCCCATCAAGGCACAGTTCATAGCCATATGAACGAGAAGCCTGTTTTTTAAGAATTTAGTTTTAAGCTTTGCTTTGTAATAAAGGAAGTAGTTAAAATCAAATTTTTCCTGGTCACTAAAATCATTATGCTTTTTAGAAAAATGATTATTAATGAGCGCCAAAATTCCACTACTCAAAACTAGGATTTCTAGTGCTATGTAAACATAAGCCGCTTTAACCAAATAGAGGCCAAAGAAATCTTTCTTTATAAACCAATAATAAACTAAAAACAGACTGGCTAAGCAATACAACAAAACAATTCTCCTGCTTAAGAGATATTTCTTTGCAAGCTCAACGCCTCGGCTATCTGTATTATATTCATCAATATTTATCGATTCATCATCAAACATATTATTCATTTTATGTGTTCACCATCTTTTCTTAATAGTAATTTTATTTAGTCATAAGATGTGCATTACAGCATATTTATAAGTCCTTCTAAACCCTGGTTTTTATAAATATCTTTGTAGTAGCCAACCTCTCCGGCAATCAACTCATCGATTATCTGCATTCCTAAAAGCTCCACTGGAGCCTTGTCGTCTGTCAGAATCAAATTCCCTGGTTGATAGCTGGTAAGATTCTCCTGAACCTTTGACATCATATAGATTAAATCATCATCAGTTTCAGCTGCAACCCCTGTAGCCAGCTTTTGTTCCATATCGTCATTCATGCTGGCGAACAGGATTCGATTTGTATTGTTCTGAACATTAGATGTCATTATGTAAGGAAAGACCTGGCCGATAGTATCTGCTAAATAATAGTTGATATTATTCTTTTCATCGCTTCGCATGTTAAGGTTGACCACCATCACGCCATTGTCAGTCAAATGATTCTTGACCAATGTAAAGAATTCAACGCTGGACATTTGGAATGGAATGGTTATGTCCTGATATGCATCAACCATTATTATGTCATATTTATCATCGATGACATTTAGATAAGCCCTGCCATCATAGGTTACAACAGGTACGTCCTTTGGGAGCTCGAAATATTTGTGGGCAAGAGATGTGATTTTCTCGTCAATTTCAACACCTGTTATTTCGACATTATCAAAATATCTTTCGCACTGAGTGGCGTAGGTGCCCGAGCCATTTCCAAGGATTAGTATCTTTGTTGGGGTGTCTTTTTTATCATTTCTGCCCATGTAGACGGCTGCCATTGCATGGTCGTAATAATATCCTGTTGGCCCCTTTTCCTTCGCATATACGGATTGAGTTCCGAACAAAACATTGGTAGATAATACCACCTGTTTGTCATTCTCGTAGACCTGCAAATAGTTGTAAATAGATTCGCCCTCGTAAGTAAGGTCAGTCTGCCAAAAAGCAAAGCTATTGCTGTGGCCAAGAAGGCAGCAGACTAAAAACAAAGCGATGCTAACAGGTACCCTCTTGGCTTTTAAAAAATTTACTTTTGAACTGGCGAAATAAATGACGCATAGGATTAGCAAAATACCAGCGAAAATCAGAAATGTAACAGCTGTTCCAACTGCTGGAATGCTGATGAAGGTTGGCACAAAGGTACCAATAATGCTTCCTATTGTGTTGCTGGCGTTAAGCTTTCCAACTACGCTTCCGCTGTCGTCTAAGCTATCTACGGAAAACTTTACCAGTGATGGTGTTACTGTTCCCAGCAAAAATAACGGAAATACGAATATCACCATGCAAGCAACAAAGCCTGCTATAACCAGAAAATTGTTGCTAACAGTAAAAATCAACAGCGCTGATATGCCAATGATTATGTATTTTCCTACAACAGGAATCGCGGCAATCCAAATAGCTGCAACGATTATGCGCATGTACAGCTTGTCAGGATTTGGATCCTTATCCGCCATTCGACCACCATATAGATTTCCCAGCGCCATGGCAATCATTATGGTGCCGATGATGATGGTCCAAACTATCTGTGATGAACTAAAATAAGGTGCAAGCAATCTGCTAGCACCTAATTCCACTGCCATAACTGACATTCCCGCAAAAAACTCCGTCAAATAGAGATATAACTTATTTCTAAGTATTGGTCTCATTACATTACCTCCTCAATGATGTCCCCAGCTTTGGCTATATTTAGAATTTAGTACCAAATTCTACAGCAGCCTTAAGCTCATTTGCCCCTGGCATATTTTTTGCATAGCAGGTTTCTTCAACAACCTCAATTCCTTTGGCCTTAAGCTCATTCTTTACAATATCAAGAGCATGCTTTGAAAGCCATGAGGTTGAGAAAACTGCGGCCTTCTTAACCTTGTTTGAATCTAATGTGTTGATAAAGCTTTTAAGCTTTTTATCTATTCCGTAAGCATATAAGCCACCGCCAATAAACAATGTGTCTACTGGTTCAGTGATCACTGCTGATCTATCATCTACAGACAATGCTGTGACACCTGCACCAGTTGCAATTGCCTCTGCCAATGCCTTTGTGTTACCACTTCTTGAATAATATCTAACTGCTTTACTCATTTTGAAACCTCCTTAATTCAAATTGTTCTTTTGTGAAAACAATAGCGCCTGCCTTGCTTCCCCAATTTAAGAAGAAATATGGATAATTGATTCCATCGGCAAACTGCCAGCGGAACTATTACATATCCTCTTGTTTGATAATAGTTGTGTACAATCGAATTGTATCAGGTTTATTATAAAAATCAAGAGTTTTTTCTAAATATTTTATCTAAGGTCCTTATAGTAACTTATTAACCATAGCCATCACTTTACTAAGATTTTCTATATCAACAGAAATGTTCCCTGTTTCAAGGGAATGATTTGCCCCAGGAATTACCACGTATGTGAGGGATAGCTCATCGCAAAGCTGTGTGCACATATCTGTATCGCAAAGTGGATCTGCATCGCCGTGGAACACAAAGCCCTCGCATGGATTAATGTAGGCAAATGTGGTTTCGATTGGTGTGAAGATGATTTGGTCGGCTTCAAGCTCATAGGTCATGTTGTATCTGGCTGCCAAGGCGGTGCCGATGCTTTTTCCTATGAAAACAACCCTTTCATAATCCGCAAATACGATATCTTTTAGCTGCTCTGTCACCTGTTCAAAAGCTGTGTCAAAGGCCTGCATTCTTTTTTCTTCATCAGCCTTGATTACTGAGCCTGGCTCTGGCAAAGCATACTTTACTTCTACCACTTCGTAGTCTTTATTGCTTGCAAGCTTTTTGGAATAATATAGAAGGGGCTTGTCAGTATGATAGCCTACTCCTGGAAAAATTACTGCTAACTTCTTGCTCATATTGCTCTCCGCCCTTCTATACCTCAAAATCAAGGCAGCTTCTGATTTTAGTGTAAGGTCTAACCTTTCCATCGGCTACTGCAACATGCTCTGGGTGAACTGCGTAGCCCTTTAAAGCCTCTTCATTTTCAAAAGTAGAATCAAGCATCAAATCAGCATTTGAGCTGGCAAGTCCGTTGATGTTAACCTTGATATCAATCATTCCAGGAATCTTTCCTGCAAGGCCTTCTAATCCTTCTTTAATACCAAGCTTTACCTGCTCCTTTTCTTCTGCTGAAAGCTCGTCCTTAAGTGTCCATAAAATAATGTGTTTTACCATGACAATTCTCCTTTTATCTATATACAATAGTTTCTAACCATCTTTGGGATGTCCCATGAATAAAATTATATTGCAAATCTTTCTACTTGTAATCTTCTACATCAAATTTTCTATCTTTAAAATAATAATCTCTGTCGTCCTCAGTGATTTCTCGCACTATCCTGCATGGATTTCCTACCGCAATTACGTTATCTGGAAGATCTTTGGTTACCACGCTTCCTCCACCGATGACTACGTTATTTCCAATTGTTACCCCCGGCATGATGCAGGTGTTTCCGCCAATCCATACGTTATCACCAATAGTGATGTCGATTCCATATTCGTAACCTGAATTGCGAGAATCAGGATGAATAGGATGACCGGCAGTGTAAATGGCAACGTTTGGTGCTATCTGGGCGTTGTCACCGATTTTGACCTTGGCCACATCTAGTATCACCAGGTTGTAGTTTGCAAAAAAGTTTTCGCCAACTTCGATGTTGTAGCCATAGTCGCAGTGGAAAGGGGCTTCAACATTGATTTCTTTGCCTGTTTTTCCGAGGATTTCTTTGATTAGCTTGTCCTTTCCAGCTGTGTCGCCTGGATTCATATTGTTGTACTTGAAAATCCTCTTTTTATTTTCCAATCGCTCTTCGCTAAGCCCGTCCATCCAAGCCTTGTATGGAAGATTAGCAAGCATTCTTTCTTTTTGGTTCATACGATATTAAACCTCCTCAATAATTATATGCCCAAAAGGCGCGTGTCTCTAACTTAGTTTTATTTTCTCACCAATAAAAATTGCCTTAGAATCAAATCCATGACCAATTTCTCTTGTTGAGGCAACTGGTAAATCTTCTCTAATATGCATTTTTAATAAATCATAAACTGTCAATTGAAGATTTTCCTTTTCATAATTTGTAAATGTGCCAAGTAACACTCCTGCCACTTCATCAAATACTCCAATTTGCTCAAGCTGTGCTAAGAGTGTTGCTATCTGGCCTGAGCCACCTCCATAGGATTCTAGTAGCAATATTTTTCCTTTCATATCAGGCCAATACTTTGTACCTGCAAGCTTAGTGAAGCATCTGATATTTCCTCCAACCACAACGCCCTCCATGACATTGTTCTGGAGAAAGGTATAGTTTATGTTGAATAGCTTGGCTTTATCTCCATCTATATATGCCTGAAATCTATCTTTCAACAATGGGTCATCTGAATAAACCATATTTTTCACTTGATATAATACAGAAGATTTACCTGTCATGGTATATATCGCATTTACGATAGTAGTTAAATCACTATAGCCCCAAAATGTCTTATTGGACTTAGCAATCACATCAAAATCTAGATATTTCAACACACCATTTGCTAAATCTCCGCCTGAAATATCATAAATAGATTCTATAGAATCATCCTTATAAAAACTCATTAGGTCAGCAGCCCTCTCTTTATCTGAGCCACTAAATTCATCAACCTTTGACATAATGTGAGGGGCTCTAACTGTTTCTATCCCCATACTATCAAGGACTTCTTCTAACTCATCTATTTGATATGCCCACTCATTACTGTGTCCATTTGAGCAAGCTGATAATCCCACTTTCATTTTCTAATTCTCCTAATTCAATTCGACATATTAACAATAAATATCCCAAGGCTCACAAGTACAAGCGCCACCAAGTATTTTAAAGTGATTGTCTGCCACTCAGACAAGAATATTGCCGAAAGGATTGCTCCAAAAATTGGATTCGTAAATCCGTATATGGTGACTGATGATACAGGGTTGTGCTTAAGTAGCACGCCCCAGATGGAATATGCCACTGATGATATCAAAGCCATATAAATAATGAGTGGAATTCCGGCAGGGGATGTCATGTGAAGTCTACCACCTGCCAAAAAACCTACCAATATCATAACAATTCCACCAATTATGAACTGATAACCACTTAAGGTTACTGGATTTTCTTTGATGGAATACTCCTTGATAAGCACTGATGAAATGGCATATGATACTGATGCTACAAGGATGAAGCCTTCGCCATTGATTGCAAAACCCTCACCAATGTTTCCGCCAGCAAGACTCACAATAGTTACACCTACAGCTCCAAGCACGCAGCCTACCATCTTATTGGTAGTGAGTTTTTCCTGTTTCCTCACAAGGGAAGCCATCAGGATTGCAAAGAAAGTGCTCATGCCATTAATAATGGATGACTTCACTCCTGATGCGTGTGCAAGTCCCATGTAGAAAAAGAAATATTGAAGGACAGTTTGGAAAATGCTGAGCCTACAGACCATTCCCCAAGACTGCTTTTTAGGATACAATAACTTTTTCTGTAATAAGCTGCCAAAAACAATCGCCAAAATTCCTGCTAAGAAAAATCTGATTCCCGCGAAAAGTATCTGTGACATGCTATCACCAGCGCCTATTTCAAAGAGCCTATATCCTATTTTAATGCTTGGAAATGCGCTACCCCAAAGCAGGCAACATACAATTGCCAAGAAGCATACCACTATTTTATTTTTAAGTAGATTCTTATTTTCCATTTACTTCGTTTATACGATATAGTCGTCTACATCAAACTTTCTATCTTTGTAATAATAATCCCTGTCAGCTTCTGTGATTTTCCTCACTACCTTACAAGGATTTCCTTTATAAGCTTATCCTTTTCCTCCTGCTTATCAGGCTCCAGGTTATTATACTTAAATATCTTCTTTTTATTTTCCATGCGCTCTTCACTGAGTCCATCAAGCCATGCCTTATATGGAAGATTCGCAAGCATTCTTTCTTTTTGGTTCATATTTTTCTCTTATAGGAATTATTATGATATTTATTCATCATTTACGGTAAATCCTAGTAATCTACTATAAATACCGTAGTGATTATTCTTGCTTATACTCTATTTACGGAATAAATACATTTCTTCCATTTTTTTACCGTAGACTATTCTAGTTTTAGATGCAATTCTTATAGGTTACCTACGGCAAAATTCATAATAACCAATAGTTCTTCCGTAATTATACTCATAAAAACTCTTTTCTCTCCTAAAAATCTACGTAATAATCTTATATATTACTTAATTTTTCCGTAATCGCCCTGTTCCTATATTCTGGCATAATTAAATATCTCTACTGAAGTAAATGTTCTATTACATCCTCATAATTTTTTTCAATTAAATTTACTTTCTCCCCAGCGTTCTGGTATCCTGAAATAACCTGTCTATTATCGGCCTTAAGTCTTTCAATAGTGCAATCACTATCATCCAGCCTGGTCTCAACATCAGAAGCATGAGCCTTTATCTCATCAAAATGAGAATCTATGTACTCATCTGTCATGGCTAAGCAGATAAATGCAATCTCCTGTATATACTGCTCATCAAAATCCTTCCTCCAATGAAAAGGTACATAGCATCCTTCAATGATAAGATTCTGCTGGTTCTCTATGGCAGTCTTAATCATCTCCCTGACAATAGGCCATAGATATCCTACAAGCTGTTCATCATCCTCCGGTGTTAGCTCTGTGTTCCCACTTCTAATCAATCCCATTTTCAAATGGTCAATTGATACATAGGGATATTTATATTTTTCCAGCATCCTCTGTGCCAAAACAGTTTTCCCCACATGAGATGCACCTGTAATTATTATAACCATTAATACTCCTAACGCTTTATAAAAAGCTGCATGTCATATTCGTCTTTACCATTTTCTACAAATCTAGCGCTTTTAAAGCTTCATACTCCCTGCGGTAAAGGCCATAAAGTGCAATATCAGTATGGTGGTACTTCTCATACTCACCAAAAATCTCTTTAGCCTCCTCAACAGGAAGCCATACATGCTTGTAATTTGCATTCTTTTCAGCTTCTGTAAGATTAAGCACTCCTGTATCCTCTACAAACTCGCAGATAAAGTAGTGATTAAAATGCTGCCAAACATCAAATAATTCTTCTATTTCTAAGTAGTAATCTTTAGGTTTTACAACAATTCCTGTTTCTTCACGTAATTCGCGGACACAACATTCTTCTAGTGATTCATCCCCTTCAACTCCTCCACCTGGAAGCATATAGTTATCACATTTCTCTACATAACTTAAAAGAATTTTGCCATCCTTTATCACAATACCTCTGCAGGCATGTCTCATTATATCCACATGACCTTGGTAGTCCTCATTGATTAGTTTTAACTTTTTCATGTGTTACTCCTTATTTTTTACTCATAACAAATATTCTTCGTGTTTCCTCGTCTTCCCCATCCCAAGCGAAATATGTTACTTCTTCAACATTAAAGAACTGACTAAAAATCTCCGACCATTCCTCATCTATTCTTGAGGTCATTCTGAGAATTCCATTTACATACATTTCATTCCCATTTTTGAATTCTATTTTTTTCTCTGGCTTACTGACAGGCTCAGCATAAAAATTCATAGCAATAACAATTTTCGCATCCTTGGTAGTTATTCTTGCAAAATTCTAGTGCTTCTTTGTAAGTATTATTCATTATTCTGCCCACTTTTGGATTCTGGTCTGACTAATCCAATCAGTATAATTTCCTAAAAGACCATGCAGGAGATAAAATCACTTGATTATTTTTTTAATCTGCTTCTCTGTAGCTATAGGATAAATATCTCTTATATGATCAGCTATAGCTTCTTTTGAGGCAGATGGATTCTCTTTATATCTACTCCTTACATGGTCATAGCCAAAGAGGTTTTCTGGTGTTGCATATATAGCAATTGGCCATCCATAGGCTTCGCCCTGTTTGTTCTTGCGCTGACGGAAATCTTTTACCGTAAGATATGTCTTCATCTGAAGGTCGGTGATTGTACCATCAAAGCCCTTCTCTCCACCTTTACCAAAGCCTGCCAGCTTTTTAATTTCGTTGGAATAGAGCTCATCATTCTCTTCAAATAAATCCATTATCTTTTTCTGTCTGCGAGAAGCTTTGCCATCCTCCCAAAGAGAATCAAAATCATAGCCATCACGTCTATAATTTGCAAAATATGGGAGCCATTCTTTAGAAATAAAGCCTGCCTTCTTGTCAAAGAATTTGCCATAAGCAACTTCTCCACGGCGGGCAATAATCTCTCGCCACTCCCAAGGGTCAACCTCGGCGTCACCGCTCCACCAATACTCAGGAACAGTTCGTTCCTCCAGCGAAAAGCCAGGAATCTCATTCTTAAATAAAGGCAAAAAACCAATCTCATTAATATATGCAATTGCATCATCCACGGTATGAAGGCACTCTGGGTCATCCCACTCTACCCCATACATTATCCAGGTTCCGTTTTCGTTTGGCATAAATCCCCTCTCCACTCACTACTGCATCGCACTCCAGCCAGCTTCGTGCCAGCATTTTCCAGTTCCAATCTCATCAACAGACGAGTAGTATGGCATCGGAAGTGTTCCTGATGGGCTAGCATCTCCAGTTAGCACATCTGCCACTGCATCGCCACCTTCCGAACCTGGGAGGTAACACATAATACACGAATCCCAGTCATCCAAATAATCATTAATTAGTACATTTCTTCCTGCCATGATTATTGTGGTGGTTGGCTTTCCAGATGCCTTAGCTTCTTCTATCGCTTTTTCATTTCCAGACAATGCCATGTCACCTACAATAGATAAATCCTCTGTATCACCTATCCACTCAGCATATGGCTTCTCTCCAACACAAAGCAGCACCATATCGCACTCATCTATCTTTTTAGGGTCTGTGATTATTTCAAAACCTTTATTATCAGCTACTGCCTGAAGAGCTTCCAAAACAGATAGTGCATCAGGAAGCATACGCTGGCCCACATCACTGTCGGTTGAGCCTTGCCAGAAGTAAGTCCATCCGCCACACATAACACCAGTATCTGCTGCAGCTGGCCCTGTCACATAGACCTTCATTCCTTTTTCAATAGTCATATGTTTGCCCACCTTCAAAGGTACAAAGGATTTTACTGCCAGCTCTCGCGCTACTTCATGGGAACGTGCACTTCCAAAATCATATGTAGGATTGAAATTTTCTATATATGGGTCATCAAAGAGCCCTGCGTCCTTCTTAACTTTTATGATTCTTGTGACCGCGTCGTTCACGCGCTCTTCGCTGATAGAACCCTCATTGACAGCCTCCACAAAGTAGCCTCTGCACTCCTCATAGTGATCTGCTTCCATAAGCATATCCAGTCCTGCGTTAATACAAAGAATTACATTTTCTTTCAAATCAGCACCTGAACAATTCTCAATAGAATCCCAGTCAGAAAGAATGAAGCCTTCGAATCCCAACTCATTTTTTAGATAGCTAAGATACTTTTCATTTTCATGCATCTTTGTGCCCATCAAAGATGAGTGAGAAACCATGATAGACTGCACCCCTGTATTTACCAGACTTTCATAGACAGATAGCTGTGCATCTATCTCCTCCTGGGTCATATCTGCATCGCCGCGGTCGATTAATCTTTCAGTGTTACCTGAATACTCTCCTGTTCCATAGGCTGTATAACCGCCACCAAAGAAATGCTTGGCACAAACCACCACGCCTTCAGACAAAAGTCCTTCTGCATAGGCTGTGGAAAGATTCTTGATAATCTCATTGTCATCTGAAAAACACTCATAAGTCCTGCCCCATCTAGGGTCTTGGGCTGCATCCACGCATGGTGAAAAATTCAAAAGCATGCCTGTGTGCACAATATCTGATCCAACAAGAGTTCCATAATCTTTTGTAAGCTCTGGGTCATTTGCTGCGCCGATATTAATATTCTGTGGGAAGATTACAGAACCATATGCGAAGTTCACTCCATGGACACTATCCTGCCCATAGATATATGGAATCCCGGACTCCGAAGAAAGCGCACTGCTCTGATACTGGCTAACGATTTCATACCATTCTTCTGCTGTGGGATTAGGAAGCTCCTCGAATTTTGAAAGAACTGAACCATAGTCATGCTCTTTCATGTCATCATAATCAACATTATAAAAAGCTCCCTGCACCATCTGGGCAGCCTTCTGCTCCAGTGTAAGTGATGCCACTATCTCTTCTGCAGACATATCCTTGTATTTATCAAGGGCGCTTGTGTCTGTTTTTTCTGCTGATTCCTGCTGAGTAGTGTTTGTCTGTGTAGCATTACCACAAGATGTCAGTAGCATGGTTGCCACAAATAGTAATGCAACAATTCTCTTTTTCATTATTCTTCCCCCATTTGTTAAAAGCGACTAGACCACCAATACTTTTACTCCCTAACAACTGATGAATGACTATATATATAAAACTCTTATACCTTGAAAGTTAGTTATCTAATCTACTACTATACAACTGTTTCCACTCTTCTTTAGTCATGAGATTAACAATATTGGTCCTAACCTCATTTAAAAGTGACACCTTAACATTTTCATCTGTTCTATTATACTTGAATCCAAGCTTTTCTTGAACACGTTTTGATTTTTCATTTCCTTCAAAATATCCACACCAAACCTTTGAAACATTTAAATCTTCGAATGCTCTTTTTAAAAGATGTGTGCAGGCTTCAGGCATAATCCCAAGGCCCCAGTAAGGCTTTCCCAGCCAATAGCCTAGCTCGCACTCATCCTTATTTTCATAATGAAACATCAAATCAGCAGTGCCGATTGGCTCCCCTGTCTCCTTCAAGCAAATGGCATAATTTTCAGGATTCGTAAATACGTTATTAATCACGTTGATGCTTTCTTCTATTGTCTTATGGGCAGGCCATCCACAAGGGCTTCCAACCTCTTTTTCTTTTGCCATACTAAATAAAACCTCTGCATCGTCCTCGTTCCAATGGCGAAAGCCTAATCTTTCTGTCTCAAATAAATATTCAGTGTTTGTTCTCATGTCGTTATCCTCCTGCGCAATTTTTGTTAAACAATAGGCAGGTGTTACTGCACCTGCCTATTACAATCATTTTCAAGTAAAATTATATTTTCTTAGCAACTATTAGATATCTGTGAATGGTTCCTTCTACAAAACCATCCCTGTCAATTATTTCCTGCATTTTTAAAAGCTTATCAAAGCATTTTTCTACAGAGAACTCTGGGAACTCCCACTCAATGATGTGGGCGAACCACACAAAAGCTCCTATATCGTAAAAACGAATTGGTCTGTAAACCTCTTCTGCTCTAAGAATTTCAAAGCCTTCGTCCTGGAATTTCTTATGCTGGATAGCAAGCTCTAATTCTGGAAATGGCTTTGGAAAATCTGGAAGTACCATCTCCACCAGGTCTCTGTCATTATTAGCTCCTACCTGCTCAGTGATGAACAAACCACCTTGGTGCAGCAATCGCTTTGCTTCCTTTGCATCAAAATCACCATGTCGATTGATAAGCATGTCAAAAGATTCATCTTCAAATGGAACATTTTTAGCATCATCGCACGCTCTAAAATCTATTCCAAGAGGAAGTAATGTCTCCTTGCAAAGCTCTACATTTGGTGGATATCCTTCTGTTGCTGCTGTATTTTCGTATGGGTGCTTCAGTGAAAGCAGGAACTCACCACCACCTGTGTCAAAATCCATAAGCTGCATATTGTCAGTCAAGTTTTCCCTGATAATAGCCTCGTAGTCCCAAGGCAAATCATCTTCCTCCTCATATCTACCGTGGATATGCGAAAAATCCCATCCATGAATATGAGCAATTTTCTCCTCAGCTTCCCATTCTTTTCTTAATTCATTTATTCTATCTGTGTTCATATCTGCTCCTTTTCAAATACTTTTTAGTCATTTCCCATTTTTATATTTGTAGGTGCAGCTATGTGACAGCAATTAAAATCCTAATTAACCTCGGTACAACCTGCTGTCAGCATTATAACTGCACCGAGTAATTGTCTCGTTTTCTCATCATTGCCTCACTTATTAGATTTTGAGTTTTAATGATTATAACCAAAACTATAGCTATAAGCAATACTAATTATTTAAGATTTTCCTGCCATTCAGCTTCCTTAAAGCCCAACAATACAAAGCTGTCTCCTATGACTAGTGGGCGCTTTACAAGCATTCCGTCTGAAGCTAAAAGATTCAGCTGGTCGTCCTCGCTCATATCAGGAAGCTTCTTTGAAAGCTCCATCCCTCTATAAAGCTGACCGCTGGTGTTAAAGAATTTCTTAAGAGGCTGTCCACTCTTTTCGTAAGCTGATTTTATAGTAGCTTTGTCTGGATTGCTCCCCTTAATATCTATTAGCTGATATTTGATTTTATTATCATCAAGCCACTTCAGTGCCTTTTTGCAGGTTGTGCATCTTTCGTAACAATATACTTTAATCATAATCCTAGCCCTCCTAATAGCTTTAGTATACTAAACCTTATTATTGTTGCATAGCAGAAAACAGAACTCTTCCATTGCATTTGTTTTTCCCAGCTGATTTTGCTAGACTTACAAATGGATTTTCTAAAAATAATCCCCAAAGAAAAGAGGTTACGAAATGATTAAAACTATTATTTTTGATATTGGTGGAGTTCTCATTGGCTATGACTGGACTGCCTATATGATGAAGGAGTTCAACGGCGATGAAAAGCTGGTTGAAAGAATAAAGGAAAACGTATTTGGAAATCACAAATGGGATGAGGTTGACAGAGGTGTTTTAACTAACGATGAATTGCTTGCATCCTTCACAAAGGATGCTCCTGACATCAAGGATGAAATCACTCATTTCTGGGAGACCTGCGGCAATGCTTTATGGCAGTTTGATTTTACAAAGGACTGGATTAAGGCGCTTAAGTCTCGTGGCTATCAGGTACTTTTCCTTTCAAACTGGTCATATCATCTGAAGGAACAGGCTGCCAAGCAGCTAGATTTCTTGCCATTATTAGATGGTGGTGTTTTTTCCTGCGAGGAAAAGCTTATCAAGCCTGACCATGCCATCTACCAGCGCATTTTAGAAAAGTACAATCTAAAAGCTGATGAATGTGTATTTATCGATGATTCCGAACGCAATGTCATAGGGGCCAGGGAGTGTGGACTATATGCTGTGCACGCTAAGGATAGAAACCATGATATTGCAGTTGCAGGATTAGAAGAACTTTTACAACAGGAAGCTTAGGGAGCAATAGTACTTATGAATTTAGAGACTCGAAATAATGTATCTTTTTTAACTTTTAATTCATTTAAGGCATCTGGTGTTAAGCACGGCTTTTCCACTAGAATCGGCGGTGTCAGTGAAGGCGTGTTTGACTCGCTAAATCTTGGCTTTAACCGCGGCGATTCAGATGAGAACGTGCGCGAAAACTATCACAGAATCGCCTCTGCCCTTGATATGAATTATGAGCGCATGTGTCTGTCAAAGCAGACTCACACTACAAACGTAATCATTGTGGATGAGAAGGATGCTGGAAATGGATTAACAAAACCTTTGCCATACGATGATGTGGACGGATTAATCACAAATGTAAAGGACATGCCGCTAGTTACCTTTTATGCTGACTGCGTTCCGCTATTCTTCTATGATCCTGTAAAGGAAGTGGTGGCCTTGTCTCATTCAGGCTGGCGCGGAACTGTTGGCAAAATTGGAAAAGTGACAATCGAAAAAATGCACGATGCCTTCGGTTGCGAACCTTCTGATATTTTATGTGGAATTGCACCTAGTATCTGCAAGAATTGCTATGAAGTTAGTGCTGATGTGGCAGAAGAATTTATAAAAGCCTTTGGTGAATCTCATAAGCCTGAGCTGCTTCGCCCATCCATCTTTAATCCAGACGACAAAGACAAATATATGCTGGATTTGTGGGCAGCCTGCCGCTTAGTATTCCTAGAGGCTGGCATACCAGATGAACATATCGAAATTACGAATTACTGCACTCGCTGCAATCCAAAGCTTTTCTATTCTCATAGAATTATGGGTGCTAATAGAGGAAGCTTGGCGGCGTTTATATCTTTATAAATATTCAAAATGCATCCCCAAAACATTATTGCTAATTGGGGATGCATTTATCCTAATTTCACCACTACATATACATTGCAAATTTTGATAGCACTTTATCATCATCTGAATTAACCAGATGATTTGCAATCTTTTTCAATGGTTTACGTCCTAAAAAACACGCTGCTTTTGAAAGCTTTGATACATTATCTGATTCAATTGCCATGTCTACAATCTTATCCAACGACTCATTTGATAAAAAAGGTGCCAAGGCATGTACTCCATCAAGATTATCTACATTTAATGACGAAACAACATTATCTAAAGCCTCTTCTGGCATAAAAGGTGCTAATGCTACTAAATCGTGAATATTAGATTCCGCAATCCTATTTGAGATATCTATCATAGTTTTATCTGATAAATATGGAGCCAATGGCACTAGTTCCTTTACGTTAGCCGTATCTACTTTACCTACAATTTCATCTAGAATTTCGTCATCCAAATATGGGGCTAGTCCCACTATTGCCTTGATATTAAGCTTCTCATTTGCCGATGTTTTCTTTATCTCTTTAGAAATCTCCTTAGGTGGCAGTATAGGCGCCACATCCGTAAGCTCCCTAGATGATAATGGTTCTGAATCGTTATCAAGAATTTTTGCTACAGTATTTGCGGTGCTTTCTTCTCCAAGGATGCTTGCAATTTCAATATCTAATGCTTTAGATATTTCTGGCAGCTTTGCTATATCTGGCATTGTATTGCCTCGCTCCCAGTTTGAAACTGCCTGATAGCTAACCCCAAGAATATCTGCCAATTCAAGCTGAGTCATATTTTTTTCTGTTCTAGCAGCCTTAATATTCTTACCAACTTTTTTCATATCCAACATATTTATTTCCGCCTTTCCGTTTAAGTAATTTAGTTTATGCCGGCCAGCAATTTATTATGCTAATATGTTACCGAATATCCCTCAAAATGTATATCAAGCAATAATTGAGTTAATAATTAAAAGAACTCAAGTCAAACCTCATAGAATTATTGTGGCTAATAGAGGAAGCCTGGCGGCGTTTATATCTCTGTAAATCTCGAATTTGTCTAACCTGTAATAAATTTCTGTCATAATGCATCCCTAATAGGCATTTTATGTTTTTGGGATGCATGAAAAAATTTTCATTTTGAAGTCATGCATCCCATATGCACTTTTTTCTATTTTGGGATGCATGACTTTCATTGTTTTGGCAATTTTCCTGCTAATTATTCACCAAGTAACAGCTCTAAATAATTAAAAATGCATCCCATAATGCATTATTTCCAATTTGGGATGCATTCATCATATTCACTGTGCATCCCAAACACTATTTTTTATCAAATGGGATGCATTGTTAAAATTTTATAATCATCCCAAAATTCCATTTCCTACATTCGGGATGCATTGGACAGTATTTCTAGTGCTAATTCAATATCTCTGCTGCTTTATTCATCAAACTCAGGCATATGAAGTGATTTAAAGCAGGCTCTCCATTAAGATTTTTAAGTAAAGCAGTGTTTTTATAAAACAATTACAAAATCACTGTATGTAGTCTTCTTATCCAAACTAAATCCTTACATATTTCTACTATTATCAGCTAGCAATGAACATGCCATATTCCTTAGGCAAATCCACTACTCCATCTATTGCGTGATACTTTATTATCTCCCTTATTTTTTCAAGCGGAACTTCATTTAGCATCTTCAGTGATGACAGGCTGCTTAGATATGTTACCAAATCATCAATGTCTGTTATGTGAAGAGAGTCATCATACAATCTTGCCTCTATATCTGAGAAAGCACTTTGCAGCTTACTCTTTCCATTTTGCATAGTGAAATTATAGTTAGGCGTGAAAGATTCCCATCCTAGCTTAAACCACTTGGCAATCTCCTCCATAAAATTATTCTCTCCTAGTGTGGCGCAGTAGAATCTCCCGTCACCCTTAAGAACTCTGCGCACCTCACTGAGTCCTTTACCTAAATCTGGAACATGATAGAGCATGGAATTGGCAATTATTATGTCAAAAGAGCCATCCTCAAATGGTAAATCCTGAATATCTGCAAGCTGATATTTGACGTTACTTGACTTGCCAAGATTGGCTTCGGCAGTTTCAAGCATCCCCTGTAATAAATCTGTCAGAACCAGACTATCAAGCTCTGCTATTATATCGTCATGCCCTATCCAAAGGCTTCCTGTGCCACATCCAATCTCTAAAACCTTCATTCCTTTTCTAAAATCAAAATTAGAAAATATCCAATTACCGTATCCCAGCTTATTGGTAGAATACTTGTCGTGAAAGGATATCCTTGTATCCAAACCCGCTGATGTTTTGTACTGCTCTTTCACTGCGGCAGCATCATTTGAACTTCCTATCTGCATAACATCCCCCTATTATTTAAAACAATGATAAAACACACTATCCATATCCACAGTAACTGGACCGTCTTTAAGAACTACTCTATCAAAATATTCCTCGATTTTATTCCTGTTATCTTCTAGATACTTTTTCCCTTCCGAATATTTTTTGAGCATTCTATCGAAGAGGGCCTCAGCACTTTCAAATATGAGCGGACATGGCAATGATATTTTTTCAAATCTCTCAAAATGCTCTGAGAGAAGGACTTCAAAATCAGTATCCATCTGTCTTCTCTCTGCGCGCTTTTTCAAGGCAAACTGCTTATCTACCCCCACTTCATCTAATACCTTTTCCCAGAAGTTGTATTCTTTTGCAGCCTCGCCATAGTGATTAACGGAAAACATCCCACCTTTTGCAAGAACCTGAGCCACATTTGTGATAAAAGTCTTTTCATCATTTAGATACGATAAAAGGTAATGAGCAATAATCTTAGAATACTTCTTTGCCTTAATCTTTTCCCAGGTCTCGCTCTTTTCAAGGTTGCTAAAAATCACCTGAATATCAGACCCTTTTGGAAGTGAAGCTCGATTTTCATTAAGATATTCATATAAATCATCAGCCCAATTTCCATGTATGTCGTAGCCTTCCACGCTGAAATTTGAAGGGATGCGTTTCCAATTCTTTCTCCACAAAAGACCATAGCTACAGCCAAGATCAAGGACCGTATCCGATTCCTTGAAAGACATAGAATTGAAAATTTTTTCGTACCACTCTATTCCGTCAGCTGCGTGATCTGCGGCATACCATCTTCGCTCATCTGCGCCTTGGCTCATTTCCATCTTCTTTATAATGTCCGCGATATCATCCCAGTCAGGATTCTCGTCGAATCTGGCAAGTGCTGATTTGATGCACCCTGCAGACTTTTGAAGCTCATAAATCTTTTGATTCATCATTTCAAGCTGATTTTCAAGTAATTCCTTTATGGCACTCATATCATCATTTTCTAGATTGGTTTTAATCTCTTCCAAGCTAAATCCAATATGCTTGAGTGCTATGATTTTTTCCAGAATAATAAGTGAGTTCTTATCATAGAGTTTGTAGTTTCCTTCGGAAATATCAACAGGCTTTAGAAGTCCTTTCTCATCGTATATACGGAGTGCCTTAGGTGATACCCCTGCCTGCTTTGCAATTTCCCCTGTTGTCATTTTTTCTTTCATAATGCCCTCCATTTCGTATGTGTTTTCTTGTTGAGTCTTATGTTAAGGGCTGCCCCAAGGGCAAGGTCAACACCTTTTTTGAAATTTATTCAATTTCCATTCCATACTTATCCAAGTCAACTTTTCCGTTTTGAACAACGATTCCATCAGCCTCCAATAGCTCCTTCTGAGCCCAGGCTCCGCCGAATACATACTCTCCTGCCAGCTCGCCTTTGGAATTTACTACTCGATAGCAAGGAATGTTTTCAAAATCGGGATTTTTATGTAGGGCATTTCCTACAGCACGGCTCATTTTTGGATTGCCCGCCATAGCTGCCACCTGACCATAGGTTGCTACTTTGCCCTGTGGAATGCGTTTAACTGCTTCGTATATACGTTTTGTAGGAGAATCGGTCACAAGGTCATAGCTTTCTGCAATCATACGTTTAACATCATCATCTGGGATGCTTCCATCCAAGATTACTGTGTTCCAATGCTCCTTGTTTTGGTGATATCCAGGAAGCACCGCATCATAGGTGCGTCTCCAGAAATCTCTCCACTCCGGGTCGCATTTCAGATTCAAACAAATCTGCCCATCCTTTTCGTAGGACCAAAGGAAGGCCTTTTTACTAGGCTTCACTCTAACTAGCTGCCAGTTCGGGTCGTGAAATGGCGCCTCCTGATATGTATATGGAAATGTAAGGCCGTAGCTTAACGCTTCTTCTCTGGTTTTCATTAATCCCCCTCTTACCACACAAATGGAATAATCCTATATTTTACCCGCTCTTTATACTGCTTGTATCCATCAAGGCCATCTTCTAGTACCTGTTCCTCGTTTCGAATGCGCCTTGCAATGATTGGAAGATATACAAGCATTATTACAAATGAAAATATTGAGCCTAGAATGATTGGCATAGATAAGAATAGCAGAACTGTTGCCATATACATAGGATGGCGGACGATTCCATAAAGGCCTGTATCTACCACCTTTTGGCCTTCCTGAACCTCAATAGTTCTCGAAAGATATTCATTTTCCCTAAGTACTTCGGCATACAGCGCATAGGCTAAAAGAAACAACACAGTGCCTAAAATCGTCACCCATGCTGGCAGCACTAGCCACGAAAATCTGAAATTTAAACCTGCAATTATGAATGAAGATAAAAACATCAAACCACTGAACAAAACCACCTCTTTTTGCTCTAACTGTTCTTCCTTTGCATTAAGTCGCTTTCGCAAAAGAGATGGATTTTTCTTCATTAGAATCAAACCTGCTACAAACATAGGGATAAAAAGCACTGCCATAAAAAGCCACGCCTGCCAAAAGGCAAAGCTTCCTGCCGCTGGAAAAAGCAATAATCCCACTAAGAGCACGCCTGAAAAAAATTTAATCAGTGCGGAAATCAACAATTTTTTTGTCATAACTCGCCCCCCAATCTGCTTTTACCTACATCCAACTATTTACAATTGCTATTTCTTCTTTATATCCCGCATCATCATTTGGTGTTTCCAAAATAAATGGAAGATTCTGCAGAACTGGATGTGTTGCAATTCGCTTCATTGCATCCATTCCAATGCAGCCTTGACCTAGCTTCTCGTGGCGGTCCTTTGCTGCACCGCATTCATTTTTACTGTCGTTGAAATGTATCGCCTTTAATCTATCCAAGCCTATGATTTTATCAAACTGTGTAAGTACCCCGTCAAGGTCATTTACAATATCGTAGCCACCATCCCAAACATGGCAGGTATCAAGGCAAACACCAAGCTTATCACTAAGTGTGGTGCGGTCAATAATCTCTTTTAATTCCTCAAAAGTTTTGCCTACCTCCGAGCCTTTGCCAGCCATAGTCTCTAAGAGTACTGTGGTGTGCATTTCAGGGAAAAGTGATTGATTCAAGCCATCTGCAATCTGCTGAATTCCTGTTTCTGCGCCCTGGCCTGTGTGAGAACCTGGATGGAAATTGTAATATTGATTTGGAACCTGTTCCATTCTCTGCAAATCCTGCTTAAGCATATCAAGTGCATTGGCTCTAGTCTCGGGCTTTGCCGAGCAAAGATTCATGGTGTAGCTGGCATGAGCCACAAGGGTACCAAACTTTTCTTTTTTAAGGATTTCCTGAAGTTTTTCAACATCTGCTGGCTCAATATCCTTTGCTTTTCCACCACGTGGATTTCTTGTAAACCAGGCAAATGTATTTCCTCCAAAATCTACCATCTGGCGTCCCATCGCCTCATATCCGTTTGTCACCGATAAGTGACAGCCTATATATATCATTAAAAATCTCCTTACTAGTCATATTTTTCCGACGTGCTTATGCTTCCTCAACAAACATTCCGGTAAGTCTTGGTACATTAAATCGGCTTACAAACAAATCGCATTTACATAGAAATGTGAAAAAGGCGTGATGTCCTTCACCTGCAAATGATTCATAATTTGCCTGCCCCTTTGACAGGATAACATCTGCATTATCTATTGCTTTTTGCGCTTGCTCTGGAAGCCTTTTATAGACAGTTCCTGCAATCTTCTCTCCATTCGTAATTACGGTAAATTCATCTGTCAAACCAACATATTTTGCATCTTCCATTGTGGCATCATTGTAGGCTTCGCCACCTCGAACCATAACTGTTATGTCCAAATTGGGAAAATGTTTTTTAAGCTGGCGAAGGAAAAGTTTATCCAGCACAATCTCTCCACAATTATCTGTAAGAAGTAAAAATGATTTTCCACTGCTGCACTGATTGTAAAAAGAATCAAATGTTTCCTGTTCATCAGCTCTCATATCTGTGTCGTTGAATAACTCTAAAAATGTAGTTTCATCTACATCCTGCATCACACCAAAATCGATGTAGTTTCCAATTCGAGCCATCACAAGAGCAGTAGCAAGCGGATTATCGCTTGCTTCTATTTTCTCTTCTAAGCCCTGTTCCATGGAAAGTACTAAATCATTATATTTTTTATTGATGTCTCTAAAACTAGGCATTGGTCCAATGTATTTTTCATATGCCTTATTAAATGCAAAATTCATCTCTGCACTACATGCATTTTCATCACGATTATCAAGTATATTTTTAACCTCTTTTAAATATTCCTTGTCATCAGTCTTTAGCTGTTGTCTATCATACATGCATTTTGCACAACTTGGTGTAAGTTTCATCTAGTAAAATCTCCTCTTCCATATGCAAACTCTTGGGCCTGCCTTGCAATTGATTATATCAAATCTAGCGTCAGCTGTTCATATCTCTCCGGAAAATCATTCATAAATCCGAAGCAATCATTAGGCTTATAAAGGATGTTATGAGCTTTGCAGGTATCCTCAAAAAGTCTCATCAGCTTTGCATTGTTAGGACTTGGTACATTATAGGAATTGCCATAGGTTCTAATGTATTTTTCTTTCAATCCTGGAAAATTTTTATCCAATGCTTCATAAAAATATTCCCTGTCACCTTCCCGCAGGGTCACGCCCATATCAAAGCAAATAATGCCCTTCACACCCACGCGAATACATTCTTCAAGTATCGCATTTACGTTTTCTTCTGTATCGTTTATAAAAGGAAGAATTGGTGTCAGCCAAACCACTGTAGGAATGCCACGCTTTTGCATCTCCTCTAGCACCTGTATTCTGCGCTTTGTGTTGCAGACATTTGGTTCTAGGATAGCGCACAGGTCATCGTCATAGGTAGTCAATGTCATCTGCACTACAGTCTTTGCTTTCTGATTGATTTCATCCAAAAGATCAATATCCCTAAGCATCCTGTCTGACTTGGTCTGAATAGCTATGCCAAATTCGTATTTAGAAATGATTTCAAGACACTTTTTTGTGAGCTTTAACTGCTCTTCGCAGTGCATATATGGATCTGACATAGCACCTGTGCCAATCATACATTTCTTTCTTTTTGATTTAAGAGCCGACTCTAAAAGCTCTGGAGCATTATGCTTCACCTCAATATCCTCGAAGGCATGGGTAAACTGATAGCATTTGCTTCTGCTATCGCAATAAATACAGCCATGCGTGCAGCCACGATATATGTTCATGCCGCATCGGCCATTATTTGCTGTTAATATCCCCTTCGCATTTACGAAATGCATTTACTCCTCCAGTTTCTTTATGTACAGTGGCATATCATACTCATCTTTTCCATTCTCTACAAATCCAAGAGTTTTCCAGAATCGTACCGAATCTTCTTTCGTACTGTTGATTTCATAGTACACCGCACCATCCTGCTTTGTAAATTGCTCTAAAGCTTTAAAACATTCATGGCCTAACCCCTTATTTCTGAATTCGGGAAAAACCCAAAAATCCAGAATAAAACACTTACCATCTTCACTTGAGTATGTGTTATACTGCGCGGCACCTA
Organism: Pseudobutyrivibrio sp. OR37; assembly: GCF_900113655.1. Classification (GTDB taxonomy): domain Bacteria; phylum Bacillota; class Clostridia; order Lachnospirales; family Lachnospiraceae; genus Pseudobutyrivibrio. The sequence goes on along the minus strand of NZ_FOQF01000027.1, from coordinate 16,160 downwards.
TCTTCTTTTCTTCTCTCATAAAATAAATCATATGATGTTTATCAACAGCTCGCTCCATATGTGCCTTTATGATTCCACGATACTCTTCTCCTGAAAAATAATCTATATCCTCCTCGTCACTTATGATGTTGTCATCAACAAGATATTTAAGATGTATCTTCCAAAAATCATCAATCTGGCTAACTGGTATTTCCTCAATACGTATTTTATCACTCATTTGCATGTCTCCTCGCTGATATTAAATGATAATTCTATCTCATCCTCATCATTATAAATCCCAAATGGCTGACATTGGTCACGATATATATAGGCCTGAACCAAGCTACGCACTGGATGAGAAACGCATTTTTCCTTTAATTCCGTTTCAAAGTCATCCCTCTGAGCATTTTTTTACTTTTGGGATGCATGAAAAATTATTTATTTTTTCGCTATGCATCCCATTTGCGTTTTTTATGCTTTTGGGTTGCATACATTTCATGTATTTATCAAGAAAGTCTCTGATTTCCCCTCTACAAAACCACTTAAGCATCGCAGGAATCATCCCTATTAGCTTTTTTCCGCATATGGGATGCATCTACTAATTCGACTATACATCCCAAACAAGTTTTTTAAACAAATGGGTTGCATTCCTAAAATATTGCAATCATCCCAAAACTTAAAAAACTCATTTAGGTTGCATTTTAACAAAATCAAACTAATCCTAGATACATTTTCAATGTTCTCGGCTTTTCACAAACTCGTATACCTTTTCTGACCATCCCCATATATCCGTACAATCATTGTCTAAATAAAATGTCCTACTCTCCAAATCATATGGAATGATTGCTTTAAACACTGCTCTTTCAGCCGATGGTATAATAATAGTATCAACCCAATCAGACAATTTAACTTCTTCCTTAATCTTTAGTGGTAATACGCCCTCAAATATTGCATTTGGATGTTTTACAATTTCATCATACCGAAAGAAAAATCTTACTCCTGGTGTAAAGTATGTGCTTAAATCTTCTTCTGTGGGAAAACGCTTCAGTTTCCTCTCCATAACCAATCGGTCCCCAGCCTGACAGTTTCCCCATGCAAACATTACATAATCAAAATAATCTTCTGGGTCATTTGCTGCATTTCTGCTTTCTGCTTTTAATACCGATGCCGGAACACCTCTCCATTTGGTAGTTGCTTGTCCGTTCTAACCAATAATGTCCTTGTGTTTTTCAACCTCATTTTTATATCCATATGAAATCACATGGCACCTTGCGGCCAGATAACTATTAGAATCAGCATATTTTTCGTCAACTCCATGGTCACTTATGAATCTTCTTTGCTCTGATTCAAAAGCATCAGTACCCGCGCTAATGAAATCAACATAATCATTGATTCTGACTCCGACATTCTTTAAACCCAATTTTTTCATAAATACCGGGACTTTCATCCCAATCTGGTAATCCCTTCCTCCAGATTGTTCTTCCGATAGCCATCTATACTTTAGGAAATCATCGTTCTCAAAAGGATCATAAGTACTATTATCTACGAAGATGCCCGCGTTTTCCATACGTCTACTTGGCTCAATACATATAACTAATCCATTCTCTTTTACTGCTCCAATCATCTTCTTCATAATATCTTCCGGTTTTGTAAGATGTCGAAGCACTGCCTGACAAATAGCTATATCATATTCTGATGTAGGCTCATACTCATTTAAATCAGCAACTTCAAAGCAGACATCCTTTTGTCCTGCAAAAATTTCTTGTGCCTCAGCTATAAGTGCCTCAGAAATATCAATCCCCTTATAAGTACTTCCCTGCGGAACTAATGACATCAGCATCTGCGCCAAATATCCATATCCACAGCCAAAATCAATTATTCTAACCGGCTTATCTATCTTCCACACACATTTCACAAGGAACTCAAAATAATCATTGTTCCATAAATGCTGTCTCGTGCTGTGTAAGTATTCTTTTTTTAATCCCCAGTCTGTATTACTGCTATCAGGCACTTTCTCACAATCTCCTTTTTTAGAATCTGGCTATCGTTGAATTCTATAATATAAAAAGCAGTCATCTTCTTTTATAAGTTCGAATCCGACTTTTTCGATAACATGCTGACTTCTGGTATTCTTTTTCACTGTATCTGCATTCACAGCATTCATCCCAAGCTCTTCAAAAGCATACTTGATTGCAAGCTGCTCCGCCTTTGTACCATAGCCTTTTCCCTTAAAATTATCATTTTGCATATGGATACTGAGAGTACATTCCTTATTGTCATAATCTATTTGCTTTAGCTGTAATTCACCGATTGGCTTACCAGACAGCATTATCACAAATATTATTCTTGATGAGTCCTGTTTCGAATCAAAGTACTTATTTACCGCATCTTCAGCGTATACATATGGCTTGAATAGGCTCATATCCATATAGATAGCTTCATCATTTTCCCACTCTTTATAAAGCTCGTGGCACAGTTCTCTTGTCATTTGTTGCAGTCTCAGTTCTTCCATGTTGCCCTCAATCCATTCTTTCGTATTTCATCCAATTCCTCTGCCTCTACAAATTCGCTCATGAAACCACCTTATATCTAAGCCTAATATATGAATTGTTAAGCACATCGCATCCAATGAAACTTAACACACCCAATTTATCAAATTCATCTTCTTTTACTATAGAACTTCCATCTATCAGTGTAGATGTCTCTTTTCCACCAATCAGTACTGGCGCTACAACAATATCAACATAATCAAACAGTTTTTGGCGAAGGAACATTCCATTAACAGTTCCTCCACTTTGAATTGTAATTCGCTCACATCCATATTTTTCTCTAAGTTCTATCAGCGCATCTTCAAGAGATAATGTGTCCTGATAGATGATGTGAAGGTTCTCTTCGCTGACATCGAAAGCCGGATGATTCTTATTTGTTGTTATCAATACAAACACTTTTGACTTCGCACAAAAATACTTTACCCCATGTTCTGTCAAATGACTGTTATCTAATAACACAAATGAAACAGGGGTCTTTGCAGGCATAGGCTTTTCATTAACGCCCATTTTCGCCTGAACCCTTCCCGTATTAAATGACCATAAATCAGTTGTCTGTTCTATCTCATAATACTGTGACAGTCCCTCTTTCAATCCTGTGATGTTAGGAAAGTCCTTATCCACATCTAAATCATCAGATGCCCCCGGACTAATCTTGCCATCAACCGACATTAGCATAAACAAAGTAGTAATTGGCCTACCCTCCAAAACATTTTTCTCCTTTCTTCAAATAAAAGCTGCTGTGGCAATAATGCTAAAGAATCTTCCCATTGTATTGGAACTCTATTTCCGAAAGCTTTCCGGTAATTGCGTTCAGCCTGCCAGATGGCACAAATCCGTTTCTCAAATACAAACGCTCTGCCCCATGGTTATTCTCAAGAATCCATAAGGATGGTTGTAACCCCTGTGCCTGAATTCTAGCCACAACATAGTTCAGTAAATGGGTTCCATAGCCTTTATTCTGCTGTTCTGTCAAAACATATAAGTCTTCAATAAGTTCATCCTTTACTGACACAACCGCAACTGGCTCCTTATCATAAAGCAAATAAAACTTGCTACCATTCTTCATTTTTTCTCTGATATATTCCTTCTGGTGCTCCACATCATGCTTTAAGATAAAAGCTTCATTGCAAAATGCACGATGTGATTCCTGCCAAGATATGGAATGTATACGTGCAGCATCAGCTATGTTTTCTTCCGTTACATGAGCTACTATGCTTCTTCGAGCCTCAACAACTATGTAGTCATCCAAGTCATACATCTTTCCAGTCTCTTTAAATCCATTCTTATGCCAGAAATGTTCTGCCTGAGGATTATCTTTTACCCATCCTAACTGAATATCTGAGTATCCTTGGCTGCAAATAAAATGGCTCATTTCACTAATGATTGCACTTCCAACGCCCTTTCCTTGTACAGAAACATCAGTCATAAAAAATCCAACATAAGCAGTTTCTTCATCTGGATATCCCAATATCAAATCCATAACAGCAGTTAAATTGTCGTTGTCATAGTATCCTAAATAAAATTTATCTTCCCTTCTCTTTCCCGGTGGAAGGGCCGCCATATCCGCCTCAATACTCTCAGGTGTAACAAATGGCGGACAGAAATCATAGTACAGTGTATTCTTGCTACATAAGCTATAAACAGCAGCGACATCCTTGTCTGACAGCAGCTTTACTGCATATTTTCTTGAAAGATTGTCAATTTTTAACTTCATCATCTTTATAGTATCCTTTGCTTTTCATTTTCCTTGCACCAGCACAGTATTCGAATGACTATAATGCAATAGAAAAATCTTCGTATGAATGTACCCCACTTCCATGATGCAATCTTCCATTTTGTTCAAGTTGCCATAATGCCTCTTCAATATCACCAATAATTGAGGTAGGTATATTAATTGCATGGTGTCCTGGAAATATTCTATCTACACTTAGTTTCCTAATTTTTCTTATAGAATCATAAAACAATAAAGGATCTGTAGAAAGATAATTAACATACAAACATCCTTTGTAAATCAAGTCACCCGAATACAAATACTTTCTGTCAGGTTCGTAAAAACAGCAATGTCCAGGAGAATGGCCTGGTGTATGAATCACCTTAACTAAACGTTCGCCCAAATCAAAGTAATCGCCATCATGAAGTATAATCTGAGGCTCACCTTGAAAAACGTAGTACTTTTCAATATCAAAATCTCTAGGAGCATCAAAGCTCTCACGAGTCAAATTTGCCTTCACAACGCTTAGTGGCAAAGGGAACTTCCCGTTAAGCCATGGCTCTTCCAATTCATGAACAGCAATATTATCAAATAACGAATGTCCGCCTATATGGTCCCAATGAACATGTGTAGTTACCACCATCACTGGTAACTCAGTAATGGAATCAACAACAGCTTTAATATTAGCAATTCCAAGGCCAGTATCTATCAAAATCGCCTTTTGGGAGCCAAGCAGAAGATAACACCTTGTTTCTTCCCAATGTTTATTTTCACATATTACGTATGTTTGATTATCTATTTTTTCAACTGAAAACCAATCATTCATAACCCCACCTTATATCCAAGCCTAACCTGATTATAGCTTCAATAATTCCTTTGCTCTCTTAAGAACAGAAACTTCCCTATTTGCAATAAGCCGCCCTGGGCTCGTACATCTGCACCTTTCATATTCGCCAAGGCTTTGGTGTCATCAGCGTAGTTTTTTCTATGCCAGGAAGCACATCGTAAATTGAACAGCCCATCTTCTTTTCAAAATACTCTTTTATGCTAAATGCCACTTCCCAGCCTTTAATGTAGCCTTCCATAATGCCATATCTTCTTGTAACATCAACAAATCGCTTTTCTAAAATCACAAAACCATAATCAGTTGCAAGAGAATCGCATAACTGAATTAGCTTGTCATAATCATCTGGCTCCCCGTAATTCATGATGTATTCCTTTATGGCCTTCTCATGTTCTGTTTCAGGCTCATAACTGAACTCATCCTGCATTCGAAGATAAGAATGGGTCATGCAGATTCTGGCCACCTCATCCCAGCCTTTTTCCATACAATATTTATATCCATCATAAACATGGGTTGGAATATCGGTTATTCCAGCCCTCCTGCCAATGTCATGCAAAAGCCCACAAATATAGGCTTTTTCAGAATCTAGCCCCGGCACTTTTTCCGCAATATATTTGGCTGCTGCACCTGTATTCATTGAATGCTTAACCCAAGGTCCTGGATTAAGTCTGCCTGCTATTTCTAACTCTTCAATCGCCTCATCAGCTGTTGGTAACATCTATCTTCTCCCTTGCAATACGCTGTTTCTTATCTGCATTTTTTCTTCCACAAAGATTATTTCTTGACTCATCTATATCCTCTCATCAGTAACTATGTGCTCAATGCCCACATGTTCAGATTGTAAGTATTCCTTCATAAAAGAAGGAAAAGCCTTATATTTATCCAACTCCGCAATAGGAAGCCAAAACATATTCTCTCTTACGCCTTGAGTAAAACTGTTGCTTTTCAGTTCTTTTGTACCTCTGGGCTCCATCACAAAATAAAGAGCAATCTCGTGACAATCCATATCTTTTAGTATTCCCCTATTATCGTTGAAAAAATTTTCATGAATCACTGCAAGATGATCAATTTCATAATTTACCCCAGTCTCCTCAAAGACTTCTCTTTTGACCGCCTCCTCAGCAGTTTCTCCCATATGGACGCCACCACCTATAGAATAGTAATAATCATCTTTCTCATTTCCGGCAAATAATACACATCCGTCTTCAACTATGATTGCTCCGGCGCGATATCGAAACCAGCGATTGCCCTCTGTAAATCCACAATCGTATTCCATACTCTCTAATCTCCTCCCTTGTACTTGCGTTTTAATAATCCCACTATCCCTGATATCCATTACAATTCCATCTCATAGCAAAGCATTGGCTGCTCATATATCTCACACTCGCCAACCTTGTTAAATGGAAAGGCAGAATAACATTTAAGTGCTTTTAAATTATGTCTGTTTACCAAGAAATGCAGGCTTTTGTAGCTTCTATCTCTAAGCTCTTCCAAGCCTGTTTCTATCATTTCTTTGGCTAAGCCCTTGCTTTGACAATCTGGACTAACTGCAAGACGTGAAAGTTCTCCGCCAGGTTGTAATTCAGATGTCCAGCACTCCAAATTGTTAACCTCTTCATCGTCATCAACAGATATTGCAGCTATTATCTTGCCCTCTTCTCTCATTATAAGTAGCGCATCTCTAGATAAATCAAAATCGATTGTTTCCATTGAAGGATAGTCTTCATTCCATGGGCAATATTTTCTACCCAACTGGGATTTATATAGTTTAAGAATTTCGTCTTTGTCTTTTGTTGTAGCTTTTTCGATTACTCGCATATAGTTTTCCCTTTCAATAAACTCTCCGCCTGTCCTAACGACATTCTAACAAATAGCACCTATCTAAACAACAAAAGTATTATGTTGTCCACCATTATTATGCTCCCTACGATTTATAATAAAAAAGCTGTAGCATCAAAACTACAGCAAAAACTCTTTTATTTTTTCTTCAACTAGCTTTACATCAATTGGTGAATCAGTCGACTCCATAGTCGTAATCAGATCTCTACCAAGTATGTAACCATTTTTCTCATAATCCTGTACCTTCTTAAAGTTCTTCGTAGCATACTCTATATCTGAAACAATTCCTAGGTGTTCCCAATAAATTGTCTTACGTGTCCTAACATTAAGGGCTACAAAATCAGGATATATGGTGTTATATCCTAATTCAAGCATAGGCTCGTATTGATATGGTACATTATACTTTGACAATGCATCGGCAATAATCTTCTCTGATTTAGAACGAACCATCTCACCTTTGTTTGCACGATATATTCCTTCTTCTGGATATGAATTCTGCTGGCCTGGATGTTGTTCTAACCAATTTTGAATATACACATCAATTGGCTCTAGTATAGGAACTACCACACTCCTTCTCGCCGCAGACAATTTCTCATATAAATCATCAATCTCGGCTATATCATAATTTGCAATAAATTTACTTAGTTTCTTTCTTAATTCAACTAATTTCTTATCTACTGCAATAGCATAATCCCTCTGAATCAATCTATTAACAAGCTTTGCTTTTGCAAAGCCAGCATATTCTCGCCTCCCAGTTTCTTTATCTACCAAATAATATTGATGGCTGCCACGCGCAGTAGATGCCTTTACGCCAAACTCTGGTAGATTCTTTAGTTTTGCCAGGTTCTTCCCATTTTCTTTTATCAAACCATCCAGTTCTTTCAACTGAGCCTCTAGCTCTTTCCTATAATTTCTCAATATTTCCTTTAATTCCTTTCTAAAATCATCCCTATCAGCGTTTTTAGTTTTTTGGGATGATTGAAAAATATTTTATTTTCTCACTATGCATCCCATTTGAACTTTTTGTGCTTTTGGGATGCATGATTATCAAGTATTTACCAGAAAAACCTCTTATCCACCCTCTACAACCTTGCTCAAGTATCGCAGAAATCATCCCAATTAGCACGTTTTCCCAAATGGGATGATTCAGCTTATTCGGCTATACATCCCAAATATGTTTTTCCTGCGAATGGGATGCATACTTAAAATCTTAGAATCATCCCTCAGTAGAAAAAATCCCCTTTGGGTTGCATTAATCAAAAAAACACACCAGAAAAATAAAAAATCACAATGGGATAACTATGGCGATATGAACTACTCTGCCATAAGGTGATAAAAATAGATTATTTTTCATTACTCAGATGATAATATAACGTTTGGCATGGCATTTGTCAACTAGAAAACTTCCTAACTAGAAAACAATATTCTCCCCCACTGGCTATCTTTATATTATGTAATCCCTTCATCAATCATTTCAATCATAATATCTGCAAACTTAGGGTCAAACTGGGAGCCTTTCCCCTTTTCTATCTCGCCACGGACCACTTCAACTGGCAGAGCTCCCCTGTAGCTACGGTTACTGGTCATGGCGTCATAGGCATCGGCAACTGCGATGATTCTGGCTTCCTCAGATATATCATCGCCAGATAGCCCCTCAGGATAACCTTTTCCATCATACCTTTCGTGATGCCATTTTGCGCCTGCTGCAAGTTCCGGCATCTCCTTTATATTTCCAAGAATCTTTCCACCAATACCAGGGTGCTTTTTTATCTTGGCAAACTCCTCGTCTGTAAGCCTTCCAGGCTTATTTATAACCTCATCAGGCACTCCTATTTTTCCAACATCATGAAGAAGCCCCATCATGAAAATTTGCTCCTGCTGTTTCTCATCATAGCCATATCTTCGCGCAATCTCCTTTGAATAAACTGCGACACGTCCGGAATGACCTTTTGTGTAATTGTCCTTGGCATCGATAGCATCAGCAAGACTCTCGACGACATGGATAAACAAATTCTCATTTTCCTTTGTTTTTTCTTCCACCATGGTCTCTAAATCTTTCTGCAGTAGGACAAGCTCAACGGCGTGCTTCACTCTAAGCACTAGCACGCTAGGCACAAATGGCTTTCTGATAAAATCCATTGCTCCAAGAGAAAGTCCTTTTGTTTCGGTGTCCTCATCTTCATTAGCCGTCAAAAAAATCACAGGAGTATCCCGCCAATTGCTCTCACACATTCTCAGCTTCTCAACCACCTCAAAGCCATCCATCTCAGGCATGCTGATGTCCAGCAGAATCAGATTGGGAGCCATGTTTTCTTTGGCATAATCCAAAAGTGCCTTTCCAGATTTTAAAACTACCACCTTAAATCCCGCACTTGTAAGGGTATTCCAGGCTCTTTTTAAAATTATAGGGTCATCATCTACAATTACAATCTGTGAAATCATGTTAACCTCCACTGGATAAGCCACACATATCATAAGTTATACCAGTTTATTCAACTTTTCAATAGTGGTATACTCACAATATGGAGGGGCTTATTTATGAATATTTATATACCTGGCGTTGATGTTGAAAAAGCTATCAAAAATTCTGGTTCTGAGGAGCTTTTCCTTGAGCTATTGGCAGATGTCTACAAGCTGATGGATGGAAAAATCAATCTTGTAGAATTCTACCTTTCACAAGAAGACCTGCCAAACTATACTGTTGAGGTCCATTCTCTGAAAACCACCTGCCGCATGATTGGCGCCATGAAGCTAGGGGAAGAATTCTTTGCCCTTGAACAGCTAGGCAAAGATAACAACTTAGAGCAAATCAAAAAACTTACGCCAGATGTTTTAAACTCCTTCAAAGCTCTAAAGCCTTGCCTTGAGCCTTTTGCAATCAATGATGAAACCGTAAAACATAGCTTTGACAAGAAGGCTGTTTCATCCCTTTTAAACAAGCTCATGGCTGCAATAAATGACTTTGATTTAGCCACCGCAGAAAATGCTACCAAGCAGCTTTTTGCTTATGACTGGGATGATAGCCTATTAATGGACCTGGAAGAATTAAGTAAGCTGGTTTCAAATCTGGATTACGATGAGGCCAAGGAGCAAGCCCTGAAAATACTAGGCACTCTCTAATCCTTATTAATCCGTAGGAATTGAACCGTATTTTTCCACCGCCTCATCCACTGTCATATCTCCATTAATGACAGCGTAGGCTGCCGCTCTGTACTGTTTTACTGCGGTATCAAGTATTTCTATATCCCTAAAATTAACAGTTCTTTCTTCTGGAAAATCCGAAAGAGAGGCATAAACTTCGTCCAAAGAATAGTCCTTGGTAGGTGTTATCAATCTCTTTTCTGCTGCCATCAATCCAAGCTCTTTTTCGCTTGTTAAGAATCGCATGAATTCATTTGTCATATCCATATTTGCACTATTTTTGTTTGCACTAAACAGGATAGAAACTGAATCCATGTAGTAACCACCATCATCGCCGGATGGAGCTATGTAAAACTCATATTTGAAAGGCTTTTTGATGAAGGCTTCTGACTGGCTCTCACGCTTTTTTGTTCCTGATACAACATCTCCGGAGCAAAGCATCATTGGAACATCGCCCTCAAAAAATCTTAAGATGACAGCGTTGTAGTCGTCCTCTATTTCCTCAGTGCATTTATCGACATCTATACAACCGTTATCAACCAGCTCCTTCAACCTTGTAAGGGATGGTCGCATGGCCTCACCAGCGGCTGGCACAAGATTATTCAAATCTGCCTCCACGCTTCTATCATCCTTCACTGTTTTTGCAAACATTGGATATGAAAACGCATATCCGATACCCGGAGTAGTTGTGGTATTTGCGCCCATAACTGGAGATTCATAGCCTGCTGCCTTCAGCTGTTCACAGACAGCCTTCAATTCCGCAAATGTGGTCGGAACCTCAAGGCCTTCCTTTTCAAAAATATCCATATTCACAAGCATTCCATAGGATGTGGCAAATACAGGCAGTGTGCGGATTTCTCCATCATCCATCTCCCATTTAACGCTAGGACGAATGCAGTATAAATTGATTTCAAGCTCAGTGGCAGACAAAACCTCGGCCCCATCAAACAATGAACTAAACTGCTCATCCCCATACATCCATGGCTGTATGACATAAATATCTGGTGGCTCCTGCCCTGCCAAAGCCAGGCTGATAGTATTTCTGTAATCATCAAGATATTTGTACTCAATCTCACCGTTTGGATAGTAATCATAGAATCTATCGATGGTGCTCTCCAAGGATTCAAAGTTGGAATAAGTGCCAGCAACTGACAGCTTATACTCTGTGTCTGATGAATATTTTGGAGCGAAAGCATCTGTCACCTTTTCCTGTTGAATACCTATATCTTCACTTTGATTTGGTACTTCAGCATCAGTCTGCCCGCAACCCACCAAACCAAGCATTAACATGGCGGCAAATGTGGTGGAAATCATTGTCTTTATTTGTTTATTCATGCTGGCTCCTTTCCATATCTGCTAAATCAGTATAAATACGATAATCCATGACAATTAAATCTACTTCATGTTTATGTAAAAATGAAATGGCCTGCTCCATGGATTTGGCAACCGCAACATCGTATCTTTCCGATAGCGTTGAGGTAGCCTTTCGCAGGAAATCAATATCCTCATTAACCACAAGAATTCGCTGCTTCCTTTCAGGCTCAATATCCTCTGCCCTGGTCACTAAATCCGAATCAAGATATTTAATCAGCATCTCCTCCAACAATGCTGTATCAATAGGCTTAGTTAAATAGTCGTCAAAGCCTGCATTTATATACTTTTCACGCATTCCTATCACAGCGTTGGCGGTAAGGCAGATGATTGGCGTATTTTGATTTGGCGTATCAGCACAGGCTTTCATATCTTTTAATGTATCGATTCCATCCTTGTTAGGCATCATGTGATCAAGGAAAATCACATCATAGTGATTGCGCTTATATAAATCGATGCAAGCATCGCCGCTTAATGCGGTATCAATCTGAATCCTTGTATCTCTTAAAAGATTTACAAATACCTTCAGGTTGATTTCGTTGTCATCCACCACCAAAATCTTTGCATCAGGCGCTACAAACTGGACCTTGTACTGCTCCTTCTCCAAAAGAAAATGCTTATAAGCCACATTGTACTCACCAACTGGCTCCTGATTTACCACCTTCTGCTTCAAATCAAAGTAAAACTCTGAGCCTTTGCCATATTCACTTTCCACATTTATAGTGCTTCCCATCATGCTAAGAAAGCTCTGGGCAATAGCCATTCCAAGGCCTGTTCCTTCTATATTTCGATTAATCTTTTCATCTATTCTTTCAAAAGCAACAAACAGCTTATCCAAATCCTCCTGCCTGATTCCAATTCCCGTATCCTTTACGCTAACGTGAAGATTAACATAATCAGGCTCATCCTCACATTTGTTGCTCTTAATCGAAAATACTACGCCACCTTCGTTTGTGTATTTAACCGCATTTGAAAGTATGTTTATAATTACCTGCTTAATTCTGATTTCATCGCCACGTAAGCATCGTGGAATGTTCTCATCAATTTCTAGGTTGAATTCCAGATTCTTTTCATCGGCCTTTCTTTGAACCATATTTACAATATCATTTAGAAGTGATGCGAAATTATAGTCCACTTCAATGATTTCCATCTTTCCCGCTTCAATCTTTGAAAAATCAAGAATATCATTTATGATTCCAAGCAAGGTCTTTCCAGACGCCCTGATGTTTTCGGCATACATGCGAATTTCCTCATTGTTACTATCTCTTAGAATCATTTCATTCATTCCAATGATTGCATTCATTGGAGTTCTGATATCATGTGACATGGTGGATAGGAAATATGATTTTGCCTCATTTGCCTGGTTTGAGGCCTCGGCCGCCGCTGTAAGCTTCCTGTTAAAATTAAGTAGAATTATCAAATTAAAATGAAGTAGAATCAAAAGTCCTACAACAACAACTCCAAGAATCAGCCAGTCTATAGACCTATTCAGCATTAGCTCACTGGCCGGAATATAGGAAACAAGGAACCATGAATCCAAACCGCTTAAAGGAGTATAAGCTATCACACAATCCTCGTCCTTGTAATTATAGATATGCATAGAACCTACATCTGTATGAATTGTATCTATCACCTGGTTATATTCCTGAGCGGACATAGGATTATATGATTTAAAGTATTCAAAGAAATTGCTATTTTTTAGAGATTTTCCATGAATCATGTAATCCCCATCCCAATCAACCAGGGCAATCTCCACATTTTCATATTCACCCTTCAAAAACACAAGCTTCTGCTCAAGTCGGCTTACAGGCACAACACGAATAAGGAGTCCCGAACGTAAAGCTCCTGTTTCATTATCCAAAACCTTTACATTATTCAAAAAAGCTATGGATTGAACGCCGTTTAAAGGATTTGTATATGCCCTAGTCAGATTTACAACACCCTCAACATTACTTATCTCTAAGTCGTCAAAAATTTTTATATTGGAATAATTAACAGAGTAATCCTCCGAATCGGTAGACCTAGCGGTAGTGGAAATGCCCGCCATGGAATCATCATCTATGAAAATAAGATGCCCTGAGATTTCAGGAGAAATTTTTGCTTTTCTAATATACGAAATAGCCTCATCAACAGTCATTGGAGCACCTGCCTCCGCCGAACCATTAATATAGTTTGCCCAAATATCGCACAGATGCTGCTCATCCTCAAGATAATTGGCAACAATCTGCTCCGTAGTGGTTGTCATTTTCTCAAAAGACGCAAGTGAAGACTGATTTGATTCAACCGCCCTATCATTGGCATATTTCACAATGATAAACAGAATCAAACCTGCTATCAAAATATTAATGATGATAACGTATCGTTTCTTCAATCTGCATCCCCTGCCAAAGCTAAATAGTAATGTAGTATAACATGAAAAGTCTCGGAAATATTGCAAATACAACATTTCCGGGACCTTAGATTATATTCTATTTTTACTTAATTAAATTTGATTTATTTTCTGGGATAATATTATTACTTTCATTTAGCTTTTTCTTCATTATCTTTTTTCCGTCACTCTGGCTAACCTTCTGTTTTGCTTCCTCAAGTGAATCTTTATACTTTTCGGTTAAAAGAGCATTTCCTTCAAAGCGATTTGGAATCTGCTTAAGGTAATCTTTTGAATATTGATTATTAGGGGCTTTTTCCGCTTCCTTATCGAGGGCTGCAATACGAGCATTGTTATCAGCAGCTAATCCTCCAAATTTATAAATCTCATCACATAATAAAAATGAAAGTTCATATCTTTTCTTACCATGATCCCAATACTTTAATTGTGGCCCTTTTGCCACCATATAAGCCTCTCCCGCTTCAAAAAGCTCCTCTAATTCTTGAACCATTTGTGCTCTAGTATTTAGTTCAGTTCCAGACAATTTAAAAACATTCTTATCATTCTGTGCAAACAGTTTTTCCCATCCATTGTCTTTGTACTTTTTTTCAAAGTCATCCACTTTATTAAGCAATCTACGGTATTCGGCTGAATCACTTGTAAAACCTTTCTTTTTGTTAGCCTTTAGAAGGACACCAATTGCTCTTATCTTTTCAACGCTTTCCTTTGTTCCTATGTTAAGGTTCGCCTGTTCCTTATCTATATTTTTTTTGACGGCTACACATTCTCTATTATACATTTGTCTAAGCCCATCCCTATTTAGCCTTATTTGTTCGCGTAATTGATCATCGCTTGATTTAATAGAATCAGCTACAACATTTGTACTATTACTTATACTATCTATTGAACTATCACTTATACTATCGCTTAATTCCTTATTAACTATTTCTTTAACGGCCGCCAAAAGCTCTGCTTTAGATGTGATAGTTTTGCGTGGTATATCATAACCTACTATAGGTTCAGTTTTCTCTTTTACATCTTTTACATCTATTTCATCAGATATTTCTATATTATCTATGTTACTCAGTTCCTGTTGCAGTTCCTTCTTGAATCCTTCTACTTTCTTTTCTCTCTGACTCTTCCTATCCTTAATTAACTTATCTATAGTGTTTTTTACTACAACCGCTACTTTACTACTTATCTCGATATTCTTAGCACATATTTTATTCAATTTCAGCAATTCTGATTCTCGACTTTTATCAAAAGTAGAACTCTCTATTAGTGCATTCGTTTTTTCTACCATTAGTTTTTCATACTTTTCTTTTGCAACTTCAACAGACTCCTTGTATTCATTTAATTTTTCACTATTATCCTTTAATAATGCCTTCTGTTCTTCATATTCTTTCATTTTCTCCAAATACTGTTTCTCAGCAGTATTTAATTCTTTATCTATCTTTAATTGAGCATTTATATATGCAGCACTATTTTCTTGTTCCTTAACTAAAGACTTCTCCGCATCTTTACCAACCTCTAAAATAAAATCATTATATTCTTTCTCTACTTCAAAACATGTCTCATCCATAAGCTGTAAATATTCCACTTTGGAAACGTAAGTCCTATCCTGAATTGGAACTAATTGCTCATATTCTAATCGCTTAGCCGCTAAAGCTGCTTTAGACTTATAATCATTTTTATTATTTAATTCGAATACCTGTTTGTAATTAAGTGAACTTACCCTATCCTCTAACTCAGCCTGAAATTTTTCTATTGTTCGCATTACTTCTATGTTGGAATCATTTGCATCTAATTCCTTTATAGTCGTCTTCCAATCATTCTTTCTATCAAGAGTATATTTATATATTTCTCCTAGATAAATGCCCAATTCATCAAAATTCATATTAATTACATCGGAGTATTTCTCCTTCGCTTCTTTTATTTTCTTTGATAAGATATGCTGTAAAGCTTTTATATTTCTTAATTCTTCATCTGTAAATCTAGGCATGTTTTACCCCCTCCTATATATTTCATAAATAGGCGTTTGCAAAACGCCACAAGCCGCGTAAATGCGGCATTTTTTGTTAACTAAAAAAGAATAACTCCCCACTGATATGGTACAATAGAATTGACGAGAAACCACTGTACTAACCAAGAAAGGAGTTATTCTGATATATATGATACCATATAAACAGCTTTCTTTGGCTGATATTTATTCAGACTGCCAAGATAAACTTGAAAATGACAAGCCTGCGTTTCTGGCTCTATTAGAAACCTATATCAATCTTGATGAAATTATCCCGATTTCTTTCAGAAATCATTTCTATGCATCAACGGGCAGAACCCGTAAATACCCTTTGCAAG
>NZ_FOQF01000024.1 GCF_900113655.1 Pseudobutyrivibrio sp. OR37 | reverse complement strand
TGCTCTGTTTAACGCCACTATCTTTGTCTGCCATTGGGATCCGACGTTCAATGCTTACCTTGCCAGAAAGCGTGCTGAAGGAAAGCATTATTATGTTGCCGTATCTCATGCCACGAAGAAGCTCGTGCGACTGATATATCAGCTTGAGAAAACTCGTCAGTCATACAACAAAGCCGTTTAACTAATTCCATACAAATCTTTTTTAATGAGCATCTCAGATGATGCTCTATTTGTCATGCAGTTTTCAAGGTACTGATTACGATGAAAAGCCATCGTCGCTCTATTTAAAACATTTCTGTTTCAAATCATTTTTTATTGACAATCTTTAATAGTTAGTCTTTCTTGTTGTTATGTGACATATATTAAATCTTATTACCTACTAGGTCAATAGGTTTTATAATTATAAAAAATAATAGCCAGCTATCAAATTGATTTATAACTGGCTATTGTTACTTGAAATATTAATAGTTTTCTTTGTCACTTTATTTAAGATTTAAACTCTATGAAGCTTTGGTTTTCTAAAAATTACATAAGTTTTATATAATCTTAGGATATTTCCGTAGGCTTTACAAGGAGTGTGGCATAACTTCTACTCACTCATGTAATACATGAGTATTACACTATGAAGGCACATTGAATAATTACCATATAATATGCAATATCACAATTATTCATGTAATTATCTTCTATTTAATACGGGAATAATCTATTTTCTTTAATATTTAATGTAATCCTCCGATAATAAACACCACATGAACCAATTTGTTAGATGCCTTTGGTTGCCCAGGAGCTTTAAAGCTTAATCTTCTACTCCCAAAGTCTCGCCTAAAACTAATACTGCATTTCGTACGCATTCTGGGCATTCGCAAAGTACCTGGCCTGTAGTTATTCCTTTAAGATCCTTGCAGATTGTCGCGCCACATTTTTCATTGAACTTAGCCACCATTTCCTTTGAATATCTAGGAGTGCCTTTGCCATCTGTGAGCATTCCTGCTGTCATTACTGCACCGATGAGGGCTCCGCAGGTGCTTTCCATACATCCCATGCCTGCTGCGAAACCAGCTGCAAGCTTTGAAAGCTCCTCTGGAGCGATATCAATTTTATCCTCAAATGCCTTAAGTACAGACTGTGTGCAGTTGCACTGGCCTGTTGCCTTTAAATTAGCTGCTAAATCAGCTCTTTCTTCTATTGTCATTTCCTTTATCTCCTTTTGCTTTTATTTTACATATACCCTGAGTCATGGTTCCCATTGGGCAAAATGTACACCAGGTTCTTTCTTTATATAGTACCATTACTATCAGTCCAATCAAAGTGGAAGTGAGCATCAGGCTGTAGAATCCAAATCCGAATTGGGCTACCCAATCAGGGAAAGCACTGCCTGAATATGCCCACTGCCAAGGTACCTTAAATGTCCAAAACAGCTTGATAGCTTTTCTTAGTGTGCCAACGCCAGAAAATACCAGATAAGTCTGAAATACCATTGTGCCAAACATGGTTAAGAAGAATGCTAAGAAGCCGTATCTAAACCATTTAGATGAAAGCCACTTTGGCGCTGGCTTTTTCCTAGAACATCCCACATTTCTTCCAAGCACCCAAAACAGCTGCCCTCTTCCGCACATATTGTTACAAAACCACTTGTTTCCACCTACTATTGCAAATATCAATGGAAGAATAAAATCAATCATCCCAAGCCATGCAAATAGTATATTGAAAAAACCAAGCGCAAAATAAATGATTGACCATATCCAAAGATAGTTATACCAATGCTTCTTTTTATTAGCCATTTTCCTGCCCCCTTTCCATTACATTGATGGCGCCAGCAGGGCAAGCCTTCGCGCATAAGCCACAACCAACACATTTTTCAGAATCTACCGTTGCATAGCAGCCCTTGTAAATAGCTATCGCCTCTTTGGGACATTGCAATCTACATACGCCACAAGCTACGCATCTGCTTGTATCTACATTTGCTAATCTTTTTGCCATATCAACTTCCTTTTACATTTTACTTGTTATTTATCAACGATACGCTTATTATATGTGGTAAGAAAAATATATCAAGTACGCAATTTTTATTAACCTAGTAAGGAAAAACTGACTATGAAAAAAGAACCTTTATGTGAAGAAATCGCAGGTAAGGGCTGCGGATTAAAGAAAGTATTAAATATCATAGGTGGCAAATGGAAAATCATGATTCTCTGCGTCATCGACAATAATGATGTTGCCCGCTATGGAGATTTAAGACGCTCAGTGTTCGGTATCACCAATACCATGCTAGCCCAGTCTCTGAGGGAATTAGAAGCAGATGGCCTGGTTCACCGCACCCAGTATGATGAAATGCCAGTACGAGTGGAATACACTCTGACCGATCAAGCTAAGAGTTTAATCCCTATCCTACTACAATTAAAAAAATGGGGAGAGGATAATCTATAGCGATTATAATATCCTTGCATTTACCTACTTACCTATCTTATAATATGGTAATAGGAGGGGCCAAATGTGCGCTTTCCCGCATATATTAGGAGGTCAGGAGTATGTTTAGTACAAAAGGTAGATACGCACTACGTGTAATGATAGATTTGGCGCAGCAGCATTCTGAGGATTATATTCCTCTTAAGGATATTGCTGAGCGTCAGGATATTTCAAAGAAATATTTGGAGATTATTGTTAAAGAGCTTGTAAAGGGAGGCCTGGTTACTGGTGTCAGCGGCAAGGGTGGCGGATATAAGCTTACCAGGAACCCAGATGAATACTCCGTTGGAGAGATAATAGAATTATTAGAGGGCAGCCTTTCACCTGTAGCCTGCCTGGCCGACGGTGCAAAAGACTGCCCTCGTGAGGGAGTTTGCAAAACACTCCCAATGTGGACTGAATTCTATTTACTTGAAAGAGATTTCTTCTATGGCAAAAAGCTCAGCGATTTAGTAAATAGCTAGTTTGCCAATAATAAATCAATTATTCCAGGATATGATGATATCTTAGCTTCTGCGATATTATCATATCCTTTTTTTCGTATTTCTTTGCTGCAGCTTTCCCCTATTGAATAGATAAAGTCAGGTAAATCGCCTTCAATGGCATCGATACTAACTGATGCTGTATTACCACTGGTGAATATTGCCCCATCGCAGGCAGCGATTTTCTCTTTTATTCTGGCATCAATAGGTGCATCAGTTGATATGTTCTCATAGCTTACGAACTTGCTAAGATTAAATCTAGCATCCAGGCTTTCTTCAAATCCCCCGGAAACCTTTTTAGCGCATAGCCAATACACATTCGAGTCATCTGGCACCCTTTTATTAATGACCTCCGCAAGATTTGCACCACTTTGCTTTGTAGAAATAATATCAGCAATAATTCCAAAGGATGCCAGTGTATCAAAGGTCTTCTTTCCCACTACTGCAAAATGGCAATTAGGAATATATCTTAAATCCTTTCTGGCTCCTTCAAAAAGATTGTAGAAAAAAGACTTCACTCCATTTGCGCTTGTAAATACTATTACATCTGATTCGCTGGCGTTTTCCAAAAAGGAAACATCCACTTTCTTAGGAACAATCTGCCCTGCCACATAAGAAATCACTTCTGCTCCAAGCTCTTCTAGTCTAACCTCTAATTCGTTTGAAACAGGCGACTCACTGCCCTTTAAACCATACTCAAAGCTTTTGATTTTAGGCAAAAAGAATGTCTTTCCAAATAGTGGTCGGCTTTCAAAAAATGCCAACGTTTCATTTAAGGCTACTACCTCTCCCACTACAATAGTTGCAGGAGATTCAAGCTTGGCTGCTGCAACAAGCTTAGCAATATTTTCCAGGGTGCCTACACATTTTTTTTGATGATTTGTGGTGGCATTTGAAATTACGGCAACCTTTGTGGATTTACTTCTGCCTGCATCAATTAAGCCTTCAGCGATTTCCCCCACATGGGATAAACCCATCAAAAATACTAAAGTAACAGATTCATCGGTGAGCTTACTATAATCTATATCCGAAACCTTATCCTTTCTGCTGTGGGCAGTGATTACCTGAAACCCCTTTGATAATCCGCGGTGAGTTATTGGAATTCCTGCAGCTGTAAGTGAAGCAATGGAAGAACTGATTCCAGGAATCACATCCACTTCTACACCATTTTCAAGAAGATATAATGCCTCCTCGCCACCTCTTCCAAAAACATAAGGATCACCACCCTTTAGGCGAACCACCAGCTGATGCTCCCTGGCCTTTTGTAATAACAGCTGGTTAATTTCCTCCTGTGGCATTACATGAAAATGATTTTCTTTTCCTACAAAAATCTTTTCGCAGCCTACTGGTGCCAATTCTAAAAACTTAGCATTTAGTAATCTGTCATAGATTACACAATCGGCCTTCTTTAAGATTTCTGCTCCTTTTAAAGTGAGCAGGCCCCATTCTCCAGGACCTGCTCCAAGCAAAACAACTTTTCCACTCATTTTTATCTCTCCAACTGCTGCCTTATATCCGCAACAGCTCTGTCAATCAATTCTTCATTAGCATTTAAACCAATTTGATTTGTTCTTGCAATCTTACTGCCATCCTCTGTTCCAAACAAAGCTCTCAGTTCATAGCCTTCAGCTGTAGCAGAAGCATAAGCCCCTATTGGCAGATGGCAATCTCCACCTATCTTTTTTAGAAAGCCTCTCTCCAAAAATGTGATGTCTCTAATAGCACTATCTGATAGTGAATTCACCATATCAAGAAGCTCATAGTTATCGGATTTTAGCTCAATAGCTAAAGTACCTTGCGCAGGTGCAGGAATCATGTCATCTACATTAAAATATTCTGATATTTCATTAGACAATCCCAGTCTTTTAAGACCTGCTGCTGCAAGAACTATGCCATCTAATTTTGTACCATCTGCAAGCCCTTCCCGTAGCTTTCTTATTCGAGTGTCAATATTACCTCTAATTGGATAAATATTTAAATCCGGGCGAATTGCCAATAGCTGATAGGAACGCCGCTTGCTTCCTGTAGCAACCTTGGCCCCCTGTGGCAAATCATCTAGTGATTTGTATTGATTAAGTATCAAAACATCTCTTGCATCTTCCCTATCCCATGGGTCTGCAAATGTAAGCCCATCCTTCAGGGTATCTGGCATGTCCTTCATAGAATGAACTGCCAGCTGAATCCTACCAGATAAAAGAGCATCCTCTATTTCATCTGTAAATATTCCCTTGGAACCAATAGCATCCAGTGGTCTGTGTTGATCTAAATCACCGGTGGTTTTAATAACTTCTATCTCGTAATTATTATCAGGGAAGCTACTTTTAAGAGTGTCTAACACATAATTTGCCTGAGCCAATGCCAGCTTAGAACCGCGAGTTCCTATTTTAATATCCATTCCTACTCCTATGCATTTACTAAAACTAATTTCTTAAATGCTGGAATAAGCTGTGCTGAAAGGCTTGCCGCCAAAACACAAAGGATAAAATCCGGTAAAACTGTAATTAAGCAATACTGCACAACAACAACGGCAAATGAAACAGCTTCTCCAACATATAGATTCTTTATCAAATAAAAATATACCGCACCTACGCTATAATATGCAATAAGTCCTATTGTCGCTGGGACAATAAGGTATATTAATTTTCTAGATGGAAGCTTTTCTGTATATAGACCGATTAAGTATGCTGCCAAAATAAAGCCGAGTAGGAAGCCAAAACCTGGGCGAAGTACATATCCGATTCCGCCGCCTGCTGCAAATACCGGAACACCTGCAAGGCCTACGATTATATATGTGATTACACTAAGAGCACCTAACTTTTTTCCTAAAATGAATCCTGCTAATAATACAAACAACCACTGAAATGTAAAATGCATTGTGTATAGTGGTAGTGGAATATCGATTTTAATAAATGCTCCCACAGCAATAAGTGCCGCGAATAATCCTGTAAATGTAATCTCCTTAGTTGTCAACTTCATTGTAAATTCTCCTTAAAAATAGTATTCATCTGAATAGATTCGTAAATCTTCCTTTTCGTACTCCACAGCTTCTATGTGAAAGCTATTAAGTACTGGATTTTCTGCCATCAACGAAAGAATCATGTAACTGGCCTTTGAATCGTAGGCAAGCTTTATATCCTCAACTGATGGTCTTGAAGGCGATTCAGGATGAGAATGCCAATTACCAAGAGGCTTTAATCCTTCTGCCCTCATATCCTTTATGGCCTCCATCTGATCCTTTGGGTCCAATGTAAAATGATCTGTAGCATGATCCTTATTTTCCAAATAGTATATCTTTTTTACTTCGATATTACCATCGTTTTCAATACCTGCAATCAGCCCACAGGCCTCCTCTGGAAGATGTTCCTTAGCGTATGCTACAAGCTCATCGTATATACGATAATGGATTCTAATTATTTTCATCTTTTACCTCGAATCTGCCGGCAGTTTCTTCACACACTTCCTGCTCATAATCAATAAGCTCAGTGATAGTTGGATTGGCTCCGCATACAGGACATTTGCTAGTGTCATGAGGGAGTTTTATCTTTCTGAACTCCTGATTTACTGCATCGTAAGTAAGAAGCTTTCCTGTAAGCAAATCACCTACACCTACAATATATTTGATTGCCTCCATGGCCTGAAGTGAACCAATCACTCCACCCATAGCACCAATAACGCCAGCCTGCTTACAGGTAGGTACTGCATCCTTTGGTGGTGGGTTTTTGAATACACATCTGTAGCAAGGGCCTTCCCCAGGTACGTATGTCATAAGCTGACCCTTGAAACGGATAATTCCTGCATGACTAAATGGTTTCTTTTCCATTACGCAGGCATCATTGATTAGAAACTTCGCTGGGAAGTTATCAGTTCCATCAATAATAAAATCGTATTCACGAATTAATTCTCTGATGTTTGTTGAATCCACAAATTTATGATAGGTTTTCACCTCTACATCAGGGTTCATAGCATTCATTGTTTCCTTGGCAGATTTTACCTTTGGCTTTCCAATATCTGCTGTACTATGGATTATCTGGCGCTGCAGATTTGATAAATCCACCTCATCTGCATCTACAATACCAATTTTTCCTACACCTGCTGCGGCCAGATACATAGCTGCTGGAGCGCCAAGTCCACCTGCTCCAATAATAAGTACGCTTGCATTTAGTAGCTTCTTTTGCCCTTTAGCTCCAACTTCCTTTAGGATGATATGTCTGCTATAGCGTTCAATCTGCTGATCTGTCATTGCCATTAGCAGCCACCTCCCATGAAGTACAGAAACTCTACGCTATCACCTTCTTTTAGAACAGTGGTATCACGATTTTCTGTAAGCACAAACTCATCATTAATTGATACTGTCACATACTGAGGAGTCTCCACATCCTCAAGCTCAATTAGCTCTGGAAGTGTCAAGCCATCCTTATATTCCTTCTTTTCTCCCGCAACTGTAATTAACATAGCATTATCCTCCTAACTTTAAATTAAATCATCTATCCAATCTACTAAATCCTCATAATCTCTTGGACCAATCTGCTTACCAATAGCCTTGCCATCCTTAAATAAAATCAAGGTTGGATTAGATTTAATTTCATAATCCTCAACAAGCTTTGTATCATAATTGGTATTAACCTTAAAAACATTGAGCTTGCCTTCATATTCTTCCTCTATATCGCAAAGAGTTGGCGCAAGCTTTTTGCAGGTGATACATGAATCAGAATAAAAATCTACTATAGTTGGAACTGTACTATTAAGTACCTTACTAGCAAAATCATCTGTATATATTCTTTCAGCCATACTACTCCTCCACCTTTCTTACAAACAATGTATATGTTCCATCCTCATTGTCATTAAGCTTTAATATCTTGTGTCCGTCCTCCTTAAAAGAACGAGGGACGTTCTGCACTGGCTCGCCGTCATTCATGCGAATCGCCAAAACCTGCCCATCATCAAGCTCCTCGATTGCCACCTTTGCTGTAACAAAAGTGAGTGGGCATACCTTATCTGTAATATCTACCTGTTCATCAAATTCCAATACTTCACTCATATTTAACCTCCTTAATATAGTAGAGACTCAATCCTAGTGTTCCGTGCTCCCGCTGTGATATGCGGCCTCGACGGCGGTGCGTAGGCCTTCGTCGCCGAGGCGGGTGAGGGTGGCACGGAAGCGTTCAGATGGCTTTGCGTTGGCCTCAAAATAATCGATGGCTGCATCTGTGACGCGGAATAAGGTTTCCTTATCACGGATGATTGGCAACATCTGCTCAGCCTTATAAATCTTGTTTCCAAAGGTACCACCAAAGGATACGATATAACCTGGTGTTCCTACCCATGCATCGGTAGGACAGCTCTTTACACAGCGTGCACAGTTGTTACACTTTGCGTTGTCGATTTCTACCTTGCCATCCTTCATTGTAAGCGCCTGCTCCCTACAAGCCTTTACGCATACACCACAGGAAATACAATCCTCTTGTTTATACTCAACTGTCATACCGCCCTTGACACCTACATCATTTTCTTCAGCCTTAAGGCAGTTGTTCTGGCAGCCAGTTACACCAAACTTAAACTTATGTGGCAGCTCTCTACCAAAATATCTGTCATTTAATTCCTGCGCCAAAGTATATGTATCTATACAGCCACTTGGGCAAATTTCTGAGCCCTGGCAGGCTGTAATTGTACGAACTCTTGGGCCACACACGCCGGTATACACACCGCCAGCTTTCAGTTCTTCCTTCACCTTTTCCAAATCATTCACATGAATAAATGGAATTTCGATTCCCTGACGGCTAGTCATGTGAATATAGCCATGACCATACTTTTCTGCCACTTCTGCCACTGTTTTGATGGCGTTTGCATCTAAATTGCCACCTACAACTGCAAGTCGAAGTGATCCATATCCCTTCTGTTTCTGGCTCATGAAGCCGCCAGCCTTCAAAGCCTTATAATCTATCTTCTCTGCCATATTTACTCCTTTATAAATGAGTCGCATCCAAGTGCTTCGTGCTCCCGCAAGCCATCTCCCATCGCAGTCAAGGAAACCTCCCTAAAGGGTCCCTCCTTAACTACATGGGACCCTCTTGCTCGCGCTTGCCAAGGTTGTGTTGCGACTCTTAATAGTTATTATGAAAATCTAGCTTATTGCGGTACGGAAGTCTGCGATGAGGTCTTCCACGTCTTCGATACCTACGCTGATTCTAATGAGGTCGTCGTAGACGCCGGCGTCCGCTAGTTCTTTTTCGGTACTGTGCAACGAAATCGTTGATGATGGGTGCACGACCAGGGTTTTAGTGTCTCCTATGTTTGATAGGATGTACGGAATGGTTAGCTTGTTCATGATTTCGAAGGCTCGTTCCTTTGTTCCTACTCTGATGGTGAGGATGGCGCCATAACCATTCTTTAATATCGTATTTGCGATACCATTCCATTTGCTTGATTTAAGCCCAGGATAGTTTACAGTTATATCATCATAATTTTCTTCTAACCACTGAGCTAGCGCTAATGCATTAGAGCATTGTCTTTCCATTCTTAGTCCAAGGGTTTCCAGTCCTATCACATTCAAATATGCATTAAATGGAGAAAGACAGGTACCCATATTTCTATACAGTCCACTTCGCATTTTCGATATATATGCAAATGGCCCATACTTTATATATTCTCCTAATACCGGATAGCGTTCCTTTGTCCATTTGAAATGGCCGCTATCTGTAAGAATACCGCTGATAGAATTGCTGCTTCCATTTATATATTTAGAAGATGAATTCACTACTATGTCCGCCCCATGCTCTATGGCCCTCACCAGATATGGTGTTGCTGTGGTGTTGTCTATAACAAGTGGCGTGCCATGCCTATGAGAAATTTCTGCAAGCTTATCAATATCTGTTACGTCCAAACAGGGATTGCCGATGGTCTCTGCAAATACCACCTTGGTGTGCTCGTTAAAAGCCCCCTCTATCTCTTCCCAGTTGTTGTTTTCCACGTATCTGGTCTTTATTCCAAACGCCTCAATGTCTCTGAATAAATCTATTGAACCGCCATAAAGACTGGCACTTGAGATTATTTCATCTCCAGCCTGTAGAATATTTAATAGCGCCATCGAAAGGGCAGCCATTCCAGATGCGCAAGCAACTGATCCTATTCCACCTTCAAGCTTTGTAATTCTCTCTTCAAAAGCGCTTATTGTTGGATTTGCCACTCTAGTGTAGCAATATCCCATTTTCTTATTGGCAAATATTCCAGCCAAATCCTCTGCTGATTCCTGAGCAAATGCGCTACTTTGAAATATAGGAGGAAACGTTGCCCCATTGGGCTCTTTTTTCACTCCTTCATGGAGAAGTCTAGTATTAAAATTCATGTAGTATCCCCCATTCATTACCTATCTTTTTAGTAGGTTTTATTGTTGATGATATTATAGCTATATGCCTTTAACATAGCAATATAGTGGGTTATACAATAAATTTATCCCCAGCTATCAATATTATTAATATCTATATACCATAGCCTTTCTGCCAACCTTCATCTGCAAGCTGTGAGCCTATATTATTAAATTCATACTTTTTCAGACTCTCAAATTGGCTTATATCTAGTTCAATATCACCCATTGGGTAGGTCCTGTGTAATGATGTATATTTAGCTTCACCGAGCCTGTGATATCTAAGCAATTCATATCTGACGTTTCGGCATTTTCCAATAAAATCAGCTATACTGCCAATAGCCTCCTCTGTATCATTCACACCTGGAATCACAGGAGTCCTTACCTGAATTGGAAGATTAGGATATATTTTTCTAATCAGATTAAAATTGTTAAGTATAAGCTCATTACTAACGCCAGTCACTTTTTGATGCACTGAATCATCTAATGTCTTAATATCCATAAGAAGGTAATCCAGCTTCCCTGCAATTTTCACAAAATCCGATGGTTCTCCATAGCCTGTTGTTTCTATCGCAGTATTTATCCCAATGTCTTTAGCCGCCTTTAACAAATGATAAGTAAATTTGGGCTGCATCAAGGGCTCTCCTCCACTTATAGTAAGACCACCTTCTTCATCACCATAAAAAATCTCATCCCTACCAATCTGCTTAATCACCTGACTCACTGTAGTTTCATATCCAATAATATGTAATGCTGTGGAGGGGCACACTTTTTCTATTGCTTCCCTTTCAGCCTCATCATATTTTCCCCAATATAAGGCACCATCCAAAAAATATGGTTTGCACCCCAGCAAAGAATTAACACAATTATCGCAGCCTATACATTTGTTTTTGGTCCATGCAAGCTGTGGTGTCTGTATTTGCGATTCCGGATTAGCGCACCATCTACATCTTAGAGGACATCCTTTTTCAAAAACGACGGTCCTTATGCCTGGACCGTCGTGAACTGAAAACCTTTGAATATTAAAAATTATTCCCTTTGTATTATCCATAATTATGCAATCTCATCATGGGCTGTTCTGTTTACAACATCATTCTGTAGATTTCTTGAAAGCTCTACAAAGTAAGCACTATATCCTGCCACTCTCACAAGTAGACTCCTATAGTTTTCAGGATGCGCCTGTGCATCTAACAAAGTTTCCTTGTTGATAATATTGAACTGTAGATGCCATAGCTTTAAATCTCTCCAGCTTTTGATAAACTGTACCAGCTTTCTTGTGCCAATATCTCCCGCTACACTTGCCGGAGTAAGCTTGATGTTAAGTAATCGAGCAGCTCTGTTATTATAATTTGTGTTTTTGGTCTTGTAATTTGATAGAAGCACAGCTGTTGGACCATGCTCGTCTGCCCCTTGAGATGCAGATGAACCATCAGAAAGGGCTGTTCCTGCAAATCTTCCGTTAGGTGTTGCTCCTACCACTGTTCCAAATGGAACATTTACAGATTGAGATACATATCTCAAGTCCATATATATTCCAATATTTTTAGCATACTTATTTACAAAGCTTACTGCTTCTTTATCAATGCGCTTTGCTATAGAATCAACATACTCATCATCATTTCCATATTTTGGTGAATTCAATAATCTTTGACGTATAGCCTCGGCACCTTCAAAATTATTATTAAGAGCTTGAATTAATTCTTCCCAGCTAATTGTTTTGTCATCATACACGCACTTCTTAATAGCTGCTAAAGAATCTGCAACTGTTCCAAAACCGATGAAGTCAAAGAAGCCTGCATCAAATCCCCCTTCTATCGTTTCACTATGCAAGTCCTTTCCTGCTTTCATGCAAAGCTTGTGAAGTGATGAGCCAAGTGGAGATGCAAAATGCTTTGGTCTGGTCCTATTGGCAACAAACTGCTGACGCAGAGCTTGCTTAAGAAGATATTTTTCCTGCTCTACAAAAGCGTCCTCCAAATCCTGATATGTCTTAAACTGCTTTACATCTCCTGTTTCAATTGTTAAAAGCTCTTCACCATACTTTGGCATTCTTCCGTTATAAAGAGTAAGCTCCAAAATCGCTGCCAGATTAATAAATGGGCATGGCGTTGTAAAGGTATCCAAATTAGGCATTCTAACTTCCGTACATCCTGATACTGCATAATCATTTGCCGATTCGAAATCTGCCCCTTTAGATACAAGAATAGGTATAATTTCCTCATCATTGATAAGCTTTGGAAAGCCTGAACCATCTTTTATAGTGGTAGCTATCTCACGCAAAAATCTTTCTGGCGAACCTGAATGGATTCTAGCAGCCAAGTCCGGATAATTAAGAGGAAATTCTCGCTTATCCTCCAGCAATAAATACGAAAGGTCATTTGTAGCATCATATCCATTTTCATCAACACCACCAATTGTGACAGCCTCCCAATGTGCATAGCCTTCGTGGAATTTAACTCCTGCTGGACTTACAAATAAATCCTGATATTGTGCCATTGCAAGCCATACACATCTAAACAGTTCTTTGGCCTTGGCAGGTGTAATTCTGCCTTCCGCTAAATCTTTTTTGTAATATGGATACAGATATTGATCCATTCTTCCGTTTGAAATAGTCGCACCAGTTTTCTGCTCTAGTCTTGAAAACATTTGGATAAACCACTGTGATTGTAAGGCCTCATGAAATGTTTCTGCTGGTTTTGCTGGCACCTTGTAGCAAATTCTCGAAATCTCTAACAATTCCTTTTTTCTTGTCTCATCCGCTTCAAGTTCTGCCAGTCTCAAAGCCTCATCACCATGCCTCTTGGCCCACAGGATAATGGCGTCACTGACGATGATAATACTTTCATAAAACTCAGCTTTATCCACTGTGTCTCTAGGGTCATACTCATCCAGATTATCCAATGCTTTTTCAGCCTCTTTTTTGATGGCCTCAAAGCCTAAATCGATTCCTTTTTTGTAGTCATGTACCCACTGCAAAGCTGAACGCATGGATGATGATTCATTTAATATAAATCTGGAAGAAAATAAATCCTTTGGATCATAAGTAATTTTTAATACGTCCTTAGGCATTGCATGAGCAAAATCCTCATAATAGGTTTTACCCTGCCAATATGGTGCAATCTCTTCCTCAATTACCTTTATATCTTCTTCATCAATCTCAAAAGGAGATTCTACTCTACTGCTGGCCTGTTTCACAAATTGTTTTAGGAAGCATCCGTCTAACTCAGGATAGATTATTCCATACTTACCAGGCTTTCCTCCCCTTCCAACTATAAGTTGCGCATCATCAATAACTACATCTATTTTTTCAGCAATATTATATAGTGCCTTCGCCCATCTCAAGGACAATGCCTGCCCCTCTGTCTCTTTAAAAGATTCTGTGAAATACTTTGCTCTTTGCACATCAACTACTGATTTTGATTTTTGAAAACTATCGTATATACGTTTTTCTCTACCAGATAGCTCCACACGTCCATTATTCTTTTCTAGTCTCTCTTCCTGCGGAGACAGTAATACATTTCCCATTTATACACCCCTTAAAGTTTTATTTGTACTGGCTCAAATCCACCTGAGAAATCAAATCTGTATTGATATAATCTTCAATGGAATATTCCTCTCCAAGAGTTCCGATTTTAACAAGGAAGCTGATTGTATCCTGAAGTCCTGCCTTGTCTGCATCAGTAATATCTACTGTATAATCCCAATTTGAAGCAACTGTTAAAACCTGCTGCTCGTCAAGAGAGAGATAGTCTGCAACTGCCTTTAATGTATCATCTGAAATGTTTTCAATTTCTGCTACGCCTCTTGCATATTGCTGGATAATTACCTTTATAACCTCAGGATTTTCCTCTACATATTTACGATCAGCTACTAATGGATTAACCCCAAGCAATCCTACGTCACCACCGTATGTAAGAACCTTTGCTGTACCATTTTCAACAAGTCTTGTTACGTTTGGCTCCCAAATCGCTACAGCATCTGCTTCACCTGTAGATAAAACTGTGCCTGCATCACCTGCAGATATGTTTATGAGATTTACATCATCAAAGCTAAGGCCCTCTGAAGATAAAGCCTTCTCAAATAAATTATGTCCTGTCGAACCAAGAGTGGTTGCAATTGTCTTTCCCTTTAAATCTGAAATTGATTTAATATCAGAGTCTGCCGCTGTCAAAATCGCATATGCTCTCTCACCCTCTGCTGCTATAAGAATCACTTGATTGTCCTGACCTGCTGCAATAGCAGAAACTGTTGGAACATCGCCCAATGTTCCGATATCAGATAAATCTGCAGCCATTGATTCATTGATAGGTGGACCTGACTCAAAATCGTTCCACACAACCTCTACCCCATATTCAGCCAGCTCTTCTTCCAGCCAGCCTTCCTCTCTTGCAATAATAAGTGGGATAAATGCTCCTGAAGGCTGTATTGCTATGTTGACTGTCTTACTTCCATCTGCTGTTGTCTGTGCATCATTGTCCTCTACAGAAGCTTGTTCCGATGGACTTGATGTACCTGCAGCTTCACCAGAACCACATCCCACAGTAAGTCCTGCCACTAAACCTGTTACAATCAGTAAGCTTAATAATTTTCTCTTCATCCTTTTCTCCTCCTAAATGACATAGTCCAAATCTATTTGTTGCTCAGCAAAGAATTCATTAAATATCAGTTTTCTAATTGCTAGAAACTCTTCATTATTTCTATTTCTTGGCTCAGCCAACTCCACATTAACAACACGCTTTATCGTTCCAGGTCTTGAAGACATAATTACAATTCTATCTGCAAGATAAACTGCCTCATCAATATCATGGGTAACTAAAATCATCGTTTTCCCTTCGGTATGATGTATTCGCTTAACCTCCTGCTGCATCTGAATCTTTGTAAATGCGTCTAAAGCACCAAATGGTTCATCCAATAACAATATTTCCGGCTGATTAACCAATGCTCTTGCAATTCCTGCTCGTTGTGCCATCCCTCCCGACAGCTGCTTGGGATAAGCCTTTTCAAAACCTTTCAAGCCAACAAGCTCTATATGCTTTTCAACCTTCTTTTTCTTTTCTTCTTTTGATCCCTCATTTAGCACATAGCTGATATTGTCTTCCACATTTAGCCAAGGAAATAAGCGATGCTCCTGAAATACCATTCCTCTAGTTTTTTCTGGTTTTGTAACTCTTTTTCCATCTACAACTACCTCCCCCTCATGTTCTGTATCGAGACCTGCTATGGCTCTAAGCAGTGTACTCTTACCACAGCCACTAGCTCCTACAATGCAAATAAATTCCCCTTCCCTCACAGAAAGGTTGATATCTTTAAGAACTTGAAATCGTTCTCCATCCTTTTCAAAATACTTATTTAAGCCTGTTATCTTTAAATAATCACTACTTACGCCCATTTAATTACCCTGCCTTCAATTAGTTTTAGTAAAGAATCCATGATTTTTCCTATTAATCCAATAATCAGCATTCCTACGATTACTACGTCTGTCTGCCCAAACTGTCTTGCATTCATTATCATAAATCCCAAACCAGTGTTACTTGATACTAATTCGGCGGCCACCACACACATCCAACAGGAGCTTAAACCTACTCTAAATCCAGTGAAAATATTTGGCGCTGCCCCAGGGATTATTACTCTAAACACATGCTTAATAAATGGTGTTTCAACAGTTTCAGATACCTCTAGCAATTTTTTATCTGCTTGTCTAATTCCATCTACTACATTTACCAGCATGGTAAAAAATCCACCCAGAAAAATAAGAAAAACCTTGCCAGACTCCCCTATTCCAAACCAAAGAATAACAAGTGGAATCCAGGCTATAGGAGGAATTGGTTTTATAATTTGTATCAGTAAATCTGTGATTCTCTTCAGGTGGTCAAACAAACCGATGAAAATACCAAGTATCAACCCTAAAAGCATTGCAAGCACATATCCTTTCAATACCCTGCTAACACTTATTAACAAATTGGTTAAAAGCGTTCCCTGGGTCAGAAGTGAAATAAATGTCTGCCACACTTTAAGGGGTGCCGGCAAAATCACCGGATTCAAATCTCCAGTAAGATTCATGATTTGCCATATAGCAATTACCACCACAACTAACGAAATATACTCTATTCCATATCCTATTTTTTTCATTTATACGCCCCTTTGAAATCTATTCACCTACTAGGTTGATAGGATAATAACAGATAAATCTTCCCACTTCAATATATCCAGTTCCTAAATAAAATTAGAGCTAGCTATAAATCAGTTTTATAGCTAGCTCTATTAACGTATATACGTATTATTTATCGTAGTCATCTAAGAAATGATGCTTCACACCATCCTGCTTGTATGCAATTACTGTAGCAAGATTTACATTTTCAACACTGCGGAAAATGTTTGATTCCACATAAGGATTTACCTTTTTAAGCTCTGCGATTAAGTTTCTTGTTTCAAGACGCTTTGATGCGCTGGTTCCATCTACAGAACAGCTGTCACAGGTCTCGGTGAAATGACAGGCACACTGTAGGAAGTGTAAGCCGTTGTATCTTTGCCATGCAATAATATCATCCTGTCTAATGAGATACAGTGGTCTGATTAATTCCATGCCCTCGAAATTAGTAGAATGGAGCTTAGGCATCATAGTCTGCACCTGGGCGCCATAAAGCATTCCCATCAGGATAGTTTCAATAACATCATCATAGTGGTGACCAAGTGCAATCTTGTTGCAGCCTAACTCCTTGGCCTTTGAGTATAGATGGCCGCGGCGCATTCTGGCACACAGATAACATGGATTCTTATCAACTGTATCAACTGCATCAAAAATATCGCTTTCATATATAACAATTGGAATTCCCATTAGCTTGGCGTTGCTTTCAATGAGCTTGCGATTGACATCACTGTATCCTGGATCCATTACAAGGAAGGTAAGCTCAAAATTAACCTTCTGATGTCTCTTAATCTCCTGAAAAAGCTTTGCCATAAGCATGGAATCCTTACCACCGGATATGCATACAGCTATATGGTCACCTTCTTTGATAAGCTCATACTGCTTGCAAGCTCTTGCAAATGGAGAAAACAATGTCTTATGAAATTTCTTTCTGATGCTCTTTTCTATCTCAGCAGTCTTTTCGTTAAGCTCTTCCTCTGCCTCATTATCCTGAGCCTCCATCATGGCTGAAAGATAACTATTATAACCGCCCTTAAGGCTTACCGCATCAAATCCCTGCTCTGATAAAACAGCAGCATCATCTACCGAAACCACGCCTCTGGTGCAGTAAAGTATTATCTGCTTTGATTTGTCCAGACGATTGCAGACACCCTCTAAATCTGTCTCAAACAGTTCAT
The DNA here is from genome assembly GCF_900113655.1 of Pseudobutyrivibrio sp. OR37. Lineage (GTDB taxonomy): Bacteria > Bacillota > Clostridia > Lachnospirales > Lachnospiraceae > Pseudobutyrivibrio. The sequence continues at coordinate 39,763 of NZ_FOQF01000024.1, read as the reverse complement.
GAGTGATGCTAACTGCGCCAGGAATCATACCGTATTTAAGACTTCCCTCATTTCTGGTATCAACCAATATATATGAATCTTTACTGAGCTCCAAAAGCTCTTTATATGATATTTCCTTCATAAACTCCTCATTTTTTAACAAAAAACAACTCATCCTTTTACACCCATCTATTTAATAGGCTATACTATGTTATTTTCTTTTTTGTATTTTGTCAAATACCTATTAAACTTCGTTGCTTTTAAGTAAAAAAATACATATAATATTGCCGTTAAAGGAGAGACTATATATGAATACTAAATCTTTTGTAAAATCTATTATGGCTGGTTTCACCATCGGACTTGGTGGCCTCATTTATTTATCCCTGGAAAATAAGGTGATTGGTTCAGCACTTTTCTCCGTTGGACTTTTCGTAGTTCTTACCTTCGGTTTTAATCTTTTCACTGGTAAGGTTTGCTATACAATCGATAAAGGCGGCCCTACTGCACTTGATATGATATCTATTTGGGTTGGAAATTTTATCGGAACATTAATACTTGCTCTTATGATAAGAGGTACTAGAGTTGGAGCAGCCGTTTCTGAAAAGGCTACAGCTCTTTGCGAAGTTAAGAATGGTGACTCATACTTGAGCCTGTTCTTACTTGGAATCTTATGCAACATTTTTATTTTTATTGCAGTAGATGAATTTAAGAATAACAGCCATGAGCTTGGCAAATACCTAGGAATATTCCTTGGCGTTATGGGATTTATTCTTGCAGGAACAGAGCACTGCGTTGCAGATATGTTCTATTACAACATGGCATTTAATTATTCCGTAAATGCGATAATCAAGCTTCTTGTTATCACTGCTGGAAATACTGTTGGTGGTATCTGCATTAATTATGTATGTAAGAAGATTAAATAAAATACATATCATCCGGCCTTTGGCCACCTTCCCCTCATGGGGAAGGCTTTTTTTATATCATAATTTTTTATCTAACCATATCCATAATCTATACATCAATACTCCCCAAATTAAAAATAGCACTATATGAATCCACATTGGGAAAGCTGATTTAAAATGCTCTCCATTTACGTACTTAGCGAATTGCGGGATATCTGCATAATAATATGCGCCAGCACCAAAATCGAGGCCATCGACTAAGCCAAGTCCATTAGCCATTATATATACAGCAAGACCTATAACCGCTACTACAAAAACTATTCCAAATATTTTCATTAACTTTCTCAATGTAGATTTCATATTCATCTTCTCCTCGTATAATTAATTCAATACAGGAACTGGGAAAAACTTTCCAGATAGAAGTATATATACTGCTATAAAAGTAAGAACAATATTAAATAGCTGACCTACCACATAAAGAGTAAGTGGCTTACCTCCCTTAAATTGTTCCTTGATTTCCTTAAAGTTTGTATCAAGACCAATGCTTGTAAATGCAAGAACGAATGCCCAGTTTTTGTACTGATCTAAAACTCCATTAATGCTTGCTACAGACTCACTTCCAACTGCTGGAAGGAATACAAATGATGCAATAAGTGATGCTGCAAAGAATCCTAATATGAATTTTGGAAGTCTATACCAAATTTCTGTTGCAGAAACATTTGTCTTTCCATTACCATTTTCCACTCTTGTCGAAAAGAAAATTGCTACCGCAAATGCGATAAATCCAATAAGGATATTCTGAATAGATTTAACAAGTACTGCTGCTGTCTGTGCAGTCTCACCAAGTGCTGTACCTGCTACTGTAACAGCGCCAGTTGAATCTACTGTTCCGCCGATAAGAGCTCCTCCCATAAGCTCTCCAAGGCCTGTAGCCTTAATAATAATTGGCTCGAATACCATCATGATTACTGTAAAAATGATGGAAATTGAAACTGCAAGTGAAAGATCTGTCTTCTTTGCCTTTGATGAAGCACCTGCTGCAATTGCTGCAGAAGTACCGCAGACAGATGTTGCTGTTGCAAGTGTAATAACAAGTGGCTTGTTATCAATCTTAAGTACCTTTGTTCCAAAGAACCACATGAAGATGATTACCACTGGAGTAACAATCCATGCTATGCCAAGTCCGTATAAACCAAAATTAATAATGTTTGAGAAAAGTACTGAAAATCCCATTACTACAAGTCCAGCCTTGATGTAGTACTCTGTCTGAACCGCCGGCTTTAACCATTTAGGAACACCGATTGTGTTTGAAATTACAAGTCCAACTATAAGTGCCCAGAAAGCCCATTCCAAATATCTGTTAAGTGTATATTCTGCTGAAATGAATCTTACTAGTATAGCTAGTAAAAACAGGGCCGAGTATGCTGGAATATAATCCTTTACTGATTCACCTTTAAGCTTAACACCTGTTGTAAACAGTACTCCTGTTACAAGAAACGTTCTTGCAAGGGATATCCAAAAGCTTCCTGTCCCTAATTGCTCCAATACACTTACGCCATTTCCCCAGGTTGAAAACTTTGCAGCGCTAAAATCAAAGCTTCCTGTAATAACTGCTATTGCTGCGACTGCAATAAGAATTGCTCCAATCCAAATCGTAAGCCAATCTTCCTTCTTCCATAAATCTGAAATCTGTGATTTTGATGTAGTAACTATGTCATCATTTTTCACTTGATTTCTTCCTACTGTTATATCCGCCATATCATTCTCTCCTTTCAACTATTTATCCACTAGGTTGATAGGATTATATGTCACAAAGCCCGTAAATACAAGATATCTAGCTCCTAAAGAAAATGAGAGCCGGTTATAGATTCAATCTATAACCGACCCTCAAATCAGATCAAATATACTTATTTAATTATCATACTAACTATAATAAATCCTTTACGTCACATTTCAAAACCTTACATAAAGATTCAAGTGTAGCCACCGAGGCTTTACCTATATCCTTTGCCCCAATTTCATACTGCTGCAATGTACGCAAATTAACATCTGCTTCCTTCGCCAGCTCACTTTGTGACATTTCAAAGTATTTACGATACATCTGAAGCCTGCTTACCGCTCTTGCTTTGTCGACTTTGGAATTAATATATTCTACTATCTGCATTTCATCCATTTCATGATATGGATTGTACTTCTCCATTAATTCCTCTGGAGTAATAATGCTTTGTATTTCCTTGAAGCTCTTGGCCGAGTACCACTGATAATATGCTAACACCCAACCTGTCCAATAATCCTCTTTAGGTGCTTTAAAGGATGTATCAATCTGCCTTAGTTCTGTAGCATTTGTTCTAAGGACTATCTCCTGAGTAAGCTCCGCCCCGGATTTTCCAACTATGTATTTGGGATTTCCCACTTCAAACTGTGCTGCTATTCCTGAAACGATGAACAGGCTCATAAAAAAATCTAGACTGAACTTGTAATCGTAAGCTGCCACCTGAAATGCTTCTGCTAAATTTGCCATAGCATCACTAAGATATATTTCTTTATAAGGATGAACCATTCTACTGCTCCTTTCTTACAAGATCAATAAGATATGTTCCTTTTTTATCCATTGCATCAGCAATAGTACTATAGCTTTCCCTTGCTTTGCTGTCCCTAGCAGACTTCTTAGGATAATACTCTGCGCAATCAACTTGTTTTGCCTCTATAAACTTAAGCTTTGAAAAAGCCTTTTCACTCTTTATAAAGAACTGTTGTCCCAATTCACCAAGGTGCATAGCTTCTTCCAACTGTTCAATGCTAATAGTATTTGCCAAAAAGGCTCTGGCAAATGAAAAATATGAATCATCTGCCCTATAACCGATTATTGCATCATATTCATCTATATCTATATGATAGTTTCGCTGCAAAAACCCAATACCATCCCTTGCCAGTGGGCTGTTGATACTAAAGGTTCTATGCTCAATCAGCAGTGTAATCCAATGCAAAATTGAATACTTTTCATCATTAAGATTTAGAATCTTAAGCCCCTTATCATCTATTTCATATACATTAACAAAACCGTCTCTCTCAGCTTCTACTGCCCATTCCTTGGCCAGGTCTATATGCTTAGTGCAATAAAAGCCCTGCCCATAATCATTGAAGGGCTTTCCATACCCATACTGAGGAGCGCTTACTATTTTATCTGAACCATGATATAAAACTATTTTGCTCAACTAAACCACCTTGCTTTCAAAAAATAAAAGCTATACTTCTGTAGAAGTATAGCTTTATTATAACTCTGTAGAAGTATAGCTGCAAGTGATTAAATATAATACTCTACATCTAGTCCTGTATTTCCAATGAAACTCGTTAAGATTTTTTTCCTTATATTCAAAAATTCCTGTCGACTTCTGTCCCTTGGTCGAGGCAAATCCACATTTATTATTTCTTTGATATTTCCAGGTCTTTCAGATAGAATTACTATTCGATCACTTAAAAAAATTGCTTCATCTATATCGTGGGTTACTAAAATCATGGTTCTCTTCTCTTTTTCCCATATTTTTAAAACCTCATTTTGCATTGTAATTCTTGTAAATGCATCTAATGCTCCAAAGGGCTCATCCAATAGTAGCACTTCCGGCTCACCAACTAATGCTCTAGCAATAGATGCTCGCTGCTGCATCCCCCCTGATAATTGTGCTGGATATGCTTTTTCAAAACCATGTAATCCAACAAGCTCAATAGCTTCTTTGACTATCCTTTGACGATTTTCTTTGGCAACATTATTTGCAATACCAAAAGAAATATTTTTTTCAATACTTAGCCAAGGGAATAGTCTTGCCTCTTGAAAAACCATTCCAACATCAGCGCGAGGTTCACTTACCACTCTATCACCGACAATTATTTTTCCTTTAGTTGGGGAATCCAAACCCACAAGCATTTTTAGCAGCGTGCTTTTTCCGCAGCCAGAGTTTCCAACTATACTAATAAATTCTCCCGACTTAATATTAAGATTAATTGTATCTAGTACTTCTAAATAATCCCCATCTAATGGGAATACTTTATCAACATTTTCAAAACGCACCTCATTACTCTCAGCCATTCCCATCACCTTCCATTTTTATTTATATAGCTCCAACCCAAAGCCTTCTTTTGCAACGCACCAATTATTGCATCAATCAATAGACCAACAAATCCGATAGTAAATACACCAACAAGTACTACATCAGGTTGTGACAATTCTCTGGCATACATAATCATATAGCCTATTCCAGATGACGCTGCTATCATTTCTGCTGCAACCACGCATGTCCAAGCCGTACTAATTCCCAATCGCAAGCCCGTAAAAATTGCTGGCCATGCTGATGGCATAATGACTTTTATAAGCATTTCTATTTTGCTTTTTTCTAAAACTCTTGATACTTCTATAAGTTTAGTATCAACTGAGAGAATCCCACTAATTGTATTTAATAGCACCGGCCACAAAGTTCCTATAAATATTACTGCTACCTTTGATTCTTCACCTATTCCTAAGCCAAGAATAAGTAACGGAATCCAAGCAATCATAGGAATTGGTCTAAAAATACTTACTAGCGAGCTTAGTATCTTGTTAATTGGTCGCGATAACCCCATAAATATACCAATGACCACTCCAGCTAGAGCACCTAATATAAAACCTCGAAACACTCGAATTAAACTTATAAATAGATTATCCACTAACTTGCCGTTTTTAAATAATTGAACAAATGTTGAAATAACCTTTGTAGGAGGTGGTAAAATATGTTCATTCAAAACTCCCAATGTGCCAAATATCTGCCACACTACGATTAGTAATAAAGGCGCAATAACTTTGAACATAAAACTTTTTACTCTATTCATCAAAGTACCTCTTTATTCTTTCTTCGCCAATCTATCAAGATGCATATACAAAGGATGCTTTTTCGTTTCCTCAGCTAGCCTGCTAGAATATGTTTCTTCAATGATTTCTGTTGGCTCGATATAGTAAACCGCAGCCAAGTCATTATCTTCGTTTTTTTCTTGAGCTTTTATATAGTTTTCTTCATATTCATGGCCTGCATTCAAATTCACTCTAGGTATCCCTTTGATTTGATAGCTCCTCCTATCAGTTGTTATAACATTAATAGCAATTTCTTTATTAAACCAAAGTGCATAAGTTACATTTTTATTTGTTTGGGAGCTTTCAAGAAGCTCCCAATATTTAATTCTCCCATCCTCTGTAACTGTTATACTTCCTTTGGCAACCACATGGACATTCCCATGTCTATCAATAGACGCTAATACCTTTATATTGTCTGGATTATTAACTGCATCAGCTATTTCCTTTTTTATTTTGACTGCCATTTAATATAGCCTCCTCAATCTATTCTCGCCAAATCTGTATTAGGATGATTTCCACACCTGCGGTAATCATCTGTATAAATATACAATCCATTTTTTCTTCGAACTTCTGCAAGTCCTAAAGCCAGCTGAACATAATACTCTAATGAAGGGGTTTTCTGTTTCATAAATATTGCACCAGGCAAAGTATTCCAAACACAATCTGCAAAACTTACACCATGAGATGCAATTTCCTCTGCTTCCGTTAATACATTATTCAAAGCCTCTTGCTCATCCTCAAAGCCATTAGGTTGTGCAGTCTCAACTCCGCCAACAATTCCACAATCCACATTACCTCTACCAAAAATTTCAACAGCATCATATAATCTATGCTTCCATTCATCGTACCCTACTAATCGGTTCTTACCAGGGCATACCCAACCAAATAGATTTTTATTTAATACTTCCAAATCGGTAGTATAAGTAGTAATCGCGGTCTCTTCATACATTCTTTGTAACTGCTTTTTAGAAAACGCACTGGCAACTAGTTTAACAGGGAACTTTTTAGCATCAATAACCTTTTCTGCGGCCTTTAATGTTTTTATGTACAAATCAACTTCGTCATCGAAGATTTCTTCTCCACTTAGTGTAGATCCTGCTGTCATGTGAAATGATGCATAACGCCCCTTTTGCTTTAACGCCTCATTAACTGTTTCTGTTACATCATCAAACCACTTGTCATCTCTGATGTCTCCCTCATCATCAGCCGATCTATGGGCAGAGAACAATGCGCAATATTTACATCCCTCTTTAGGAACATCCCAGAAATGACATTTAGTGGCTGGAGCTATTGTAAGCCTCTGGGGTCTAGCTGAAGCTATTTCTCTCATAGGTGTTCCATTTGATGTATATTTATCGTAAAAATCTGGTTTCTCCCAAAATTTTGCTTCTTCAAAAATTCTATCGTTATCCACAATAACCAATTTATCATCCACCACATCTAATATATATGGATCACGATAGGTCCAATCATAAACTTCCTGATGGCCTTGGCAAATAACGGAACCATCCCGCAAAAATAATCCTATTGGCGATATTTGCTTACCGTGCCCTATCATATAATTAAAGGGCTCCACATGATGTTTATTAGGATCCACCTTTGCAAATGCAGCATCTGTGTATGCAATTCCCCTCCGGCTAACATCTATTTTAAGAGCTAATATTGGAGGAATATCAGGATATTTATCAATTACCTGGTCATAAGATAGCTCTTTTTCTCTCCAGTGTGTTTTTTCGTTTATACTCATTTTCTCACCCTATTTACTGTATGTATCAATAATTGATGTATCCACTTTGTCTAAAATATCATCTTCTGACAGCTCAGTTGTAATCATTTCATGACTGAATAAAAAGTCGTATGTTTCTAATAAATTCTGTTCGTAATCTTCATCCCATGCCAATTGAATATCTGCATTTTCAATAGTATATCTGACAGTATCAACATCATAATCTGAGAACTCCGCAATTATTGAATATGCTTCATCTGTATTTTCGTCTATAAACTTTTGAGCCTTATTCAATGCATCGTAAAAATCCGCTAAAATATCCTGATTCTCATCAACAAACTTTGAAGACGCCACTATATAAGAAAATGCTGGATGATTTGCACAATCGTTAACAACAACATACCCTTCCCCATCTACCTTTTCATGAATATAATCACCAGTCATTGATAAATATGCATCAATATCTCCGCTTGCGAAGGCTGCGCTCGCATCTGAAGTAGACGAAATATTTACTAGCTCAACATCTTCTTCGCTCAAACCTGCATCATTAAGAATACCAATGATAGATTTATGTACATATGTGCCAATATAAACACCTACCCTTTTTCCTTTTAGATCTGCTGCAGAAGTGATTCCTCTATCCCCAGGTGCAATAACGCCTATATTTTCTCCTTGCTTAGCAGCACCAGACAATATCTTAGTATCAACTCCATTCGCAATACCGACTACGATAGGTTGGTCACCAATACCATTAATAATATCCAAATCACCAGCGACAAAAGCTTCATTAGCAGCTGGGCCATTGGCAAAATCTGTAATCTCAATATCAACGTTTTTCCCTTCAAATACCTCATCGAAATATCCATTTTGGTATGCAACAATAATTTGTGCATTCCATATACTAAACGGGAAATTACCTAAACGAATAACTCTTTGTTCATTTGCATCGGCAGCTTCACTTTTATTCTCACTCGCTTTTGCACTCGCCTGTCCACATCCTCCAAAAAGTCCTAGTGTCAAAGATAAAACTAATCCTAGTCCTATTATTTTTTTTACTTTATTCATCATCATCTCTCCTTGTTATTTGATCTAAATGAGCCAAAATTGGAAATTTTTCCCTTTGCTCAGCTTGCCTATATGCAAAAGAAACCTCTTGTATTTGTTCAGGCTCTATATACCATATTGCATTTAAATCTGTATCCCTTCCAAACCTCTCCTGAATATTTTCATAAACTGATTCAAAATATTTTCCTGCCGTTACACTTTTAACTGGTGTCCCCACTATGTGAAAGCTTCTTCGATCCTTTGACAATATGTTGATTGCCAGCTTTTTCTCAAACCATATTGTATTTACTAAATTTTTGTTTATCTCAGAACTTTGCAATAAATCATAGAATACAAATTGATTATCTTCAGCATGAAGTGTACCTTTAAATACAACATGAGGAACACCTTCACGATTGTTAACTGCTAATACTTTTAGTGTTTCCGGCTCATCTAATATCTGCTTTAATTCATCATTTATCTTTACCATAATCCTTCTCCGTTTAATTAATATGTTCGCATTAAATCAAGCCCAATATGAGCTCCACATCTTCTAAAATCATCTGTATAAGGATTTGGACAATACTTTCTTTGCAATCGGTCAAATTCACGATATACTCTTACAAAGTAATCTAAGGATGCCGACTTTTGTCCTTGAAGAATTGATTTAGGTGCTGGCCTCCAGATATTGGCAGCCAATGCAACTCCATGAGATATTATTTCCTCGGCCTCAGGAATAATTACATTAAAAGCTTCATCTTCTGACGTAAATCCATTTGGTGTAGCAAGCTCTACACCCAAAACCATTCCTGAACTAACATTACCTTTTCCAAATACATCCACAGCCTTGTATATACGTCTTTTCCATTCCTCATATCCTATTTCCCTAGATTTTCCATGACATATCCAATCAAATTTTTCAGAATTCAATACCTCAATGTCGGGGGTATAGGTCATAAGCTTTGTCTCATTCTTAAGTCTTTCTAACTGTCGCTCGTTAAATGCTGTTGCAATAAGCTGACTTGGAAACCTATCAGTTGTGAAAAACTCTCCTAATATTTTTAGTATTGCTATATAGCTTTCGAGCTCATCATCCAACAGTTCCTTGCCTGAAAGTATTGAACCTCCTGTAAGCATTACATGCGTAAATCTCCCCTTTTGCTTTAATGCTTCTGCAAAGGCTTCTCTGATATATTTATGCTCATACTGCTCTTCGGTTGCCCCAGAACATTTATATGTAGGAGTCAGAGGACAATACTTACAGCCGTCCCCCGGCTTATCCCAAAAATGACAATACTTATTTACAGAAATGTCTAATCTCTGAGGTCTACTAGTTATATACCTACTCAATGGTTCTCCATTACTTGCTCGCTTATTATAAAAGTCTGGTTTTTCCCAATACCCAAGGACCTCATCAAAAATTTCACCTTCATCAGTTATTACTATTTTGTCATCCACAACATCTATTACATATGGATCGCGTGCTGAATTCTCATCAAAATCAAAATTAGCCACCAGATACGAACCGTCTTTCCAGATAAGTCCTTCTGGAACATAATCAAGATTATTTCTAAATCCTGACCCAGCATCACTATTTACCACATGTATATTGGGATCAATTTTATCTACTGCCGCTTTAGTGTAGGTCAGTCCACGTCTTTGAATGTCTGCTTTTAAAATCCAGGATTTTGGTAAGTCTGAATATTTAGCCTGGACATCTTTTAGGCTCGGTTCTTTTTTACGCCACTCTTTATCTCTTGCCATATTTTTCTCCTATCATACTCTTACCACTTCTTGTTCTGCCACAAACTCCACCGACAAATTTATATCTGCCTTATTAACGTATTTACGAATCTCATCCACCTTATCTAAATGCTCCCAAGGTAAGTCCACGTCGGTCCTGCCGAAATGTCCATAAGCAGCAGTCTGCTTGTAGATTGGCCTACGAAGATCAAGGGCATCAATGATTGCTGCTGGTCTAAGGTCAAATACTTTTTCAATGATTTCAACAATTTTTTCATCCTCAATTACCCCCGTTCCAAATGAATCAACAGCTATAGATACAGGCTTTGCTACGCCGATTGCATATGCAAGCTCAACCTCTAGCCTTTTTGCTACACCTGCTGCCACAAGATTCTTTGCAACCCATCTGGCTGCATAGGCTGCAGAACGATCAACCTTTGTTGGATCCTTTCCAGAGAAAGCACCGCCGCCGTGACGACCTGTGCCACCATAGGTATCCACGATTATCTTTCGTCCTGTCAGTCCTGCATCACCCTGTGGACCACCGATAACAAATCTTCCAGTTGGATTTACATAATAAATAGTGTTTTCGTCTAGGAGTTCTTCTGGAATTACCGGCTTTATGACGTATTCAATTACGTCTTTGCGAATCTGTTCAAGAGTTACATCCTCAGAATGCTGTGTTGAAATAACAATGGTATGTACTCTCTTTACAGTCTGTCCATCTTCTGCAAACTCAACCGTTACCTGAGACTTACCATCCGGTCTAAGGTATGGAAGTGTTCCATCCTTTCGAACCTTTGTAAGTTGTCTAGTAAGACGATGAGCAAATGAAATAGCTGGTGGAAGATACTCTGGTGTTTCATCTGTCGCATATCCAAATATGATTCCCTGGTCTCCTGCACCTGTTCCAAAATCCTTTGTCTCTCCTTCCTGCTTTGATTCATACGCCTTATCAACTCCAAGTGCAATATCTGCTGACTGCTCGTCGATAGATGTAAGCACTGCTATTGAATCTGCGTTGTAACCATCTACATTGTTTACATATCCAATCTCTCGGATTGTCTCCTTTGCAATCTTTGCAATGTCCACATACGCCTTTGTTGTAATTTCACCAACTACAAGTGCCAGTCCTGTTGCAACTGTTGTTTCAGCAGCAACTCTCGAATATGGATCCTGAGCAAGTAGCTCATCAAGGATTGCATCAGAAATTTGATCTGCAATTTTGTCTGGATGTCCTTCTGTTACTGATTCTGATGTGAATAACTTTCCCATATTTTTGTTCTCCTTTTCTTTTTTTATTGGGGTTATTTATAAAATAAAGAGGCTCAAAACCACAGCAAATGAGACCGTGATTTTGAACCTCTAGTTTGTCTAGTCAGTTCGACCTGTTTATAATCTTATTTTTTCACTCTTATCTATTTGGATTATTTTTCCATCTTGTATAACAATGTTAACGGAGCCATATTTTATTGACTCAATGTAATCCTTAATTTGTGCCAGTTGTTTTTGAGTAACCTCTTTTACCTCAGCCATTTTTCTCTCCTTTTACATTTTCTTGATAGAACTGGTGCTAGATGGATTCGAACCAACAACTTCAGCGATGCCTCGCCTATGCCCTCCCAGCGGCTATAGCACCCAAAAAGCCACCACCTGGTTTCCCAAGCAGTGGCCATCGATTAATCCGCATTTACGAAGTAATCTGATTCAGGTGCAAGACTAGAAGCCATGCACTCTGTAGCATCCTCTGCCTGAGCGTATAGCATTTTACACATACACATACAACAACAGTTACTATCCATATTTGCCCTCATAGTCTTGCTCCTTTCCCTCAGCAGTCAGTTTCTACTGAGATGTAATTTCTGATTCATTTAACTTGTTGATACTATAACTTTATTTACCTATCTAGTCAATAGGTGTAATAATTAGTAAAAATAATAGCCAGTTATTAAATTGATTAATAACTGACTAATTATTATTTCTCTTTGAAAATTGAAATACCCACAAATATTATCAAAACAAATGGATATATCAACCAAGGAATAAGTGAAAAACTGGCTATTTTTGCAATGTTAGCAGCTACAAGAAGCTGAGCACCATAAGGAATGATTCCTTGCATAATGCATGAGCAGGTATCTAAAAGTGATGCAGTCTTCTTTGGCTCCACGCCATATTCCTCACTAATATGCTTGGCAATAGGTGCTGCAATTACGATTGCAACAGTGTTATTAGCAGTGGCAAGATCCATAAACATAGTAAGGAAAGCTATACCCAGCATTCCGCCTCTTTTATTGCCAGCCTTACTTCTGATTAACTGCAAAATAGCTTCAAATCCTCCATGCTCTCTAATAAGAGATGCCACAGATGCAACAAGGATTGTTACTATCATTGTCTCAAACATACCTGCAATTCCAGTACCCATTGACGAAAGGCCAGAAACGTATGTAAGTGAGCCTGTAAGCATTCCAACAACTATAAACATAAAGCAACCTAAAAGCAGTACCTTGAATACGTTTATGCTAAGTATAGAAAGTATTAGCACAATGAAATAAGGCAGCGCCTGAAGAATATTATAATCAAAGGTTCCTATGGCTGTTACTCCAGTTTTAAAGGAGCAGACAATCAGGATTATTAATGTAATAATCGCCGAAGGAAGAGCCAGCTTTAAATTAGTCTTAAATTTATCCTTCATGGCGATACCCTGAGTCTTTGTAGCTGCAATAGTTGTGTCTGAAATAAATGAAAGATTATCACCAAACATGGCACCACCTACAACTACTCCAACACAAAATGAAAGATTAATATGGCCATTTTTAGCTACTGCACATGCTATTGGTACAAGCACAGAAATAGTACCTACGCTTGTTCCCATTGCCATGGAAATAAGACAAGCTATTATAAACAAGCCTGGGATTGCAAATCTGCCTGGTATAACACTAAGCAAAAGATTTGCTGTAGAGGATGCACCACCTGCCTCACCTGCTACTCCACTGAAGGCGCCTGCTAGTATGAATATGAAAAGCATAGTGACAATATTATCATCTCCTATGCCCTCTGCACATATATGAATCTTTTCCTCAAAGCTCTTACCCCTGTTTTGCATGAACGCCAGAATAAGGGCAAAAGTGAAGGACAGAACAACGGATACTACGTAGAATCCCATCTGCCCTTCAATAGGTGATATGTACTGGAAATAAATTCCATTACCTAAATACAATATTAGAAACAATGCTATAGGAAGAAGTGCCTTAGCATTTGGTTTTGGTTGCTGATTTGTATTACTCATTAAATAGTTTCCCTTCAATTTCTCTCTAAAGAAACTATTGTAACTCCTCAAACTGCTTTTGGCAAATTAATGCATGTGACATGCCTCACAATTGTGTTCCTCTGGGAAATCAGCGGGGTCGTATTCGATTCCGTTATTGTCGTAGTAATTCTTTACAGCGGATTTGATTGCCTCCTCTGCAAGCACTGAACAGTGAAGCTTATGTGGTGGAAGTCCATCAAGTGCCTCAGTTACAGCCTTGTTTGTAAGCTGAAGTGCCTCAGTTAAAGGCTTTCCCTTGATAAGCTCTGTTGCCATTGAAGATGATGCAATGGCGCTACCACAACCGAAGGTTTCGAATTTAACATCATCAATTACCTGGTCATCATTTATCTTAAGATAGATTTTCATGATGTCGCCGCAGACTGGGTTACCTACTTCGCCCACACCATCTGCATCTTCTATAACTCCTACATTTCTAGGGTTTCTAAAGTGGTCCATGACCTTTTCACTATATAATGCCATTTTTTATTCCTCCAATTACTCTCATTAATTAGGCTACACTATGTTCCTCAAATACATGTGGACGCTTTCCACTAACAAGATCACCCCAGAAAGGTGAAAATCCACGAAGGTACTCCACAACCTCTGTTACCGCATTTACGATATAATCAACCTGCTCTTCTGTAGCATCCTCTCCAAGTGATATTCTTAGTGAGCCGTGAGCTACCTCGTGAGGTCTGCCAATTGCAAGAAGTACATGGCTTGGATCCAGCGAACCTGATGTACATGCCGAACCTGATGACACAGCCACACCCTTGTCATCTAATAATAAAAGAAGGGATTCTCCCTCAATACCCTCAAAGCAGAAGTTTACATTAGAAGTAACTCTTGCATGTCTATCTCCGTTAAGCTCTGAGTATGGAATCTTTGAAAGCCCTTTGATTAATCTGTCCTGAAGCTTGGAAAGTTTTTCGTTATTTTCATCGATATGGGCTACTGCATCCTCAAGTGCTACTGTAAGGCCTACGATACCTGCAAGGTTTTCTGTACCTGCACGCTTGCCTCTTTCCTGGGCACCACCGTTAATTATGTTTGTAAGTGGGATACCTCCCTTGGCATAGAGCACACCAACACCCTTAGGACCATGGAACTTGTGAGCTGATATTGAAAGCATATCAATATTCTGCTCCTCCACATTGATGTGCACATGGCTGATGGCCTGAACTGCATCTGTATGGAACCATACCTTCTTCTCGCGGCAAATCTTACCAATTTCTGCTATAGGCTGGATAGTTCCGATTTCGTTGTTGGCATACATGATTGTTACAAGTGCTGTATCCTCACGAATGGCATCCTCAATTTCCTTAGGATCAACCACACCATTAGAATGAACATCCACAAGTGTAATCTCAAAGCCTTCCTTCTCTAATGCTTCTAATGTGTGAAGCACTGCATGATGCTCAAATTTAGAAGATATGATATGCTTCTTGCCTTTCTTGGCACCTGCTCTTGCAGCTGAGATGATGGCCTGATTATCTGCCTCACTACCACCTGATGTGAAATATATTTCTCTAGGCTTTGCACCTAACACCTTTGCAACTCTTTCTCGAGCCTCTTCTAAAACTTCTTTTGCCTTCTGGCCAACTGAATATAAACTAGATGGATTACCATATACTTCTGTAAAATATGGAAGCATTGCATCCACTACCTTTTTGCTAACTGCTGTTGTCGCCGCATTATCTGCATATACAAACATTACTATTCCTTCCTTTCACATTTTTAATAGATTTCACCTATTGAATAACTATGTAAAAGAAAATATCACCTATAACCTACTTAGTCAATAGGTTATAGGTGATATTATGTCTTGTTGATATTTATTCTCAATTGGTTAGATTGATTCGAACTCCTCTACTATCTCCTTCTCTGGAGCAGGTGTCAAAAGGCTTACCACTACGCATAGCAATAATCCTACAATGAAGCCTGGAAGTAACTCGTAAATTCCAAAAATTCCGCCAAGTGGTTTAATCATGAACTTCCATACAAAAATCATAATGCCGCCGCCAAGCATTCCTGCGATAGCACCATAGCGATTTGCTCTCTTCCAAAACAGAGCGAGCAGCATAATCGGACCAAAAGCTGCACCAAAGCCTGCCCAGGCAAATGATACGATGCCAAACACTGAACTATTAGGGTCTCTTGCAATAATGATTCCGATTGCAGCAATAACGATAAGAACAATTCTTGCCATTACCATCTGCATATGCTCTGAAAGCTCAATTCCAAGTGTCTCGTGAAATATGTTTTCAGATACAGATGAAGATGCTGCTAGCATCTGCGAATCACAGGTAGACATGGTACATGCCAAAATACCTGCAAGTATCACACCTGCTAGTAGTGATGCGCCAAAGCTGTGCTCTGCAAGAGTCTGGGCGATGATTACGATTGCTCTTTCTGAATCTGCAAGCTCATCAAGAACGCCTACATTTACCATGGTATGAGCCATTACACCGATGAAAATTGCAACGCCCATTGCGATAAATACCCAAACAGTTGATATTCTACGGCTAAGCTTAATCTTTTCTGGGTCTTCGATAGCCATGAATCTAAGGAGGATATGTGGCATACCAAAATATCCAAGTCCCCATGCCATTGTTGAAATGATGGTGATTATTCCGCCGTAGGATACGCGGCTTCCAGTTGCAAAATCATGGGTAGCCAACACACTAATATATCCATCCAAGGATGTGGCAAAATTACTAACTACATCTATTCCACCTACACTGGCAAGCCCGAAGCAAACTACCGCAATAAGAGCTATTGTCATAATGATTGACTGGACAAAATCTGTAACCGATGCTGCCATAAATCCACCAGTAGCTGTATAGCCTATGATAACAGCTGCGGATGCAATCATAGCGATTGTGTAATCTAATCCAAAAAGAGAAGAAAACAGCTTGCCACATGCGGCAAAGCCAGAGCCAACATAAGGTATGAAAAATACCACGATAATCAGTGATGATATTAAAAGTAGTGCGTGGCTTTTATCTCTAAATCTATGCTCGAAGAAATCTGGAATAGTAACCGAATTGTTCTTTTCCGAATATCTTCTAAGTCTTTTTGCTACCAGCAACCAGTTCATATAGGTTCCAATTCCAAGGCCTAGTGCTGTCCAAAAAACATCGCAAATACCGCTGGCGTATGCGATACCAGGCAATCCCATCAGAAGCCAGGATGACATATCTGATGCTTCTGCACTCATTGCTGTAACAAAAGGGCCTAGCTTTCTTCCGCCTAAATAATAATCTCCAACGGTGTGATTTTCTTTAGCAAAGGTAGCTCCCATAATAAGAAGACCTGCCAAATAAATCACGATTGCAATTACGATTCCTAGTGTTGCCATTTCAATCTCCCTTCATATTGTTATTTTAGATAGTTTGCAAGAAACTGTTTTGTTCGCTCATTCGAAGGATTATCTATCACCTGCTCAGGTGTGCCCTGTTCTGCGATTACGCCTCCATCCATAAATATTATTTCATCTGAAACATCCCTGGCGAAGCCGATTTCGTGGGTAACGATAATCATTGTAGTCTTCTGCTTTGCCAGCTCCTTTATAACCTTAAGGACCTCTCCTGTAAGCTCCGGATCTAAGGCCGATGTAGGCTCATCAAAACAAAGGATATCAGGCTTTAAAGCTAATGCTCTAGCTATGGCTACTCTTTGCTGCTGCCCGCCTGATAGCTGATGAGGGTAGTTGTCCATCCTATCCTCTAGCCCCATTTTTCTAAGCAGCTCTTTTCCATTTTCGGTAATCTCTTCTATTTCGTCCTTTGATTTGGCTGCAAGCTTTGGAGCCAGAATGACATTTTCAAGGGCGGTATACTGAGGAAACAGATTGAACTGTTGAAACACCATTCCAAAATGATGGCGGTTCTTTCTAATCTCCTCTTCCTTCAGCTTGGAATAGTTCGCAAAAAACAGCACATCACCATTTACTGTGATGCTCCCCGCATCCGGTACCTCTAAAAAATTCAGGCATCGAAGCAAGGTGGTCTTGCCTGAGCCAGAGCTGCCGATTATAGACAAGGTCTGTCCTCTTTCCATGTTGAAGGAAATGCCCTTTAATATCTCTTCTTTATCAAATTTTTTTCTGATTTCATGTACTTCTAAAATTGCCATAATATTCTCACTTAAAATTCATTTATCGATTATCTGAAATACTCCAGTTTCTTTTCGATATAACCAAATAACAGTGTAAGCAATCCACTGAATATTAAATAGAAGGCGCCAGTATAAAATAGTGGCCAGATAATTCCTGCGCTTTTAATAAATCGCTCGCCCTCCCAAATGATTTCATAGAAGGCAATAACTCTGGCAAGCGAAGTATCCTTTACCAGGGTTATTACCTCGTTTGAAATAGGAGGAACAATTTTCTTAATTACCTGTAATAAAACGATTCTGAAAAAGGTTTGGCCTTTGTTAAGTCCTAGTACTGCCGCTGCCTCGTATTGTCCTTTTGGTATTGATTGAATTCCACCCCTATATATTTCACTGAAATAGCATGCGTAATTGATTACAAAAGCCACAAGTGCCGCTGTAAATCGCCCACTATCTCCTGCACCCCAAAGATTCACTCCTAAAAAGATTCCCGGTCCGTAGAAGATTATTAAAAGCTGCAGCATCAAAGGTGTTCCCCTGACCACCCAAATAATGAATCTGATTGGTAATCTAACTACCAGATTTTTATTCATTGAGCCAAAGCTAATAATAAGTCCAAGTGGTAGTGAAAATAATAAAGTTAATGAAAACAATTTGAGGGTTCCTAAGAAACCCTCTAAAAGTGATAATGTTACATTCGCAAACATAATATTTCCTTATTGTTGTTTTATAGTTTTACGATTGCATCCTGCACACCATAGGTGTTTGCAATTTCTTCCATTGTGCCATCGTCGTAAAGAGCCTTAAGCTGATTGTTGATGTATTCAGCTAAATCAGAACCCTTTCTGCAGCCGATGCCGTATTCTTCTGTAGTAAGCTCTACTGTGTGTGTAAGATTCTCGTAGCTAGTTCCTTCGCCTACCATTGCGCCTGCCATAAGAAGGTCAATGATACAAGCATCTGATGTACCGGCTGAAACCTCCATTACAGCATCAGCCTGAGATTTTACTGCCACATAGTTGAAGCCATTTTCCTCTGCTGCTGCCTCACCTGCTGAACCAGATTCAACTGCAAAGCTAAGCTCCTTTGCTGAATCAACATCTGTTACTGAATCAGCAACATCCTTGTTTACAACTACAACCTGTGCATTGTTAAGATATGCATTTGTGCACTCCATTGCATTTGTAACCTCTGGTGTAAGTGTCATGCCGTTCCAAACCACATCAATGGATTTGTTCTGAAGCTCAAGGATTTTGTTATCCCAATCAATTTCAACAAACTCTACATCAACTCCAAGGCTCTCTGCCACTTTCTTGGCTAAATCTGCATCATAGCCAATCCACTGGCCATCTTCATCCTTGTAATCCATAGGCGCAAAGTCTGTGATACCTACTGTAAGTGTACCCTTTGACTTGATGTACTCTAAATCGCTATCTGTTGTAGCTTCTGCTGCCTCAGTATTTGTATCCTGCTTTTCATCAGCTGTTGTAGTAGACGATGAGCCACATGCAACCATGGAAATCATCATAAGTCCTGTGAGCATTCCTGCTAATAATCTCTTTTTCATAGTAGAATCTCCTATAAAGCTATTGTTTACTGTCCGAAACACTTTAGCGTGATAATGTACTAAACTGTTATGTATATACTTTAGCATACTAAAGCGTCATTGTAAACCATAATTTAATTTTTCTATGGCATCCCCTATGTCTTCTATTGCAATCCTACTGCAAGACACTAAAAACAATGCCATATCCTCTGATATATCTACCACCTTCACCCTTACCTGATTTTCCTTGAGCTTTTCTGCCATATTCCTTCCTGAAAGCTTAACGCCTATTTCCATCCCACTTTCTCCCATAAGAATGGTGGCGTTCTTTACAAATACATGCTTCAGACTTTTGTACATAAGCTTTCGTTTATCTTCATACAGACGTC
Source organism: Pseudobutyrivibrio sp. OR37 (assembly GCF_900113655.1). Lineage (GTDB taxonomy): Bacteria > Bacillota > Clostridia > Lachnospirales > Lachnospiraceae > Pseudobutyrivibrio. The sequence goes on along the minus strand of NZ_FOQF01000024.1, from coordinate 20,129 downwards.
TCATCTTTTTTATGTGACGGTTTAGATGACCATCTCTTAAAAATGATGCCAAGGCAATCTGCTCTGCCATGGAAGCAGTCTGATTATATAGATGCTTTATTTTTTCGTATTCAGCTCTAACCCCCTTTGGCAAAATCAAATAACTTATTCTTACGCTAGGAAGCAATACTCTTGAAAATGAGCCTAAGAAGGCAATATTCTCCCCTCCTGTCATGGCATATAAGCTAGGAGTGGCTTTGTTGGAAAATACAAACTCGTTCTGGTAATCATCCTCGATAATGAGATGGTTGCTAACCCTGGCATGCTCTATAAGCTCATGACGTCGTTTCATGGTCATGACTTCGCCCCATTTTGTCATATAGGATGGAGTAACATATATTACATGGCTTTCCTTATCTCTATAATTAACTACATAACCGGCGTTTTTAAATATTGCTGCACCATCTGCAAAATTCTTTGTTGGGAAGGAAATAGTCTTCTCTCCTGGAATAAGAGGAATAAGAAGAGACAATAAGCTTTGGAAGCCAGCACCGATTACAATATCATCAGCACTGCAAAGTATATTTCTTGTTTTTCTAACATAAGCCGCTATCTCAATTCTTAATTCTTCCTCCCCCTGATTGTTGGGATAATTTAGCAATCTTTCCTCCTGTCTGAGGGCGGATTTCATATATCTTCTCCACAGCTGCAGGCAAGACACTGTTTTATCCTCACCGATGATTTCTAAATCGTAGACATATTTCTTTTTTGCTTGGTCTTTCTCTGAAACTACATGACGCTTTTTGTCTTCTAATCTGGTTACCATGTCAGAAACAAAATATCCAACCTTCTCCACCGAATAAATATAGCCGTCTGCTGCCAGCTGTAGATAGGCTGTTTCTATTGATGTTCTACTTACATTCAAAATCCTCTCTGATTCTCTTATAGAGGGCATTCTATCCCCAGTCTTTAGGCTGCCGTCCTCGATTTTCTTTACATAAAAACTATAGACTTGTTCATATACCTTCATATCTGTCCCCTTTTATTTTGTCAGTTTTACGCATTTTTTTAGTTACAGCTTAGTGTTATTATAGCTTCAACATAAAAAGAATGAAATAGCGCTTTTTCAAATCTCACTTGAAACAGGAGGACTAGATAATGAAGGATACTACTTTTACAGCAAACACCTTAAGAACCGACGCCACCAGAAAAACAATAATTGCTGCATTATTTGCTGCACTTACTTGTATCGGCACAATGATTATCAAAATTCCAACGCCTACAAATGGCTACATACATCCAGGTGATGGATTTGTACTACTATCAGGTCTGCTATTAGGACCTGCTTGGGGAGCCTTGGCTGCTGGGTTTGGTTCTGCTCTTTCAGATTTGATTGGTGGATATTTTATTTATGTTCCAGCCACCTTTATTATTAAAGCACTTACTGCCCTTACCGGTTTTTTCCTTTTCAAACTTGTGGGAAAGCTTTTAAATACAAAAACAGCCCTACCGGCACTTATTATCAGTGGAATCGCTGGTGAGGCTGTCATGGTTTTAGGATATTTTATTTTTGAAATTTTTATGCTTTCTGTTGTAAATGATGTTACCCTTTCTGCTGGCGCCCTAGCATCTATCGCTGGAATCATACCAAACATCATTCAAGGTATCTTTGGAGTAATTATATCTTCTGTATTATATCCATTACTGCACAAGCTGGCATAATCTATAATCTAAAAAAATGAACCCTTAGTTATTAACTAAGGGTTCTCTTTTTATTGAACTGGAGCCTGTGCTGTTACAACACCTGCTTCATTTGTCTGATATAACATCTTTCCTACCTGGATTAACTGATTCTTAACAACCTTTCCATCAGCTCCAAATAAGTATGGCTGTCCGCCAACCTTTACTACCTGATTACGAACTATGATACCAGTCTTATCATCTGCATAGTATATACCATCTGCTGCAGCAAATGCGCCTCTAACCATTGCGCCATTCTCTGCGAAGTAGAAGGTGTTATTACCTACCTGCTGGAAGCCTGTCTGCATCTTTCCGTCTGGTCCGAAGTAGTATGTATTGCCGTTAACTACATAAGCACCAACCTGCATCTGGCCTGCTTCGTTGAAATAATATACGCTACCATCAATTGCTGCAAGTCCTGTAGTTCTGTGAGCATCCTTGGCATCTAAATAGTATGTGCCAGTGGCATCTGTCCACCAACCCTTGTAAAGCTTGCCATTGTCTGCTGGATTGAATAAGTAAGTAACGCCCTTGATATCAACCCATCCTGTCTGTAAGAAACCATCCTCATTGAAGAAGTACATATCCTTATCGATAACAACAAGGCCCTTAACCATGTGACCGTCTGTTGTATCTAAGTATCTGGTTCCAACTGCTGGATCTGACCACCAGCCAGTGAAAAGCTTACCATTATCTGCTGGGTTAAATAAGAATGTGTTTCCTCCTAAATCTAACCAGCCTGTCTGCATCTGACCTACTTCATTGAAGTAGTAAATGCCCTTATCAATTGTATTTAAACCAACTAATGCGTTAGCTGTCTTTGGTGCGAAATAATATGTTCCTGTTGGATCTGCAAACCAACCGTATGTAACGATACCTGTAGCTGGGTCTGTGTGATATTTAGTACCTGCAATATCTATCCAACCAAACTGTCTACGGAAATTATTAAAGAAATAAACATTTCCTGCTCCAAGGTCAAGTAAACCAACCTGTGGAATGTATGCGCTGTAATCCTTGGCTGCAAGGTTCATATCAACTCTGCCGTTGATACCTGCTACTGCTCCGCCTGAAGAGTACTGCCAGATAGCCCAACCTGGGATATCATTGTGATCTGAATACTGTGCAATCCACTTATCACAAGCAAGTGCTGATGTAAAATGTGACTTGTAGAAATTTGTGTATGTATAAAGGATTGGTGTGTAGCCAGCCTGTGAAATAATGCTACAGAATGTATTAGCAATTGCTGTACATGTATTTGGATCCAATCCCTTTTGAGTCTTATCTTCCATATCAAATGCTACAGGGAAGTTGATATTGTATGGCTCAATCCACTGTAGTACTAATGCTGCTTCCTGTGCAGCTGCCTCTACTGTAGTTGCATAAGAATAAATATATACACCTGTACGGATGCCAGCTGCCTGAGCGCCCTGTACATTAGCTGCAAAAAATGGATCAACTCCACTCTTTGTACTTCCTACCTTTACGAATGTATATGAAACACCTGACTGTGCTACTGCTGCCCAGTTAACTGCCCCCTGATACTTTGAAACATCTATTCCTTGTGCGCCTGCAGCATTAGCAGTTACAGGAACAGATAAAGTCATACATACAGCTAAAAGTAATGCTGCAAATGACTTAAATGCTTTTGATGCCTTAATCTTTTTCACAATTTTTCCCTCCTAATTATTCTTGCCCTTTTATAGTACCACAAATCAATAATTCTTAATCTAAAAATTTCTTAAATCAATGTGATTTAGTTCTGATGACGTACCACCTTGTATTCATCACCATCTACAAAATATGGGCACTCCTTGTAATGACCTGTTACAAGCCTTACATAATCATCCTCGTCCATGTCCATCTCGCAGTAATACTGCTCGTCCTCGTCATCCCAGACAAAGTTGTTACAATATTCGCAAGCTGTACTGCTTGATTTTTTTACTTTAGAATTATTAGCCATCTAATGAATCCTCCAATGAAAACTGCCAAGAGAATTGCTCCAAGCATTATGGCGTATTGAAACTGCTGATGCGCCTTACCCCATTTAGTATTGCTGATAGCAATGTAAATAGTAAGTCCAGCCATTATCGCAATTACGTTAATTATCATATTAACTGTATCCATATTCAGCACCCTTTAAAATAAGCTTGCAATAAGCATAATGATTTTTGTTCCAGCACCCATAATGACACCGGCAAGAACTATGCCTGCCATTGTAGCCTTAACACTCTTCTTGAAATCCATATCAAGAATTGAAGCTGCAAGTGTACCTGTCCAAGCACCTGTTCCTGGAACTGGAATACCTACGAATAAAAACAATGCAACATAAAGACCGTTGCCAGCCTTTTCCTTAAGCTTCTCGCCACCCTTATGTCCTTTTTCAAGACAGAAGGTGAAAAAGCCGCCGATAACTGGCTTATCCTTACCCCACTCAAGAACTCTTCTTGCGAAGAAGAAAATGATAGGCATAGGAATCATGTTACCTATGATTGCAATGATATAGCTCTGTAAAAGTGGCATGTTGTTTGCAACTGCGTAAGGGATTGCTCCTCTAAGCTCAATCAAAGGTACCATGGAAATAAAAAACACTATTAAATAATTAATCATTAAAACTAAACTCCTTTTATTATCTCTCGTAATTCATTTATAAATTTCTGCATCTCATCATCTGTACCGATGGAAATACGCAAGTAATTTGAAATGCGCTGTGGTTTAGAAAAATAGCGCACATAAATGCCCTTCTTTTTAAGCTCCTGGAATAAATAGGATGCCTCAACAGATTCGTGCTTTGCAAAAATGAAATTGCTCTTTGAATCAGGGAAGGTAAAGCCAAGCTCTGTCAGGGCCTGCTTTGTCCATTCTCTGGTTTTAATAACAGCTTTAAGCTTTTCATTAAAATATTCATCATCCTCTATAGACGCTACGCCAGCTGCAAGTGTGATTGCATCCATGGTGTAGGAATTAAAGGAAAACTTACAATCTGATAGATATTTGATAAGCTCCTTAGAACCGAGAGCATATCCTATACGATTGCCTGCCATAGAACGTGATTTAGAAAATGTTCTAACCACTAAAACATTATCGTATTTACGAACCAAATCTACACATGACTGAGAACCAAAATCCACATAGGCTTCGTCGATGATAACAACGCATTCTGGATGCTTTGAAATAATATCTTCGAAGAAGGAAACAGGCTCTGCTATACCAGTAGGAGCATTTGGATTTGGAATGACAATTCCGCCACACTCTTTATCATAATCTGCTGGATTTATCTTGAACTGTGAATCAAGAGCCTTGGTCTCGTAAGGTATTCTAAACAAATCTGCCCAAACATCATAAAAGGAATATGTGATATCTGGGAAAAATACTGGCTGTGTAGAATTGAAAAAGGTTAAGAAGCTCATAGCAAGTACATCATCCGAGCCCACACCTACAAATACATTTTCAGTGTCAAAGCCGTGGTACTTTGCTATAGCAGCTGTAAGATTGCTGCAATTAGGATCAGGATACTTTCTGAGAGTATCCATAGCTACACTAGAAATAGCTTTACCCACCAAAGGACTTGGTGGGTATGGGTTTTCATTTGTGTTTAACTTTATTACTTTTGTTTTAGGCTGCTCGCCTGGTGTGTAAGGTACTACTGTTCTAACATTATTCGTCCATTTAGTCATAATTGCCTCACGTAAAATCTGTTATGGTGCTACTACTGTTTGTTCTGTAGGAGCCTCCTCAGCTGGTGCTGAGGCAGCTGCCTGTTCTTTAAGTGCCTGTAATGTTAGTTCTGCGTTAACTAAATCCTGGAGATTTGTAACTTGAGCCTTCTGCTCCTCAGATAATGCTTCGTACTTAACTCTTGCCTCTGCTATCTGTGGCTCCTGCTCCAGGCTAGTAACTGGTCCAATCTGTGTAATAAGCTCAATTACCTTAAGCTGTGGATTCTGGATTAAGTAATTCTCCTGCTCTGTATTGCCTGTATAGAAAACAATAACTGGCCAACCAGCTTCAACAATATCGTAAATCTTTTCTGCTGATGAAAGTGGTAGGTTTACACAACCGTGGCTTCCGCTTGTTTTGTAAAGCTCACCGCCAAATTTGTTACGCCAAGTGGCATCATGTAAGCCTTCACCCATGTTGAATGGCATCCAGAAATGTACGTGTGATTCGTAATTATCACCCTTAAGTGTTGCCTCTGTCTGCTTGTAAGCTATTGGATAAACACCTGTATGTGTACCATGGTTTCCTACAATCTTTCCGGAAACACAGGCTGTGTCAAAGACCATCTGGCCTTCCTTGTAAACATACACATGCTGCTCAGTAAGATTAACCTCTACATAAGAGTTACCATAATCATGCTCGCCATGGCTGGTTCCGTAGTAAAGATAAGTGAAATCTCTGCTAACATCCTTGCCAGCCTTAAGATCTGCAATGATTGCATCGATTTCTCCCTCGTAGGCTATACGCCATCCAAAGGAACCTGCTGGTACTGTGATTTCCTCACCCTCTGTGGTAGTGAAATCCTTTTTCTTGCCGTAGGTATTGTATTTATCACCCATAGCATTAACATATTCACCAATGGCATCTCTATCAAAAGATACCTTGAATTTATCATCCCACTTGAAGAAAGTAGCTTTTGTTTTGGCTGGGATTTCTTCGGTGAAGCCTTCACCAAGGTCGTAGTGGATATTTACATCCATGTACTTGTTAAGCTTTTCAACTGCATTTTTAATGTTCTTGTCATCAGCCTTAACATCTGGCTTGTTATAGCAAGAACCATCTGCAATACTTATTACTCTTTCAAGATTCTCTACAGCGTAAATGATAGCTTCCTCAACGCCCTCTTCGTCTATTCTGTCTCCGTAGACTTCATCAACGATTTCGAATTTATCACCATTAAATTCAATATATGCATCCTCAGATTCCTTTGTGGACTTCTGATCGCTGAAATCAAGGCTCTGAGCTACTGCCCTTACCTTTGCTTCATCATAAGCATTTCCTGTGGCTGTATAATATTCTGCTGGAACGATAAGACGTCCTATCCAGTTAAAGCCTGACTGCTTATCAAGAATGTCCTGGACCTGTGTTTCATCATAATTAACATCTACCCCAAGGTCACTAGAGCTAACTTCGTTTACAACTTTGCCATCTGCATCCTTAAAGGTGATTGTGTATTTGTCTGCGTTTTGAACAATCTTATCATAGGTTTTCTCGGCTCCAAGGAAGGATGCGCCTACACCATTTACCTTGCTTCTGATATAAAAGTGATTGTTAAAGTATAAGCTACCTAAAAGATATACTATAAATGCAACGCAAATAGCAATTGCCCATTTAATAATTAAATTCTTATCAGGTCTGTATGATTTAAACCTGTTCTTCCTACGTTTACTCATAAATTTACCTTCTGTTATCAGTATATAATAATTCCGTTTCCTAGTTTACAAGAAAACAAGAAATAAAAACAACTAAACTTTTTGATTTAGGAAGGCTTTATTTGACTAATTCCTCCTAAAGCTCTTAAGTTCGTCGATAGTAAATTCATAAGCCTCATTACAGAACTGACATTTAACCTCTACTGGCTTGCCATCTGCAATGATTTCATCCATGTCTTCCTTACCAAGAGATGCTAAGCTCTTGATAACTCTATCTCTTGAGCAATCACACTTGAAGGCTGTATCATAAGTCTCCATAAACTGTAAATCAAGTCCTGCAAGAACTGTTTCAAGCATTTGCTCTGGTGTCTTACCGCTTGAAAGCATATCTGTAACTGATGGAAGTGTCTTAAGATTTTCCTCGATTTTTTCAATTACATCCTCTGGTGTAAATGGCATAAGCTGGATAATGAAACCGCCTGCGCAATTTACAGTATTGTCCTTATTCATAAGAACTCCAAGTCCTACTGAGGAAGGAATCTGCTCTGAAACAGCATAGTAATATGTTAAATCCTCTGCGATTTCACCTGTCTGAAGCTCTACTGTTCCAACGTATGGCTCCTTCAAGCCCATATCCTTGATAACACGCATAATACCAAGGTCGATGGCTCCACCTACATCAAGCTTGCCATTCTTTGGTGGTAAATCAACCACAGAAACATTAGGGAAGCCCTTAACCTCTCCCTTGCTGTTGGCTGTAACTGTGATTCCCTTAAGTGGGCCACTTCCCTGAATCTGAAGTGTTACTAAATCGTCCTCACCCTTAAGCATAACGCCCATCATAGAGCCTGCTGAAAGCATTCTGCCAAGTGCAGCTGTTACTATTGGTGATGTGTTATGGCGCTGTCTTGCCTCTTCCACCATATCATGGCTGGTGATGGCGAATGCGCGAATGGAATCGTTTGCTGCTGTTCCTCTAACTATATAATCACTCATTACTTTATTACCTCTCTTGCTATAAAATACAATCTATCACTATCTTCCTTTGGTGCCTGCATGGTTGATACATCCAGCACTTCAAGAAGTTGTAACTCACTTTTTTCAATTGCAGACTTTATTTCATCTACGGTAAATGCATGCTGAAGATGCTCCTCCTCATATCTGTCGAAGGTGCCCTCTTCGTTTTCCTCGTAAATAGTAAGATAATATAAATTATCCCGGGTCTCTTCATTGTAATCGTTTTCCCAAATGAAGCTTCCCTCCTCACGATTTTCCGCAATTGTACTACTTCCCAGCTTTTTGAAGTAGTGTTCTGTCTTAATATCAAAAATGAATAAGCCCTTTGGATCAAGGTAATTATTTGCGAGCTTGCAAACTGTTAAAAGCTCATCTGTATCCTTTAGATAGTTCATGCTATCGCAGACACTAACCACCGCTCCCACAGTTCCGTAGAGCTCGAAATCCTTCATGTCCTGACATAGATAAAGGATTCCATCGGAATCCTCAACCTGCATTGCCTCCATAAGCATGTCATATGATATATCTATGCCAATCATGTCGTAGCCCATAGCCTTAAGGCGTCTGGTCATCTGACCAGTACCACAGCCTAAGTCACATACGATTTCCATCGGCATATCGTATTTTTGAAACAAAGTTTTAATATTGTTAGCCCAGTCATCATATGGAATATTATCCATATACATATCGTAGACTGAGGCAAAGCCTGTGTAAGCTTCCATCCTATACCCTCTTAGATAAAAAGCTTGTAAGCTTTCTAACTATCTCAAAATCATCCTGAATTTCTTCCACCTTTAATCGATTCTCCTCGGAGAAACCAACCAAAATATCATGATTTGCTTCTGCAAGGTAATCAATAATACCATCTATATCACTCTTAATATTTTTTGGACATTTGATGTAGTGTCTCTTGCCGGCTGTAATATACAGAGTGTATGTAATAGAAAAATGATGCCAAAGGAATTTATGCATAGTGGAATATTTATAAATCCAAATTATAGCATCAATTGGAACAATAGCAACACCATAACTGCTTGTCTCGATGAAATAATGCTCCGTAATAAACATATCTTCTGTAGCAAGCTGTGGCAGTGTGGCCAATTCTTCCTCAGCCTCAGCCAATATTTCTGCTGGCTTACCGTATGCCCTAGTCTTTCTAACTGGCTGCGAAATTACCGGAAATGCAATATAAATGCAATAAATTAAGATTGCACCTATGCTATATAATCCGAAAAGAACATAAAAGAATTCAAAACACTCTGCAGCGGCTCCTACCGCATCAGGCTCAGAAATAGAATAGCTGGATACGGTTGAAAGAATTCCTTTTTCGTTCCAATTCAAATCATTGGCAAGATTTGTAAGAAGTGTTCTGGTAGCAACCGAATCGTAAAGAATCTCACCTTTTATAGAAACAGCATCGATGGTTGGAGCACCCTGCTCGCAAGTATCAGGGGTAAGAAGCACTACTACACACTCAGAATTAATCATTGTGTAGTAATAGTAGCCCCTGGTGGTATCCAACCATTTGCTGGTATATCCAGTAAAATACAGATTATTAAGATTAAATCTGGCAAAATTCTCCCTGGAATTGTACATCTCGTACAGACTGATTTGCTCCTCCTGATACATCTTAGGAACAAGCAATTGCTTAACTGGGAAAATAATGCCAAGCACAATCAAAATAACTAGAAAGATAATAGGAGCATAAAGCTTGCTTTTATAATATGACTTTATTGACCTTGTAATTAAATGCTCCAAAGAATCCATAATTGCTCCATTATTTGTGTGCTTCTAACCACTGATAGATGTCCTGGAAAACCTGTTCTCTATCTAACTCATTTAAAATTTCGTGTCTGTCTCCCTTGTAAAGCTTAAGTGTAACATCCTTTACACCTGCATTCTTCAAGGAATTGTATGCTGCTGTAGTTCCTTTGCCAAGGTTACCAACTGGATCAGCATCACCTGAAACAAAGAATACAGGCAAGCTCTTTCTCACCTTGCCAGCGCATACCTTTGAACATGCATATTTTGTACCCTCAGCAAGTGCCTTGTATGCATTCAATGTGAACATAAATGTACAGTAAGGATCGTGATAATACTTTTCAACGCTTCTGGTGTTTTTAGACAACCATGAATTAGCGTAATCCTTACCATAACAATCGTAAATCTGATATGGCTTGCTGTAAGACATGCCCTGTACAAAAGCGCTGCGATATTTCTTTCCCCTGAAAAGAGAAAGGATTGCTACTACAGCAAGGCCTGCATTTAATGTACCAGCTGATTCCTGGCCAGTTCCCATTATTACTGCACCTGAAAGCTCGTCCAAATAAGCTGTCTTATCAGCCAAAAACTTACGAAGCATGTAAGAACCCATTGAGTGACCAAGAATAAAATATGGTAAATTAGGATATGCCTTTTTAGTAATAGAATAATGTGTGTAAATATCCTCAACCATATCATCAGCAGGATGTGTGCTAGTCATAACACCAAGATCGTCAAGGCTATCTACAGACTGACCGTGACCAATGTGATCATGGCCTACTACAACATATCCCTTAGATGTAAGAAATCTTGCAAATTCATCATATCTTTCTATATATTCAACCATTCCGTGAACAAGCTGTAATACTGCAACTGGTTCCCCCTCAGGTAACCATTTTCTGCAATGTATCATTGAATGTCCATCTTTTGATTCAAATGTGTAAACCTCTTGATTTTCCATGTTTAACCCTCTCATATCGGTAATTATTCTAGTTCATTTTAAATGATTTACCCACTATATTCAACAAAGGCTTTGACCTCTATTTAAAATTCTCAATAATTATTTGAACAGAACGATTGCCTCTAAATTCGTTGATGGAAGGCTCGTAAATAATATCCATGGACACGCTCTGGCCGCTGCCCGAGAACAATCCCTGCCATGCACTTTGACCATATTTATTGGAAACTGCTTTTTCAAATTCCTCCACACCTCTAAACATTAAGGCTGTCATGCTTCCACCATTTTCAGTTTCAACTGTGATTCTAAGATACTGACCATCCTTGCCCATGTATGCCATTTTCAGAATTGGAACATTCTTTAGGGCGAACAGCGGCTTGTTGTTTCCTGTGCCAAATGGTGCCAGCAAATCAATGCTGTCAATCAGCCCCTCTGTAATATAGGCTAGTGGCATATCGCAATCTATCTTAATAATCTCCTGCATGTCATCTTCTGTCAGAGTGCAGTTTTGATTAAGTCTGGTTCTTAATTCATCTATCTTTTCTTTTGGAAGTGAAACACCGGCTGCCATAGGATGACCGCCAAATTTAGTGAACACATCCTTTACAGCTGTAAGCTCTTCAAACATATTATAGGCTGGAATTGAGCGTCCGCTCCCCTTTGCCCCGTCCTCTGCATCAGTGATTACAAGAACTGGCTTGCAGTAGTTTTCACGTATACGTCCTGCAACTATTCCTGCAAGGCTTTCGTGGAGTTCAGGAATATATATTACCAGCACTTTGTCATTTTTAAGTGAACTGTTTTCGATTTGATCCTTGGCCTTGTCGATGCCTGTCTGCGTCATGGCCTTGCGCTCTGCATTAAGCTCTACCAATTCGTTTGCCATAGCAAGAGCCTTGGCATTATCAGTCTCCATCAAAAGCTCTATAGCTCTTCCTGCTGTATCAAGTCGACCGCTGGCATTAAGGCATGGGCCTATAATAAAGCCAAGATGATAACAGCTAAGTGGCTTATCCTTAAGCTCGTTTCTGGCAAGAAGAGCATTTAAGCCGATATTGTCTGTTCTTTCGATGGCCTTTATTCCGTGATAAACAGTAGCTCTGTTTTCGCCCTTAAGCTCCATTACATCACAAACAGTGGCAATGCTGGCAAACTGTAAAAATGCATCTGCCTTTTCTTTTTCTATGCCAAGAAATTCATAAAGAACATCCACAAGCTTCCATGCCACCTGGGCACCGCAGATGCCTTTGAAGGGATAATTACAATCATCTCTTTTTGGATCAACTACCGCATCAGCATTTGGGAGCATCTGGATTTTGGTTATGCCATCTTCTGCCAGTTCAAAAGGAACCTCGTGATGGTCTGTAACCACAAATGTCATGCCAAGCTCCTTTGCAAGATTGATGGCGGGAGCTGCAGCAATACCGTTATCGCAGGTGATGATAAAGCTAACACCCTCATCATAAGCAGCCTGAACCATCTCTGGATTGATACCGTAACCGTCTATCATTCTGTTAGGAACTGCATAATCCACATCTGCCCCAACCTCTCTTAAGGCTGTAGTAAGGATGTAGGTAGACATAATTCCATCCACATCATAATCCCCAACTACACGAATCTTCTGCCCCTCATCAATTGCTTCCATCAAGAGCTCACAGGCTTCGTCCATGTCTGCAAACAAATGTGGATCAGGCAGATTATTCAATGTAGGATGAAGATATTCCTCCATCTCCTCATAAGTAGTAAGCCCACGATTCACCATAAGGCGCACAATAACTGGGTCCACCTTAAGCTTCCCGCTAAGTGTAGCGTAATCTGCGGCTTTGCGTTGTAATATCCATTTACTCATAAATTATCTCCAAAATCTAAAATAACCTCCCCCTATTATACTAGGGGAAGGTTGAATATACAAAACGGGAAGACGCAACATTTAAATATTGCCTACGGCAATGAGTTGCGTCGTGGCAATAAGGAATCCTCCCAGCAAGCTGGGCCCCTCCTTAATGCATATTAAGCAAGAGCGGCTGTAATAATAGCCATTGAGTATACTTCCTGTGCATTGCATCCACGAGATAAGTCGTTGATTGGTGCGTTAAGTCCAAGAAGAATTGGGCCGTAAGCATCAAAACCACCAAGACGCTGTGCAATCTTGTAACCGATGTTACCAGCATTGATATCTGGGAAGATGAATGTGTTAGCATGTCCAGCTACTGTTGAATCTGGGCACTTTGTCTTTGCAACACGTGGAGAAACAGCTGCATCGAACTGAAGCTCGCCTTCGATATCAAGTGTAGGATACTTCTCCTTAGCCTTTGCTGTAGCTTCACGCATCTTATCAACATCCTCGCCCTTTCCAGAACCAAGTGTTGAGTATGAAAGCATTGCAATCTTAGGATCTACACCGAAGATCTTAGCGCACTCTGCTGTCTCACCAGCGATTTCAGCAAGCTCATCAGCGTTTGGCTTAATGTTGATAGCGCAGTCACCCATTGCAAGAACTTCTCTATCACCTGTAGCTGAGTTACGTACCATGATGAAGCATGAAGATACGATGCTGTTGCCTGGCTTTGTCTTAATAACCTGAAGAGCTGGACGAACTGTATCAGCTGTAGAGTATGTAGCACCACCAAGAAGTGCATCAGCAACACCCATCTTTACAAGCATTGTACCGAAGTAGTTAGCCTGCTTACATGTAGCAGCTGCCTGCTCCATTGTAACACCCTTAGACTTTCTAAGCTCGCAGAAAAGCTCGCACATTTCATCAAATCTATCGTAGTTATCTGGATCGATGATAACAGCACCACGAATGTTGAAACCAGCTTCCTCAGCTGCTGCCTTTACCTCTGCCTCTTTACCAATAAGGATTGGCTGTAAGAAATCAGAACCAAGAAGACGGCTAGATGCCTCGATGATTCTGTGATCTGTACCTTCTGTAAATACGATTTTCTTAGGATCCTTTTTAAGGATGTCAATTAAAGCTCCAAATCCTGCCATTTTAAAATTCCTCTTTTCTTTCTTTAAAAGTAATATTTTAACCTCTAGTAAAACCAAAGTGTTAGTTTTTCAAAACCACTTGATATGATACTACTTTTTTATGAAAAAATAGTGGTTTTCCATAATGTTCTTAATTTTGTACTTTTCTGTATTTTTGTTAATTATTTGTCAATTATTACACACCCAAAATTCGTGTTATAATACCTTCTAGAAAATAGATTGAAGAGGTTATTATGCTTTATAGGAAACAAACGGGGTACGATGAGTTTAAGTGCATAGCTGATAAATGTCCGAAGAGCTGCTGCATTGGTTGGCAAATTGTGATTGATGAGGACAGCGTTAATAAATACACGAATACTTCCGGGAATTTTTCTGATAGGCTGAAGGCTGGCATAGATTACAATGTACAGTGTTTCAAGCAAAATGCCACCAGATGTGCAATGCTTAACGATAATGGGCTTTGCGATTTGCAGTCTACGCTTGGAGAGGATTATCTTTGCAATACCTGCAGGCTGTTCCCAAGACACATTGAGGAATTCCAGGATATTAGGGAATATTCGCTGTCACTGTCCTGCCCTGAGGTGACTAGGATGATGATGGAGCCTGACTTTGAATTTGGGATAACTGAAACTGAGGATGAGTCCTGTGATAATCCTGAGGAATTCGAAGATTTTGATTTTATGCTTTACGACAAGCTGGAATATGCCCGAGATAAAATGTTTGCGCTTGCAAAGGAAACTACTCTTCCACTACAGGAGCGAATGAATATCATTGCTTGCATGGCCTTAGAATTGCAGGAGCTTTATGATGAAGGCGATATTTTTGAGATGGATGATGTGACTGCTGATGACACCTTTGAAACTACAGGCACCAGCGCTATGCTATCTTTAGATAATTGCATCAAGGGCTTTGATGCCTTAATCGAAATGGAAGTTTTGGAAGAGTCATGGCGAGACTCTATTAAAGCTGCCAAAGCTTTTTGGCTTGAGCATAAAGAAAGCTTCACCACCTGGAAGTCTACCATGTATCCAGCAGCTGAAAAAGAATTCATATTTGAAAAGATTCTAGAATGCCTGCTTTATACCTACTTCTGTGGCGCTGTCTACGATGGTCAAATCTACGCCCGCACCATGATTGCAGTTCAAAGCACCCGCTGGCTGATGATGTTAGATGCCGCAAGTAGCCAGGAGCTTGCAAAAACCATCTACCTATATTCACGAGAGGTAGAGCATTCTGATTTGAATGTAAATGCACTTATCGAATATTTTGAAGATGAGCTATAAATCCACGTATTTATTCCATATAAATTAGTCTATTCAACAGTAACAACCTTTGCAAGATTTCTTGGTTTATCAACATCTAAGCCCTTATCGGCAGAAACATAATAAGCATATATCTGAAGTGCTGCTATTTCAGGGAATGTCATATATTCATCCTCTAAAACAGGTAATCCAATTACATGATATTCTTCAGAAAAATCTGCCTTAAATGAGTTCTTTGCCAAAAGTACCACGTTAGCCCCTCTGGCCTTGACTTCCTTAACATTTGATAATGCCTTAGATACAAGCTTGGTCTGAGTAACTGCTGCAATGACAGGTGTTCCTTTTGTTATCAATGCAATAGGGCCATGCTTCAATTCGCCGGCAGCATAAGCCTCAGAGTGAATGTAAGATATTTCCTTAAGCTTCAAGGCACCTTCCATAAGAACCAGATAATCCAAGCCTCTACCTACCATAAATAAATCTGGGCAGGTGATAACCTCTTTTGAAAGTCTGTGAATGCTATCCTTTTCAGCAATCACTCTGGCTATAGCATCAGGAACCAGTCTTAGCTGTGAGATAGCGTTCTCATAATCTACTTCTGATAGCTTTCCTCGTACAAGTCCAGCCTTAAGAGCCAGCATGTAAAACATCAATAGCTGAGTAGTGTAGGCTTTTGTACTTGCTACAGCAATTTCTGGGCCTGCATCTGTATAAAGGCTCATATCTGCTACTCTCGACATAGATGAACCACGAACATTTAGGATTGCCACACATGTTGCGCCTGCTTCCTTTGCTCTATTCAATGCTTCCAATGTATCGATAGTCTCACCAGACTGGGAAACTGCAATGAATAAAGTGTCTGCATCAAGAGCTGTATCAGAATATATAAACTCAGAAGCCATTTCTACTTCAGCAGTTATGCCGCACCATTTTTTCAAAAGCTGCGCGCCTACCATACCAGCATGCAACGCAGTTCCGCAGGCAACAATACATACTCTGCTAAAATGCTTAAGGGCCTTATCAACTTCACCATTAAAACCAAAATTAACATCTGAATCCACAATATAATTGCTAAGAATTCTGCGTAAACAATTTGGCTGTTCATCAATTTCCTTTGCCATGTAATATGGATAGCCCTGCTTTTGAGCAGAAGTAGTGTCCCAATCCACCTTTGTGAATTCAACATCTACTGGGTTGCCTTCAAAATCTTCAACAGTGTAGCCTGATGCATTCATTGTAAGAATAACGTCTTCATCCAAAACAAAATACTCTTTTGAGTATGCGTAAATCGCTGCTGGGTCAGATGCCAAAATAGCCTGATTGCCAGTGTGTGTCACAACAACAGGATTTACATTTCTAACAGCAAAAATAGTATCTGGGATGTCATCAAACATAATTACAAGAGCGAAAGTTCCCTGTAATTTTGAAACTGTTCTTTTGATAGCTTCTTTAGGATTTCCTTTGTAGAATTTGTTCAGCAGTGCCGCAACGACCTCGGTATCTGTTTCTGATACAAGTTGCTCTGAAAGCTCGTACTCTTCCTTCAAAAGGGCATAGTTTTCAATGATGCCATTATGAACAAGAGTAACCTTTCCCGATTTATGAGGATGGGCATTCACATCACTAACTCCACCGTGAGTAGCCCATCTGGTATGACCAATGCCGCAGCTAAAATTAACGTCTGATTCAGGAATAATTCCTCTCAGATCATTAACTCTGCCCTGGCATTTGTATATTACTGACTGGCCATCACCTTTTTCACGAACTGCGATTCCAGCACTGTCATAGCCTCTGTACTCCAAAAGCTCAAGTCCATCCAAAATTTTTGCTAAAGCATCATTTCCTATATATCCAATAATTCCACACATATTTAATTCCTCATTCTTTCTATAAAATGCGACTTTGTCGCTTACAATCAAAACATGCCTATCGCATCATCTCTGTTTTGCAGTTACCTGCATATTTAATAATGCGTGCGCACTAGGCTGCACGGGAGGGCACCCGCCGAATTTTCGATAATCCCTCCTCCTCGTTAACCAGCAATTGCTGGTGCATGGCGCTAAAACGAGGAATAAATACGTGAATTTCGCCTTATTCAATTTTCAATCTACGATAGACTGTATTGTAGTAGAACTGTATATATAAGTCAACTTAAAAAATAGCACCCAGGTCGCCCTGAGTGCATTTTTATTTTTGACTAATTACTCCGTTTTCATCCACAGCAACATTGCCAGAAATGCTTTCAACATAGCTGTATCCGCTTGGGTCTACTGAAGTGCATGCATTACTTGCAGTTATAGGAATGATGCGGTAGGTTACGGCGCCGTTTTCATCAACACTAAACTGTACCGCTCCGCCGCCACCTGATTTGATAGACTGATTAAAGATGAAGTTGCCAAGGCTGTAAAAAATAGGCTTGCCATTGTACATTTCCACTGGCTGCAGGCAATGGCTGTGCATGCCGATTACTGCATCAGCGCCAGCATCTATCATCTTGTGTCCGTCATTGGCCTGATAGTCTGTAAGCTCTGTGGTGTGCTCCACGCCCCAGTGAACCATTACGAATAAGTAATCCACCTGTGGACGGGCTGCTGCGATAGCATTTAATAAATCTGTCTCGTCGTAAAAGCAGAACTCGCCTGGCTGGGAATTAAGCACATTCCAGCTTCCTACTGGAATAACGTGACTGGCGGCAAGAAAGCCGTAGGTTCTTCCCATATCGTCAGTCTTTATGATAAGCTTGCTGGCTTCCTCTAAGCTGTTGCCAGCTCCTGTGTATTCAATTTCAGCATTAGTCAGGGTGGTGAAGGTGTCTGTTAGTGCATCATGGCCAAAATCCAGCACGTGGTTGTTGGCAAGACCTGCGATATCCACACCCAGGTCACCTAAAATGCTGACATATCCAGGATTGACTCTGAAGGTGTACTGCTTGTCAGGAGCCTTCTGCCCTCTTTCAGAATAGCAGAATTCATTATTTATCATTGTAAATGTAGAATCCCGAAGCAGCGACTGAACATCTGCAGATGCCACACCGTCAATTCCTTTTGCATTATAAGCAGACTGGACATATTCACTGATTTCAACGTCACCGGTAAATACTATATTTGTAGTAGTCTGGGCTGGCGCTGGTTCCACTGCAGGCTCCGATTCTGCAACCACTTCCTTTTCTACGATAGTATCCTGTGGCTGGGCTGCAGCCTGCTCCTCCTTAAAAAGAGCCTTTTCAAAAATGTCATCACCAACGAAATACCAGCCTGCCGCGCAAAGCAGCACCATCACTAGCATCGTATTTATTAATACCTTAAAAAATTTTTTCATAATCTCCCTCTACCTAAACTTATTTTTTTCTGGGTCATAGTGGTAATCAATCATTGCAAGCTTTGCAATTATCTCATCACCGTCTACCTCATTATCATCAACCAATGCATCAAAGCTGCTGTAGTAATCACGAAGTGCTGTGTTTACAACAGACAAAAGCATCACTGGGTCCTTAGGAAAATTCATATTGCCTCCTATCATTACATAAATCGGTCAATTAATCTTTTGCGACACGATTAAATCAATTATAATACATTTGTTATCAACTATAAAAGGAGAAGATGTATGAAAGAATTTTTAAAGAGAAAAAACATCGAAATTTCTGTGAAGCGTTATCTTATTGATGCCCTTGGTGCCATGGCTCAAGGTTTGTTTTGCTCACTTCTTATTGGAACAATCATAAATACAATAGGAACTCAGTTTGGAATTGGATTTTTGACAGTGCCTGTAGCTACTGTGGCAGGTGTTGATTACACTGTTGGCGGTCTTGCTACTGCAATGAGTGGTCCAGCTATGGCGGTTGCCATCGGCTATGCTCTTCAGGCTCCACCACTTGTACTGTTTTCACTTATCACTGTAGGCTTTGCATCAAACGCCCTTGGTGGTGCAGGTGGCCCTCTTGCAGTTCTTTTTGTAGCAATCATTTCTGCAGAAATCGGCAAGGCTGTTTCTAAGGAAACAAAGGTAGATATTCTTGTTACTCCACTTGTTACAATCGGCGTTGGTATTGCCCTTTCCGCTTGGTGGGCTCCAGCCCTTGGTAAAGCGGCAAGCTCTGTAGGAACACTTATTATGTGGGCTACAACAAAACAGCCATTTATCATGGGAATCCTTGTTTCAGTTATCGTAGGAATTGCACTTACTCTTCCTATTTCTTCTGCCGCAATTTGCGCAGCTCTTTCACTTACCGGACTTGCTGGTGGCGCTGCTGTAGCAGGCTGCTGCGCACAGATGGTAGGATTTGCTGTAATGAGCTTTAAGGAAAATAAATGGGGCGGACTTGTTTCACAGGGAATCGGAACATCAATGCTTCAAATGCCAAACATTATCAAGAATCCTCGCATTTGGATTTCACCAATCCTTTGCTCTGCAATCACAGGCCCTCTTGCAACATGCCTGTTTAAGATGGAAATGAACGGCGCAGCTGTTTCATCAGGCATGGGTACCTGCGGACTTGTTGGGCAGATTGGTGTTTACACTGGCTGGGTAAATGATATTGCAGCCGGCACAAAATCAGCAATCACTGCAATGGATTGGATTGGACTTATCCTTATCTGTTTCGTGCTTCCAGCAGTGCTCTGCCCACTATTCAATATGGTAGCTGTAAAGCTTGGTTGGGTAAAAGATGGCGATATGCGCCTAGAATAAAAATAGCTTCCCCCTTTTTCGCAATGTCATTAAGTTAAGAGGGATGTATAAAGATCTCTGCATCAGGAATGATGCAGGGGTCTTTTTTCTATAAAGGGTTGACATTAATGCAGAAAAGTGCGGCCGCTTTCGCTACTGATTATTTTCAGAGGTAGCGAAAGCGGCCCTTGAAATTGTAAGTATATTTACAAATTTCAGGGAGGCGCACATGAAACCACAAATGGTAAAGAAACTTTTGATGTCACAAATTAAAACAATTGCAGATAATGCAAAATCTTTCTGTATTGATTCTGAAAGAAATTTCTCACGGAAAAGAAAATTGTCTATGGAAAAAGTCATTACAGGAATTATTGGTATGGGAAG
>NZ_FOQF01000075.1 GCF_900113655.1 Pseudobutyrivibrio sp. OR37 | reverse complement strand
AGTGAATTGAAAAACTAACTTCCAGTCAGCCTTAAGCAAGCCAGAAGTTAATAATGCAAACGAGGAACTAGAAGACAGTCTTGCAATAATAGCAGGCTGTCTTTTCTTTATGTTTGGTTTTGAGTACAATACCTGCTGATGTTTAGAAAGCGGTGCCACTAATGGAGGAACATACCATGACATGTAAATATAAGCATCTAACACTAGACGCCAGACAAGAAATTCAGAAGGGCTTAAAAGATGGAAAGACTTTTACAGAAATAGGAGAAATTGTTGGAAAGGATCCATCTACTATTTCAAAGGAAGTAAGAGCACATTTGATTACTGAACAAACAGGAACACGCTCTAGATCATTCAATCCTTGCAAAAAGAGAAATACCTGTACGCATGAACGCGACGTTTGCGAAAGCTGTTTTAATGCATTCAGCTTCAGAAATACTTATTGCAGCACTTGTGGAATGTGTACTATCAAATGCGATGAATTTGAAGAGGAAATATGTCAAAAGCTAAAGAAGCCTCCCTATGTTTGCAACGGATGCAAACAGATTAGATCTTGTACACTTGAAAAGAAAAAATATGATGCCAAAAAGGCACAGAAGGATTATGAGGAGCTTCGTTCTGAGAGTCGTGAAGGTATAGATCTGACTCCAGAGGAACTGAGACGCATTGATGATGTTGTGTCACCACTTGTAAAACAGGGGCAGTCAATTCATCAGATTTGCGTTAACAATGCTGACGAAATTATGGTAGACGAAAGAAGTATATACAACTACATCGATGCTGGAATTCTAACAGTTGGTAATCTTGATTTACCTAGAAAAGTTAGATACAGAAAACGTAAGCAGAAAAAGGTTGTCCATGTAGATAAGAAATGTCATCTGGGACGTACATATGAGGACTTTCTGGCATTTATGGAAGCACATCCTGATTATGCTGTTGTAGAAATGGACTCCGTAGAAGGAACCAGAGATTCAACAAAGGTATTGCTAACAATCTATTTTAGAGATAGTAGCCTCATGTTAGCCTTTTTGAGGGAGGCGAATACAGCGCGAAGTGTGACTGACGTTTTCGATGAGCTTGATGAAATGCTAGGCCGTGAGCAGTTTAAAAAATTGTTCCCTGTGATTCTGACAGATAGGGGAAGTGAATTTACTGACCCTGCTTCTATTGAATTTGATAAGGAAGGAAAACGCAGGACTTATATATTTTATTGTGACCCACAGCGCTCAAACCAGAAAGGTGGTATTGAGGTCACGCATGAATTTATAAGAAGAATTTTACCTAAAGGGACATCCTTTAAGTATCTAAAACAGGAACAGGTAGAATTGATGATGAATCATATCAATTCATATGCAAGAAAGAAGCTGAATGACCGGTCCGCCAACCAGTTATTCAGCTTCTTTCATGGTGATGAGGTAGCTACCAAACTTGGTATAAAGGCTATCCCATCAAATGAAATAATTTTAAAACCAGAGCTGCTTAATCAGTAAAAGCAGCAAAATATAAGACCGCTTTCAAGCATGAAATATACAATCATGCAGTGGTGGAGGTTTCTCTTGCAAAGAACCAAACGAAGCCTCGACCTCTTATTTTCATGCTCAAAAATAATCTATTGGAGAGATAATACACCCTGGAAGATGTTGATTTCAATAGGTTTGTATTAGTAAGCTCTATCTTTGTAATTGTAACTTCTAGAAAGGGGTGATTTTGCAAGACTAAGTGCTGTTTTGACTAGGCGAAATTGGAAGTTAAGTGTACAAAAAAATTAGAACTAGAGGTTAAGTTTGCAAACTGGAGGTCAGGATTTCAATTCAGC